>LCCV01000001.1 GCA_000998135.1 Parcubacteria group bacterium GW2011_GWA2_42_14
AGAAGAAAAAATCGGGCGCGCGCAAAATCAGAAATGCAGAGAAAAATTTTTTGCTTAGCACGCGAGCGTTAGCGAGCGGCGGCGGGGCGAAGCGACTGGTTTCGTTCAGCAATTCTTGCTAAAATAGGTTCGAGCGTGGTTGTATAAATACATAAAATTAAAATCCGTCCCTCCGCATACTTGCGAAGGGACGGATTTTAATTTTATGCCCGGGGGGAGAGTCGAACTCCCATGCCTTTCGGCACACGATTTTGAGTCGTGCGTGTCTGCCATTCCACCACCCGGGCTTAATATCTCGGCGGGCCTTAATCAAAAAATGGTGCCGGGTGGCGGCCCCGACAACTTTTGTTGCCGCAGAAAAGAAGATATCTACTTTTCTGCCCACCCGGGCTTATTACTTTAATTTATTATTAAAACCACAAAAAAGCAACCACGGTTGCAAAAGTTATAAAATTATTGTATAGTTTAATTACTTAATCAGGCCTTTTAAAAATAGTAAAAACAGCGGAGGCGCTAAATGCCTATTAAAAATTTGGGACAATGGCACCGCCTTTGGTTGCGCGTTGGCGCCAAAGGAGACCCTCTCAATGTCTGGCTAAATCTTATACGACGCTATGCCGAACCTCACCGCGCTTACCATACGCTTGGACATATTGACCACTGCCTTGATGAATTAGGAATATCCCGGCACCTTGCGCCGCACTCTGATGCCATTGAATTCGCGCTTTGGTATCATGACGCGGTTTATGACGCCACGGCAAAAGACAACGAAGAAAAAAGCGCTGAACTTGCCGTAAAAGCCATAAACGCTATTTCACTGCCGGAAAATTTCGCCAATCGGGTGCGAAATTTAATTCTGGCAACTAAAAAACATACCGCCCCGGCCAACAACCCTGACGCTCAATTGCTTATAGATATTGACCTGGCCATTCTCGGGCAAAACGAGAAAAAATTTGACGAATATGAGCGGCAAATCCGCGAAGAATATAAGGAAGTTCCGTATGAAATATTCAAAACAAAGCGTATAGAAATTTTGGAATCATTTTTAGACCGAGAACATATTTATTCAACGGCTTTCTTCCGCCAAAAATATGAAGAAAGGGCGCGGGAAAATATTGGCCGATCAATTGTCCGCCTGTCTCACCGGTAACAAAATTTGTTTTACCGGCTTTTTTATTTTAAAAAATCACTTGAAATTTAATTAAAAATAGGTTATCCTTAAACGGTATATGGCTATAATCATTTCATTCTGTAATCAAAAGGGAGGTGTGGGAAAAACTACAACCGCCCTTAATACGAGCGCTTATCTTCGCGCTTTTGGAAAATCAGTGCTTTTAATTGATATAGACCCGCAAGCCAACGCGACTTCGGGCGCCGGCATTAATCCACGAACTCTCAAGCACCATATTTACCACACTCTGGTTGACGATATTGACCCGAAGCTTGCTATCAAACGAACCCGCCTTTTGGGAATGGATATTTTGCCGGCATCCACGGATTTAGCTGGCGCTACAATAGAACTTGTCAAAGCAAAAGAGCGCGAATTTCGCCTAAAAGAAGTTTTAAAAAGGGTTAACCATGATTACGACTATATAATAATTGATTCTCCGCCGTCACTTGGCCTCCTTACAATAAATGCCCTGGTTGCTTCTCATAAAGTCATTATTCCGGTACAATGCGAATATTATTCTTTAGAAGGACTTGCGGAATTATTAAAAACCGTTACTCTGATAAACAGGAATCTAAAGACAAAAATTGAAATAATGGGCGCGCTTTTAGCAATGTATGACCGAAAATCCCGCTTAAACCGGGCGGTTGCCAAAGAAATCAGGCGCAAATTCCCGGGTTATGTGTTTGACACGGTAATTCCGAGAAACATCAGCTTGGCCGAAGCCCCAAGTTTTGGAAAAACAATTCTGCATTATGACCCGTATTCGCACGGGGCAAAGGCATACAGAAGATTGGCTGAAGAAATATTAAAGTTAGAAAAATTAACAAATAAGGGTATAGCCAATAGGGTAAATTACTATTGACTATTGGCTAAACCCCATACCCTAAAAACAATGAATCCGCTCGGACGAGGTCTTGAATCCCTCATCCCTCAAAATCAAGAAGAAAACAACGAAGCAAACCGCCACTTAGCTGACGATATTTTGTCGTATCAGGAAAATTTGCATGAGCCCATACATGGAATACGATTTGCTTCAGAAACAATCGCGTCAATAATCGAGGAGCCGAAAATAACAACTGCCGAATTCAGAGAATCGCCTAAATTTACCCTAGGGCGGCCGGGCGCCGGGCTAACCGAAAGAAAACGGGAAGACAACTTTTATGCTCCTCCTAAAACAGGAAAAATGCCGGACCTTAATACCGGCGCTCTCAAAACAGGAGATTCAATTTTTTGGATTGAAATTGAAAAAATAGAAACCAATCCCTTTCAGCCCAGACGCGAATTTGAAGAAAACGCCTTGGCCAGTTTGGCTGATTCCATAAAAAATTACGGGATATTGCAGCCGCTTCTGGTATCAAAACACGAAGAAGAAACTTCCAGAGGCCTTTCCGTAAAATATCAGCTGATTGCCGGAGAACGCCGCTGGAGAGCGGCCAGCCTTGCCGGACTTCGCGAGGTGCCGGTAATTATCAGAAAAGACAAACTCCATGACCGATTAAAACTGGAACTGGCCCTGATTGAAAATGTTCAAAGAGAAGATTTAAATCCGGTGGAACGCGCTTTAGCTTTCAAACAACTGGTTGATAACTTCCGACTGACCCAAAAAGAAATTTCAGAAAAAATCGGGAAATCGCGCGAATATGTGACGAACAGCTTGCGACTCTTAACCCTGCCGGATGAAGCGCGCGACCTAATACAGCAAAACATTATATCTGAAGGGCATGGTAGAGCGCTTTTAATGTTGTCAGGAAATACCGAAAAACAAAAACAACTTCTTCAGGAAATTTTGGAATCAAAAATAAACGTAAGAGAAGCGGAATTTACAGCGCGCGCGTTACTCGGCCACCACCATGTTGCCCACAGAAAAGATATTGCTAAACTTGAATTTGAAGACCGCGCCTGGCAGAAACAATTGGAAGACGCTCTTGGCACCCGCGTTTCTTTGGTAAAAATGGACGGTGGCAAAGGAAAAATAATAGTGGAATTTTATTCCGAAGAAGAATTGCAGAACATATTAGACAAAATGATAAGAGAGGTTTAGAAAATCAGTTCTGGTTTCGTACGAAAACACGCTATCAATCCCGCCCAGCGGCGGGATTGCGCTCACTCTCGGCCTCGCTCTCCTGCTTTTCATATATTTTTAAAAAGAATAGCGGGAACCATGCCCGCTCGGCCTGCGAGATGGTTTTCTTAACAAAACCAGAACTGATTTCCTTTGTTGGATTGATAAGATAAATAACGCTATCATCTTCGCAATAAAATTTTCATATTATTTCTCATTCATAAAAAGGGGTGGGGAGATAACGGCCGCGAGGCCAGTTTTTATTTGACAAATTGGGACTGTTGCCGAATGGTCATTTTCTGTTTTTGTCATTCTGAGCCCTTCGGTCGTCATTCTGAACGAAGTGAAGAACCTCAGGATAAACCCCGCGAAGAATCTTAGTGTTTCCGATGTTTTTGAGTGGCCGAGATCCTTCACATTCGTTCAGGATGACATTCGGCAACAGCCCCCTAAACACAGCCCAAAATTACAATTATCCAAAAAGTCCCTATCTTCTGCTTAAGCAGAAGATAGGGACCTTTATTTTAATAAACTAAAAGTAATGCTGCTCGGAAACAATTTCTTCATAATCCTAAAAACCTAGAAAGCTAAGAAGTTAAAAGCTTGTAACTCACCTCCTCCACGCCCTTTACCGTCTTTAATTTAACCATCAATTTTTCAAGCTGGTTCCTACTTTTAATCGGGGCGTTAATGATGATAAGGGGGTAAACCCTATTTTTTGTTTCTGAAGTAACACTTTTCATGTTTATTTTAAAATCGGCAACTATGCCGGAAACATCTTTAAGAAGGCCAATACGGTCGCGAACCGAAAGACGCAATTCCACAACCTGCCCGCCTTTTTGGGAAAATGCTGCAACTTCGCGGAATTGACGCACGTGTGCTTGGATTTTTTTTCGCGCTCCGGCGGTTTTTACGAACTCAAGCCAGTCGGAACTCGGTTTTTTGTTTTTCTGAACAATAATTTCCACCACATCCCCGTTATGAAGTTCAAAATTAAGCGGGATCATTTTGGCGTT
The DNA here is from genome assembly GCA_000998135.1 of Parcubacteria group bacterium GW2011_GWA2_42_14. GTDB lineage: Bacteria > Patescibacteriota > Minisyncoccia > Sungbacterales > GWA2-42-14 > GWA2-42-14. The sequence continues at coordinate 4,250 of LCCV01000001.1, forward strand.
AACGCGGGCCCCGGCGGCTTGATTCCCTATATCCGTATGCACTTGATAAGCAAAATCAATTGGCGTAGCTCCTTCGGGCAAGTCAATAACATCACCTTTCGGAGTTAGAACAAAAATGCGGTTTTTGAAAAAATCTATTTTTAACGACTCAATAAATTCATCTGGCTTACTGAATTCTTTCTGCCAATCACGAAGCTGACTTACCCACCCCAATTCTTTTTTAGAAGCAAAAATTATACCTTTTTCTTGATAACTTTTAGTGGATTTGCCTTCTGTATAGGCCCAGTGGGCCGCAATTCCTTGTTCCGCTTCAAGATGCATTTCTTTTGTTCTTATTTGAAACTCGGTAACTTTCTTTTCCGGCCCAAAAATCGTGGTATGCAAAGAGCGGTATCCATTTGGTTTGGGCAAAGCAATATAATCTTTAACCAATCCGGGCACAGGCCGCCATAATTTATGAACCACGCCCAAAGCCGCATAGCACTCCTCAATCGTAGAAACAATTATCCTTAAGGCCACTAAATCAAAAATTTTATTTATATCCATCTCATATTTCAAAAGTTTTTTATACAAACTGAAAAGGTGCTTGGCGCGGCCGTGAATATCGGCATTTTTTACGTTCTCCTTTTCAAGTTCTTCTTTTATAATAGGGGTTAATCTCGCCACATATTTTTTCCTGTCTTCCAAGGGGTCCTTTACTTGCAGTATAAGCCATTCGTATTCTTTCGGATATACAAAAGGGAAAGCCAAATCTTCAAGCTGGCCCTTAATTTCTCCGATGCCGAGACGATACGCAAGAGGTGCGTAAATTTCCAGGGTCTCAAGGGCAATTCTTTTTTGCTTATCAGCCGGCATAAAAGAAAGGGTTTCCATATTATGCAGCCTATCCATTAGTTTTATCAAAACAACGCGGATATCTTCAGCAATGGCCAAAAACATTTTTCGCAAATTTTCGGCCTCTCTTTCTGTTCCGTGAAAACGGATTTTATCAAGTTTGGTTACGCCGTCAACCAAAAAAGCGATATCTTTGCCGAAATTTTTTTCCATCGTTGCCGTATCGCAAGAGGTATCCTCACAAACATCATGAAGGAGAGCCGCTGAAATGGCCGAAACATCAAGGCCCATTTCAGCTACACCCAAGGCCACTTTCAATGGATGATTAATATACGGCTCGCCAGACTGGCGCTTCTGCCCTTTATGAGCGCTTTGGGCAAAATCAAAAGCCCGTCGAATTAAATCTTTATCATTATCCGCTAAAACTGATTTTACGCCGGCTTTTTCTATAATTTCATTAACGCTCATATCAAGAATAGTATGCTCAAATTTTCAAAAATTCAAGAAGACAAAAAACAATAAACATAAATGTTTAAGCATAATAGACTGTAAACCATTCGTTTATTTCCACCTTAGGTATACAGGCGCGCGAATTAAAGAATAAACAAAAATAAAAAACCGTCCAAAAAGACGATTTTATTTTTTATTGAACCGGATATGTATCCGGTTTCTCACGATTAAAATGCGTAACCCGATATTCTATAAAAATGCAATCCTCCAGCGCTTCCATCTCGTGGTATACATACGGCCAAATCGTTAAAGTATTACCGGCCGTGAGAATATATTCTTCGCCGACTTTATCTTTATCCTTAGGAACCAGCACTGCCGATTTTCCGCATACGCGAAGAGTTTCTAAAACTAGAAATTTCGCGCGAACCCGCCCCTTTACCAAATAAAATTTCTCGGGATTTTTTGAAGGGTCGCCGCCGGCATGATAATGCCCTCCGAATTTTATTCCCTTTTTTCTTTCAAAGACCGTAATTTGACTGCCATTTTCAAATTTCCATTCCGTAGTCAGCCCGCGCCGATCCCAGGGGTCCGCCGGGTTCAACCGCTCAATCTTAACGCCGTTCATTTTATCCTCCTTCATTTTTCAACCCGATAAAATTTATCCTACTCAAGCACGGTAAATTGTCAAGCCGAAAAAAATTATTTTCTTTTTTCGTTTCCACCAAAGATAAAAGAATAATATTCTATCCCCTTACCCAATACCGGCTTAAACCCTTCTCTTTTTGCCGAAACATCATAAATCAAATAGAATTTTTTCTTACGCTCCGGGATATTTCTATGCCATTCCTGATGTTCACCGCGAATCACGCGTACCTCCTTAAAATTGTGTAGCCCGGTCCACTCAACAACAAATCGAACCAGCATCCGCTCCCACCGGAAACCGGCCAAGGCCTCGCGACAACCGCGCTTTCCCTGAATTTGTTTTATAACCAAAACGCGATTTTCCAAAACATCAAACCAAATACTGGCTATCGGCGCTCCGTTTTTCTGCAGAACAAAACCGAATTTCGCGTCAGGATAAATGCCGCTTAATGTATACATTTTGCTTTTTTCCGCAGGAACACCGCTTGAATAAATCCTGACAATTGAATATTCAGTTAAATCCACAACAGCCAACCGCCGGTATTTCATCAAAACATTTTCAGTCATTTCTCTTGACGGTTCGTAAACTTCGGAAAACCAATCATCGAATTTAAACGGGCCTTCTTTTAAAATCTCTTTCCCGCCTTTATTTTCCTTGTCTTCAGAAAAACCGGCTTCAACGGCAGTATTATCCACCACGCACTCTTATGAAAAATTAAAAGAACATGAATACGGCAATTATATCTCCATTCTTATAAAAGTCAACCGCCCGTAAAATTAAAACGCCGGAAATAACCCCGGCTACGCAATTTTATAAAAATGGCATCAAACCGAAATCAATTGTCAAATACTCCGCCTATTTCATGGTTACCGACTTCACTAAAGCTCCGGAGGACAGGCATAATATCGGCTATTCAACAGTCACACTCTTCGCCAAATTTCTCGGCTTGTCCACATCGTGTCCCCTCATAACCCCGAAATGATACGCGAAAAGCTGAAGAGGAACTACCGACAAAAGCGGGGTTAGCATTTCCAGGGTTTTGGGAATGTAAATTACGTCATCGGCCAATTCTGAAATTTTTGTATCGCCCTCGGTGGCAACGGCAATTATCGGGCCTTTGCGAGCGCGAATTTCCTCAATATTGGAAATCATTTTTTCATAAACCGAATCCTGCGGAGCAATAAAAACGGAAGGAAAATTTTCATCAATCATGGCAATAGGTCCGTGTTTCATCTCGCCCGCTCCGTATCCTTCCGAATGAACATAGGATATTTCTTTCAGTTTCAAAGCTCCTTCAAAAGCAACAGGCAAATTGTATTTCCTGCCAAGGTACAAAAAATTTTCATATTTTTGATATTTTTTGGCTAATTTTTTAATCTCGTCATTTTGCTCAATGATTTTTCGCATTAAATCAGGAATCTTTTTTAGTTCCTGCAAAATTCTCTGGCCCATTACCAAAGACATATCGCGTTGTCTCCCCAAAAGCACCGTAAGTAAAGCCAAAATCGCAACCTGCGAAGTAAACGCTTTGGTTGAAGCAACTCCGATTTCCGGACCCACATGCTGATAAACTCCGGCATCGGTTTCCCGCGCGATGGTTGAACCGACCACATTGACAATTCCCAAGGTTAAAACGCCTTTTTCTTTTGCCTCGCGCAGTGACGCTAAAGTATCCGCGGTTTCTCCTGACTGGGAAATTGCCAAAAAAATATCGCCTTCCTTAAACACCGGCTTTCGGTAGCGAAACTCCGAAGCTGAATCAACTTCTACCGGGATTCCGGCATATTCTTCCAACATATATTCTCCGACACGACCGGCAAGATATGCCGTACCGCAGGAGGAAATTAAAACCCGCCTGGCTTTTTTTAATTTTTCTAAAACATTGTCAAGTCCCCCCATCCTTACTCTGCCTTCTTCCGTCCTTGTCCTGCCGCGAATGGAATTTTCAATCGCTTCCGGTTCCTGAAAAATTTCTTTAAACATGAAATGCGGGTATCCTCCTTTTTGCGCCTCCTCCAAAGACCACTCTATTTTTTTAAGCTCTTTTTTATGTATATTTCTTTTTAAGTCGTAAACTTTATATTCATTAGTGGTAATAACGGCCATTTCCCCGTCGTCCAAATATATTACGTTCGGCGTATGTTTTAAAACAGCCGAGGCGTCGGAGGCGACAAAATATTCTTTATTGCCGACACCCAAAAGAAGCGGGGAAAAATTGCGGGCAGCAATTAATTTTTCGGGCTCGCGCGAATCTATTACGGCTATTCCATAAGTACCGCGGATGGAAAGAAGAGCCAGCCGCACCATTTCTTCGGTTGATAGCTCCGGCTCCTTGTTTTTGAATTCTTCAATTAAGTGCGCCAAAACCTCGGTATCGGTTTCAGAATTAAATCTATGCCCTATTTTTGCCAATTCATCTTTCAGCTCTTTATAATTTTCAATAATGCCATTATGAACCAGCCAAATCTGTTTTTTGCAGTCGTGATGAGGATGGGCATTCGCCTCGGTAACGGAACCATGCGTTGCCCATCGGGAATGGCATATTCCGATATTGCCGGGGAATTTTTCCTGCTCCCCGATTTTTTGCTCCAGATTAAAAACGCGGCCAATTGCTTTTTGGCTTTTAACAGCCCCGTTTTTTGCCAGCACGGCAAATCCCGCGGAGTCATATCCGCGGTATTCCAAGGCCTTAATCCCATCAAGCAAGATAGGCAAGGCGCGCTGTTTTCCGATGTAGCCGACTATGCCGCAGATAGTACAAGGGTATAGGGTTTTGGGTTTAGGGTATAGTAACTATCCACCCGAAACACGAATCACTATACGTTAAAAACTAAATTTTACACAGACAACTGAATTACTCCTTCTTACCCTTTCTAACGCCCGCCCCCTCTCCGTGGATACGTTCTTCAGGTTTCAAAATCGCGTCTATATCAGATTCACTGAGCGAAATAAAATTTTCTGTTGCTTTTACCAAAAGCTGGCGTTTTTCCTCATTGGTCATATATTGTTCGGGGCCGCCTGATGGTTTGCCGTTTCGAACCCATTGCTTAAAATATTCATTAAGCTTATCGAATTGCACTTTTACAAGTGCCAATTCCTGCACAGGGCGCTTCACAAAACTACTTGTTATTTTTATTCGTTCCCGCCCCTCCGCCATTTTACTTTCTTTGCCCAGTCCCCCGCCAACAGTAAACTGAACACCAAGCTTCTTTATGTCAGATTTTAAATTCTCGTCTTCAACAATGATTCCGCGCGCCCGAAATCTTTTTTGCAGACGAAAATCATACTTAAGAAACGTATCTTCATATGCATTCGCTCTCTGGACGGCAAAGCCAAGCTCCGGATTATCTATAGAAACGCGGGTTAAAAATTCCCGAGCCATATTCTCGCCCACAACCCCTTTTAAAGTATCCTGCATTTTAGTTTCGTTGATTCGTTTTTCAACACCCGCCATGCCTCCAAAAATCATATCGGCTGTTTTAGATATGCCAAATCTATAACCAAAACACTCAACCAACTCTTTATTATATATATCTTCTATGTCGCGCCGCGCTTCATTCACGGCAATTCGTTTTGAAAGCAATCTCCGAAATCGCGGAGGCATGCTTGATGAAAGCCGGTATTTAATACCCCACCCGTAATCAGCCGCAATATCGCCCAAACTGATATTTTTTTGTTTTCCGTTGTGCTCCACAAAAAACGAGTTGCGGGCCTCATCAAAAGTTATTTCTCTTCGTCCTTCATCTGTCGTTTCCGTATTCCACGTTTTCTCATCAACACTTATGTCGGCAATCCATAACTTCTTTCTTAAGGATTCCATCCGACTTCGTTTCATAAGGTCAAATTTCAAAATATCAATCCTCCGGTTTATATAATTTACGAATATAGAACTATCTTCTGAAGAAATGGGGTTCTTCAAAGCAGCTTTCCTTACGACATCTGCGACGCCCTTCGGCAATAGATCGGTTTGTGATTTTAAGCGCTCGACCCAATATTTAAACCATCCTTTTGTGCTCACTTTCATTTTTAAATCCTTGAGTTCCCGATTGCTGACCACTGACGCGCTTTTCTCGAAAGCGCTTTCCGTTCCATTATCATTTCCAACGCCATTTTCCGGCTCAGGGATACTTTCCGGCGTATTAAATTGTTTTTCACCTTCTTGCATATTTCCACCATACCAAATTCAGATTAAAAATAACAATAAAAAAGACCCTTAACGGGTCCTTAACTTTTTTCTCTTTGCTTTTGGCCGAAAATATCCGCTCCAAGAACCTTTTTTATCGTTACGCGCCAATTCCCAAAGAATCTTCTTTTTGATAAAGTTCGTCACCTTCCGATTCCCGCGCCATTTTTTCCAAAACAGCTCCGACAATAAACCATGCCAGCACTGCGCCGCCGATAAATAACCAGCATTTCACTTTCATTGTTGTTCCTCCTTTGTCCTCCGTAGCTTTCTTGCCCGCCATAGCTTCAGTCCTACTCCGTAGCAGTGCTACTGCGAAGGACGTAGCGAAGACGGTGGCGTAGGAGGATTGGCCGTTCTGTTATACGCGTAGTTAGGCCCACGGACTATTCCATCCGGTGATTTTGGCGGCGTTTCCATCACCTTAAAAAACTCAACGCCTTTTAACTCCGGAAATTTTCCGATTATTCTCAACCTGATGCCAGATTCTATTTCCCTTTTTTGGCGTCCGGAAACGGAATTCTGCCACAAAACCTCAAGGCAAAGAGTTACCGCGCCATCAATGTCTATAAACAAACCGACTCGTTTAATGTCAAGCCGCGGTTCAAAAATATATTCCCGCACGGACAAATCAAATTTTTCCAACAACCGCTTGTCGTCATCGGTTATTCCGGCCAACGGCTTTTTACCCCGTAAAAATTTTCAAATAGCCGCGCGCTAACAGTATCAAAACTCATTGCCCGTGTCAAGATTTTGATAAACCCCGTTAGAGGTTCGAAATTGGACAATGGTTTAAAATAATACGCAAAGCGAAAGCGGCTTACGCCTTATATTATTAGATGCAAAAAGGATTATATTAAACCTCTAACGGGATAAAACTACAAAACAAAATTTATCAGACGGCCAGGAATATAAATAACTTTTTTAACCGGCTTATTTTCCAAATATTTTTTTACTTTTTCACGGCTTAAAACAATTTCGGCAGCGTCTTTTTCCGAAATTTCAACCGTAACCTCAATAGAATCGCGTACTTTCCCGTTAATCTGCACCACCAGTTCAAAAATATTTTCTTGAATTAGTTTTTGGTCATATTCCGGCCATTTCTCAAAATGAATAGAATTTAATTGTTTTATATTTTGAATTTTGGAATTTTGAATTTGTTTGGGATTTGGGATTTGGGATTCGGGACTTCCAAAGAACTGTTGATATAACTCTTCGGATAGGTGCGGCGCAAACGGCGCTAAAAGTTTTAAAAATATTTTAAGGTACTCAATGGAAACTTTTTCGGAATTTTTCTCAAACTCATTCAGCAAAATCATCAGCGAAGATATCGCCGTATTATACCGCAAACTTTCAATATCTTCTCCTACTTTTTTTATGGTTTTGTGCAACAGTCGTTCCAAATCATTTCTAATTTTGGGTTTGGGATTTGGAATTTGTTTGTAATTTGTGATTTGTGATTTATAATTTACAAAACTATATACTCTATTCAAAAACCTGTATATCCCATTTATCCCTCCGGAATTCCACGGCCCCCCTTGGTCATACGGCCCCATAAACGCCAAATACATTCTTACTGTGTCAGCGCCGTATTTTACCACCTCCTTATCCGGGTCAATGACATTGCCGCGCGATTTAGACATTTTCTGAAAATCAGGACCCAGAATTATGCCATGATTCTTTCTGCCGGTAAATGGTTCCGAAAAATCAACAAAATTCAAATCATATAAAACCTTGATGAAAAAACGGGAATAAAGAAGGTGCATAGTATTATGTTCGGCTCCTCCTATATAAAGAGGTACGGGCAGCCATAATTTCATTTTTTCTTCGGATGCGAATTTTTGAAAATTTTTCGGATCAACATAACGGATAAAATACCAGGAAGAATCAACAAAAGTATCCATAGTATCGGTTTCCCGTTCTGCCGGCCCATTACATTTAGGACACTTCGCACCTGCCCATTTTTCTGCCCTGGCTAAAGGAGAACGCCCGTCGTCAGTTGGCATAAAATTTTTAAGCAGGGGAAGTTTTACCGGCAAATTTTCTTCGCTGACCGGCTGCCAGCCGCACTTTCTGCAATTAACCATTGGTATGGGAGTGCCCCAATAACGTTGGCGGGAAATTACCCAATCATGAAGCCGATAATTTACTTTTCTCTCTCCCCTAACAAATTTCGCAATCTCCCACTTCGCATTCTCTGAATCCATGCCGCTAAATTCTCCGGATTCAATAAGAATTCCGCCATCAATATACGCCCGCTCTTTTCCTTCTAAGCGCACAAGCAATTCGGGAATCTCCGCGCCTCTTACAAAATCTTTTACTTTTTCTCTCTCTATCCAAACGGCATCGTGTGTTTCTGTTTCCTTTGTAGAAACCGGGAGTTTCTTATCACTCTTCAGCTCAAAACAGAGTCCGTATACCTCGGATAACCTGTTCTCGCTTTTATGCGCTGCAAAATACTTTGCATAAACGGGCGGACCCAGTTGTTTTACAAAACGAATATCCATATAGCCGGTTTCTTCTCGTATTTCCCGCATGCCTGCCCCAGCCATATCTTCCCCTTCTTCAACTCCACCAATAATAAAGGTTTGCCAATCATATTTTTTCCACTTAAGACATAAATATTTATTTTCGTTCCAGTGTTTTACGATACACTGTACCGTTTTTCTTTTTATCGTAGACGCGCCATCGCGCGGAGGATTAGTATAATCAACAAATATAGGCGCTACAACATGACAAATAGGAAGATTATATTTCTTCGCAAATTCAAAATCCCGTGAGTCATGGGCCGGAACGGCCATAATCGCGCCGGTTCCGACATGACCCAGCACGTAATCGGCGACCCAAACCGAAATTTCTTCTTTATTGGCCGGATTTATCGCCTTTACACCTTTTAATTCCACGCCGGTTTTTTCTTTCCCTTCGGCTATACGCTCTTCATAATTTTTAACTTTCGCTTTTTTGATATATTCAACAACTTTTCCATAATTCATAATTCCTAATTCATTATTCTTAAGGAGTGGGTGTTCCGGACCCAAAACCATGTAAGTCGCGCCGAAAAGAGTATCCGAGCGAGTCGTGAATACTTGTATCTTGTATCCTGTATCTTGTATCTTAAAATCTATTAATACTCCTTCCGACCTGCCGATCCAGTTTTTTTGTGCAAGTTTTGTGGTTTCCGGCCAATTCAACCCTTGCATATCGTTAATTAACCGCTCCGCGTAATCGGTTATCCGAAACATCCATTGTTCAAGTTCTTTTTTAATAACAGAGCTGTCGCACCGCTCGCAACAACCATCAACTACCTGTTCATTGGCAAGCACGGTTTTATCCTTAGGGCACCAATTCACCATGGTTTTGGCGCGATACGCCAATCCTTTTTCGAACATCTTCAAAAACATCCATTGCGTCCATTTATAATATTCGGGCTCAATGGTTGATACGGTTCTAGACCAATCAAAACTCGCCCCCATGCTTTTTAACTGCTTGGTCATATACATTATATTCTTCTTTGTCCAATCACGGGGATTAATTTTATTTTTAATAGCGGCATTTTCCGCGGGCAGGCCAAAAGCGTCAAAACCAATGGGGTATAAAACATTGCGCCCGTTCATTCTTAAAAAACGAACGGAAATATCCGGTACGGCAAACGCGTACCAGTGGCCTATATGCAAATTGCCGGATGGATAAGGAAATTCCACCAATACCATGTAATTATTTTTCCCGGCAATCTTATCTTTCGTTTCATAAAGCTTCTGTCCCTGCCAGATTTTCTGCCACTTCTTCTCAATTTTTGAAGAATTATACTTCACCATACTATTTACCATAATCAATAAATCGGACATTGACAAGATACAGCTTTTGTGGAACATATCTATCAGGACTTTAAAAAAATGGGGGCCGTGATTTCGTGAAAAAACCAAACATTGAGGAACTAAAAACGCTTCTTTTTGAAATTGGAAAAATTACCCAGCAGCAGCGCATCACCCTTGAATACGGCCTCAAAGACGAAATGAAAAAACTGAATACGGAATTTAATGAAAAAATAACCGAATGGTCTCAAAAATATAACATCGGAATCTGTGTTGCCGAAACCATGCGCTATGTTGAACCCGAAGGAAATCATTTTTATTTCACGCCTCCTCATACGCATTGGCGCCCGCGGGAATCGGGCTCTCCCTACTACCGCGAAAAATATAACGCCGAACTGGTTGTTTGTTGTAAAATAGATTTTTCCCGAGGGCACGCCGAAATACTTCCGGACGGAATTAAAGCAATCGTCACGGCAATTCCGGAAGAATATCAGGAAGAAGACCGCGGAACAGAAGACGAAACGCCGCCGAACCCCTTTAATACTCTTTCCGATAAAGATTTTTTAAAATCCATCGGAATTAAGGATAACGAAGAAAAAAAAGACGATAAATAAAGAAAAAACCCCGCGTTTCGCGGGGCTTATTTATTTAAAAAAATTAAGCCGTAATTCTAAAAATCTTTACCGCGTTTTGTTTAACAATTTCCGAAATTTTATCAAATTCCATTCCCTTAATTTCTCCTATTCTTTTTGCTGTTTCAATTATAAATTCGGGCTCATTTCGCTTGCCGCGATAAGGGGCCGGCGCGACATATGGAGCGTCTGTTTCCAACAAAATTCTATCGGAGGGTATATATTTAACGACTTCATCATAATCACTGGTAAAAGTGACGACCCCGCCGAAAGAAAAAGAAAACCCTAAATCCATAAGTTTTTTAGCATCATGTTTGGTGCCGGAAAAAAAATGAATTATACCAGGAGGAGAATTCAAAATATCTTTCCTGGAATCCAGCATTTTTAAAAGATATTCAAGGGCGCTGCTTCCCGCCGCGCCGGAAAGCGAAGTTCTTCCGGAGCGACAATGAATCATTAAGGGTTTTTTTACCACATAGGCCAACTCAATATGGCGCAAAAAAACTTTTTTCTGTTTCCCTTTTGTTTGCGGATTCAAGCGATAAAAATCAAAACCACATTCTCCAATAGCCACGACTTTCGGATCCTGCGCCAATTGCAAATAATATCCGTAATCAAAATCCTCCCCTTTACTGGTAAATCCTGCCAGACCGCTATTCTCTAATTCGCGCGAATTAGAGATAGATTGATTAGGAATATCTGAAATAACAGACGAAGCGGGCGACGCACCTAGTTCTTGTGAGTCATGGTAAGATTTTTCAGTATGAATCGGGTGCAATCCAACAGTTGCCCATACCCCCTTAGGGTACTTATTGGCAATTTCAACTGCTTTAGCGGAAGTATCACGCTGTGTGCCGACATTTATAAGCCACACCCCGGCATCTAAGGCCCGCTGAATTACTGCCTCCCTATCTTTATCAAAAGCGGCAAATTGCGCATGCGTATGAACATCAAAAAGTTTTGGGCTTGACATAAATACTTCCGCCAAGTAACCTTGTCTTAGGCCTTTGGAGTCAACATCAAGGGGTTAGCGAATGAAACCTATCTTTAGAGAACTAATAAAGTGGAAACTAAAGTAATTATCAATATCGCGGGACCACATTCCCGCTTTTTTTATTTTAGCCGCGGGAATAAATTCCCTCCTTTTTTTATTTTCAAAATCGAATCATCAACCAATATTTGTTTCTTAATTTTTTCAACTGTTTCCGGCAAAAATGGCGCAAGTAAATTGACTATGGCGCCGATTATATAACTTACGTTTATTATTATACCACGAAGCTCCTTTTTGTCGCTAATGCCCCACGGCTTTTTATCGTTTATATATTTATCGGCAAAAGAAACAAGCTCCCAAATTGAAGCTAAGGCCTCATTCAAACGGATTTCTTCAAAGCATGCTTCATATTTTTTGAATGTTTTTTCGGCAATTTCTTTCACACCACTCTCAACGTCCTTCTGGAAATCAAAATTTATCGGGCTTATTTTTTCTCCAAGAGTCGCAACCCGCGCCACCAAATTTCCAAGGCCATTTGCCAAGTCGCCGTTATAACGGTCTTCAAATTTTTTGTACGAAAAATCGCCGTCCTCTCCCGAAGGAATTTCACGAAGCAAAAAGTAGCGCACCGAATCCGTTTCGTATTTTTTTACCAATTCTATCGGATCAATGACGTTGCCAATGGTTTTAGACATTTTTTGGCCTTCAACTGTAACAAAGCCGTGAACAAAAATTGCTTTAGACAAAGAAAGCCCAGCCGACAAAAGCATTCCCGGCCAAATTGCGGCGTGAAACCGCAAAATATCCTTGCCGATTACGTGCAAATCTGCTGGCCAAAGTTGCTCAAATCCATAATTCCTAATTCCTAATTCATAATTCTTCTCTTGGCCGTAGCCGATTGCCGTAATATAATTCGCCAAGGCGTCGCACCAAACATACATAGTATGCTCGGGGTCATTCGGCACCGGAATTCCCCACGATAAATCTTTCCGGGGACGCGAAAAACTCACATCCTCCAGTCCGGATTCAATAAGCGATAAAATTTCGTTTTTTCGGGATTCAGGAATTATTCTTAATTCATTATTCCTGATTCTTAATTCAACTTCTTTGGAATACTTTGAAAGTCGGAAAAAATAATTTTCCTCCTCAATAACTTCCGGCTCTTTTTGGTGGTCGCGGCATTTGCCTTGAACCAAATCTTTTTCCGTAACAAACGCCTCATGCCCAACGCAATAAAGCCCGCGATACTTTTTCTTATACAAATCGCCTGCTTCAAAAAGTTTTAGCCATAATTTTTGCGCTCCTGGCCAATGGCGTTTTTGGTCAGAAGTTCTTATGAAGTCATTCCACGACAAATTAAGAACATTTTTAATTTTAAGTTCCCTAAATTTTTCTGAATTCTCATCCACAAAATCTTTCGGGTTTTTTCCCGCCGCTTCCGCGGCTCTTGCGATTTTCGCGCCGTGTTCATCGGTTCCAGTCAAAAACCAAACATCATCGCCTTTTATACGATGGAAACGGGCCAAAACATCCGCCTGAATTTTTTCCAAAGCATGCCCGATATGCGGTTTGGCATTTACATAATCAATTGCTGTTGTAATATAATACTTGCTTGACATAATAATAGCCCTATGATACATATAACCTGCGTTCTTTTCAAGATAATAAAAAGGGTAAACAGGATGCTAAAATTCATCTGGGGGCTCTCCATTTTCACAATTCTCTCACTCTTAACTCTCGCGCTTAATAATCAGGAAAGTATCAATAAATGGCTTCATGCGCCAAAGCCAGAAGTTCAGAAAATAAAACAGAGCTCGCCCGCTACCGACAAAACCGGACAAAATTCTATCGTTGATAAAATTATCAAACAATCCCGGGAATTAAAGGCAAAAAATTTAGAAACGGAAAAACGTATTGGTGATTTTCGAAAGAACGTAGATATTAAATGCACTTTCATGGTAAAAGCCGAGGATTGCGAAAAGTTTATAGCGATGCTGACCAGTGACGAAGAGGTTATTGATATCTTCAAAAAACTATCAAAAAGCGGGGTTGCTTTATGGATATATTACTCATTCGGAACTAGAAATGAAATTTATCTTGACCAGAACGGCAACCTTATAATGACGCAAAAGGCGGATATTTCTAAAATAAGAAAATTTTTAGGGGTAAAATAGGCGCCATTCCGGCGCTCTTTTTTTATTTTCAATATTTACCGCGCATATCAAAATCCGCCAACAGACGGATTTTGAAATTATCTATAAATATCATGAGTACCAATGTTGATAAAATCTGCGCAATTTGAATTGACAAAAGAAAATATAATTCTATATTGGCTAACTACGCTAAATGACCAGTAATCTTTATATTTGCCATGAAGTTTATGAGTTTCGAGGCGGGAGTCAAAAGGATTTGCTATAAAAATTTTTCCTTTTTCTTCGGCGTGTTCTTTTACAAATTTCGGCATTTTCTTATAAGATTTCGTGAATTTTGAAGTAACGCGAATTTTCATAAAATCAATATCAGCGCAACTCGGCTAAAGAATTAATCGTCTTTAGTTTTCCCTGACGCTTTTCCTTTTTATATATTTTAATCGCCTTATCAGTATCTACTTCTTCCACAAACCACTTTTTAACCATTTTTTGTAAATTCATAAATTCCTCGTATTTCTTGCGAGGAATAATAATCAATTCTTTTTCTTTTATTAATTCTTTGGGAATAGTAAGAGTATTCATATTTTCATCATACGGCATCAAAAACAAAAAAACAAGGTGGAGTATTGACCCCGTTAAAAATCTAAATAAAACTTAATTTTATTACGTAAGACGCGAGGCGAAGCCGCTTCGCTTCACACCACCATGTCATTGCTGTCATGTCGTAAGGATTGCAATAGTAATAGCTATATGATACATATAATTTACGTTCTTTTCAAATATATATCCTAAGCCCCGAGAAAGAGAAAGCGATAAAAATGAACAGAATCAGCGCGATTTTAGCATCCCTTGCCGTAATTCTCGTATTTTCCATGTTTATTTTTCCAAACTTTTTTTTCGGCGATAAAGTCCAAAAAATTCAAGAAATCAAACAGGGCGCGCCTGCTACCGATAAAACCGAAACGAGCTCCCGGCCGGCCAACCAGGCCCGCCTCAACGAAATTATTCAAATGGCGGAATCAGCCAAACAAAAAGAAAAAGATTTAAACGCGAAGGTTGACGAATTGGCTAAAGCAGTCAAATGCGCCAATACCCTTGAATCGATTTTTTGCGACAATACATTAAGAACCCTAGCTCGTGATAAAAAAGTCGCGGAAAGTCTTATCACGCTTTCTAAATCAATACCCATTGTCATCACCGTACACCTATACCCTTTTGGCAGCATCTATGTCAGTAGTGACGGTTGGCTCATTATAACGGAGGAACCGGATATTGAAGGAGTCAAAAAATTTTTAGGGGTAAAATAGGCGCCATTCCGGCGCTCTTTTTTTATTTTCAATATTTACCTGCGAGCGCGAACCAAAGGGCAAGGCGCGAGCAGTTGTAAATATTGAAACGAGCACTCAATTTAAAATCGTGTATTTCTTGTATCAAAACATTTGCTTTCGCGCGTTTTATTGATAAACTTAATTATTATGTATACTAAGCTCAAATTGAATGCTCGGTGCTCAATTTTCTAGCATCTCGGCTTCGCAAGCAAGATTGTTTGCCTCGCTAAGAAAATTAGCATGACTTTAACCACCCACATTTTAATCGCCACCGCGGCCGCCAAGCCGTTTTTCTCCGTGCATCCGGCGCTGGTTTTTGTTGCGGCCATAGCTTCACATTATCTTGCCGATGCCATTCCTCACTGGGACTGGCATTTGTCATCCGTTAAAGAAGATTTAAGCGACAAACATGACCACAATCTTATTTTAGAAAAAACCATCAATGTTCGTGATCTTCTTAAAATATCTCTTGATATATTTACGGGCTCGCTAATTGCTTTTTTAATATTACGGCCCGAACTTAACATAAAAGAGCTAACGCCGTTAGCCCTTTCCATTTTCGGAGGAATTCTTCCCGATATGCTTCAGCCGGTTTTCTGGGTCTGGAAAGAAAAAAATCCGTTTATGTTTATAAAACGCTTCCATAGTTTCATGCACTCAAAAATTTATTTGGGAAGACATTTTTGGACCGCAAAAAAATATATTATCATCGGCAAAGTTTCTCAAACAATTATTGCGCTTCTGACAATCTGGCTTATTTATTCATGAATCATAAAACATGAAACATGAAACTTTTTATGTTACATGCTTCATGTTACATGAATCATGCTGAGTGGACTTCTTGCAGCAGCCCTCTCTTTCTCCTGTCAATATCAATTACGAATTCAACAAGAACCGAAGCAATGGGTACGGCTAAAAACAGTCCAAGAATTCCTCCAAGTTTGGCTCCAACCAGCAAAGCTACAACCACCACCAAGGGATTCAAACCGACCGTTTTTCTCATGACCACCGGCACAATCAAATGGCTTTCCATCTGCTGAATAACGAAATAAACCAGAACCACGATTATCGCCAATATCGGGTCCTGTAAAAAAGCGGTAAAGGCGGCCGGAGCCGCGGCCATAATCGGGCCAATTACGGGAATTAATTCAAATATAGCCGCCACAAAAGCAAGAAGCAAAGCATATTTAACGCCCAAAAATGACAAAGCAGTAAATACCAATATTCCGATCAAAACCCCGAGGAGAAGTTGGGCCCTTAACCAATGGCCCATTTTTTTTTGGGAACGAGTCCAAAGGTCAATCATGTATTCCTCGTACTCAAGCGGGGTTACCAGACGCAAAAAATTTTCAATACCGCTTTCCTGCGTTGCCAGATAAAAAGAAACAACAATCAAAATCACCACGGATATAAGCCCGCCAAAAATGGCAGAAAGAATTCCAAAAGCGTTTCCCGTAAGCTGCCCTATCGGAATAGAACCGTTCTCAATAAAATCTTCAGCTCCGTCAGAAAGATAATCAAAAAACGGCAATCCTTCAAATTCCTTAAGTTCGCTTAAAAATTTGGATTGATAGGCATAATAAACTTCCCGAAAAGAATCAAATTCTTCGGCAAGCGTAGGAATCAAAAAATAAAAAATAACGGCAAAAATTAAAAATACCGCAAGATAAATTATAATAACCCCCGCAATACGCGGGATTTTATATTTTTTAAACCAAAATATGACTGGCTCCATGGCCGAAGCAATAACAACCGCGAATAAGAGGGCGGCCAAAACATCCGAAAGAATATAGAGCAAAAGCGCCCCGCCAACAACGAGAAAAAATTTTATGAAGACTTTATATGATATATCTATGGGGTGAAGAGGGTTTTTGGTGGGCATGCGCCATTCGCCAATCAGTCGCGAATTATTTCGCAAATGGTTTGATAAACTCACCATAAATATTCGCGAATAAAATTAGAGATTGATTAGAGATCAAAATTTCAAAATTTTCTCGAATTCTTTCTTTTCTTTATATGGCCCGAGCAGTGCCATGTTTAGAGAAGCAGGCTGAAAAATAAAACGAGCCACTCTATTTATATCATTAACGGTAACTTTATCTATTTTACCAAAAACCTCATCAATTGTCAAAGGTTTACCGGTTATAATTTCCTCAATTCCTATAAAATCAGCCACTGCGTCAGACGCTTCCATTCCTATAAGCGAAGTACCTTTAATATAATCCTTGGCAAGTTTCAACTCCTTTTGACTAACTCCTTTCCCCCTGAGCTTCTTATATTCATTAAGAATGGTCTGAATAGCCTTTTTTGCGTTAGAATGATCAACCCCGGCATAAGTAACAAAATATCCACGATTGGAAAAAGAATCCTCAACAGTTCGAACATTATAGGCCAAACCAAGTTTTTCGCGTATTGTCTCAAACATTCTAGAACTCCAATTTCCGCCGGTAATTATTGATAAAACCTGAAGCGCGTAAATATCCTTATGGCTGACGGGAAACCCCCTGAACCCGATGACGACATGGGTTTGGTCGGTTTCCTTATAACCGATTCCTATCATCGGTTTTTTTTGCCCCTCCATGACCGTGGGCGAATTTCCGGTTTTCGCAACTCTTATGCTGGAAAAATATTTTTTTATTTTTTCAACAGTTTCTTTTTCATCAAAATTTCCGGCAACAATAACCGCTGTATTTGCCGAAACATAGTGGGTGCTCCAATAATTTACAAAGTCATTTCTTTTAAGTTTTTTCAAAACCTCTTCCGTTCCGACGATTTCCCATCCGGCTGGCTGGTCACCATATAAAAGATGTTCCCACATCCTCCAAATAAAAGAGGTTGGCGTATCTTTATACTTGTGAATTTCTTCTATTATTACCTGGCGTTCTTTTATCAATTCTTCTTCTTTTAATAGAGAATTTTTATAAATATCAGACAAAAGGTCCAAAGAAAAATCCAAATGAATTTTTCCGGCCTTTATGAAGTATCCCGTGAATTCGTGCGAAGTAAAAGCGTTTGAAATTGAACCAATGGAATCAAGTTCACGCTTAATATCAAGGGGCTTGGGCCTTTTTTTCGTGCCCTTGAAAATCATATGCTCCAAAAAATGCGAGATGCCGTTATTATTTTTAGTTTCGTAATCCGAACCGGTTCCGACCATAACCAAAGTAGTAACAGTGTTGGTGTCCTTCATAGGAGCAGTAAGTATTCTTAAGCCATTTGGTAAAACAATTTTTTTAAACATAAAGAAATTTAATCAACGAATAACGAATCTTTTACGAATTTACAAATAAACGAGTTACGAATAATTCGTTATTCGCTTATTCATTTTTTCGCGATAAATTCGTTGTTCGCTGATTTCTGAAAATTGTCACTTTAACCTCTCGCTGAAATACTGTATCAATTCTTGCACTGAAATCCTTTCCTGTTTTGCCGTATCCCTGTCGCGAACCGTAACAGTATCATCTTCTAATGTCTGAAAGTCAATTGTAACACACCATGGAGTCCCGATTTCGTCTTGGGCATAATAACGTTTTCCAATATTGCCCCTATCGTCCCAAGCAACAATAAATCCTGAATCGTGAACCATTGAGTCCTTTAAACTATCATATACCCTCCTGGCTTTTGTTACCAAATTCTCCTTATTGGCAAGAAGCGGAAAAACCGCGGCCTTTATTGGCGAAATTTTAGGCGGCAATTTCAAAACAACCCGCTTGCCGCCGTCTTCTTCGGCATATGAATTGACCAAAGCCGCAAGAAATGTGCGGTCAACTCCGAATGTCGGCTCAATCACGCGCGGAATAAAGCGTTCTTTTGTTTCTTCGTCATAATACAAAATATCAACACCCGATTTTTCCGCATGGCTTTTTAAATCAAAATCGGTTCGGTAAGCAATCCCGTAAAGTTCTTCCTTGCCGAAAGGAAAATCAAAATCCAAATCAACCGTGCGCTCGGAATAATGAGCACGCTCTTCATCAGGAACTTCCCGGTCGTAAATTTTGGAAATGCCGATTGATTCCGCCCAGTTATGCATTTCTTTGAGCCACTCTTCAAAATACTTTTTCCAATCGGACGCTTTAACAAAATATTCAATTTCCATCTGCTCAAACTCGCGGGTGCGGAAAATAAAATTTCCTGGAGTAATTTCGTTTCGAAAGGCCTTGCCTATTTGCGCGATTCCAAACGGCAATTTCGGATGCATTGAATCAATAACATTTTTAAAATTAATAAACATCCCCTGCGCGGTTTCGGGACGCAGATAAGTTTCTGAAGCGGTATCTTCAACCGGCCCGACAAAAGTTTTAAACATCATGTTAAAAGAACGGGGTGGCGTAAAATCTTTTATCCCGCATTCCGGGCACCCCTTACTTACGTCAATCTTATCGGCGCGAAATCTTGCCTTGCATTTTCTGCAATCAACCATCGGGTCAACGAAATTTTTCAGATGCCCCGACGCTTCCCAAACCTTGGCGTTCATCAAAATCGCCGTATCAACTCCAAAAACATCATCTCGCCCCTGAACAAATCTTTTCCACCACTCTTTCTTAATATTATTTTTCAACTCAACCCCCAACGGACCGTAATCCCATGTTCCAGCCAGTCCACCGTAAATCTCGGAGCCGGGATAAATAAAACCCCGCCTTTTTGCCAAAGATACAATCTTGTCCATTAAATTCTTTGAACCTGCTTCCTTATTCATGTTCTTGACAAATAATTTATATAATATATAATTAGAATTGCAAAAGTCCTTTTAAAAACGGGTCTGATAATGCGCAAAATGCTCTACCAACTCGCCTCCTTTGCTGTTTTATACTATATCATTGCCCTTGCCGTCGGTACTACCCTATTCTTTGTGCTGGGATGGAAGAGCCTTCTATTCTTATGGCTTGGTTCGGCATCAGTAAACATCTTCATTATGTGGCTTGTCGACAAAAAAAGACAACGCAATAACCTTCCTCCCCAATGGTTTCTTGATGACCCAAGCGGCGCCACAATATCTTCTTGTTTAGCAGGACTGTTAGTGCTCCCTTTTACTATTGCCGCCCTATTTGAACGAACTGGACAAATCAATAAATAAAAGTATAAAAAATAAATTTGCCAAAATATTTTTCAGCGGCCGTGCGCCGCTTTTTTCTTTTTAACAAAACTTACCTCAAGCAAATAATGCCACAAAATTTTTCATTGTGGTATTTCAAAATAAGATAAACCCGTCATCACGTCCCACCCCCCTCTCTTTTATATTCAAGCGGCCCTGATTTTATTAAGAAAACCATCTCGCAGGCCGAGCGGGGTCGTGAAGCGACGGGTTGTTCGGAGGACAACCCCGGGCTTTTGCGAGAAGCAAAAGTGGTTCCCGCTATTCAATTAAAATAAATAAAGAGCGGGAGAGCGAGGGCGAAAAAGTAATGTTATTACTTTTTCGCGGGCATTGCGAGCAGTCAGACCGCAGTCGGACAGCACAGCAGGATGCCCGGGAACGAGAGTGAGCGCAATTTCCACGCTGGGGAAATTGATAGCGTGTTTTCGTATAAAATCAGGACCACTTCATCACTCCACCACGCTCCAATCCTTGTTCACCGTCTGCAAATCTTCTTTCAATTCAGTGGTTACATCATCGGCGATACTTTCAAGGGCGGTTTTAGTAAAAGAATCCACGCCGGCAATTCTTATATTCTTAACCAACAGGGCGCGGTTGTTCACCGCGTTTTCACCCGGAGTAATGGCGACATTGAAAGCCAAAAACATTCTGGGCCTGACAACGCCGGTTCCGGCAAAAACATCTCCCGCATCCCAAATAAGTTCTCCCGAAGACGGATTAAAACTTAATTTTTCTTTTTTATCGCCCGTTATCTGGTCCAGCCACCTTACGTTCCCCGGCAAAGAAGCGTATAATTTTACGCCCTTGGCATCACTAGACAGATTGGAAATTTGAAAAACAACAGTATAGCCGGTTTCTCTGCCGACGGCAGGAGGTAGCGTTCCGATATTTGGACCCAGAGGAGAATTATAAAATACGGCCTTGGACAAAACAGACAATTGCGTTTTTAATTTAATCTCCAGTAAATTTTCGTATTCAAGCTTAATCCCTTCAAATCCTTCAGGCGCGGTTTTAGTGATGATTTTTGCCAAAGACGATATGACAAAATCTTTATCAAAAAAACTTGTTATTGACGGTTGTTTCTTAACAACTGCGGAAAACGTCACATAACCGTTTTCACCAGGATCCAATTCTTTTAATTCCGGAAAAGAGGATGCGTTCCAAACAAGCTCGCGCGATGCCCCGTCAAAAAAACCTTTTTCAATTTTCAAATCCCTTAAGTCCATGAGCCCCTCGGAAAGGCGCACTCTTATAAAAACGTCTCTCACCGCCACAGGAAGATTGTTTTTGTAATAAACAGAAAAGTTTAAGGGCTCCCCAAACCTGGCGGCATAATTTTCGGCCCTGTTTACGTCCTGCCTGACAAAAAGAGGAGGAGATGCTAGATGAATTTCTCCCACCTTATCAACAAATGTTTTGAATTGCCTTGTCTGGGGATTATATTCTCCGATGCTGGTAATGAATAATTTGACTTCTTCAGGAAAACCGATAATTCTGGAGTTAATCGTAATGCGGCGGCTTTCACCCCGGAGCAAATCGCCCAATTTCCAAATACTATTTTCATAATCAGGTTTCTTATTAGAAGATAAAAATTCCAAACCGGTAGGCCAGTCCACCCTCATATACAAATTATTAAAGTCCACCTTGGAACTTGATGTAACCTCAACCACTATTTTTATGTCTTGTCCGCTGATAACTTTTTCAGGAATATCATAAAACACCGCAATCGGCACCAAAGAAATCACCATGGAAAAACTTGCCTGTTTTTGAAAACGCGAGGAAATATTTTCCGGCTGATACAAAAACAGGACCTCCGCTGTTTTTTCTTCGCCTGTATTTCCGAAAATCCGCGCCGTAAAATCAAACTCCCTTTCTTCACCGGGTTTCATTTCTTCAACCCTTATTTTGCTTCTTAAATTTTTTGAAACGTTTTCGCCGTCAACGGGTACTGCTCCCTTGGGATAGATAAAATTAAGTTCGGAGTTTTTAACAGCTACACCAAGATTATTGCGTATAGTTACCGTCCATGTTTGGGTATCACCGGCTTCAACCGCGGCCTCACCCGATATTTCAAGCGTTACCGCGCCTCCTTTTTGAAAAACTCCGTAATAGACAAAACCCGCCGCGGCAACCACGGACACAAAAAAAACAATTGACGTAAAAATAAAAATTTTTGATTTATAAAAAGATTTTTTGGTTTTTGGCATATTGGTAGTTGTTAAAACCGGCTCTTCTCCACCACCCGCTATCCTACGCATTTCTTCGGGTGAAGAAGGCCTAAAAGATCCAATTTCATGACGCCCGGCCCCGTCCTCCGCCGAATCAACCACCCTATCTTCCCCATACGTTCTATCGCTATCCGTTTTTTTTCTCTGTACCTCATAGAGTTCTTTCTGTTTTCGTTCTTTGGGCCCTTTTCTGGAATAAATTTTTTCCTTTAGTTCTTCGAGTTTATCAGACATAAATCGCTAATCAATCTCTAATTTTATTCGCGAATGGTTCGACAAGCTCACCATAAATATTCGCGAATGAATTCGTGTTTGATTCGTGATTATATACCCATTATATCATACTTTGCCCCAAAATGACTCGCCACCGCCATTTTAATTGATTCTGGCGTAATGCCCGGAGAAGGAAGAAGGCCAAAAATATGAAGAAATCCCGCGTTAAACTCAAACAATATTTTTTCTAATCCCGGCCCATTTTGAACATCAACCGTATCTAATCTTTCCAACGTTAAATGCATCAAATCAAAAAGGCGCCCATCGCCCCTTTCTTCAAAAACATTGGAGTCAGTAAGATTAACAATATAAAAAGCGCATCTCAATTTATTCAAATTGCCTCTTAGGTCAATAAAAAAATCCTTGACTTCGGCTGAAGTAATACGGTAAAAATTTTTTCCAATGACAAAACTTATGGCCGAGTGAGTCAACGGCTCCAAATGCCCCTTAAGCTTGGCCGCTTCTTTTCTCACTCCCTGCGCCATTACTTTTATTTTCCCGAAATCCTTGGTCAAAATCGTAATCAACAAATCCGCCTCGCCATAAGGTTCTTTTTTTAAGATGATGCCCTCTGTACTATGCATACTCGCTAATCAATCTCTAATTTTGTTCGCGAATGGTTCGACAAGCTCACCATAAATATTCGCGAAATAATTCGCGATTGATTAGTGATTTTATTATCGCATTTTCCGGACAAAGAAAAAAGGCCGTATGTGCGGCCGAATTAATCATCGTGCGAACAACTATTTTTTAAACTTGATACAAGACAAAAAAAGAAAGGTAAGAAAAAAACAAACAATATAAGCGTAAATGTAAAGATAACGGCTAAAATCAATAATACGGATAGAAGAGGTGAAAAAATAAGTCTTACGATGCCAAACAAAGAAGTCGGGCGCGAAAATAGCTCGCCAAGCGGTTCTGCATAAAATCCAACAAAATAATCCTTAATTACAAAGCCGAAATTTTTACTATCAAAGAACATTTTACCATCCGTTTTCTACTTTTGTTTTGTTGTTTTGATACTCCCTGAATGATAATTTGTCAATCCCCGCCCAAACTTGCTTGCCTTCAATCTCCAGATCGCACTCGGCTTTAAAAATCTTTTTTCCGCCGATGTAAAATTCTTTAGCGCCCGCTTCAGCCATAATAAATTTTTTCCATTTTTCCAAAACAATATCTAAATCCGGAGCGACTTTGAGATTCCTCGCTTCGCTCGGAATGACGCCGAAGGGGTTCGAAATGATACCGGAAGAAAATTGTACCCGGATTTTATCTCTGGGATGAAGTCCTAAATCTTTACGCATTTCCTGAATGTTTCTGACAATTTCACGCATCATTCCTTCTTCTTTTAATTCCGGCGTAATCACCGTATCAAGTTTCAATTCTTTCCCAAAGGTGATTTCTTTCACATTCACTTCTTCTTTAATCAATTCTAATAAATCCTTGCGGAGTTGTCGGTTGTTGGTTGTAAGTTGTAAGTTGGCAAGCGGCTGTCTTACTTTAATCCCCACCTCGGCTCTTAACTTCAGCGCCTCGGCAACAACCTTTCGTACTGTTTCCATGTCTTTGAAAAGTTTCTTATCGCCCTCAGTCATCCTGAGCCGCAGCGAAAGATCTTTTGAGATTCTTCGCCCCGCTGCGGCTCCGCTCAGAATGACACCCGAAGAGGGCCACTCCGCTAAATGTACGCTCTCCTCCTCGAGTCGTATTTTTTTTCTCAATTCCCGCCATATCGCATCGGAAAGAAAGGGAATAAACGGCGCTGTTAATTTTGAAAGCTGTACTAATATATATGCTGTTGTTAGAGCCGCCTCATTTTTTTCAACAATTGTTTTTGGTTTCTGAAATCTTCGCCTAGAACGTCTCAAATACCAATTGGAAAAATCATTAAGAGTAAATTCTTCAATTGCCCGCGCCGCCCCGGTAATATCATATTTATCAAGTTTTTTTGTGACTTCAACAGCCAAATTTTCCAATTTTAAAATAATCCATTGATCAAGGAAGTTTCTTTTTTTTGAATTTTGAATTTTGAATTTGTTTGGGATTTGGGATTTGGGATTTGGGATTTTATCTATGTATGTATCAAAAAACACAAAACTGTTCCAAAGCGTTCCTAAAAATCCCCGAAGTTTTACCTGCAAATCTTTCTCATCAAATTTTTTTGGCTCACCCGGGGAATTAATCGTATAAAAATACCAACGTATGGTATCCGCCCCGTATTTATTAATCATATCCTTGGGGTTAATCACATTGCCCTTGGACTTAGACATTTTCTGTCCGTTCTTATCAAGCACGTGCCCAAGCGATATAACATTTTTATAAGGCGCGCCCTTTCCAAGAAGCGTTGCTACGGCAAGCAAAGTATAAAACCACCCTCGCGTCTGGTCCACCGCCTCTGATATGTAGTCGGCCGGATACAATAATGTTGTTGGTTGTTGGTTGTTGGTTGTTGGTTGTTTTGCGAAAGGCCAATGACCTTGAGCAAATGGCATAGCGCCCGAATCAAACCATACATCAATTATCTCCGGAACTCTCTTCATTTCTCCCCCGCATTTTTTACAAGAAAAAACAACGGCATCAATATAGGGCCGGTGGAGATTCACAGCGCCGGTAAAATCCCGCGGCAAATTTTTTAACGGCAAATCAAGCGTTTCGGCAAAAAAAATAAAATCATCTTCACGCTTCCCCATATGCTCACGAATCGTTTCTTCATTAGACCAGCCCAAGGCCCCGCTAAACATCATCCAAATCGGATATTCATGGCTTACAATAAGAATAGTTTTTCCGGAGTGTTTTTGTTCCATATCCGCCATAAAATCCATAATCCTCGCCCTAAGCTCCGAAAGAGTTTCACCGTTAGGGGGGCGTTTCGTAAATTTTTCCAGATGCGATGAAAAATAACTATGATACATATGGTCAGGCCTTTCGTGAAAATCACCGACATTCACTTCCTGAATCCTTTTGTCAAAATGAACCGGAAGTTCAATAATTTTTCCGACAATTTCCGCGGTTTCCCTTGTTCGCAAAACCGGCGAAGAAATAATCAAATCAATACCCCTTTTTTTCAAAAGACCGGCTCTTTTTTCAGCTTGGACTCTGCCTTTCAGCGTCAAAGGATGTCCGTCAATAGAACCGCAGAGATTTTTAATATTGGAAAGCGACTCGCCGTGACGCATAACCATATATTTATTTCTGGCGACACCGCTCCTTTCATGAAGTTCTTCAAGAGAACCGACGGCCTCAATATTTTCACATTTCCCGCACCTCCATACCGGCAAGGGCGTTCCCCAAAATCTCTCACGAGAAAAAGCCCAATCGCGGACTTCCCGCAAAAATTCACCGAAACGGCCGTCCTTGATATGCTCCGGCATCCAATTTATTTTAAAATTGCCTGACAATAATTTTTCTTTCAGCACTGTCATTTTTATCCACCAGGCATTTTTTGCAAAATACAAAAGCGGCGTATCGCACCGCCAGCAATGCGGGTAATCATGCTCATGCGGTTTTACAAAAAATAGCAGATTCCGCTTCTTCAAATATTCAATAATGTCGCGGTCCGCGGTTTTTACAAACTTTCCTTCGCCGACAATTCCTTTTTTAACCGTGCCGTCAACATTTACCGTGTGCAGTATCGGATAATTTAGCTGAACGTCATTCTGAGCCACAGGCGAAGAATCCCCTCCTTGAGATCCTTCGCTTCGCTCAGGATGACGATAATACGACTTTACCGCCCGCATATCATCATCGCCAAACGCCGGCGCTATATGCACCATGCCCGTTCCTTCCTCCGTAGAAACAAAATCTCCTGGTATAACGCTAAACCCCGGAGGACTGCCCAAAAAATATTCTTGAGGAACGCTGAATAACGGTTCATATTCCGTCCCCAGCAGAGATTTTCCCGAAACTTTTTCAACCACCTCAATTTTTTCCTCGGGGCTGTGAGGCGGTATAGTCGCCGACCACACACAATATCTTCCGCCGCCCGCGGCCCCGTCACCCACTTCCCATTTAGTGTATTCAATCTTCGGATTAACCGCCACCGCCACATTTGCGGGCAGGGTCCATGGCGTAGTTGTCCAAATAAGCAGGTATTCATTTCTTTCTCCTTTGATTTTTAATTTAACAAAAACAGAATTTTCTTTTACCGTCCTATATGCTCCCGGCTGGCCCAATTCATGCGTGGAAAGGCCGGTTTCACACCGCGGGCACCACGGCACCACTTTAAAATCCTGATACAAAAGTTTTTTCTTCCAAATTTCTTTGATAATCCACCATAAACTTTCTATATACTTGGTTTCATACGTAATGTAAGGGTTTTCAAGGTCAAGCCAAAAACCGATACGCTTGGTTGATTTTTCCCACTCTTCCTTGAACTGCCACACGGACTGGCGACATTTTTCGTTGAACGCCGCAATGCCATATTTCTCAATATCCTTTTTGGTTTTAATTCCCAACATCTTTTCCACCTGAATTTCAACCGGCAAACCGTGCGTATCCCACCCGGCTTTTCTCGGCACAAAAAACCCGCGCATAGTTTTATAACGCGGAATAATATCTTTGAACGAGCGCGACTCCAAATGATGAATTCCGGGAGCAGCATTGGCAGTAGGCGGACCTTCGTAAAATATAAATGTTTTACCCCGTTTATTTTTGGCAAGCGACTTCTCAAAAATCTTGTTTTTCTCCCAAAATTCCAAAATTTTTTCTTCCCGTTCGGGCAAACTAAGTTGTTTATTATCATCAGACATATTACCAATCATATATAAATTCGGCATAAATGCAAAATAAAAACGGCTTTTGGGGCCGCATATTTATTTCCAAAGAATCGCCACCAAGGCGCAAACCAAAAATAACAGCGCAACAACCATATTTTTAGCCGGCAGTTCTCCCAGATAAAGCCATGCCGTAAAAAACATTATCAAGATGCTTGAAAACCAAACCGTAAGCTGAACAAGCCAAACCCTCTCCGAAAACACGTTATGATACCCATACCAATAAATGTATGAGTTCAATACACCCATGGGAATAAAAATCGGCAGAAGAATAATGCAATAACCCAACCAAAAAGTCCCGATATTAGGAAATCGCATACCTAAAAGTTCAAGTTTAGCGGCGTTTTGTATCTGCCAAAAGACGACGATATTGCCTATAACCTGAACAGCGCTTGCCAGGAAAAAAATCCATAACCAACCAAGCATTTTTACATCTTCTCCGGCTTAGAAATTCCTAAAAGACCTAATATATTATGTAACACAATTTGAGTTGAGCTGACAAGAACAAGGCGCGCGTTTTGCAATTCTAAATTTTCAGACAAAACATGCTGCTTTTCGTAAAAATTATGAAAAATTTTGGATAGCTCAAGAGCGTATCGCGTAAGGCGTATAACCTGAAAATCGCCCGCTGTATCTTCAACAACTTCCGGAAACTGCATCAGTTTTTTAATCAGCATCCGTTCCTCGTCCGTATTTAATAATTTAATAATTTGAATTTTGCTTGCCCGCCATAGCTTTAGCGAAGGCGGGGATTTTCCCAATATACTACTACATCTTACATACGCATACTGGACATAATACACCGGATTCTTCATTGACCTTTCTTTGGCCAATTTCATGTCAAAGTCCATGTGGGTATCGGGCGAATGCATCAAAAAGAAAAAACGCGCCGCGTCCGGCCCCACTTCTTTTATCAATTCCTCAAGCGTGATAAACTCTCCCCGGCGCTTGGACATTTTCACTTCTTTGCCGTCTTCAATCAGCCGCACCAGCTGGGTAATTATTATTTTTATTTTATCTTGGCCGATGCCAAGCGCCTTCAACGCCGCGACCAAGCGGGGGGCGTAGCCATGATGGTCGGCCCCCCAAATATCAATTACTTTATCAAACTTGCGGACCTTAAATTTATTCCAATGGTAAGACAGGTCGGGAAGGGCATATGTCGGCTCCCCTGTTTGCCTGACCAAAACACGGTCTTCAGTATCCCCGTATTCTTTTGCTTTAAGCCAAAGCGCTCCGTCTTTTTCGTAAACCAGGTTTTTTTTCTTAAGTTCTGCTTGTATTTTTTTTACAAGCCCGCTTTTATAAAGAGATTCTTCCGAAAAAAACTTATTAAATTTAATTTTAAAAATGTTTTCAATATTCACTTGGTTTTCTTTCTGAATTTTTTGCGTTAAAGCAAAACCGACTTCCCCCTCCATATTTCTCGGATTTTTTGACTTAATTTCTGAAATAATTTTTCTGAATTCCGGGCTTTGAAACTTTTCTTTTACGTATGGCGAAAGATAGCTCATTCCCCTGCCCAAAGCCGTTTTCCCCAATTCTTTAATTTGCGTGCTGGATTTGGCGTCGTTAATATAATATTCACGGCAAACCTTGGCGCCGAAAAATTCAAGAACATTCGCAAGAACATCCCCCAAAAAAGCGCCTCTAGCATTTCCCATGGTAATAGGGCCTGTCGGATTGGCGGAAATGAATTCTATATTTATTGATTGTAGTTTGTGGATTGTGGTTTGTGGTTTACCATAAATGTTTTTCTTCTTTAAAATCTCTTGAAACTCGCTCTCAAGCGTCTCTTCTGATAATCGGAAATTAATAAAACCGGGCGGAGCTGTTTCCGCCTCCCACATTCCACCCCCCACATTCTCTTTAAGAATACCCGCGATTTCCAACGGATTTTTATTCAAAATTTTAGACAAAAGCAGGGCGATATTAGCGGAATAATCGCCGTGCGCCGGATTTTCCGGCGCCTCAACCAAAAATTCCGGCATTAAAATATTGCCGAATTTTTCAACAACGGCTTTAAGAACGGCTTTTTTGATTTCTGTTCTAATCATGAATACACTCTAACAAAATTCAACCAATAAAAAAAGGCGGTTTTCCGCCTCCTATATTTTATCCTCGTTTTCCTTCAGTTACATATAAAAACGCGCCTTCAAGAATATGCTCGTCTTCAAGTTCGCGCCACCCGCCGAACCCTTCTTCGGTATTCAAAAGCTGGCGTTCAACTAAATTATAAAATTCTCCGCATCCAAAACAAGAAAGTTCAAAAAGATATTCTGTGCCAAGCCACGAAACACCGCATCGTTCCCGTTCGCGCAGGATATACGTCTTGATGGCTTCCATTTTTTCTTCACGCGAACGCGCCATTTCAAGCATTATGTTTCTTTCCCGAATATCCCGTCTTTCAACGGAATATGATAATTTCCTGAAAAACAAGCGTCGCAAAAGTTATTCGCCTTTAATTTGTTTCCAGGAACTTCCATAACCGAACGCCTTAAACCTTCCAAGCTAAGATAATGAAGCGAATCCGCGCCAATTTCTTTTCTAATTGCTTCAACGTCGCCGTTCAGCCGTTTGGCGATTAATTCATTTTCAACCCTGTAAGTATCAATCCCGTAGTAACATGGATATTTATACGGCGGGGAACTAATTCGCGTATGAATTTCTCGCGCTCCCGCCTCCCTTAACATGTTAATTACTCGCTTGATTACGGTAGAACGCACAATAGAATCATCAACCACAACCACACGCTTTCCTTCCACTAATTCCGGAATAACATTCAATTTTATACGCATTCCTTTTTCTCGACGCTCCTGAAGAGGCTCGATAAAGGTGCGCCCCACATAGTGAGAACGAAACAAAGCCATCTCTATCGGCAGGCCCGCTTCTTTAGCCAATCCGCAGGCGGCAAAATTTCCTGAATCAGGAACCGGAACAACAATGTCGGCATCAACCGCGGATTCGCGCCACAAATTCCGCCCCATCTCCTCACGGACCCTTTGGGCTCTGCGGCCATCAAATATGCTATCCGGACGCAAAAAATAAACATATTCAAAAACACAAAACTTCTGCTTTTGAAACGCTTCTGCAGTTGAACAAAACATCTGGTCTCCATACGCTCCGGAAAGCGAACCTTGTTTCATCACAATTATTTCTCCGGGCCTGACGTCAAAAAGATATTTCATCCCAAGCACGTCGCAAGTGGCGCTCTCCGAAGCCAATACTTTAATGCCTCTGCCCTCGCCGTAAACCAGTGGCCTGTTGCCGGTTAAATCGCGCATGCCATAAATCACATCTTTATATAAAACAACCAGCGCATATGTTCCTTCTACGCGCGATAACGCCCGATACAAAGCTTCTTCAAATCCAAAAGATTCATTAAAATAAATCAAGGACGCAATAATTTCGGTGTCGGTTGTCGTGCGGAAAAAATATCCCTGCTTGACGCATTCCTGACGAAGCTTTTTTGTATTGGTAAGATTGCCATTGTGGGCGATCCAAAAAGGAACACTCTTAAATAAACCCTGAATTGGCTGAACATTCTCAAGAGTAGAACCGCCGGCAGTAGAATAACGAACATGGCCAATACCTATTTTCCCGAGAAGTCCGGAAAGAACTTCTCCCCCAAACACAACCTCAACAGTTCCCATGCCGCGCTTTTCATGATAAACGTTCCCATCATACGTCGCAATCCCCGCGCCCTCCTTTCCTCGGTGCTGAAGCGACCAAAGCCCGGCATAAATATCCTGAGATACTTCGCCGCTTTCAGAAACAATCCCCAGAATTCCGCACATAATCCACCTCTTTTTCAAAAAACAAAGTTTTATAAATATACCACATTTAAAATTAACTTTCAAGGTTTAAAATTTTTATTCAATGCTATAATTAAAGCTGTGAAAGTTATTGCCACAAATAAACGCGCTTATTTTGACTACGAAATCCTGGAAACATACGAAGCGGGATTAGAATTATTCGGCTTTGAGGTAAAATCAATCAAAACCGGGCACGCAAATCTCGGCGGGTCTTTTATAGTGATTCAAGCTAAAACCGCCGGCTCGCCCGAGGCATGGCTTTTGAACGCCCACATTCCTCCATATCAGCCGAAAAACACTCCGGCAAGTTTTGACCCCTACCGAACCCGCCGACTGCTTTTACACAAATCAGAAATCCGGGAACTAATTGGCAAATCGGCCCAAAAGGGCTTGACTTTAGTGCCTCTTCGGGTATATAATAAAGGCGCACGGATAAAAATTGAATTCGGCTTGTCAAGACACAAGAAAAAGGAAGATAAGAGAGAAACGATTAAAGAAAGGGAAACCAAAAGAGAGATTGATCGATATAAATAAAATCCCAAATTCCAATTTCCAAATCTCAAATAAATTCTAAAATCAAATGTTCAAAATTTTTTTTGAATTTTGGATTTCGGTAATTCGATATTATTTAGGATTTGATGCTTAGAATTTGGGATTTCACCCCCCGAAATTATTTAATCGCGATTAAATAATTTCGGGGGGTGACAGGCTTCGACAGGTCATTGAAAGCATTAAAAATCGGGTGGAAGACGTGGAGTAACTTCCTAAAATAATCTTCACAAAAATAAGTGCAAACTTATTGTCACGAGCAAAAGCAGTTTTTGCGTCAATTTTTGACACAACCGACTCATTTGCTCCAGCTTTTGCCTAACGGTAAAAGCGACTTGTTGCGATAGTAATATCGCAACCATCGTCATAACTGGCGCTTGACCGGTTATCAAACGGTGTCATATACTCAAGCTTAATCGATTGATTTTTTCGGGATTAGTCGATGACAAATTTTCCGAAAGGGATTATGAGTGTTTTGCCTAATTCATAATTCATAATTCCCTGCCCCGAGTTAAATCGAGGGGTTAAACAATAATTCGGCTATCGCCCGTACAAATTTTTGATGTAATATGCATCTGGACATGGGTTCGATTCCCATCACTTCCATCGAATAAAAATAAAACTACCTATTGGGTAGTTTTATTTTTGTGCGATTCAAATGGAATCTTCCGTTAAACCGCTGAAATTTTGTGTGAATTAGGGTCTTATGTTACTTTTTTGAGACGTATTCGATAATTTTATCCCAATCTAGATTATCTTTGATGTAAAAAAGATTAACCACGTCCTTTGTCATTTCGTTGGTTTTCTTAAACCTAAAGAATAATCGATTGCTTCATCAATAACATCATACCAAGAAATCCTATCTCCTATTGGTTCAATTACCTTTTCTATTTCATTCTTGGTTAACCGCCTCCCATAAGTTTCTTTTGCTACTTGTTGAATATCTGTAACGGTAAGTTTGTAGATCGTCTTGTTTTTCATGGTGTATTTAATTTAGAAATAAAAAATATTTTCACGATGCCATCGAGTTGAACTTCGATGCGGGTAGATTTCTTTTCTCTTTGGCAAAATAATTTTGTAGCCTTTACTCGATAAAACCCTAATGAAGTCATAATTTCCCATTCTCCCAAAATTAGACGGTAGAGAACTTACTTTCGGTGAAACTTTAATCTTGGAAAAATGTGCCTGGTGACTGACATCATTTTCATTTTTCTAACACCATTTTTTCTTTTTAGAACTAAGCAACAAACCCTGAAGAAGCAATACCTGAATCATTTATTCTTTTTAATGCAAGTTTACAATAATGTTTATTATTATCTATGCCTATAAATTTTCTGCCGGTCATTTGAGCTACAACAGGAAGAGTGCCGCTGCCCATAAATGGGTCAATAATAATATCTCCTTTATTGCTTGTACCGACGACTAGACGATTTATAAGCTCGACTGGTTTTTGTGAAGGATGTTTGCCATGTCTTTTTTCAGAAATAGAGGTTGATGGTATATCCCACATGTTTCTCATTTGTATACCGCCGTTTATTTCCTTAAGTTTTTTATAATTAAAAATCCAGTTTTTTGCATTTTTTTTAGTTTCGTTCACAGCCCAAATTATATGCTCCGTACTTTCGCATAACATTCGCTGAGTAACATTAGGGAAAGCATTCCGCTTATACCAGATAATAGAATTTATCAATTTGCGATTTAGGTTTTGTAAGATAGTGCCAATTTGATATATGTTGTGATACGAACCGAAAACAATAATATTGCCGTTTGGTTTGACAACCCTAGCCACTTCAAAAAGCCAATCTTTAGTGAATGATAAGTAATCGTCATCTGAAAATTTATCCCACCCTGCATCGATTTTTGAAAAGTTTTTCTCTTTTGTCCAAACCTCATTAGATTGGAGCCAGCCGATTTTTTTCTTATGATCATAGCCAGAAATATTATAAGGCGGATCGGTAATACAGTGGTCAACTGAATGACTCGGAAGCGACCTAAGAATTTTAATGGCATCGCCAAAAACCAAAGAACTTTCTCGGGTAGTGTCAATTTCCTCTTTTAATGATATGCTTTTCATCGATGAATACTTCAAACGTAGACAATCTTATAAATCAGTTGAAACAACTTCAATCCGATTTCCATGCTACATTCGGCGTTACCGATATTATAACAAATAGTAAGATATTTGAGATCCTCATTGCCAACTCCCTTGACCATATTCTTATTCCTGGTCATTCAGGATCTCGCGACGCAAAAGACGCTACGGGCAAAGAATTCGAATATAAACATTATAAGGAAAGTAGCTCAAATCATTCGTGGACTTTTAATGACTTCTCCGACACTACTATTACCAAACTAGCCAATACTAAGGCGGTTATTTTTGCACATATACAGGATGCGGATTTGCCGTTTCCAAAATTTGACTGGTATTACGAAGTGTCAGGCCGAGTAATATCAGATTATTTGGCAAAAGCTACCCGGAAAATAAAAAATAACAGGAAAATGATCAATGTGAGTCCTAAGCAAATTGAAGAACGCATGGGACTCACCAAACAGATAGTAAGTCATTCCTCCGGCCGTTATTCTTCTTGGATCAAACGCATTATTGATGTTGCCGGTAAGATTGAAATTGAAGTCGGTACGGTCGGTATTCTCACGAGTAATAAATTTTGGGAAGTTTTAGTTGCGCTTAAGTTGGGTCATAGGGTTCAATCCGAACAGGCCAAACATGACGCCACCGATAAAGCCGGCAATATGTACGAGTATAAAGTGGCAAAAGGATCAAGTTGGAGTTTCCAAGATATTTCAAATGATGTTTTGCGTAAATATCTTTCCGACCAAAATATTATTTTGGCTTGTGTCGATAAGGACGATTTTTTGGTTAAGAAAATATATGTTGCCAACACTAAAAAGATTGTTGGCTTGTTAAGAAAAAAACTGCGTGAAAAAAAACGACGGTACTCTCTACTGGGAAAGGAAGTTCGGCGAAAACAAATATCACTTACTGTAAAAGATCTAAGAAATATTCGAACAAAACTGATATATTCGGCTGACTAAAATAATTTTTTAGGTAAATTTTCTATTCTGTCCAATGATTGTTTCCAATACTGTTTTGATATCTCAAAACCAATATAATTTCTTTTCGCTTCGATACAAGCAACTGCGGTGGTCCCGCTACCCATAAATGGATCGAGAACCACATCCCCCTCTTTTGTGGTTAAGTTGATTAGTTTTTTAATCAACTCGACGGGTTTTTGTGTTGGGTGTATTCTACTTTTTCCTTTTGGTGCTTGAATTTTGATAATATTATGTTCGTAGGTGCTATTCCATACGGCCCCGGGCCTCTTTCCGATCACTACCGCTTCCCACGCATTAAGAAATCTGGACTTTGCGTTTAGGGGAATGGGGTCTGGTTTTTGCCAAACAAGAACATCTATTGCTATAAATCCATTTTTTTCTAAACCATCAATAAAAAATCCGACATCTTTTTTTGCACAAAAGGTCATCATCCAACCCTTTGTCTTTTTTAACGCAATATCAAACCACTCTTTATTAAACGTATCCCATTCACCAAAGTTAAAATTTAATTTTGCTGTCGTTCCGAGTCTTTGGCCCTTACAATTAAGCTCCCTGCTAATACCGTATGGGGGATCTGTTACTATCAAATCAACAGATTCATTGGGAAATTTTTGTAATTCTGCTACAGCATCTCCGCAAATAATTTTATTCAACGGTAGTTTTGAATATTGTTGTACCAATATTGCGGGCTTAGATTGATTAATTGGAGTAGTACTTTCATTTCTAATAACATCAACGACTATTCCCTGAATGGTGATCTCACGACCATTTTGTAATATAATCGGTTCCATGCCTCTATTCGCCGGTTGCAAACGAATATGCCCACGCTCTTTATAAAATTTCTTTAGAGTTGCTTCGTGATTGTCTATAAGAGCTACCACCTTCTGTCCGTTCTCGGCTGTTTCTTGTTGACGGACCAAAACAACATCACCGTCGTTGATATTTTCATCCACCAT
This sequence comes from Parcubacteria group bacterium GW2011_GWA2_42_14, assembly GCA_000998135.1. Taxonomy (GTDB): domain Bacteria; phylum Patescibacteriota; class Minisyncoccia; order Sungbacterales; family GWA2-42-14; genus GWA2-42-14. The sequence goes on from LCCV01000001.1 coordinate 40,036, forward strand.
ACTATTTCCAACCACGCGGAGAGCATAAACACCTGACGCATGAGGAAATTTACTTTTTGGTACAGCAATCATCTCTTTTTCTTGGACTGCTTCAATTGGCTCTCCGGCTGCAATAGTTCCCAATAAAGGAATTCTTACTAACTTTTCTGTTTTTGAAACTTCGATGCTTCTTCGTTGATTTTTTTGCTTATCCAAATAACCTTTTGTCTTCAATGCTTCAACGTGCTGATGAACAGTCGCAACAGATGACAAATGAAAACCCCTCTTAATCTCCTCCAGGGATGGGGAATAACCATATTTCTTATTGTATCCCTTAATAAAATCCAGTATTTGTTTTTGTCTTTTTGTAAACATGTTGATTTTATTATAAAATATACTATACCGAAAGAAAACCGAAAGTTATCCACAGTTAAGCACTTGTACTTACGAATAACTGTTATAGAATAATTTTGAAACGCGTTTTTTATAAGGATGGCGGGAATGAAATGACCATCCATGCAACTCTGCTACGCGGGGGGTCATTAGGCCTGTTGCTTATTAAGATTTTAGCCGTTTTTTTAAAAAATTAGTGGCTTAAAATAAGGGTTTTTTGCATCAAATTTTCCCAAAAAATTATTAAGCAACATCATATTTTTCCAGTGTCCTGGTATCCGGATTCAACCCCCGAAAACCTTGAAAAATGGACTGCTCCTTCCTGTGAAGAGTGTAATCAGAAACTTGGAAAAATTGAATCTGAAATATGCCTTCGGGTTGGACCTGCTACAAATCCATCTGATTCGGCCGCATCAGGGATTGCCGAGTCAACCATGCGAAGAATTAAGCCCGATTTAGCCCGAGATTCGCGAAGCAAGGGAAGAAAGATTGCCGAATTAAAAAAACTTTTTAAGGAGTTCGTAGTAACGACAAATTTACCTCCTGCGATAATGAAAAACTTTGGCCCAAGTAATAAAAGCACACGTTATCATATTCTTTTCCTCCCTTATGATAAACTACTTGATCCTTTTGCTGAAAAAATTATTAGGGGACTTGAATATAAATTATACAATCGATTTGTAACCCGTGATAAAATCATAAGACCAGTATATCTTCCGGACTCAACCCATTTTAATGAAATCGAACAACTAAAAGAAATTATTAAACAAAACGGAAAAGAAACAAATCGGGGTCCGGGATTTATTATTGAACATGCACACGACAAACATGGTACGTTTTTATATCACATAACAATCTGGGGTAAATTTAAATTTTGGGCTGATGTGACTTCTAAGCATTTGGAGGGTGGTTCTAACCAAATCTGAAATTTCTTAAAAAATCACAAATTAGCGTTTGTATTACACCGTGCCCCCAACAAATTCATATTAAAAATGATAGTTTTCTGAAAAGAAACAGGTTCTCCTCCTTCGTTAAAACTTAGGCGGACAAGTAACTTGATTCATTAACCTCCATGCTAAAACAAAAAATCCCTCAAGAGATTTTTTGTTCGCATACACGCGCCTTCGGCAAATTAGGACACCATTTTTTGAAAAAGGCCGCCTGTCTTCCATACCTAACGGCTTTTCCAGTGCAACAATAAGATTTTTTTGCTGAAGCTCAAGGTTTTCCACCATAGAAACGGCGAGTATGCGTTTAAAATATCTTTTTTGCAATTACAAAAAGTTGACACCCATTTTTTCCGCCGTGTTATAATAAATTCATGCCCGTAACATTCATCCCAACCCTTCTTGAATACGCAGGGGCCATACTCCCGTGGCTTGTTTTTGGTTCATTTATTGCCTACGCTGTTGAACGCCGCGTTTCGAAAGAAAGAATCAAAAAATACTTCGGCACGGCGACGGTGGGTAAATTTGTTTTCGCGCAGATTTTGGGAATGATTTCGCCGTTAAGCATCATGTCACAGTTGCCAGTTGCCGGTTCACTCGTGAAACTCGGAGCGCACCCCGGGCTTCTCTTGAGCTTCTTCGTCGCTGAGCGCGCGTACGACTTACAGTCGTTTCCCATTATCATCGGATTATTCGGGTTGAAATTCGCCGTTCTGAACGCGGCAGCGATTTTCTTATCATTGCTTATAGCCGCCCTCGCGGTTCGCAATCTTTCCCTAACCGTAAAATCAGGCGCGGCTCCGGACTATAGCGGTTTTTGGACACGGCAAGGTAAAATCGCGGGCGTCGTGGTCATTGGCATCATAATTGGCGCAGCGCTCCGGGCGCTCGCGCCCGAAAACGCGTTCCGCGAAATCACGCATGAACCATTCGGCGGAATTCTAACGGCGCTTGCGATCGGTTTTGTGCTTTACTTCGGCACCATTCTCGGCAATTACCCGACTGCAAAAGCATTTGCCGATCTTGGCATGCATCCTGCCGGCGTATTCGCCTTCATGACCGTTTCTCCCGTTTTCAATATAGTCATCATGTTCTTATTTGCCTCGGCTATACAGCCCCGATTCATCTTCCGGCAATTCGGCATCTACGCGATAACCGCGCTCTTGCTTACCGTCGCCTCCTCTTTACTATTATAAATATAAAATCTTGTTTGTCTGTCATATAGACAAATTCAAAATCCAAACACAAATTCTGTCATTCAACAGAATCCCCTCGACACAGTTCAAGACAGACAACTTGTTACGGCATTGCATAATTCAGAAAAACTGTTAGAATGACGGCAGCCCAATAATAATGGGGAAGAAGATACGCATGCTTCAACCAAAAGTAGTATCCGACTCAAGCATGGAATTTTACCCGTATGAGATATTTCCCAACGACCTTAATCCTAATAACACGGTATTCGGCGGCACGGTTTTACAACTGATAGACCGCATAGCAGGCGGCATTGCCCAGCGCCACACGAGCAAAGTATGCGTAACGCTTTTTATTGATTCCGTAAGATTTTTAGCTCCAGGACGGCAAGGTGAAACACTTGTCTTTAAAGGCGCGGTTAATCGCGCATGGAACACCTCAATGGAAATAGGAATCAAGGTCTATGCGAAGAATTTTCGCACAGGAGAAGAACGGCATATTGTTTCAGCATATCTTACATTCGTCGCCCTTGACGACAACGGACACCCGACCCCAATACCGCCAATTATGCCAAAAACAGAGGACGAAAAGCGCCGGTTCAACGAAGCCCAAACCCGCCGGGAACACCGGCTTGCCGTCGGAAAAAGATAAGATTTATTCGCCGCACTTTGCGGCTTTTTTATTTTTTACTCTTACACCGTAAACCCTCTGTATTCATTCTGAATTTTATAGTATACTGTAACTATTACATGAACACTATTATTAAAGCAGATATTTTTTTCTTCATTACCACGATTGCGGTTATTGCGCTTTCCGCTGTTTTTGTGGTAATTTTGATATATGTAATCCGCATTTTAAGGAATGTTAAAGATATTTCCGGGGACGTAAAACACATCTCGGACCAGGCGCGAAAAGGAAGCGATGTGCTCGCTAAAGATATATCCGAATTAAGAAATGATGTTAAAAAAAGGGGCGTAAGATTGAAAGAATTGCTTAATTTTTTCAAAAATATTTTTATCATAAACAAAGGTCGAAAACGTTAATTCAAAACAAATCAACATGAAAAAAATAACAAAAATAAAAATTGCCACGGGGGTCAAAATTGGAGCCGCGACTGCAGCGGCCGCGGGAGTAGCCGCCGGAATATATCTTCTCTCCGGAAAACACGGCGCGAAAAACCGTAAAAAACTTAAAGGATGGGCGACCAAGGCGCGAAAAGAAGTTGCTTATGAAATGAAGCGCCTTAAAAAATTTGACAGGAAAGCATACGAAAAAATACTCCAAGGAGTCGCCATGAGGTATAAATCCCTAAGGGGGGTTAGCTCTCAGGAAATTAAAAAGGTTTTAGGAGAACTCCGGGGGGACTGGAAAAATATACAAAAACACGTTTCGCAAATCGCGCAAAATAAAAAATAGCCCCATATACCCGCGCAAAACAGTTCTAAAGAATATATCTAATGTGTATTAAAAAAGGCCAGCATATATGCTGGCCTTTTTGGTTATCAAATTAATTGTGAAAGGAAGAGATAATACGATTGAAAAACTATATTAAAAAATCCAGTAAATACTGGTTTTTTCGCACGTGCTATTGACTTTTTATTTTAAAAATGCTATAATTAAATTACAAAAAATAGTTCTTTTTCATACCACTTTTCTTGCGACACAATAGGTTAGAAAGAATTCTGCCTTATTGCGTCGCAAGAAATCAACGAAACAAAACCCAAACCATTACGAAGGAGCGAGATGACACGGGAAGAGTTTGCCGCACGAATCCATTGGTCCTGGATAATCTGGTTTTTGGGTATTGTCAACATCGTCGCGGTGCTGCCGCAGTTCGCGCAGCTCTGGCTGACGAGAAAAACTGAGGGTTTGTCGCTCACGATGTTCACTCTCATTTTCCTCGTACAGGTGGCATATAGCCTGCAGGGATTCTTCAGGCGAGATGCCATGCTGATGTGGACCGTAGGACTTGCCGGCATCCTTTCACTCGCCACGATATTCTCGGCTCTCTTCATGCGATACTTCAACTAAAAAGAAACCCGGCAAAGGAGGAATGATCATGAATGACCTACGTGTTATGGCGGCTCTCGCTGGAATATTCTTTGGTCTATGGCCGCTCTTCATGAACCGAAGCGGCCTCACGGGAAACGTGTCATCTGCCGCGTTCTGCGTTGCGGCCTTCATAGGGGTGCTGCCATTCGCTATCAAGAGCGGCGTGGCATCGCTTGCCACAGCCAATTGGCTGATGGTGGCATTCGCGGGTCTGTTCGGGGCTCTCGGTCTGTTGTCCTTCAATGGCATGCTAGCCGGATCCTCGATTCAGAACGTCGGAAACATGTTCGTCCTCATGACTGTTGTACAAATCGTCGTGGCGTCGGTGTATCAAGCCATGATGAACGGACACGTGTCCATCGACAAAATTGGTGGATATGTTGCTGCTGCGATGGCGGCGTACTTGCTACTTCGCTGAACAACCACCACAATACCGCCGGACAAACCCCTTCGAGGAAAACCTCAGGGTAAGTCCGGCGGGATTTTCTTTTTCAGACAAACTTAAAATCAAAACTCAAATATCGGCACCGTATTCTAATTCCACCTGATTTCCTCTATTCCATGCTCTTTTAGATACAGGTTGGCTTTGCTGAAATGCCGGCAACCGAAAAAACCGTTATTCGCGGAAAACGGCGACGGATGCGCGGCTTCAAGCACCAGGTGTTTTTTGCGGTCAATTATCATCCCTTTATTTTTTGCGTAGTTGCCCCACAGCATAAAAACGAGGTGTTCGCGCCCACTTGATAATTTTGCGATAGCGGCGTCGGTAAATTTTTCCCACCCCCTGTTCTGATGCGAACCGGGAATATTTGCCCGAACCGTCAGCGTTGCGTTTAAAAGCAACACCCCCTGTTTTGCCCAACGCGACAAATCCCCGCCACTCTCAGGGACCATATGGAGGTCTGTTTCAATTTCTTTAAAAATATTTTGTAAGGACGGCGGAAAAGTGATGTGTTCGTTCACCGCAAAACAAAGTCCATTTGCTTGTTTTGCTCCGTGATAAGGGTCCTGGCCCAAAATAACCACTTTTACCCGGTCATATGGACACATATCAAATGCCCGAAATACGTCTTTCGGGTGAGGATAAATCTTATGTTTTACATATTCTTCCCGCACGAAACACGAAAGCTCTTTGAAGTACGGCTTTTCAAACTCCTCTGTAAGGGCATTTTTCCATAACGGTTCCATGCGTATGGTTGCCACTGTCATGGGTTGATTGTAGCGAGAATCATTTTCAATAACAACCCCCTTTATCCCGAAAATTTGTGAAACGAATAGTCGGAAATTAAAAAACTTTATTAAAAATTATTTGACTTTTGAATAATTGGTTATATAGTGTTTATATAATACGGATATATTATTTAACATAAACAGGGGATACAAAAAATGATGGATTGTAAACGGTTCATTGAATACATCTCCTTTGCCGCAACGGCTCATCAAGAAAAAGTATTGCCTACCGCTAAGGCGCTGCGCACATTTCCAAGCGGAGAAAAGACGCCATATTTTACGCACCCTCTTTGGTGCGCGGTAATGCTTTGGCTTGATTCCGATTTACCTGAAAGCATCCGTTACCCCGGCGCAGAAACGCTTCTCTTCCATGATATCCTTGAAGATACGTCAGCGCCGTTGCCGGAAGATATCTCGGACGAAGTAAAACATCTTGTTCAAGAAATGACATACCAAGGCGGTTTTAACGAAGAAAAAACGGCTGTTCTAACCAAACCGCCTTTAATTCAATTATTAAAGCTCTACGATAAAACCGCGACACTATACGATGGCGATATAAAACCGGGAAGAATTCAAGAGTGGACGGAGTTTATGCTGAAACTTATCAATACTGTAGAGCGCGAATATGGAACCCTGAATATCGTTCTCTTCGCGCGAGAACTTATCAAAAAATACCGAGCACCAGCTCAATAGATGGCCGGGAATACCCGGCTTTTTTTATTCTCCTTCGCCGAATACCGACCGGCTTGGTTTACTCCGCCGAAGTAGCTTCGCCCGTCCTCCGTCCATCCTTCACAGCCGAAGCGGCTGCTTCGGCGGAGTAGGCCAGTAGCTCTGCTACGTAGGATGGAGCTACGAAGACTGGGCTGGTCGGAGCTTCATTTCGTCCGCAAGCAATTCGCTTCGCTAACGTGAAGTGAATCCGCGCCGCTTGTCGGGACTGGATACGAAAACGAAGTGAAAATTTTTTCCAAAAAAAATAAAAACCCGTTAGGGTTTTTTGGGTTTAAATAGATTAGGAGCGTATCGCGCGGAGGGGTGCCACACAATCCATGAATCCATGCCGAGATCGTTTAAAGGACGTATCTGCTCGCGAAACCTCTTGGGATCTTTTTCATATTCCACAATCGCGCCCTTTTTTCCTTTAATGCCAATTGTTTTACCTTCTTTGTTTTTGCCGAGCCCGCACCCGTTTATGTTTGGGAGATTAAAGCCCTGAAGCCACATGATAAATTCCGTGTTAGCAAAACCCTTCGCATTCAAATACGCGCGTGCCTTCATAGTCGTTTTTCTATAAATAACATAGGGAACATAACTCGGGTCAGGAGCTTCATCATTACACGAATAGTGGGTGGGATAAGCCATACAGGAAATAATAAAGCCGTATAACGCGAAATCATCAAGATATTGCCCGACGCCCGGCTCAAAGCCGTAACATGCATAACCGAAAACCGATGCCGCAAGCGGTACATCAGGATACTCTTTACGAATCCCCGTAACCATCCTTCCGAGAAACAAATTCATTACGCGCCGCTTCTCAACATTGCGTTCGTGTGAGGGATCGCCTGCGCGTTTTTTGGGGGCCGGAGGATATTTCGTATCCCGCGTATTACCGTCGCGCGGAGAAGGAAGCCGGATATAGTCAAAATTCAGAGAATCACAGCCGTCGCGGATTGCGCGAAGCGACACCTCAATAATATAGTCCGATGTTCCTTCAAGCGCCGGATCAAGATATTTGCTTCCGCGCCTATCGGTCCATGCGCGTCCCTGCCTCGACATGCTTTTGAGCGTCAAACCCGCACCGTTCTGGCTTTTCGCGTAAACATTATCTTTAAGGGCCACAATCCGGCACATAATGCCAGCACCGCTTGCCCGAAATGGAGCAATAAGTTTCTTAAAATAATCCCTTGACACTTCAATTCCGTTATCATCTTTTTTATCAATAACTATTGTATTGATTTCGGTTTTTTTGAGAAGCTCAACAAGATTCGCGATCCGGCCACTATCGCCGAATTTATTTGACCCGTAATACACTCCCCTTACCGGTTCATTCGCCAAAGCGGCTGCCCCGCCGAATAATGTTATGAACGCGGCGGCAACAACAGCCGAGATTTTCACCTTCATAAGCCGTGCGCCTCCTTCGAGGTATAAGATGTCTTTTTCAAAAAGCAAAATACTTATTAATATAGTAAACATTTAAGGATACTTTTCAAGTGCGAAAAAATTAAGGGGCCGGAAAACCCCCATCAAAAAATAAATATCGGCATTTCTTCATTTTTTTAAAGAGCTTAGTGAATAATGCATAAAATCGTTACTTTTCGATCGGCCACCGAAAGCGGCGAGTCGATAGTTCGATAAACTCACCACAGGGAAATACACATAAAACGTAAACTTTTCGACTTCGCTTTGCCTCGCTCGAAGAATAAAATGCGGCAAAATTCAATTATTCACCAAACTCCGGACGCTAAATTGACATCCTCCAAAAAATATGCAATAATAGAAAACTATCGGCTCATCCGGGCCGTATTTGTTTGAAGATATAAATATGAATCCAGTTAGAGGCCGCGGTCGCAGGCTATTCTTACGGGAACTTAAATAGTTTTAACAAAAATCATGGTATAAAAGACAGGCTCCGCGTCTGACCGCGACCTGCCTCTAACGGGATGAACATCAGAAACGTCGCAATTATCGCCCATGTTGACCACGGCAAAACTACTCTTGTCGATTCTTTGCTTAGGCAGTCAAAAACAAAGCTTTCCAAGGAAAACGCGGAACGCGAATTCATTATGGATTCAAACGAACTGGAACGGGAACGCGGCATTACCATATTTTCAAAAAATGCTTCCGTGGAATGGCGGGGAACAAAAATAAATATTATTGACACGCCGGGACACGCGGACTTCGGAGGCGAGGTTGAACGGGTGCTTTCCATGGCCGACGGATGCCTCCTTTTGGTGGATGCCAAAGAAGGGCCCATGCCGCAAACCCGATTCGTTTTAAAACAAGCGCTTGCTAAAAAACACCGCATCATTGTGGTAATCAATAAAATAGACAGGCCCGATGCCCGTCCCGATTTTGTTTTGAACAAAACATTTGACCTTTTCGTGGAACTCGGCGCGAGCGACGCTATTGCCGATTTTCCGGTTATTTACGCCTCGGCCAAACAAGGAAAAGCGGGCCAGTCCCCCATTTTGAATTCCATGACCGATATTTCTCCGATATTTGAGGCCATCCTTGAATATATTCCCGCTCCGGAAGCAAATGAATCAGCTCCGCTTCAAATGCTTATCACCACAATCAGCGGAGATGTTTTCAAGGGCAGAATCGCGACCGGCAGAATCGCTAACGGCATTCTTAAAGCAAACCAGGATGTCGTGCATATTTCGCGCTCGGGCGTTATGAAAAAATACCGCCCGCCTTCGGTCATGACATTCACGGGACTGGAGCGGATTGACGCCAAAGAAGTAAGGGCAGGAGATATTGCGGCAATTTCCGGAATTCCCGATATCACCATCGGCGAAACAATTGCCGACCCCGATAATCCTTCGGCCCTGCCCCTTTTAAAAATTGAAGAGCCGACGGTCAAAATGAATTTCAGCGTAAACGATTCTCCGTTTTGCGGAAAAGAGGGGGAATTCAGCACTTCCCGCCAAATACGCGAAAGATTGTATCGAGAATTGGAAATAGACACGGCGCTTTTGGTTGAAGACGCTCCAAATGGAAACTGGATTGTATCGGGCAGAGGAGAACTGCACCTGGCAATTTTAATAGAACGGATGCGAAGAGAAGGATATGAATTTCAGGTATCGCGCCCGCGAGTTATTACCAAAGAAACTGACGGAAAAATAATGACTCCATACGAACAGGCCTTCATTGAAGTACCGGAAGCGTATAACGGAATCATCATCCAAAAACTCGGGGCAAGGCACGGAGAAATTCAGGACATGAGAAGCGAAGAAGGAATAACGTTCCTTGAATTTTTGATTCCTACACAAGGGCTTTTGGGATACCGCTCTGAATTTCTGACCGATACCAAGGGTCTCGGAATTTTAAATACGATATTTTACGGATACAAAGAAGACCCGGGCGGATGGAAAGAACGAAACCAAGGGTCTCTAGTGGCGCACGAAACAGGAGTTACCAACATGTACGGCCTCATAAACGTGCAGGACCGCGGAGTACTTTTTCTGGGGCCGGCGATAAATGTATATAAAGGACAGGTAGTGGGACAAAACTCCAGAAGCAATGATTTAAGCGTGAATGTGTGCAAAACAAAAGAACTTTCCAATATGCGTTCAAGAAATGACGCGGCCGCGGAACACTTCAACACTCCCCGCGACATGGACCTTGAAGACGCGCTTGAATACATCGGGGACGACGAGCTGGTAGAAGTTACGCCCAAAACCGTTCGCATAAGAAAAATGGTTCTTGATGAAGCCGATGAAAAAAGAAAAAAAGCATTGGGGTTAATCTCACGTTAATAAAACAAAGGGGCTTGTCTGAATCGGAATTTTGGAAAAAATGGCTGGAATAGAAAACTTTAACAAAACGCCCCCTTGACATTAAAAATAAATCCTATACACTTGAACTTACAATAGTTCTTTGCTCCTATAAAAGGAAAATGGGCGCCATGGAAGCAAGGTGGCACTTCCACCCGGAAACCGGACTTGAGGTTTTTGGAACTCTCATTGAAAAAGGAACTCGGCTCGAAAAAGATGATGTATATGATTCCACCAGCGGCAAATGGGAAAAATGCCCTTGTCCGGGAGCCGTCCTGCAAACATCAGAACCGAATGTTATTTGGATAAGGCCATGTTCTCCACGAAAACCCGAGCAAGCCAATTAATTTTTCATTTAGTTTTCTATAATACCCGCCAAAACACCGGCGGGTTTTTCTTTTTATAAAAACTGTCTTTGTTTTGTTTCAATGTATTAATACATTGAAACAAAACAAAAAACCTGACAAAGATTCAAAATAGTTTTTGTATCAATATACTGATACACTGATACAAAGAAAAAATATAAAGAACTGCTTTTTTTAACATGCATTTTAATGTAAATTATAAATAATGGGCATTTTAAAAAACATTTTAATACCGGCTTCGGCTATTTTTGTTTTGGGCGTTTTATTGGTTATGAATTTACTGAAACCCTCACCGAACATATCTTCCTTGTCCGAAACTCATAATATAACAAAAATTCTACAAGAAGAAACAAAGCAAACGCCAATTTTCGGTTCTGATACCGCGCCAACTCCGCAGAAACCGCTATCAACAACAAAACCTTATCCCCTGCCGCAACCCACGCCTCCAAAAACTTCAAAAATTAAAACACCGCAAGCCATTATTGCTCCAAAACCAACACCGCCGGCGTCAATACCATCGGCCATATTGCCGTTACCATTGGAAATTTCTGCTCTTATACCAACAATAGTTGAAATGCCATCTGCGCCAACACCAGCACCACCAACAATTACTCCGGTAAACGAAGATGATTTAATGAGTTCAATAGTAAGAATCCGCTGCGGAAACATTTTTGGCTCCGGTTTTTCCGTAAACCCCAAAGGCCTTGTGCTTAGCGTAGCCCATGTGGTAATTGAAGCTATTGAGAAGGGCGGGGAAACCTGCGATATTATTTTTCCGGCAAAACACCCGAGTTTCGGATTTTATTCCGAGGCCCATTATAGAAAAGGGGCAATACTCTTGCCCCATGAAACAAAAAAACTTTATAAAGAACAAGCGCTTGATGTGGCATTGCTTCAAACATCCTTTCTTGAAAATGACCCTGTTTTTCCGCAATCCTTTCCTTATATAAATTATCCTTTTTGCGAACCAGATACATTGGGAGACAAAATTCTTCTTTTTGGTTATGCGGCTAATTTGGGAACAAGCGCCATATCCCCCGGCTCAATATTGTCGCGCTTCAAAGGAGAAGTTCTGCAATACGAAGACATAACCGGAGTAAAACCGGATTATTTTCCGGAATCCGCAGGCACGCTGGATGATTCAATACAGCACCCTATAACCATAATTTTCAGCAATAATAATTTTTCCGGAGCATCCGGAGGCCTTGTTTTCAACATTTCAAAAAATTGCATCGTCGGGGCGAATAGCGCCGTAGGAATTGTTTCCGGAGACCCGAAAGTATACGGCTTTATATTTAATTTCAATTTTCCTCAAGTAAAAAATTGGATTGGGCCGTTTCTCAATCAGTAAATTCAAAAAGCTAAACCCTACCCGTCTCTTTAAATTTAATTGCTTTCTATCAAATACCTGCTAATATCGAAAACAGTAGCTTTCCAACAGAATTATATCGGTCATGACCGAAATCCGCTACGCCACCACTAATCAGGCCAAGGTTTTGTCGCTCAAGCGAAGAATCGAAAAATACGCTATAAAAATAATCCAGATTCCCCTAAAAATGCCCGAACCGCGCTCGTACGACGTAGAAGAAATCGCCAAGGCCAAAATAGAATTTGCCTACAAGCAAATCAGAAAACCTGTGGTGGTGCTTGATGCAGGATTTTATATTCCTTCATTAAACGGGTTTCCGAGAGCATTTGTTAATTTCGCGCTTGATACGATAGACATAGAGGGAATTTTGAAACTTGTTGAAAACAAGCCGCGCTCCTGCGAATTTGTGGAATGCCTTGCCTATCACGACGCTTCGCTAAGCGAACCGAAATTATTCACTGCCAAAATCAAGGGCGAGCTTTCCGATTCTCCGGCCGGAACAATACAACCGCATCAATGGTCAAAATTAAGTCTAATATTCATTCCCCTGGGCCACGACAAAACGCTTGCCGAAATGTCCAAAGAAGAATATCTCAACTGGTCAGACGTAACCCTTAAAGAATCGGCATCAAAAATGTTCATTGATTGGTTTATAAAATCTGGAAATTATTCCGGTTAATTAATATTGCCCGTCGTAAAAAAGACGGGCTTTTGAATCTTTTTAATTTGACTTTCAAACGAATATAAGTTAATTTTACTGTATTACGTAAAAATTAAATTAAAAGGATTAGCGTCTGAATCAGCGGTAATTAACGCCAATCAGCGCCTAATCCGCATATTTTTATACAAAAACGGTATCGCACAAATCAATATATAAGAATATCGCCCGTTCAGGTAATTGATGAAAGCGGAAAAAATCTCGGTGTCATGGACACTTACGAGGCCTTGCGCATTGCGCAGGAACGAGGCCTTGACTTGATTGAAATTGCCCCGACCGTAAGACCGCCGGTTTGCAAAATCATGGATTTCGGCAAATTCAAATATCAGCGCGAGAAAGGAGAACGGGAGCACGGAAAAAAACAAAAAGAAACGGAAATAAAATCGCTCCGCATCGGATTTACCACGGGCAAACACGATCTGGAATTAAGGGCGAAACAGGCTGAAAAATTTTTAGCAGAAGGCGATAAGGTAAAAATAGACATGATCCTTCGCGGCAGAGAAAAATCACTCAGGGACTTTGCCCAGAAAAAATTCGGTCAGTTCCTGGAAATGATTCCTGAAAAAGAATTAGAACAAGCATTAAAAAGAACGCCTCAGGGATTTATTGCGATAATAAAACCACAAATAAAAACACGAATTTCTCACGAATAACACAAAAGCTTTAATTCGTAAGATTCGCAAAAAAAATTGTGATTGATTGATGGCCAAAGGCAAACCTAACAAATCCATTCTAAAGCGAATAAGGTTTTCCAAGGGAGGAAAAATTTCCAAACGGAAGGCCGGTTTGAATCATTTTAACGCCAAAGCGTCTAGATGCTCCCAGCACCGGAAAAACCAGCCCGCGACTTTTTCAAAAGCGTTTGAGAGAAAAATTAAACAGATGATATAACCGACAACCAACAGCCAACAACCAACAACACAAAAAGTTGTAAGTTGTAAGTTGTAAGTTGTAAGTTGTTTTGACACGAGTTAAACGAGGAGTAATTGCCCACAAAAGAAGAGAAAAACTGCTGAAACACGCCAAGGGTTTCATGTGGGGCAGAAAATCAAAAGAACGGCTGGCAAGAGAAGCCCTGCTCCACGCTTGGTCCAATAAATTTGCCGGAAGAAAGCTTAAAAAAAGAGACATGCGGTCCTTATGGCAGATTAAAATAAACGCGGGCGTTCGCGAACATGGCTTAAATTACAGCCGGTTTATCCATAAATTAAAAACAAAGAATATTCAGCTTGATAGAAAAATCCTGGCAGACTTAGCAGAAAACTATCCGGCTGTATTCAAAAAAGTGGTTGAGGCCACAACAAAATAATTCATAAGTTCACCAAAAATCCGATATCTATACAGATATCGGATTTTGTTTTGGCTTATTTTAAAGAGTTTTTACGCTTTTTTACCTATCCTCATTGCCCGTGGCACTTCTTATATTTCTTAGCGTACCAGCATAAAATCCCATCCCCGCCAAAACAAATGGCGGTTTTTATTATCCCTTTTTAAAAACTAAAGATACGATAAATAGTCCTACTCCCAGTAAAATAATTGCCGGGCCGGGAAGAAGGTGGAATGAAGAAGCAATAAAAAGTCCGCCCACAGCGATAACTCCGCCAAAAACCAAACTTAAAACTACATACCAGGTCATATTACGAGAAAAATTTTTGGCGACAGATGCGGGAATAATTGTTAAAGCGCCCATAAGAAGCGTGCCGACCAATTTGATGCCAAGGGCCACAGTAAAAGCAAAAATCAAAAGAAACAGCAAATTAATCCGAGGGCCCCATTTTTCGGCCTTAGCCAATTCGGGAGATATAATGTAAAAAATTATTTTTTGTGAAAATTTAAGCAAAAGAAAAGTCAGCAAAATGGCCGAGCCGATAAAAAACCAAAACTCAATCACACTCAATCGCGGAAACTCGCCAAAAAGCGACTCAAGAATTTCCGTATCCGGAATCAATAAAATGCCAATGGCTAAGCTTGCTGTAAATAAAAGACCGATAACCGCGTCAGTCGGAAGTTTTGTTTTACCCTCAAGCCACCAAACAAGAACCGCGGCCGAAAGCAAAAAAACCAAAACGCCCCAAAATGGGTCAATTGAATAAACCAAGGCCAGAGCAATACCAGGAAGCGCTACATGAGAAAGCGCGTCACCGACCAAAGCCATCCTTTTCAAAATTATAAAACTGCCCACAAAGCCCGAGGTTATTCCCACAATAAGCGCAATGATGTATGGTTGATAAAAATTAAAATCCATTTTTTATTTAGGCAATTGATGCATATGAAGATAAAATTTACCTTCCCCATATAACTTGGCAAGCTGTTCAGGGCTCAAAACCTCTCTTGGCTCACCCTGGCAAACCATTGATTTATTAACACAAAGCACCTTGGTTGCATATCGATAAATTACATTAAGATCGTGGGAAATAAGCAAAATGGTTGTTCTCCGTTCATCCTGCAATTTATGCATGACGCTATAAATGGTTTCCTCCGACCCGATGTCAATTCCGGCAGTCGGCTCGTCAAAAAGCAAAACATCGGGATGAGCCAAAAGCGACCAGGCAATAAGCACCCTTTGAAAAAGCCCCACAGAAATCTCTCCCAATCTTTTTTTAAGAATATCCGCACCAATACCAACTAAAGACAACTCGTGGCTTAAATGCTCACGAAATTTTTTTTCGGGAAACCAAAAATTTTTGGATTTAAGCAAAAAAAATTCCTCTACGCTCAAAGGAAAACTCCGCTCCACATAAAGTTTTTGCGGAACATATCCGATTTTAATTCCCTCTTTCCATTGGATAGAGCCGGAAAAAGGCACCAGGCCGAGAAGCGCCCGAAATAAAACTGTCTTGCCGGCGCCATTCGGCCCGATAATAGCGAGGGCTTCCCCCCGACCCACTTCAAAAGAAAGCTCTTTTAAAAGCTCCTCGCCATCCAGGGTTACCGATAAATTTTTTACTTCTAAAATTTTATCCATGAATATTTTTTCAAATTTACTCTTCTATTTTTTATCAAAACTCCTTCTTTTACTAAAAGACATATTTTCTTTTTTACTCCCCTGTTATAACCCCCGACAAAACCGTCTTTTCGTAGCACCCGATGACAGGGAATATCTTTGCTGTGATTTTTATTAAGAGTGTTGCCTACCGCACGAAACGAGCGCGGATTGCCTATGAAACAGGCAATATCGGAATATGCCGCTACTCTGCCGCGCTTAATCTTTCTAACCGTATTATACACCTTTTTCTCGAATTCAGTCATCTTTTAATAACCGTGGATTTACGCGTAGTTAATAAAATCCGGCTTCAATAGTTCTTTGATAGTTTTTTATTTTTATCCCTACTATACGCTTAAGCGTATAGTAGGGATATTTTAATTTTCTTTCAATTATGAAGTTGCTAATAAATAATTTTTCAAAAATTTTTCTGCTTTCTCTGTCGCTTTTTTCATAGATGGTAACGTAATTCTTTTACGGGCACCCTTATACGCCAACCATTCATATTTATCATGTTCCCATGATAGTTTTACACGATTTGTCTTGGTTTCCCCCAAAAACATAGCCACAAATTTGGGAACCGGTTTTCCGTTCCTCCGGGTAAAATATCGCACGGTTGCCTTAAAATTCGGCATCAATTCAATTTTTTTAATACCTGTTTCCTCTTTTAATTCGCGCCGGGCCGCCTCAAGACCCTTCTCTCCCTTGTCCAAAATCCCCTTGGAGAAATCCCAAAAATCGGGTTTGGGAATATGTTTTTGCGCCACGCGAATAACCAAATACTTCCTTCCTTGCGGGGTATTACGAAAAATTATTATTCCGGCTGAACGCTCGACTGGCATAACTAATATAGTAACATTGATTTGAACAAAAACAAAAATGGGCCTAATGGCCCAAAACTTTTTAATTAATTTCCGTGTCTAATTCGTGATTACTCCCGCGCTTCATCTTTCTTATGCTTCGCCGGGTTATAAAAAGTTACGTCTTTATAATCGCCAACTTTATCCAACATCTTAAA
Organism: Parcubacteria group bacterium GW2011_GWA2_42_14; assembly: GCA_000998135.1. GTDB lineage: Bacteria > Patescibacteriota > Minisyncoccia > Sungbacterales > GWA2-42-14 > GWA2-42-14. The sequence goes on from LCCV01000001.1 coordinate 56,783, forward strand.
CGGCTGAGGCAAAAACTGATTACGGGCAATCGCGTGAAGACGCCAAAAACGTTTTTTGGATTCCTGTAAATGCTTGCGGGTTCGGCAAAGCCAGTTTTCAAAATTTGCGACATCTTCACAGAAAATAGAAGTAGGGACTGCTTCACCCGAAACAAAACCTCTCAAAATCTCTAAAAGTCTTTTCTCTTCAGAGCAGTTGTAAAAAAAACTTCTTGCCAACACCCCCAAACAATCATCAACTTTCCGCTGAAGCGCATCTCTTGCTTCCGGCGTTACCGGCGGCAAAAATTTGAATTCTTTTCTGAATTTGCGAATCGCGTTAAACGGCTTAATAATAAATGTGCCCGCACCGACCACAAAAACGTAACCCAATAAAAAGACAGTAAAAGCAAAAAACACATCATTATTTGCGCGCGTGTCCTCAAACCAAAAAGATAAACCAAATAAACAAAAACTAATACCCATTATAAAAAATAACACGCTAGCACCAATACGCTTAGGCGAACTCTGCCATAAAATCCTAAACGCTTCTCTCATGAATCCCTCCTTCAGGAATCAGCCGTTCTTCGGCTGGTTTTTTTGCGGCATCGATGGTTCTTCCATCGCAAGGCCGGACTTTCGTCCATGGTGTTCTTATCACCGCCTCACACCGCTTTTAGCGAACCTCGCCGGTTGGCGAGCCGCTCGGCCTCTCGTTTTTTCGAGTCAGGCCGGTATGTAAAGGAGCTGACGATTGCGTTTCTTGGCCGCAACCGTCAGATTGACAATACCATTTTTATTCTATATTTGTCAAATTGACTTAAATTAACTTAGGTTTTAACATGTTTTTATAATTGCTCTTTAAAATCTAAAAGAGGGGGCCATGAAAATCCTTGTTTTTTTCCTGCTTATTTCAATTAATCTTCTGTCCCCCATACAACTATTCGCCGAAAATTATCCTTCCAAAATTCAAGAGTTAATTGAAAAAGCAGATCAAAAAGTGGTTTGCGAAACGGAAAAACCACGCAGAGTTGGAACGATTTTTTACAGAAAAACCAAAAAGGATTGGCTGGTACGTATTTTTACCAAAGACGGCCAAGAGTTAGAAATCTGGCAAAACGATAACGAACACTGGCTTACCGGATATTACAGTCCGGATAAAGTTTTTTATAATGTACCTGGTCGCGGGTGGATAAACCAAAGAAATGTTCCCCCCGATGATGCGGAAAAATTTGATAAACGGCTTAAATTTACGCGCGACGAACTCAAATTTTTCAAGTCATGCCTCGAAGAAAAAAATAAGGGAATAAAAAAATGAAAATTAGGGGTATTATCTTTATTAGCATACTGCTCTTAACGGGTTGTGCTTCTTTCAAACCCCCATGGCCCCTTGATTCATACCAAACAGTTAAAACGTGCGAAACAAAAAATTTAAAACTCACGTTCCTGATTAAGGGAGCAGACGCAAGTTCGGCTGATGATATATTCATACGCGAACTTATTATCAAGGCAAAACTTCGCCATGAAGAATACGGAAAAATTCAAATATGGCTTTATTACCCAAAAATGAGCGCGCCGGAAGTTCGCACTCTTCCGGAATATCCGCCGGAAAAAATCTATGTACAAATGGAATTCGGAGAAAAGAGAGGAAAAACAAAAAATTTCCTGAAAATCTGGAAACAATTCTTAACCGCCGACCGCCTTACGTTTATTGAAAACTGCGTTTATGAATTCTAAAAGGAGGAATGTAATGCGACAAATTCTTTTTCCCCGCGATATTTTCCTGGTCGGAAAAAGAACGATATGCAAACTTGATAAAAAGGGGCTTCTGATAAATATAGAGCTTTACTTTGAAAAATCGGATTTATTCTTCCACGGCCAGTTTATAGGAGAGCGTGTTATAATGGCATCAGAAGATAAAACTATGTTTTTGGGAATTTCCAAAATTATATCTCCCGAAGGATATAAGACCCATTACCGGGAATACGAAGACGGCAAATTTAAAGCGATTTCGGAGGAAAGCGCGGAAAAAATAATCAGAACATTTGAAAAAGAATTTCAGGAAAAATATGAAATTATAATTACCGGCGAAGAAACCGATGAGCTTATTTGTCAAAAAATAGATTCTGCCAAATGGCAATATTTTTAAAAAACGGCTTCTTTTAAGCCGCTTTTTTGTTTCAAAATCATCAGCGCCTTTTCAAACGGCTCGCCGTTCTTGCGCTTCTTTCCCGGACAACGCTTGAATACACGATTTTTCCGCGTTCAAAAACATGAAAATCTCCCGTTTCCTCGGAAAGGGTATAAACAGCAGTATTTTTAAAAATATAAGACGCGCTAATCGCGGAAAGGTGCCGGGCATGCACTTTCGTTTTAAAACCGAAGACTGCTGAAAGATCGGATTTATGGTTGTGTCCCGGATAAAGTTTTTCAGCAATTGTTTTAGGGCGAAGCCCTTCAATATAAACGCCGGAATCAACAATAACGCCATGCTTGTCAATTAAAATTGCTCCGTCAAATTTAATCAGTTTGGCAATATGGCGCGACATAAATCTGTCTTCGCTTAAATCCTGAAGTTCTTTTTTATGGAATTCAAAAACGCGAACATGATGATTTTTAAAAATATTCTGGGTTATATCGGGCGTATCGGCAAAATCCTTCCATTTCTGCCGCCAGCCAAAAATGATAAAAATACCGAATTTTTTATGGAACCGCTTTTTTAATCGGATAACGAATTCCGCTATCCTAAGTTTATAAAAAAGCGGCAGGTCTATTTTTGACCCAATAAAAGATTTTTCGATTTTTTTAATCGCATTCCCGACTGAACGGTCTTTTTTAATTTTTTGATACCACTCTTGAGAAAACATAAATATATAAATTTATTGAACTAATTATTTCAAAAACTTCAGCATTTTTTCAAGAGACCATCCGTTGATAATATCCTTACGTTCCGCCCATCCTCTTCTGGCTTGCGCAATTCCAAACTCCAACATTTTAAAATGCTGAATTGAATGCGCATCAGAATCAATTGACATTTTTACTCCTGCCCTAACGCATTTTCTAATATATTCATCTTTTATATCGGCGCGATTAGGATACGCGTTGACTTCCAAAATGGTTCCGGTACGTTTCGCGGCCGCGATAATTTCATCAATATCCAACTCAATCGGCTCGCGTTTATTGATAAGACGACCGGTAAGATGAAAAATAATATCAACATTCGTATTTTCCATGGCGCGGATAATGCGTTTGGTTTGTTCTTGGCGCGAAAGGTTAAAATGACTATGAACGGCCGCGCCAACAACATCCAATTTTGCCAAAACCTCGTCTTTGATGTCCAGCTCACCGTTTTTCCCAATATTTACTTCCGCTCCCTTTAATATTTTGAATTTGGAATTTGGAATTTGTTTGGAATTTAGCTTGTCTATATATGCCATTTGTTTCAAAAGTTTCTTCTCGTCCGAACCGCCGGTCATGGCAAGGGAACGGGTATGGTCCGTAATCACAATATATTGAAGTCCGGCTTCCATAGCCGCTTTGGCCATTTCTTCAATAGAATTTTCTCCGTCGGTCCAATCGGTTTGAACTTGCATATCGCCTTTTAAATCGCCATATTTGATTAAATCCGGTAGCAAGGGCCCGACCCGTGCGCGACCAAGGTCGGACCTTGCATGTATAACGAGTTTACCCTGAGCATGTCGAAGGGCCGCTTCAATTTCTCCTGTATTTTCACGCATTTCCGGCTCGATATAACTAAGTCCAAGGGCCTTATATAATTCTTCCTCGGTTTTTCCGGCAACCAATATCTCCGCTGAACCACGCAGACCGTTTCCGCGACTGTCTGCGTCCTGTCCGCGTGAGTCCGCGCTTCGAAAGAGACCATATTCATTAAGCTTCCACCCTTTCTTAATCGCAATTTGCCGCAAAGCGACATTATGGTCTTTTGAGCCGGTAAAATAATTAAGGGCCGCGCCGAATGATTCCTTTGGCACGACGCGCAAATCCGCATCAAGACCATTTTTTAATTTCACGGCTGTTTTGGTTTTGCCGTGCGCGTAAACATGGGCAATAAAAAGCAAACCCAGAAATCTCTCCATTACTATTTCCGGCTTTGATGACGTAACCAAAATATCAATATCACCAATGGTTTCTTTGCTCCTCCTAACTGAACCGGCCACAACCGCCTTTTCAACTTCGGGAAACGACTGAATCATTTTTTCAAGCGTACGAATTTCCGGCAAAATAAATCCCAAAACAGCTCTTCCGCCGGATTTTTTCAAAAATTCAATTCCTTTTAAAATTTTTTGCTCTGATTTATCTCCAAAGTGTTCAAGTTTCCGGATTTTCCCGGCTTTAGCCGCTTTTTCCAAATCCGCCAAGTTGCGAATTCTTAATTTCTGCCATAGTGTTTTTACCATTCTGGGCCCAACGCCTTCCACCGCAGTCAATTCAGAAATATTCACCGGAATTTTTTTCTTCAATTTTTCATATTCGTCAAAATTTCCTTTTTCCAAAAGCTGTTTGATATGAAAAGCAATTCCTTTTCCCACGCCGGGAATTTCCAAAAGAGCTTTTTCTCCTCCTTCTTTATAAATTTCTTTTACTTCTTGAGCAAGCGATTCAACACCCAATGCCGCCTTCTCATAAGCGCGCGGTTTAAATAAAACTCCTTCCATTTCGTACAATACAGCCATCTCATTTAATATTTTAGCAATCTCACTATTGGTCATATGAATTTAGAAGCGAATAGACGCAGATACGTTGTTAGCTGGGAGCTGACAACGCAGATATACGCGGATACCCTTTACTGTTCGAGTGAAATCGGGAACGTTACAATAACGTAGCTTCTCGACCCGGCTCGAAGAATAAAATTAATATCAAAGCTTTTTATTTCTTCATTACTATCGTACCAAAAAGAAAAAGGGCCGCCTATTGACAAATTCTGTGGATTTGGTATAATTAAAGTAATCTAGAATGGTGCTGGGAAGCACTAAAACGCTGGAGGGGATCGAGGCCCGTATGGGCTTCGGCAAGGGAAAAAAACCCGGCAATTGCGTCAGGAAGAAACATTACCCTTGTGAGGGCGGATAGTGGCGGATTCCCCGGCAGAAATGCCGCAGAAACCACAATTCCAACATCCTATTTTTGCCTCCCATTTTTCTTGACAAAAAATCCTGTATAGACTACATATTAAAGTCCAACCTTAAAAACATAAAAAACAGGCCGTTTGGCGAAAAAAGCCCATAATTCCTACATTAAGCAACACTCAGTGTTGCTAAGGGGTGTCGGCTGGCCAAAGACGCCGCTCCCACAAAAGAAGTATTTTTATCGTCAAAAAAAGCTCGTAATAATACCCTGAAGATCTAGGATTGAAGCATTCACAAATTCATATTTGTTAGAGAATAGCAGAAATTTACGGGTTTTTTCCGCCGATAAAAGGCGAAAAGTTTACCGCAGTTCAAAATACACCGACGGGTGTAGGGTGCTCGGAATGCCCGTGGCATCCCTGCGGTTCTGCTTAGCAGCCAAACCGGCTGCAAACAAAAACTTGGGCTAGGCGGGAAGGTCGCACCAGGAACACAAGCGTAAAGGTACCAGCCCGCCGAAAGGATCGGAAGTAGGTCTGCCCAAGCGGGGCCGGGAGATATTAGGACAGAAATAAAGTCAAAAATCTCCCGGCTCCACCCTTTTTTTAAAAATTAAAAATAAAAAATCGGCTGTTGATTAATGGATAACTCGTTACATGTTTCATGTCACATGTTTCAGGAAAATCTATTAATCAGCCGCCGATACCAGCCCTAACTCCACTAAAGCGCAATGCGCTGGAAGGACTGGTCAAAACGGTGGCTCAAAATACAATACTGCGGCTGTTGCTTGACTGCGCGCGAAAGCGAAGCAGAAAGGCGATAGAAGAGGTAGCCCCTCTTACCGGCCGGCCTTGGATTATTGGCCGGTTCCGCAAAAAAATCGCAAACTGGGCCTTGAGTTTCGCGGCGAAATTTAACGCGAAGTACGAGGGGACGCTCCTCACTCGCCGCGCAACTGACAAACGGACCCCAACAAGAAGGGTTCGGGCCAAACTACAAACAGCTTCTTGGTGGGAATGTGGAGCGTCCTGTACAGGTGTTCGCAAACGAACAAACCGCCTGAAAAGACCGGTCCTGTACACCCAGCAACCCTCCACCAAGAACCATCTTCGGCGCCGCTTACCGCGGACGCCGAAGGACTCGCCAACCAAGGCGGGTCATTTCAACCCCTCGACGCCAGACCGAGACCGAGAAGGCTTATAAAATCGGCGTCGAGCATCGCCGTACCCGGAAAACGGGAAGCGGCAGCGCAGGGACGAATCCGCAAGGGTACGGAGCACACACCAGCACCAGCCGCTCCACCCAATTCGGGCCCGCGCAACCAACCCGCCCGACCGATTACAAATCAGTTTAGGGCGGGTCCCAAAAAAAACCGTCCCTCCCGCTTGCGGGAGGGACGACAAAATAATTCAAGAAGCCTTGTCTCGCGACAAGGCCTGTTTTTTATTTATTTGTTTCAATATGAGGTTAAATCTGCTTTTGGCCGTAAAATTGGGCAAGGTCATGCGGAACTTTTGGTTTAATATAAGGCCTCAAAAAAATAAGTATTATTAATCCGATAAGGCTGAAAGTTCCGCTGACAAAAAAAATCGGGCGAATCCCGACAATGGCCGCAAGAATTCCGGAAAACAAACTTCCCAAAGCAGTTCCTGCTCCAATGGAAAAACTTGACCAAAGCGACCATTCAAATGCTTCCTTGTCTTTATCCAAATGGCGTGAAAACATTCCAAAAAAAGGCGGAACATACAGCGCGTACCCGACCGCTAACAAAATTTGAAGAAAATAAATTTGCCAGACCGAGCCGACAAAATAATACATAAATTGCACAACCATAATAACGGCAAGGCCTATAAGCATTGAATAATAATCATCAATTTCTCCGTGGTTTTTATCAAGCTGGCGGGCAACCGGCAGCTGCACTATTGATTTTACCGCCCAAAAAATTGCCACGGCAATTCCCACGACGGTTACCGGCGCCAAAATATCATTCACGATAAACAGCGCAAAGAGAGGCGTAATGAAAGCCGTTGAAGCCCCAATGACAAATTCGGCAAAAATAATAATCAAAATAACCTGATTTATTTGGGGAAATGAAAATTTTGGAAAATTTACGTTAAATATAAATTTCATGTTTTTATTGAAACTATCAAATAATTTATTGCCCGAGCCTGTCGAAGGCATACCTTAAGAATCTATAGAATAATGTAACCCTTCGACTTCGCTCGGCTTCGCTCAGGGAATAATTCAACACTCTTATTTATTATAGCAAAAAATCAAAAGCCCCGCTATAAGCGGAGCTTTTGGCTTAAAAATATCTGTGTTAATCCGCGTTATTATCAGTGTTTATCCGCGTTTCTATTGAACAGCGAGATTCGCCCTTACTCTTCCCCAGCCGTAATCATTGTCTTTTCCTGACTTTCCCAAATCCTTGGCCGTAGAAAGCAAAGCATTTTGCACTTGAGCTACTGTCAAAGTCGGATGTGCGGATTTAACTAAGGCCACAGTTCCCGAAACAACTGGTGTAGCCATGCTTGTTCCGCTCCAAGAAGCATAGCTTGAACCGAGTGTTGAAGAATAAATGGTAACTCCCGGCGCGGAAATATCAACCGCACTCCCCCTTCCAGAAAAACTGGCGACCTTATCAAAGTCATTAACAGCGCCAACCGTAGTTGAATAACTTATACATCCTGGAATGGAAACTCCTGCCCTGCCGCTGTTTCCGGCAGCCACCACAACCAAAACTCCGTGGTCAACGGCATATTTAATCGCCGCAGTTAAAGAAGGCAGTACACTATCACAAAATCCTTTATAAACATAGGGCTTTCCTGTTCCAAGACTCAAACTAATGGCATCAACAACAACATCATCGCTAGTACCTGCCAAACCATCTGCTCCTTTAGTAGCCACATCAACCGCCCAATAAATCGCTTCTTCCACATCGCTGAAATATCCCGAACCGGCGGCATCAAGAACTTTTCCGGCAATTACTCCTGCATCGGGCGCTACGCCCTTGGCAGTTGCATTTACCCCATCAGCAGTAATAATTCCCGCAACATGACTGCCGTGCCCATTATCGTCTGCCGGGTCATCATCATTATTTACAAAATCTTTTCCTCCGAGGTAGCTTGAAGAAAGTTCCGGATGACCGTAGTTATAACCGGTATCCAAAACAACAACTTTTCTACCGCTACCCGTGTTTCCATTGGTTTGAACCGCATTGGCTCCAATCTGGGCATTGGCCGTAGAATCCTGCGCAAAAACCCTTATATCTTCCTGAAGTCCAAGTTGTGTTCCTATATTAGGGTCGCAACTTAACACGGTAAGCGCCTTTCCGCTTTCTTTAACTTTCTTACATCCCATAGCAATTCCTTGAGCTGCCCGTTCCGGAAGTTCTGTTACAAAGCGCGCTTTTGGGCCTTTATCCGGCGAAGCAAGAGTTATTTGATACAGACCCCATAGCAAAAGGGCTCCTATTAATACAAAAATAAATGAATAAAATAATGCTTTTTGCTTATTGAGCGTATTTATCATAAATTTTGTTAAAAAGTTGCTGTTTTGCCAAGAAAAATGGATTATTTATAAGCTAAATTTCCTTTGCAAAAAGCTGTTTTAGATTATGTTTTAATTATACTATAAAATTTATTAAAAGTCAATAGTTCAGGCGTTATGCTGCTTTCCTCAATCGGGTATCAAAAATCGCCAAAACATAGGCACAAACAACGGCAATGATTCCCGCGATGGCAACACTAAATAATATGTCCGCAAAAAGGTTAAAAATACCTGAACACATAAAATTATAAAGCCGAATCTATTTCGTCTTTAATGATGTGGAGCTGATTGCGAATTGCTTCATCTATTCGAGCCCTATCTAATCCGCCAAGAAAACGAGAAAATTCTATTAGTTTATCCAATGTTTCTGTGTTTTTCTCTTTCTCCCTTGCCTCCTGTCTTATATTGTATGGTGGTTTCGGCCCGCCTTCCATAAAACCCATAGATTTATAAAATTAGCCTAATACGGGGCTGTCCCAAAACTGTCATTCCGAATTTTGTAAAGAATCTCAATTATTTAGAAACGGCTTAAATACAAGATTCTTCGCTTCGCTCAGAATGACGAAAATACTGTTTTCGTAGTTTTGGGACAGCCCCAATACATAGGTTCTTTATAAAGCTTAACACCAATCCAAATTATAGTTTAATTAAAAAATAATGCAAGCGGAGTTATTCAGAAGAGGCTCGCCTGTTTGGAAATCTCTCTCCTCTCCCCTTCCTCGAAAATTCTCACTTTGCCGTAAAGACCGTCGTAGCCGGGCTCTATATGAAGCCGCCCCTCGCGAACCCGCATAATACCCTCAACAATTTCCGGCTTAATTTTTCCTTCAAGGTCAGCGCGGGAAACATCAAATAGTACCGATATCTCGTTTCCGAATTCAGCAACAATATTCTTAAACTCCTCCTGAATTTTTTTTGTCGTAGCCGAAGCAACCCCTAATGACTCGGCAATAATCTCATCAAGCGGAACCATATTTTTATACGGAATCGCTTTTTCCGGTTTAAATCCTTCAGATTTAAATCCTTCCGGTCTATCCGCCAATTCTTCCACACGGCTCATCACTCCCACGGTAACCTTTTTTCCGCACTTGGGGCAAAGGCCTTTTAATTTTCTGGTTTCTTCGGGAGCAAGCCTGATATTGCAATCCCTATGGCCGTCATAGTGATAAATCCCCTCTTCCGGAAAAAATTCTATGGTGGAAAGAAAACGTTTGGGGTCTTTAGATTTTATTGCTTCAATAATCCCGTTATATGAAAGTTCTGCGTCAAAAATATTCGCTTCTCGCCCAATGCGTCTTAAAGAATGGCTGTCGGAATTGGAAATCAGCGCATATTTATCAAGCGCTGAAACCCGCCAATTCATGGCCGGGTCACTAGACAAACCCGTTTCCAGAGCAAAAATATGCTTTGAGTACTCATCAAAACATTCTTCAATTGAATCAAAACCGGATTTGGAACCGAACACGGAAAACCAAGGGGTCCATATATGCGCCGGAACAAAAAAACAATTGGGGTCGGCATTTAAGACAATCTTCAAAAGCTCTTTAGAATCAAGCCCCAAAATCGGCCGGCCATCGGATTTAATATTTCCGCGGATATTCAACTGCGCGTTTATTTTTTCCGCCGTCTCAACTGACGACGCAAAAATCAGATTGTGAATTCTTCTAACCTTCCCGCCTTTGGAATAAATGCTTGAAATTTCCACCGTCAGCATAAAACGCGTTTTGGAATTTGAGTTTTGGTCATTTGAATTTATTAGGGATTTGGGATTTGGGATTTGGGATTTTAGTTTAAAGATTCCTTGCTCCGCCGGCTCCAGTTTCTCTTTAATTTCTTTTATCCATTTAGGATGCGTAAAATCTCCAGTCCCCATAACCGTAATTCCCTTGAGCCCTGCCCAATAATCCAAATTCTCCAAAGTCATTTCTTTGGAAACCGCGCGCGCGTATGGCGAATGAATATGAAAATCAGCAATTATTCTCATACGGACATATTGTAAAGTATTTTTGAAAAGAAAAAAAGCCGTTAAAACGGCTTTACTTACTCTCTGCTTTTTCCTGGGCCGATAATTCAAAAAAAGTTATTACAAAATTAACTAAGGCCAAAACCACAAAAAAGAGAGCTAATCCCAGATAACCAAACATAAAAAACTCTTCCATCGCAATTCCCCACCAAAGGGCAACCACGCCAAATATTACCGCAACTACCGCCCAATAAATCGCCCAAAAGGTTAAAACAAACGGCATCCGCTTAGTATCAACCATACGATCAAAACCATAAATCATCCATCCCCATACAACCACCAAAATCGAGGGAATAACCTGAACAAACTCAAGGTTCGGCCAAATTTTAAAGTACGTAAAGAACAATCCGGCACTCATTAAAAATAACCCAGCCGCGTTCCACTTTCGCACTGTATTTTCTCCTTATTTTTAAAGGCCTATCAGCATAATAATTAATCCGTAAAAATAGTCAAGTATTGTATTTTTTACTATACCCCTTATTCGCGCGAATAAGGGGTATAGTTTAACGCGCAAAAATTTGGCCGGCAATTAAAAAGCCGCGGGCAAACGCGGCACTGACTAAAAATTATTTATTTATTTTCTTTATCTTCTTCCAAACTATTATTCTCCGGCTTTTTAAACCATTTTTTAAAATAATTTCCTCCGCCGAAAAGCCATAAACCGGCGACAATCAAAAGAATGCCCGGAACAAACGGAACAAAAAGAGATAATATCCCGAGAAAAATCAAAACCAGTCCTAAAAATTTTCTGAATAAATTTAAAAACCAAGAAAACATAAAATCTTTTTTCGTCATTGCGAGGAGCGAAGTAATACGGCAATCCCACACATAAATCATACATAAATCCAAAAGATTGCTTCCCGCCACGCTCCCCTCGGTCGCTCGCGGTCGCAATGACACGAAACGCGTAAGTCCTAATATTTTTAAAAAGTATCCGCGTATATCCGCGTATCCGCCTCGATTATCCCCCGGATAATCAAGTCCGCTTCTACGAGCCGCAGACCATAATTAAAATGCAAAAGAAAGTTGCCAAACAAGATAAACAAATATTATCTCCTATGAAACAGGAAAAATTTCAGAACTTCCGCAACCAACAATGAGCCCAACCCGTAACTGACTATAATAGCCCAATCGGAAAAATTCAAGGGAACTGTTTTAAGAAGCGATTGCAAAAACGGAACATAAACCGCCGACAAAAGCATTAAAAACCCTATTACAATAGACGGTATCATATAAGGATTTTCTTTTAAAGAAACTTTCCAAAAGGGCTTATGAAAATTCCTGATGCTTAAAATATAAAAAAGGGAGTCCCCGCCGACAAAAAGAAACAGCATAGTTCTGATATAAGAAATATCCCTGCCCTGCGAAAGAAAAAGCAGAAAAAAAGAAATAATAACGGAGATAGTAATCAGTCCGAAAAACAGGGTCAGTAAAAAAGAGCGCCGGTCAAAAAGCTTGCGAAAAAATTCCGGTTTTTCTTTCATAACCTCCCCATTGCCCTCTTCAAAAGCAAGGGCGGTATTGGGCAAAGTGTCCTCTACCAAATTTATCCAAAGAATCTGTGCCGGAAGTAAGGGAAGGGGGTATCCCATAATGATGCTAAAAGAAACCAGAATTGTTTCGGCAAAGGCGTCTGACAGCAAAAAAACAACAATCTTCCTGATATTTTCAAAAATTATTCTCCCCTCTTTGATAGCCGTAACAATTCCGGAAAAGCTGTTGTTAATTAAAACTATATCCGATGCTTCTTTGGCCAAGTCGGTTCCGGAACCAAGCGCCACCCCGATATCGGCCCTGCGAAGGGCGGGTGCATCATTTACCCCGTCTCCGGTCATGGCTAAAACATCGCCGTGTTTCTGCCAGCCCTCAACAATGCGCAATTTCTGCTCCGGAGTAACTCTGGCAAAAACGTCAATTTTGGAGACCCTTTTTTGAAAATCCGCATCCGACATTTTATCAAATTCTTTTCCGTCAATAATATGAGTGCGATGGCTTTCGGTAATAATTCCGACCTCTTCGGCAATTGCTTCAGCCGTAAAACGATGGTCTCCGGTAATCAAGACCGTGCCAATGCCGGCTTCATGCGCAATTCTTACCGCTTCTTTGGCATCAGAACGAAGCGGGTCGCGAAGCGCTATAAGCCCAACAAAAACAAAGTCCTCCAAAAGATGTTCGGAATCATCAAGGGAATCTTTTTGGCTTAAACGGAATCCGGCGGCAATAACCCGAAGACCTTTTTGGGTGAGCCCTTCAAAATGGCGGAGAATTTCTCCTCTTTTGTTTTCGGTTAAAACTCCGTATGAACCATCAAGCTGAATTGAGCTGGAGCGGGAAAGAATTATTTCAGGCGCTCCCAGCATAAATACAACATTCCGGTTTTGGTTAAGGTCGCGATGAAGAGCATAAGAATATTTCCGACCGGAATCAAAAGGAACAAAATCAATTCTGGGAAATTCTTTTAAAATATTTTCTTTCCTTAATCCTGTTTCAAATGCGGCCTTAACCAATGCTTTTTCCGTAGGATTGCCGTGAAGCTTCAATTCCTCAAGTTCGGCATCGGGATTTTCGATTTCCGCTTCCGAAAGCATCAAAGCAACGCGCAAAAGCGTTACATGGGAATTTTCTTTTTCCTCGGGAAACGGCTTTAAATATTTCTTCCCGTCATGAAGCAATTCTCCGGTTCCGGTAAGAAGCTGGGATACCTGCATATTCGCCTCGGTAAGAGTTCCTGTTTTATCGGTCGCGATTAAAGACACCGAGCCCAAGGTTTGCGCCGCAAAAAGATGCCGCACTAAGGCCTGTTTTTTAAAAAGCTTCTGCATCCCGATAGCCATTACAATGGTTACTGAAATGGCCAGGCCTTCTGGAACAGCGGCCACTGCCAAAGCGGCTGACGAAAGAAACATTTCCAAAGCATTTATATGGCGCCAAAATACGCCGAGCAAAAATAACGAAGACATAACAAAAACTATGGCCAGAGTAATATAGGAGGTAAGCGTTTTTAATTCTTTTTCCAGAGGGGTTTTTGTTTCCTCCACTTCCGATACAAGTTCGGCAATTTTACCGATCTCGGTATTACTGCCGGTCGCGACCACCACACCTCTGCCCGCGCCCTCGGTAATAATGGTTCCGGCAAAAGCCATATTGGAACGGCTTAATAAATTAGTGCCTATCGGGATCATATTGGTATTTTTTTTAACTGCCAGCCATTCTCCGGTAAGGATTGCTTCATCAGCCAAAAAATTTTTGGAGGCAATAATTCTTGCATCCGCCGGAATTTTTTCTCCTGCCCTAAAAACAACAATATCTCCGGGCACGACCTCTTCTCTTTTTAACAAAAGCTCTTTTCCGTCCCGAATCACATAAGCCGATTCCTCCAGCGCCCTTTTTAAAGAAACAAAAGATTTTTCCGCTTTAGCTTCCTGCCAGAAACCAAGAAAAATATTGACCAGCACGGCCGCGCCGATTATTATGGCATCGGTATTATCCCCCAAAAAAAATGAAATGACCCCGGCCCCGACCAGAATTAAAATAAAGGCATTTTTAAACTGCCCCAAAAATATGGATAAAAAAGAGCGCCCTGCTCCGGTTTTAAATTCATTGGGGCCGTATTTTTCCAGGCGCTTTTTTGCTTCCTCAATCGAAAGGCCCGAGGGAGAAGTATGCAGTTTTTTTAGAACCGAATCAGCGGATTCGGCATGCCAGTTTTCCATTCTGTAGAAGCTGATTCGTCGCTGATTAGTACGCTGATTAAACGCTGATTCAGCGTATTTCGGCGTACTCAATCAGCGTATTTCAGCTTCTAATAATATGCATTATCTCCCACCCAATTCCTAATATAAACATTGCCGCTAGAGCATAAATTACTGTTTTTGATAAAGATAAAGAATACTCCGGAATTCTTTTGCCTAATTTTTTCGCTTTTTGAAATACCGCCAAAGTGAGAATAGCGTCAATTCCTCCGGTTACCGCTCCCAAAAAACCGATTATAACTATAAAATTAGCCACGCCCAAAACAAAAAGCAGTAACGGAAAAAAAGACGTTACGGCCCAGGAAACCCAATGGCGCATGCCAAAATCAAAATATAAAGTTTCTTTAAGCGTAAGTCCTATAACAATAAAGGATGTAAATGCGGCAAGAATCCCAACAACCATGCCAAGATTCAAAAGATAAGAAGGCAAAAACCCCATAACTCCCGAAAGAGCGTCAGGCGAAGTGTTTATTCCTGAAACACCGGCCACCGATAACGCAAAGAAAAAATAAAGAACAGCCGGAATGACAGTGCCGAAAATTATTATGAACTTAAGCAAACTGCCGGAGTTTTTGCCGACCAATGCTCTCACTTCCGGAACGGCAGTAGCCCCGGCCAAAGAAAAAAGCAAAACTCCATACGGAAGGAAAACATTATCAAAACTATAAAGAGGCGGGGTTATTTCACGAAAATAAGGCAGCGCCCCAAAAACAAAATAAGCAAGAAAGCCCACCAATAAAGTATTGATTAATGTATCAATCAATCCCAACTGTCTGATGCTGAAAAAAATAAATACGGTTCCGGCGGCCCAGAAAATAATTTCGCCTCCGAAATTCGGCAAATTTAGAAGATTATTCAAAAATTTACCGCCAATCACGATATAAACCAGCAAAGCCCCCATGAGCCCTATCAAATAAGAAAAAGACGAAAAAAACTTTAAGCGCTTTCCAAAATAAATATTTACGTAGCCGGGCAAGCGATGAATGGTATCGGTTCGCAAAAGTATTTCGCCGTAAGCCAGATGAATAACGGTTAAAGCCGCCGTAATAATAAGAAGTTCCATGGCCCCTACGATAAAACCAGCTTTAGAAAACACAAAAGGGATGCCAAACATCCCCACGCCAATAATCGTTCCGGAAAGAAGAAACACCCCTTGAATAAATTTCTTATTAAAAAACTTAATCATTTTTATGAGCGCTATGAAAATACGGCTCAAACCATCTCAAAACCCTAAGAACAAAAATAGCAAGAAAAGAAGCAAAAATAGAAATCCAATACATTTTTACCGCCACGCTCATGCCAACGGCGGCAGAAATCCAAAGACCGGCCGCGGTAGTTAACCCCTGAATCTCGTTAGCGCGAAGAAAAATCAGACCGGCGCCGATAAAACCAATGCCCACAACGACCTGCGAGGCAATACGGGAAGGGTCAAAGCCCACGGGCGCGAATTCCCGAAAACCATAAATTGAAATTATGGTAAAAAGACAGGCGCCCAATGACACCAAAGAATAAGTGCGAAGACCGGCGGCTTTGCCGTGAACTTCGCGCTCCATTCCTATACCCGCCCCCAAAAACATCGCGAGCGCCAATTGGAAGAAAAATTGTAGAGTTAATTCGTCCAACCCTTTCGTAACCTATAACTTACAACAAACAACGTACAACACATAACATAATAAGTCGTTTGTTGTTGGTTATCGGTTGTTGGTTGTTAGTTAGGCCTTCTTGTATACTACATCTCCTTCCTTCGCCTTTCCGTCCACTTTAATCGCTACATCCTCTCCGGCTCTGGCCTTATCCACCGGCTTATGGTCCAACTGCATTGATTCAAGGACCATTTCAAAATCAGTCGTTTTACCCTTAATATGAATGTTGTCGCCGTGTTCCAGGCCTTCGTCTGAAATTTTTACCACAGCAACTCCTATTTTGTCATAATAATGCAAAACTTTTCCCGCTTCTTTTTCTTCCATGTTTTTACATCTCTAATCAATCGCTAATTTTATTCGCGAATAGTTCGACAAGCTCACCACAGGCATTCGCGGAATAATTCGAGATTGATTAGTGATATTATATCTCTATAACTTTTTCTTTTTTCACCAATTCTAAAACTTTTTCCACTAGTATTTTGGGGTCGGAATCATAAACTATTTTTCCTTCACCTCTGCGCGCTTTATCAACTATATTCTTAATCTCATCGGCAATACCCCCGGTTCCGGTCAAAACCCCGATGGGCTTATTATCTTCAAAAGCAATGGTAAATTCATTAAGGGTCCCCATACGCCCGCAGGTAATTATTACGGCGTCGGCAGCGCGCGTCAACAAAAGATTTCTCCCCGAATAACCAAACCCGGTATAAACAATCAAGTCATGATAATCAACCGGGAGATTATAGGTCTTAATATGGTCAAACTCGTTATAAGCCGGGGACAAGCCGATTACAATTCCACCTTCTTCTTTGGCGCCAATTGCGGCCCAAAAAGGAGAGCCGGTTGTGGCTCCGGTTACCAATACCGAATTATGCCTGGCAATTTCCCTGCCAAGTTCTTTGGTTATCTCCAAAGCACTAGAAACGCAGTGTCCGGTTTCCGCCGCGCCCGATACGGCAATTTTAAATTTTAGATGTGTGTGGGGAGTTGGCTTTATAAATTTGTCTAAATTTTGAGGTCCGATTGCGCCAGGACCGAAAAAATTTAGGTATAAATTTATAACCCAGCACCAATTCTAAATAAAATCTATTGCATGGCTTTATGTAAGCCGCAGGCGATACCGCGGAAGAAGCTATTGCAGATATTATTGCTTTTCCGGAATTCGGTGCTGGGTCATTTATTAAGTTTCAATATTTTTATTATATCTTATTTAAATCCTTTCCACACTTGACAAATGCTTAAAAACCTATTATTATAAATTTAACGGCTCTTTGACCCAAACCCAAAAGGAATAAAAAAATGAGGGGATTATCCGGATACTCTAAACGGGGAATTTTGGGAAATTTTTGGCAAGCCACAAGTCCGGCTGATTTCTGGAGCAAATGGAATCCGGGTGTGCACAATGGTTTTGTCATGTTTTTAAAGGGCTGGGCTAGGTTATTTGGTAAAAAAGCTATATTTTTGGCGGTCCCTTTCATTTTCCTTGTAAACGGATTATTTCACGACATAATAATTGTCCGGATAATTTCCGGAAATGACGGGTTCCCTTTTACCATGTTCTTTTCACTAAATTTAATAGTGGTATTAATTGAGAGAGGAATCAGAAAGATAACCCGAACAAAACTATTATTGCCGATTCCCAATATCTTTAAAACACTTTTAACCTTTGTTTTGCTTGTAATTTTGTGGAAGATATCTATGTTTATTGCGAATTAGATGCCGGACACGATTCATTCGCAACCGGCTATTTTATTTTTGACTTCTTATTCCAAAATATGCTATCCTTAAATTTATGAATACCCTTACTATCCCAAAAACGTTAACCCGGGGCGAAGAACTTATTGTGATTCCTCGTAAAGAATATGAGGAGTTTTTGCGTTCAAAAAATGTAATAAGCCGTAATATTGTTGTAAAACGTTCGAAATCGTTCCGTGTTCCAAAAAAATACGAAAAATTTTATGATGAACTGGATAAAGAACTTACTAAGTCTCTAAAGGATTACTACGAAGGCAGGTATTACGGCCCTTTTGAAACAGCAAACGAACTTATTCAATCTTTACACCGTAAAAGATGAAGTCCCGCACCACCAAACAATTTGAAGAAAATTACGCCTCGTTGCTAAAATCTCTTCAAAAGAAAACCGATAAACAATTAAGGTTCCTTTTGGCCGACTTAAATCATCCGTCATTGCACGCCAAGAAATATGACGAATCAACAGATATTTGGCAAGCCCGAATTGATAAAAAATACCGCTTCTATTTCAAAATTGACGGCAACACATATATCTTGATAAAGATAAAAACCCATAAAGATTAACGCAATCGCCGCCTTTAAAGCGGCGATTGTTTTTTAATCTTCTTATCAAAGTTCGTGTTTCTCGCCAAATCTCGGCGCTTCCGCCCAAATACCGAAATTATCTTTTACCGTCTGCGCCAAACTCATAGACGCGTCCGGCTCGCCCTGCACCACAAAAACTTTCTCCAATGAATCCTTTGTTTTGGCAATAAGATTGGTAAGTTCCAATTCATCCGCGTGCGCCGAATAACCGTCAATAATACGGATTTCGGCTCGGACCTTCACCATCTGACCCCTGATTTTCACTTCTTTGGCATGGTCCAAAAGCCGCCTTCCCAAAGAACCGGCCGCCTGCCATCCTACAATCAATAAAATACTCGCCGGGTCAGGCAAATATCTTACGGCATGGTGCAAAATCCTTCCGCCTGTCATCATACCGGCTCCGGCCAAAACCATTTTAGGCGCCGGAACATTATTTATCTTTTTGGAGTCATCTTTGGACTCCACGAATTTCAAATGCTTGAAATCGAAAAGATGCTTATGCGCCCTTAAAAGCATTTTTATTTCATCCTTGTATAAATCCGGGTGGCGCTTAAAAACTTCGGTAACGCGGACAGCCAACGGAGAATCCAAAAACACCGGTATGTCGGGGATTCTTTTAAATTCCAGCATGGTGTTGATTTCAAATAAAACATCCTGAGTTCTTTCCGTGGCAAAAACCGGCATCATCAGCGTTCCCTTTCTTCTGGTAACATCCTCAATGGCGCGCTCCAGCATCATGGTTTTATCCATAGTATGCTTATGAATCCTGTTTCCATAAGCTGATTCAATAATCAAAATGCTGGCGTTGCGGATATCATCATGCAGGGGCAATAAAACGCTCGTGGTGGAGCCGACATCTCCGGTAAAAATTATGATTTTGCCGCCAATACTAAATTTTATAAATGAAGAACCGAGAATATGGCCGGAATTTAAAAGTTCAAAATAGCCCGCGTCTCCTATTTCAATTTTTTGGTAATAATCAACTTGCTGAAAAAGTTTTAATACTCCGCGCACATCATCAATGGAATAAAGCGGTTCTTCTTTGTGAAATTTACATTCTTTTTCCATCAGCATAAGGGCATCGGTAAGCACGACCTCCATCAAATCCTTGGTGGCAAGGGTTGAATAAATTTTTCCCCTGAATCCGTCGTGGTACAGCTTGGGAATACGGCCGATATGGTCAATATGCGCGTGAGTGACAATAAGTATTTCTATTAACTTAGGGTCAAAAGGAAAAGAATTTCGGTTTTTTTCATCGGCAAAACGCGAACCCTGAAAAAGCCCGCAATCCACAAGAATTTTGTGACCGTCTATTTCCAGCAAATAACAAGCGCCAGTTACTTCCTGCGCCCCCCCAAAAAAAGATAGTGAAACATTTTTCATAACTTTACTAACTACAAATAAATACAAACTCATGACTTGGGTAGGCACATCTTGCCACTACCGAATGGAATATGACCATGACAGCAATATTTCTGAAGAAAAACGGGAGTTATGCGGTCAATTCAGAGCCGATAAGGACCCCTTTTGCGTTGAGGTGGCATAAAGCGCCTACCCATGACTCATGAATACTTTAAGTATAAATGAAATTCGTACATTCGTAAAAATTCGTTCCAAACCCGCCCATTTCAAATTAAGATAATTCGTAAATGAAAAGGGCTCCGAAGAGCCCTCTATGAGAAAGAATAAGTGCTTTATATTTTATAGCAAAGAACTAAGTATGTTTCTCGGCCTAAAAGGCCTTGAAACGCAAACGTATACGTCGTATATTAATTATAGCATATTTGGGGAAAGTAAAACAGGAGTTATCCACAGCGCACGTTCAAAAACATGCTTTTTGAAAACGCTCCAAATTACCAAATACTGCTTCGCTTCTTAAAAAATTTGATTTTTTACACCATATTTTATACAGATAGAATATCAGCTCTTTTAAATTTAAATACGGAAAACGGCATGAAAGCAATACGCGTTTTACTATTAGTTTTAGCACTTGCTGGATGCGCGGTTTTATATAAACCTCCTCCTGATATAACGCCAAAAACAGTTAACTTCAAAGAAGAAATTCCGA
The DNA here is from genome assembly GCA_000998135.1 of Parcubacteria group bacterium GW2011_GWA2_42_14. GTDB lineage: Bacteria > Patescibacteriota > Minisyncoccia > Sungbacterales > GWA2-42-14 > GWA2-42-14. Next base: position 77,221 of record LCCV01000001.1, read on the forward strand.
TATTCTCATACAAAAAGGTACCGCTTAACAAAACAATAACGCCCGCCTGGAATTATGGCTCAAAAACGCATGACGTATTCAATTTATCTTTTGATTCGGCCATGCCTGGAGAATCAATCAAGGCGGAATATTGGAAAAACAAAGCCCCCGGAAGAAAAAAACTGATTATAGTTCTTCCCATTGCCGACAGTACGCGCTTTCCCGGAGAACACTATACCAACGTAATGACATCGTGGAACGGCAATACCGAATTCAATGTGCTTTTACTTGAAGACACCAGAAAAATTTCCTGGCTGGAAGAATTAAGAAATTCCGAAGACGAAAAAGAATTTCTTGGATGGATGCGCATCGTCTCAATCGCCATAAAAAATTATGTTGTTGACACAAGACGGCTGATTGACTGGGCGGAAACGCGGCAAGAATTAGATTCTTTAAATATCGGCATTATCGGCGCCTCCATCAGTTCCAATTTGGCCGCCTTAATTATGGCCGCCGATTCAAGAATTAAAGCCGGAGTGTTTGACAAAGGCGGAGGAAGTTTTGCCGATTTATTCAGCTATTCAAAACAGCAGGAACTTAAAGAAAGCCGGGAACTTGTCATGAAAAAATTCAGCTGGACGCGACAAAAATTTGATGAAAAAATCCGTCCGATTTTACAACCGGTTGAAGCAATTAATTGGGCCGGAAGAATTAATCCCCAAAAAGTTCTTTTCTTAAACGCCAAATATGATACCTGGATTCCCAAATTTTCCATTGAAAATTTTTGGAACGCTTTGGGCAAGCCGGAACGGATAGAACATAAAACCGAACATAAAACCGCTTTTCTCTTGTCGCTGACCCCTTTCGGAGGCCACTACGCTGATTTCAAAATTTTTAACCATTTCCAAAAAAATCTTCAATAAAAGTAGCACGACATCGTGCTATTTTTCAATATCTTTACGGGTTAGTGTATGAAGATTATGTCTTTGAAAAAGATACCTATCCAAAGCGGATTTTAGTTTTCTTGTATGGTAAACTCAGCAATATAAAAAGATGGCAGTTGCCACCCAAAATATTTTAGTCATAAAGAGAAACGAGCCGCCCTACTACAGTAGCGGTAAATTCTTTTGGAAACAGATAGGCCTGTTTGTAGCTTTGTGACGAATAATCGCGGTCATAGGGAAGGTGTTGTCTTTCTCCGACTGGTTTGCCGTGCTTTTCAACAAACTTCTGCAGTTTCACCGCTTGGTAGCGAGCGCGCCACACGCTCTTACCGCAAGAGAACTTCAAGTCAGCTGCATCATCGCGGTCGTGGCCCAACGGCATACCTCCACCCCCAAAATCATAGCGGTAATACCGCGTGAGAACTACCATGACCCCTATTGCCTGTTTCCGGGATTTTACGGTCTTTGCGCTCTTTGTTTTCACTTTCCGTTCCTCTCAATTCAATTGGGAAGTAGCTAATATAATTGGTTGCATAAAGATAAAAACTTGTCAAGCGGTTCCGATTTTTCTCTTTCTGCTTTTTGAGAAAATTTTCTACAATAAAAATTAGTAAAAAGAATCAAAACTGAATTAAAAACGTCCCCACGGGGACTCGAACCTCGATTTCAGCCTTCGGAGGGCTGCGCTCTATCCATTGAGCTATGGGGACATATCTTAACCAACAACTTACAACATACAACCCGCAACATAAAAAAGCAAAACCGAGTGTATTGAATACTCGGTTTTGCCCTTATGAATAAATTCGATGGCTCACGGGCGACCCTAGACCGATCCGCCACTGGCGGATTTAGGTCGGGCTTGCCTAACACATACAACCATCCAATGCCCAACAAAGTTACATTTTTATTGAGTATTGGATAGCCCCGAACCCCATCGCCGGATACAGACCGCAAGACGCGGTCAATATAAGCGATTTAGGGTTCGGGTTTTCCGCGACTACTTGTCGCGGCTTTGGTCAGGGTGGCGCTGCTCCACATACTCCTTGGGAGTAACGACCTGACCGGTCTTTTAATCCACGGGCCGGCGGCGAAAATCAACGACGACTTTACGAGTTTTCATCAGGGTCTCCTTTTTTTTCGGTTTTTTAGCCGAACATCCGGCCGAACATCCGGTTTATTCCCCAAAGTTCGATCCCTAGCAACTCCGGGAAATACTTCTCCGGTTTGCCTGGCCACCACGCCGGATTCTCCAAATTCTCCAAACCCTGTATGCTACCGCTCATCAGATTCCACTTACGGTGCTCCAGAATCAGGAAATCAGACCAGTACATCTGGCGCCTCCTTTCTTTTTTGGTTTGCTTGTTTCCTGGCTCAAATGGGGCTCCTCCCCCACACCCAAAATGGCATAAAAAATTGCTATAAAATATAGGAGAAAAGTGATTGCTTAAAATAATCTTTAACCTTTTGATTATTGCAGTTATAACCATTGGCTATAATGCCATTTTAAGTGTGGGGGGATTCGCCGAGGAGGGTCGGGAATCTCTTAAGAACCCCATTTGAACCAGGAAAATTGCGTATAAAAGAGCTTTTTCCTTATGTTTTCATTATACACTATTTTAAGAAGTTTGTCAAATCCAAAAACAAAATAAAAGCTACGGAAAATCCGTAGCAAAATTTTAAATGTTATGGAATAAACAACCTTACAGGATTAACTGCGTTCAAAAGGAATTCAAGAACGTTGCCGCCGAATCTCTTATTCACGCCAGGCACGTTTTTATCTTTTACCCCGCCGAAATCATTGTTGTATAAAATCTTATCGCGACAAACAATATAATACTCTCCGTCAGGCCCCGTGGTCAAAAGGTCTTGTTTGTTAAAATAAACCGCTTGCTTATTCTTCTTGGGGTCGCGAATCGGATAAACTACGGTATAGTATCTATTGAACTCGCTGGAAAATTTTTCAATATCTTCCGGTTTATCTAATTTGATTTGGGGATTATCAACTCCTAAAATATATTTTAATCCTTTGTTCCCTGGCAACTGAATTACGTTTTTGGCATCCGGGTCAAAACCAGCATCCTTAAGTCCAACAGGACAAGACGTCTCTCCCACCTTAAGATTTTCTTTCGCTTTATTTATAGCCTCATCCGCGGTCATAAACAATCCGGTCATTTCAGTACTCTTTTCGAAATTGGTATTAATACTGCCGGCGGTATTACCCACACCCTTCATGGTGGCACAACCGGAAATCAAAACCACAAACAGAGGAATAGCCAAAAACGCATGCTTCTGTCTCATTTTTTACTCCTTTTTAGCACTTTTAGCGCTTTTCAAGGTTCACGTATTCTCACTGGTAAACTATTTTAAAAAAAAGTCAATACACTTTGGCATTGACATAAAAATTATTTATTGTATAAAATTTAGGGTGATTTTTCTGCTTTTGCTTCCTTTTTCCTAAAGCGCTCTGAAATTTCCCTTAATAATTCCTCAATTTTCTTTTCCGCCTCTTCTGTATCCAAAAACTGCCGGCGGATTTCAGCTTTTTTTCTCCGCAAAAATTTGCGAATAGATTTTGGCAGTTTAGTTTTGGACATTACTAAACCTTGTAACGTATAACATGAAACATGAATGTTCCATGATTAATGTTATATACTTTATTATGACTTAATTACGACGACAAGTTTAAAATAGGCAACATTCTTGGCGGTTCCCGCCCCCTTAACAACCTTCATCGCTTCATCAACATCTTTATACGCCAACGGAGCTTCTTCGGCAAGTCCGAAAAAAATGCTGACCCTATGGCGTCTGGCCGACGCCGGGCTATCCTTAACTATAACTTACCAGGTGTTGCACTTACTTATTGAACTCGCCTTGCATAATGTTGATTTTCATTCCGGTTCATGGTACTTATTATGCACCTGACAAGTTCGTTGAAATCCATAAAAAGGCGCTAAATGAACTCACAAAAAACCGGACAATACGCCCTAAACATAATTGAAAACGAATATGAAATCAAGGGGGGACTGATTGACTGCCACCAGCACCTTGACCGAAGAAATACGCTGAATAAAGAGGGTTACACGCTTATAGAAAACGGCGCGACCCTCAGACAAAAACAGGATTATATAGACGAATTCAAGCGAAAACCAGATTATAAAGCCGCTCTATACGATAGGATTTTAGAAGGCGTATCAGACATGGGGATTCAGGGCATCAAAGGATGCAGAAGCTATATTGACGCTGACGCGACTATCGGTCTTGAGGCAATCAATGCCGCCCTTAAAGTAAAAGGACAGGCAATGAATCAAGGTTTTTATCTGCAGATTGCCGCTTCCCCGGTCAAAGGATTGTTTTTCAATGAAGACAGAATTCAATTTGAACTGGGATGCGAACTGGCAGATGTTATCGGCGTTATTCCTTCAAGAGGAATCAAAATTCCCGACCCTACTCTGCCCTTTGACTACCAAACCCTTCAGGAAAATATGAAATATTTTTTTGAAGTTGCCTGGAGGCTCAAAAAACCCATTGATTTGCAAATTGACCAGGCCAATGACACGCGGGAATGGGAAAGCAAAATTCTTTGCGGAGTTGCCCGCGAATTTCGAAACCGCGGTTATACTCATTCCATTGCCACAACCCATTGCATTTCTCTTGGCGCTCAAACCCTTGTAGAAATCAAAAGAATTGCCAAAGAATTCAAGGCGCTCGGAATCCACGTGATTGTCTGCCCGGGCGCGGCTCTTGATATGAAACAGGACCGAAAACAGCACGGCCCAACAAGAAATTCCATTGCTCCGGTTAAAGAACTGCTTGAAGAAGGGGTGGTGGTGGCTTTGGGAACAGACAACGTCAGCGATATTTTTATGCGATTTTCCAGCGGAGATTTCCGGACAGAAATTGAGAAACTAACCAATGCCGTCCGCTGGCAAGAAGATCTTTCACTACTTGCCGACCTTGCCACAACCAATGGCCGTCTGGTGCTCGGCCTTCCCCTACCCCACGAAAAAGAGGAATAAAAAATGAGAGTTTTAATGTGTCCGCCGCTTTACTACGCGATTAATTGGGAAGATCCGGCAAAAAATCCGTGGATGAAAATGAATAAACAGCCGGATCGCGGCAAGGCCATCGCCCAATGGGGCAAACTATGGCATCTTTATGAATTTCTCGGCGCGAAAATCCGCACCCTTGAAACGGTTCCCTGTCTTGGGGACCAAATATTTACCGCCAACATTGCCTGGAGCATGCCTATTTGGAGCGAAGAAGGAAATGAAAACCGAAGAACATTTATCATGGCCAATCTTGCTCCGGAACTCCGCAGGCCCGAAATAATTATCGCGGCGCGCTGGTTTGCCGAAAACCGTTTCAGCACTTATTTCCTGCCAGAAGAAATGCTTTTTGAAGGACAAGGAGATATCATCACCACCAAAGAGGCCTATCTTTATTGCTACGGCGTAAGAAATTCGCTTGAAGCCATTGAAGAAATCAGGAAAGTATTCAATCTTAAAAAGCCAATTATTCCGCTCCGATTAATTGACCCGCGTTTTTATCACGGGGATGTCTGCATACGCTATTCAAAACGGCGCGATGCTGTTCTTTTTTATCCCGGAGCGTTTGACGCCGAAAGCGTAAAAGCCATTGAAAAATTAAAAGCAAAGAAAAAAGATGTTTCCCGCGAATTCATGGTGCAGGAACTTTTTGACGGAAGAAACTTCCCGCTTAACGGTTCTTACATCAATAATGTGGAAACCTTTCCTTGGAATGATGAGATTGAGGAATTTCCCCGAAACCTTAAGGGGTGGATTGAAAGAGACGGCGGCGAAGTGGTTACTCTTAACTTCAGCCAATTCGGGCTTTCCGGGGCAGGACATCGATGCGTTACTCTGTTTCTGGATTAATATTAATTTAAGCAACACTCAGTGTTGTTTGGTTTATCAAAAAGTCAAGGAAAATGGCCAATTTTTGCCAAAATACTTGACTTTTTTCTTATTTTTGGTATAATATAAGTATAGCTGAAGGTAGCTTCGTAACTTGACAAATACGACCTAAAACACAAAAAACAGAAACCGGGTTCGAAAGATCCTGGAAACAGGAGGGATATCATGTGGCTTTTACTGTTTCTTGCTGTATTGGCGCTGGTGGCGATAGTTTTTGGTATCGACAAAATAATCACTCTCCTCGAAGAAATCCTCGCCGAGCTGAAAAAGCTCAACGAGAAAAAATAACCCAAACCAACATCAAGGAGAAACTCCGTGATAAAGAAACTTGTCCGTGTATTCACTGTATTGTTTCTCGCAACTTCTCTTTCCGGGTGCCTTGCGTTCAACGCCGCATATCTCGCCGTACAGGGAGCGGCTATGATCTACGAAAAAACGTCGCGACCAGCCAAAACAAAACAAACACCGCCAGATTCTAAAACAAACAAAGAGGAAACGAGATGAAAAGGATTTTTTCCACGGTTTGGATATTCGTAATCTTCGTAATCACGGTATTGCTTTTCTACGGCTGCGCCGGGGTGATAAGCGGTCCAAAGTACCAGCCCCCGACCGCCAACCTTTCTTTAGCAGTAGCCAGCTTTCTGAAGAGCAAGGAGGTGGCGATTTCCGGCGATAACAGCGCACGCGGAATCATTGCCGATGCCGTGCTTAATGCCGGCGGCATTCCGATAGAGCGCAAAAAGGCCGAAGTTGAAATCAAAGCGGACATTCGCAAGGATTCAAGCTCCGGCGGCTACAACCATGGCTACTCGCCGGTTCCGCTGGTTTCGTCCGGTCCGGCCTACCGGATAAAGGTAGAAATCTGGGTAAGCCAGAACGGGGCGGTGCGTTTTCACGGAGTAGGAGCGGAATCCTACTTCGACCCAGGGTCCATATCCAAAACCCTGGCCACCGAAAACGCAACGCGATACGCGCTTCGTAACCTGCGGGGGCGAGGCCCTCGATAAGCACCAACACCCCAAAGCGGGATGAGCCAACGAAAGCTCACTCCCGCCTCGGGGTTCTTTTTTATTCGTAAATTTATACTTTATTTGCTAACCTTAAATTATAATGAATGAACAAATTATAACAACAACAAGGGCCGTTAAAACCAAACGCCTTGCCTACGCTCTTGCAAAAAAAATCCTAAAAAACCGCCATCAAAAACCTGCGATCATTATTGCACTTTCCGGCAATCTCGGCTCAGGAAAAACAACCTTTGTTCAGGGATTTGCCAAAGAACTCGGCATCAAAGAAATTCCCAAAAGCCCCACTTTCATTTTAATGCAAATTTTTCCAATACCGCCTAAAAGCTATAAGCTAAAAGCTAAAAGCTTAATACACATTGACGCCTACCGCCTAGAAAAACCGAAAGAACTTATACATCTCGGTCTGAAAGAAATTCTTCGCGACCCGCACAATATTGTGATAATTGAGTGGGCAGAGAAAGTAAAAGCACTATTGCCCAAAGATGCAATTTGGATATCATTTAGGCATGCCGGAAAAGATAAACGCCACATTGCTATAAAATCCCAATATCAAAAATTTGCCCCCTCGGCAAATTCCGGGGCTTCGCCCGTCGAAAGCCAAATAGTTGGCTTTCGACCCAAATCCCAAACAAAATCAAAATCCAAATAACCAAAAACAATTTGAATTTTGAAATTTGAATTTATTTGGGATTTAGTGCTTGGGATTTTGGATTTTTTTCGTATGAAATACATAATTATAGATTCCAACGCCATAATTCATCGGGCATTTCATGCTTTGCCCCCGTTTACCGCTCCCGACGGTTCTCCTACTGGCGCTGTTTACGGTTTTACTTCTATTCTTATAAAAATTCTCAAGGACTTGAAACCGGATTATGTCTTGGCCGCTTTTGACACGGCCGCCCCGACTTTCCGTCATATTGCCTATGAAAAATACAAAGCGCAAAGAGAAAAAGCGCCGGATGAGCTCTACGCGCAATTTCCCAAAACCAAGGAGGTGCTTGGCGCTTTTAATATCCCCATTTTGGAAAAAGACGGATTTGAAGCAGATGATATAATCGGAACATTAGCCAAAAAAATTCCTCAAGAAGACAAAACGGCTGAAATTATAATTGTTACAGGGGATATGGATACATTTCAGCTCGTTAATAAAAATGTTTCGGTATTTACCATGCGAAGGGGCATTACCGATACTGTTTTATACGACGAAAGGGCGGTTCGCGAAAGATTTGGCTTTGGACCCGAAACAATGATTGACTACAAGGCCCTAAGGGGAGACCCATCCGACAATATCCCCGGAGTTAAAGGAATCGGAGAAAAAACCGCGACCGAGCTTCTAAAAAAATATAAAAAACTTGAAAATATATATAAACTTCTAAAAAAGAAAAAACTGAAAGAGTCTGCCTCTTTGCTGGAAAAACTAAAAGCATCAGAAAACGAGGCGATTCTTTCCAAAAATCTTGCAACAATAAATACGGCCGTTACCCTTAAAATATCTTTACAAAATTTGCCTCATCCCCAAACTGGGGCAACGCCGGAAATTAAAGCTGTATTAGAAAAATTCGGGTTTCGAAGCTTGCTGGCAAGATTGACAGGCGAAAAAAAGGAAGTAAAAAAGGAGGAGCAAAAACAGGCCCTGCCGTTTTCGGCCATGTCTCCGACAGCAAATTTAAAAACTGCGGACGGCCCCCAATTACAAAAACTCTTTCAAGCAAAACAAATTGCCATTATTTTTGATGAAACCAATGGATTGCTGCTTATTTCTGACGGAAAAAACGTTTTTAAAACAAACGCAAAAGATATTGCCAGAATCGAAAAAACCGTTTTAGAAAACTGCCAAAAAATTATTTTTGATGCCAAACCCCTTATCAAAGAGTTTAAAAAACAGCATGGAATTCTTCTTGAAAATAATTTTTTTGACCTTAAAATCGCGGGTTTTCTTTTATATATTGACACGCGGGAAATAACCCCGGAACGGCTTATTTCCGTGTATCTCGCCGAAATTACCGCAAGCCAACCGGAAGAATTGATTAAAAAATTTTTTCAACTCCGTGAAATTCTGGAAAAAAAATTAAAAGAAGAAAACGCCTGGTTTGTATTCTCGGAAATAGAATCGCCTCTTATTTCGATTCTTTCCCAAATGGAAAATAAGGGAATAAAAATTGATACGGCTCATCTTAAAAAAGCCGCCTCTTTTTTCAAAAAAAATCTTGATAAGTTAACCGGAGAAATTTATAAAGAAGCCGGGGAAGAATTTAATATTAATTCTCCGCAACAGCTTTCTGAAATCCTTTTTACAAAATTAGGCGTTAGCGCGGATAATAAAAAAATAAAAAGAACTGGAGGAGGAAAACTTTCAACTAACCAAGAACAATTATTGGAGCTGCAAAACTTCCATCCCATAATTAAAAAAATTATTGAGTATAGAGAGATTGCCAAACTCAAAACTACTTATAGCGACACTCTTCCCGAACTCATCTCTAAAGACGGAAGAATTCACACAACTTTTGGCCAAACAGGAACCGTTACCGGACGCATGAGCTCCCGCGACCCCAACCTACAAAATGTTCCCATAAAAACTCCGCTCGGGAAAGAAATAAGAAGGGCCTTTGTCGCTGAAAAAGGATTTATTTTTGCGTCTTTTGATTATTCGCAGCTTGAATTAAGAATTGCGGCTGAACTTGCCCAAGACCTTAAAATGATTGAGGCGTTTTCAAATGGGGTTGATATTCATAAACTTACCGCCGCGGAAATAAATAATGTTCCGCTTGAAAAAGTAACGCCGGAGATGCGAAGAGCGGCCAAAACCCTTAATTTTGGAATTCTTTACGGCATGGGCGTAAAAGCTTTTGCCAGGGGTTCGGGTTTTTCCGAAAGTGAAGCCAAAAAATTTTTTGAAGAATATTCCAGAGATTTTTCCGGAATTGAAGCTTATATAGAAAAAACAATAGAATTTGCCAAAGAAAAGGGATATGTGGAGACATATTACGGAAGACGGCGGTATCTGGAAGGCCTTCTTAGCGGAGGTTTTCGTGTGAAGAAAGAGGCCGAAAGAATGGCTATAAATATGCCGATTCAGGGCACGGCGGCGGATATGGTAAAACTTGCCATGATTAGTGTTTCCAATATGTTAAAAAATAAGTATAATGAAAAAGACATAAGAATGTTGCTGCAGATCCATGACGAACTTCTTTTTGAAATAGCCGATAAAAAAGACATTTCAGAATCGGTAATAAAAGATATAAAGAACGCAATGGAAGGCGTTTGGAAAGGCAAAGTGCTGTTCAAGGTTGATGTAAAACTTGGAAAAAACTGGGCAGACCTTACTTAAATGAATAATGAATTAAGAATTAAGAGATTTTAGACCATAATTCATAATTCCTAATTCTTGATTCCCAAAAGCTTTGCCTTTTAATTCCTTAATTGTTATTATCTAAACATGGCCGAATCAAACACCCCTCCCGCACAAGGGGTAGAACAACCTAAACAAACCTCAATACTGGTGGTAGAAGACGACATTTTTTTGAGGAACCTAATCATTAAAAAACTGATGAATGAGAATTATGTTATTTGGGATGCCACTGACGGGACATCCGCGCTAAAAGTGCTTGAAACCAAAAAACCGCACCTGATTCTACTTGATATTCTTTTGCCCGGCATCGACGGATTTGAAGTTTTGTCCCTACTGAAAAAAAACTCTGAACTCGCACAAATTCCGGTCATAATTCTTTCCAACCTTGGCTCCCAGGACGACATTGAAAAAGCAATGAAACTGGGTGCTACCGATTATATTATCAAGGCCAATTTTACTCTTGAAGAAATAGCGGAACGGATAAAAAAGATTTTAGGAGAGAAATACTTTTAATAATTTAATCAACAAATAACGAATTCATTACGAATAAGCGAATAACGAATTCGTAATTCGTAAATTCGTACAAATTCGTTATTCGCTGATAAATATATTGCCGGAGTTACCCGAAGCAGAAACAATCGTAAAATATCTTAGGCCAAAAATCCGCGGCAAGCGGGTTTTAAAATTATGGTCAAACACGCCGCGGCTTTTCAGACAAGGAAAAAATCTTCATAAAATAAGCATCCTGATAAAAGGAAAAACAATTTTGGATACAACCCGAGTCGGAAAAAATATTGTTTTAGCTTTAAACAATCAATATAATCTCTATATCCATCTTATGATGACGGGTAAATTATTATGGAATTATTCCAAATTGAGAGAACGCCATATAAGATTTTCTATGGAACTTAACGGCAAAAACACCCTGGCCCTGCACGATATCCGCAAATTCGGATGGATAAGATTAATTAAAAAAGAAAATTTTTCCGACGCGCGCGTAAACAAGGACGCGCTTTCTATTTCATTTGAAGATTTTAAAAACTCGCTTAATTTACGAAAAATGAAAATAAAAAACGCGCTTTTAAACCAAAAAATTGTCCAAGGAATCGGCAATATCTACTCGGATGAGATTTTATGGTACGCTGGAATAGAACCGCTCCGGCCCGCAAACTCCCTGAATAGCAAAAAAATAAAAAGAATTTATTCGGCCATGAAAAAGGTATTAAAAATGGCGATCCGGAAAGGCGGCACAAGTATGCGCGATTACCGAAAACCAAACGGAAAAAAGGGCGGATACTACCCAATCCGCAGGGTTTACCAAAGAGAAGGAGAAAAGTGCGCGCGTGACGGCGCAATAATTAAACGAATTAAAATAGGAGGAAGGTCTGCGCATTTTTGCCCCTATCACCAGACATGAAACATGAAACCTGAAACACGAAAAAACTCTGGTTTTATGCTTTATGCTTCATGATTCATGATATATGTACTTTACGGCCCGGACACCTACCGAAGCCGGCAAAAATTAAAGGAAATAATTGACGGATTCCGCAAAAAATATGGTTCGACTTCGCTCACCACAGGCGGAAATTTAAGTTTGGAAAAATTTGATGCCGAAGAAAATGACTTTTCAAAAATCTCCGCCGCCGCGGAAAACCAATCGCTTTTCCAGGAAAAAAAACTCGTGGTTATTGAACGATTTTTTACCTCAAAAAAGGTCGCTTATGAAACACTGAAAAAGAAGTTAAAATCGTGGCAGGAATCAAAAATAAATGTCTTTATTTTTTGGGACGAAAACGTGGCCACCAAAAAAGAATTTAAAGAATTTTTGAAATTCGCCGAAAAGTCGCAGGAATTCAAAGAATTAACGCCGCAACAAACAAAATTATTTTTGGAAAAAGAAATGCTTAATCGCAAATTACGCCTGTCGGAAAAAGAAAAAACGGCCTTAATGAACCGCTTTAAAAATAATCTTTGGGGACTTGCTAATGAATTGGATAAAATAACGCTTGGCTCGAACCTATCAACAGAAATTATCCTTAATAAAGAAGAAAAAATTTATAATTTCCTTGACGCTTTGATAGAAAGGCGCATAAACACTCCGCGGCTGCTTCTTTCTTTATACGAGGCCGGGGCCGAGGAACTCTATATTTTTGCCGCCATAGTCAATTCTTTCCGAAATCTTCTTTTGCTGAAAAAATATGCCGATAAACCGGCGCTGCTTTCTAAAATTGAAAAAGAGTTCGGAATTCATCCATATGTTTTCAAAAAACTTTTAGCCCAATCGCAAAGATATGGCCTAAAAACTCTTACCATAATTTACAAAAAACTGCTGGAATACGATATTGCTTTAAAACTCGGCAAAACAAAACTAGAGTATATAGTTTTTGACCTAATGAACAAAAAATTATAAACAAAAGGCCCGGTCCCCAAAAAAGACCGAGTCTTGATTATTGCTATAGAGAATTAACTAATTTTGTCAATCTAGATTTTTTGCGGCTGGCGGCATTCTTCTTGATGACGCCGGTTTTGGCGGCTTTATCAAGGGCTTTATACAAAGCCGGAAGCAGTTTTTGCGCTTCGGCTTTTTTCTTTTGTTCCGCAAGTTTCCGTACATCCCGCGCCAACTTCTTAAGGGCACCGCTTTTTTTGAGGTTTTGGGCGCGCCTTTTCAACGACTGACGCAGAGCTTTTTTTGCTGAACGAGTTATGGGCATGCCAATTTTGCCCAAGAAAGCGAGTCCGAAGCATCGCAAGGGCGAAGCTTGATTGGCTTGCAAAATTGAGCACCCAGCCTTAATTCTAAATAATTACTCATGTCTTCCGTCAATGTAAGCCGCGGGCGATACCGCGATTCAACCTGTTGCGCACCTACAAACTAATTTTGGAATTAGGGCTGGGTAGTCTTTATTTTTAAAATTAATTATCTTCGATAAAGATTTTTATACGCCTTATCCCTTCTGTCAATATCGTAAAGAACAATCTCTTCTTTTTTGTAGTCAACCCAAAAGAACAATCGCCAATCTCCAATCCTAATTTTATGCAATCCTCTAAGGTCTGGCGGTAAATTTCCCATCGGGGCGCCGATGGTTTCTGGATTTAGCGCCAACTGATCAAGTTTTTCCGCAACTCTTGCCTTATCACCTTGAGTGAGCTTAGAAAAAGGACGCTCAAATGCGAAATGATGCCGGATGCTATAAGCCATATTTTGCTTTTAGTTTTTGCCAGTTTCCGAGGCGTCCACTATTATGCGCTACGCGTAAACGCCTCATTTTTTTAAGAAAATCTTGATTGGTAGCCAATAAAAAATCTTCCAGCTCGTCCTCTGCCACGCTAAATTTACGCCCTGCCTCTATAATATCCTCAAAGATGTGTTTGGGTATTTGTATAGTGGTTTTTGACATATACAACCATAATATCGAAATAAAATCTTTTGTCAAATCACAACAATGATCTTGATTTTAATAAAACTCCTAAAAAGGAAACTACGGCCAGGGCCGACATTGTTAAGAACAAAATCTGAAATCCAAATTTTGAAACAACTAATCCGCCGATTACAGCCGCAACGGCAACGGTCAGATTTTCAATCAATTTCCAATCGGCATATTCTTCAACATATCTGCCCTTATCAAGGTGTTCCGCAAAAATGGTATCAAATGAGGGGTTACCAACGGCCTCGCCCACACCAAGCAAAATTAGTAATAAAATTAGTAAAATAAAATTATTCACAAATGCAAACAATAACCAAGCAATAGCTCTAATCAGATAACCGCTCATTAAAAGATATTCCTTTTCTATAATTCTGTCGCCAACTTTGGATATCAAAAAAGTGAAAACTGTTGTGGAAATAAGAAAAGTTGCCCAAGAAAGACTAATCACCAAAATACTCTTCTCAAAATTTTGAATGAATACTGCATAAAGCGGCCCCAATAGTCCTCCAGCCAAAACAAAAATAGCATTATATAAAAATAAAACTTTTAATGCTTTATTGCCCATATTTTAATGATAATACGCTACGCCAAAATTACCAATGGGATAAATCAAGGTTTTGAAATTTTCTTAATCTGATCCCTAATCCGCGCCGCTAACTCGAAGTTCATTTCCTTTGCAGCCCGCTTCATTTCTCTTTCCAGCGCTTTTAAAACATCTTTTTTCGGGCCTTGCGGAATCAACGGCGCCAACTCTTCCTCCTGACGCCCTTTTGCTTCTTCAAGCAGTGATTTTCTTATTTCTTTTTGAATTTGTTGGGGGGTAATGCTGTGTTCAGCGTTATAGTCAGCTTGAATTTGGCGACGACGTTCGGTTTCGCCCATCGCTCTTTTCATGGAATCGGTAACGGTATCTGCATACATAATTACTTCGCCGTTCAAATGGCGCGCGGCCCGACCGGTAATTTGTAAAAGGGTGCGCTCGTTTCGCAAAAATCCTTCTTTGTCTGCGTCCAATATCGCAATAAAAGAAACCTCCGGCAAATCAAGGCCTTCCCGCAATAAATTAATACCGACAACAGCGTCATAATTTCCAAGACGCAGGTCTTTTAAAATTTCCGGCCGGTCAAGGGTTTTGATTTCAGAATGAAGATAAGTTGTTTTAATTCCCGCTTCGGCCAAATACTCGGCAATATCTTCGGCCAAACGCTTGGTTAAAGCCAATACAAGCGACCTCTCTTTTTTTGCAACGCGCTTTTTTATTTCGCGAATAACATCTTTGATTTGGCCTGCGGTTTTACGGACTTCAATTTTTGGGTCAAGAAGGCCAGTGGGACGGATTAGTTGCTCTGCTATCGCAACTTCCGACTTCCGACTTCCAGCTTCCAACTTTTTGCACACACTCATTTTTAGCTCGTAATCTGCTGGCGTTGCCGAAACATAAATAATCGGCCCGACTTTTTTGTTAAATTCCGGAAATTTAAGAGGACGGTTATCTATTGCCGAAGGCAAGCGAAAACCGTATTCCACAAGGGTTTTTTTACGGGCAAAATCGCCTTCATACATTCCTCTTAACTGCGGAACGGTTGCGTGCGATTCGTCTATGAAACAGAGCCAGTTTTTGGAGACCGGGACTCCTAAGGAGTCCCGGTCTCCTTGTTGACCATAAGCATAATTAAAATAATCAATCAATGTATAAGGCGGGCTTCCCGGCTCGCGAAAAGAAAGGTGGCGCGAATAATTTTCAATGCCATTGCAATATCCAGTTTCTTTAAGCATCTCCATATCAAAGTTGGTACGCTCGGCCAATCTTTGCGCTTCAAGAAGCTTTCCTGATTTTTTAAAATAGGCAACGCGCTCTTTTGCTTCCTGCTTGATGTTTTTGATAGCAAGCTCCAGTTTTTGACGGGGAGTAACGAAGTGTTTGGCGGGGAAAATTTTAATAGGGTTTGGGGTATAGGGTTTAGGGTTTAGGGTGCCGACTTTTCTTACGGTAATTTTTTCAATGCTGTTGCCGGAAAATTCTACAACTATTATTTCTTCGCCGGAGGGAGAATGGATTTCAACCATATCTCCGCGGATACGGAATTCCCCTTGTCTGGGGTCAAAATCATTACGATGATACTGCAAAAGCACTAAATAGCGAGCAACTTCGCGTGGAGAAATTTTCTGGCCGATTTTCAATTCGTTTGCCACTTTTTCATATTCTTCCGGGTCCCCAATTCCGTAAATGCAAGAAACAGAAGCAACAATAATTACATCATTACGAGTAAGTAAACTTGCAGTTGAAGCATGACGCAAACCGTCAATCAATTCATTGATTTTGGCATCTTTTTCAATATAGGTATCGGTTGAAGGAATATAGGCCTCTGGCTGATAATAATCATAATAAGAAACAAAATAATGCATCGCGCTCTCCGGAAAAAATTCCTTGAATTCCTGATACAATTGCGCGGCCAGGGTTTTATTGTGAGAAATAACAAGCGTTGGTTTTTGCACGCGCTCAATCACGTTAGCCATGGTGAATGTTTTGCCCGAACCGGTAACGCCGAGGAGAGTCTGGCGCAACACCCCCATATCCAAATTTGCCACGAGCTTTTCAATGGCTTGTGGTTGGTCCCCCATGGGTTTAAATTTTGAAACGAGTTTGAAGCTTGGCATTTTTATTATTTTTACTAATATTAATACGCTTCATTGACAAAACAAAAAGGGCACAAAAGATGAGAAAATTTAACGCAATCCTAGTAATCTCTTGTATCCTATTCTTAATTTTGGCGGTTGGATTGATTCCAATAAACTCTGCCTCCGCCAACGAACCTGGCCCCGACTTCAAAAACTGGACCAAGTCGCGTGAGTGGGTAGAACAAAATGATGTTGATATCGTCAAAAGAACATTTCAAGGCCCGAGCAATCACGATAACGAAGTATTTACCCTTTCCCTAAGAACAGAAAAAAATGAAACCCTATTCAAAGAATGGGACTATAAACAAAAGGGTTCGATTAAATCCGCTCTCCGCCTCCCCAGCGGGGAATGGTTTGTGGGAGATACGGGGAAGAGGGTAGATATACATATGGAACTAGGCCTGTTCGGTTACAATCTATTTATTCATGTGTTTAAGTTAGAAAATAAGTGGTTTGCAAAATGCAAGAAAGAAAATGAGGAAATGAAAAAGAAGCAAGCGTGGCCATGGAGTAAGGTTGAAAGCGAAGACTGCAACAAATTTCTCGATGATAAAAAATACAACGGTATGTATATTTCAATTCCGGTTCGAAAATACGACTGGAAAGAGTAATTTCGAACCCCTGCCGGTACCACTGCCGGCTTTTTGTTTGGCCTAAAAATGCTATACTAAAAGATAGATTCGTAATTCATAGGAATACATGATTTCTATCATTGAAGGCACAATTGAGTTCAAGGCGCAAAAATCTGTGGTGGTAAAAACTGTAAGCGGGGTTGGTTATAAAATTTTTGCGCCCGAAGAAACTCTACATAAAATACCAGAAAAAGGGGCTTCCGTCAAATTGTGGACGCATTTATATGTTCGCGAAGATGCTCTTGAACTTTACGGATTTATTCATTTTGCCGAACTTGAACTCTTTGAAACGCTCATTGGTATTTCTGGAATTGGTCCAAAGGGGGCTTTGGGCGTTTTAGGGATTGCCCCGGTTGATACTTTAAAAAAGGCCATTGCCACCGGAGACACTTCGTATTTAACCCGCGTATCCGGCATCGGCAGAAAGACCGCGGAAAAAATTGTTTTGGAATTAAAAGAAAAAATGGCCGGCAAAGGAATTTCCACCATGGAAGCGCCGGAGCTCAAAGAAGAGGCTGACGCACTTGACGCCCTAATTCAACTCGGCTATTCACAGCGCGAAGCTCGCGAAGCATTGCAACAAGTGCCCAAAGAAATAACCGGAACGGAAAAACGCCTGAAAGAAGTACTAAAAATGTTAGGCTCGAAAAAATGAGTATTGACTGACTTTAGCAACACTCGGTGTTGCTTACTATAAGCAACACCGAGTGTTGCTAAAACAAAACCGCCTATTGGCGGTTTACTACTGCGGACAATTAAATGTTATGCAACGTAATATTATAGTGCTGAAGCCAGACGGCCTCCGCGGCCTCACCTGACGCAATAACGGCTAATTCATTGTTTTTAAGCATATCACAACCAATTCATACGTATGAAATTCCTTGGAAACAGAACCACCGGGAACCGCAAAAACAATCCGCGCCCACATGGTATCGGAACATTTCAAGCGAACAGGCGAGTGGACACCGCCGGTTAATTCATTGAATTCTTCCGGGGTTCGTATGGCAACCGTAACGCCGGGGTCATGGTTTCGCAAAAAAACTTCAGTCACATAACCAAGCCATGGTTTCCCTTCGTCAACAGCGTGCTTAATGTCAATCGGGTCAAGCGTTATCAAAACCATGTTTCCCGGTTTAACCGGAAATTCATTCATTAAAATTCGCTCGCTTTCCGAAACGATTCCGCTCATTTTCCAACCGCTTTTTTTATTAAAGAAGGTATAACCAGCATAATAAAAATAAAAAAAATGCAAGAGTTCGCAAATTCAAAACCCAATATAACTCACTCTTTCTTGCAATCCTACGAATGGGAAAAATTGCAGGAAGCGCTAGGCAGAAAAAACTGGCGCATTGAAGGGCACTTGGTAATTCAGCACGACCTGCCGCAGGGTTTTAATTATCTTTACGCCCCGCACCTGCCGCATCTTACCGACCAATTTTTGCACCAAATCAGGAATATCGCGCTCCAAGAAAAATCGCTATTTCTTAAAATTGACCCGCACGGAAAAACCGAGGAATGGGAAATGGATATAAGGGGCTGGCAATTTTCTGATTTCCTGCAGCCGCAAAAAACAATCATTCTTGATTTAACCAAAACCGAAAATGAACTGCTGAAGGAAATGCATCCCAAAACCCGCTATAACGTGCATCTCGCGGAAAAACACGGCGTAAATGTTTTCAAATGTAAAACCCATGATATAAAAGAGCATCTTGATATGTTTTGGGACCTGCTTACCGAAACTGCCGGCCGCGACGTTTTCCATCTTCATGTAAAGCATTACTATCAAAAATTGCTGACACTGCAGGGGCAAAATTTTTCCAATCGCCTTGTTGTGGCCGAGCACCGCGGCAAAGCTCTGGCGGCTGCCATTATCAATTATTACCACGATACAGCCACTTATTTACACGGAGCATCTGCTTCAATCAACCGCGAAATAATGGCCCCGCACCTTCTGCATTGGAAAATAATTCAGGACGCCAAAAAGGACGGTTTTAAAAAATACGACCTCTGGGGAATTGACGAAGAAAAATGGCCCGGTGTTACGCGATTCAAACTTGGATTCGGCGGACAGGTAATTGAATATCCGCGGTCAATAGACATTATTTTCAGACCGATGTGGTATAGAGCGTATAAAGTATTAAGAAAAATTGTTTAATCAACCAACAACCGACAACCCACAACTAACAACACATGTTGTAAGTTGTAAGTTGTAAGTTGTAAGTTACAAGGGTTGGCTTGGTGGGACCAATTAACTGAATTTTTATACAGGTCAAATCCGGGCAAGGAACCGGCCCCGCCTTCCAGTCCTCAAAATCTAATGGAAGCGGTCAGGCGCGTCTTTATAACAGAGGCCATTGACTGGCTTTATTTCGCCCTTTCTTTTTTTACTCAATTTTATTTCTGGTCAATCGCTTTTTTATTTTTTTCAGGCAGAGGTGGATATTATTTTATTTCAACCAAACTCTTAGGAGCTATTTCCGAACCATACTTGGGGGCCGTGGGTATTTACGTAATTTTAAAAGAAATCAGAAAAAGAAAAATAGCGCGGGAATCGCGCCATTACGGAGAAATATATGTGTGGCTATGGCTGATTTTGCTTCTTAGCAGTTCCTCTCTTGTATTGCTTACTAAAAATTTTCATTTTGATACTATTATGAGATTGATTATAACCAACAGCTTGGCTTCGTTAGTAATTTATATTGCGGGAAAAATACATAGGCCATAAAACGAAATTTTCAATTTTTAATTTCCAAACAACTTTCAATGAATCAATTTTTTGGTATTTTTAAAAAAATAATTCCGCGGTCATTAGCGGTTTTTTTTCGACCTGCTTATCACTACATTTTAGCATTGCTGGCGGCAATTTTTTATTGGTTTCCTTCACAAAATCTTATTGTTATAGGTGTTACGGGCACCAATGGCAAATCAACCGTTGTGGAACTAATTCACGCGATTTTAACCGAAGCCGGATTTAAAACCGGCTCAATTTCGTCCTTGCGGTTTAAAATCGGAAACAAAGAACAACAAAACAAACTAAAAATGACCATGCCGGGAAGATTTGCCTTGCAAAAATTCCTGCGGGAAAGCGTTTCCGCCGGATGCGAATACGCAGTTTTGGAAGTAACTTCAGAAGGAATAAAACAATACCGCAACAAATTCATAAAATTTGATGTAGCAGTTATAACTAATGTTACTCCGGAACATATTGAATCCCACGGAAGTTTTGAAAATTACTTAGCGGCAAAAATGAAGCTTTTTGAACAGGTTTCGTGTTCAAGACCCGACCTTTTTCGTTCAAGGTCGGGTCTTAACGACGGCGTTTTAATCATCAACAGCGACGACCCCAATGCCCAAAAATTTCTGCAATTCCCGGCTAATGTAAAATATGTTTATAATTCGGGTTTTATTAGTATAGAAAAAAATGGTTCCACACAAAAAATCTCGCTCACCGAAAAACTGGTAACTCCGGAAAGAATAAGTTTTAAACTGCAAAATACGGTAATTTCTTCGCGCTTAATCGGCGAATTTAATTTTTATAATATTTTAGCGGCGGTTTCAATAGCCATCTCTCAAAATATCGGCTTGGAAAAGATAAAAACGGCTTTGGCAAAAATTTATGGAATTCCTGGCCGTCTTGAATTTGTGCAAAAAAAACCATTTGCGGTAGTAGTGGATTATGCTCACACGCCAGACGCGTTGCGTAAGGTTTACGAAACATTAAAAGAAACATGTCTCATGTCCCATGTCCCCTGTCGCATGATTTGTGTTCTTGGTTCAGCCGGAGGAGGCAGAGACAAATGGAAAAGGCCGGAGATGGGTAAAATTGCCGCGGAGTTTTGCGATGAAATTATTTTAACCAATGAAGACCCCTACGATGAGAGCCCTCTCGATATTATAAAAGATATTGAGAAAGGGTTCTCGTCGAAATCCCAAATCCAAAAATTTGCCTTCTCGGCAAATTCCGGGGCTTCGCCCGTTGAAAGCCAAATTGTTGGCTTTCAACCCAAATCCCAAACCATAATTAATAGGCGGGAAGCCATACGCGAAGCCATAAAATCGGCAAGGGTTGGAGATACCGTTATAATTACCGGCAAAGGCGCCGAGCCCTACATCATGGGTCCGAATAACACAAAAATTCCCTGGGACGATAGAAAAATAGTTCAAGATATATTGGAAAATGTAAAAAAGTAAAAACCCGCGAGAAATCGCGGGGTTTATTTTAAAAAATTATGACTTGTTTTTAACAATTTCTTTGACTGCGTTTGCAATCCTGTCCGGCTGGGGTTCATAATGATGCCAATCCGGCGGCGGAGGATTATAGCATCTCGGCGGCCCGACGCGCACCAACGGAACAGAAAGGCGTTCAAAAGATTTTTGATTCTCATAAACGGTTGCCGCGATTTCCGCGCCGGTTCCGGCAAAAACCGGCTCTTCCTGAACAATTACCAGACCGCCGGTCTTGGCCACGGAAGAAATAAGCGTTTCCTTATCCAAGGGCGCGAACACGCGAATATCCAAAACCTCCGCCGAAATTCCTTCTTTTTCCAGCATATCCGCGGCCTCAAGGCACGAATAAACCAATCGGCCGTAAGCGGTAATCGTGACATCACGGCCTTCACGGGCAATTCTAATGCCGAAGTCTTCAATCGGCTTAGCTGCGGGGCGACGCGCTAAATCGCTTCTTACGATATTTTTTCTGATTTCCGCTTCCTTGCCGTCTATAACATATTTAAACTTCACTTCGCCCCGATATAAATTCTTGTCCTCAAAAAACAGTACGGGCTTATCGGAAGCGACAGCGGCCCAAAGCATGTCATAAAAATCCTGAACGGTTGAAGGGCACACGATTACAAATCCAGGCAAATTCATAAAAGCCGGAGCTTCAAACTCGCGATGGCTTTCAATATAGCTTCCCCCGCCGTAAGGCAGGCGCACTACCACCGGCATCTTTACCAAACCGCCGCTTCTCTGGCGCATTCTCGGCAACTCAACGAAAACATGGTCCCCGCAGCCGTAAACAAAACCGGAATATTGAATTTCCACAATCGGCCTGAAACCGGCCATGGCCCAGCCAATAGCGTGCCCCATAATTCCCCACTCATCAAGCGGAGTATCAATAATGCGATTTTTACCGAAAATCGCCTGCTGAGGAAGATGCTGAACAAGAATCTCCGATTCATACTTGGGTAAATGCTTCTTAATGAATTCTTCCGGCAGCGACACGGCAAGATTTACCGAACCGGCCGCGCCCACGTCTTCCCCCATAACAACCACTCTCGGGTCATGAGTTAAAATATCATAGTGGGCAAAATTAATGGCATCGCGCGGCGTTGAGTCCGCGATTGTTTCCGGAGGAAAAGAAACAGTTGAAAAATCGCGGTATTTTTCATCAACAAAAGATTTTTCGTTCAATTCAACGCTTTTTTCAATGGCTCCGGCGCCATTTATCTCTTTCAATGCCGCGTAAGTTTTCTTGGCAACCCCGATAACGAGCAATTCAATTTCCCGCGCGCGCATATCGTCTTTTTCCTTGTTCCATTCAATCCCCAGCCGTTTCGCGCGCTCACTCATCAAAAAAATCTTCATCCGCACCAAAGGGTCTTCCAAATCCCTGCGTTTTTTTTCCTCTTCCGGAATTTTAATAAGTTCGCCGACGGCGGTCGTATGGCGGTCAAGCCGATAAGTTACCGCCTCAATCAGAGTAGCGCCTTCGCCGCCCATTGCCCTTTGGCGCGCCCGTTTGGCCGCGGCATAAACGGCAAAAGGGTCATTTCCGTCAACACGCTCCGAAGCGATGCCGTAAGCTACCGCTTTTTCGGCAAAGGTTTTCGTGGCCGTCTGCATTCTGGTCGGAGTAGAAATCGCCCATTGGTTATTTTCACAGATGAAAATCGTGGGAACCTTATGAACGCCGGCAAAATTCATTGCCGAATGGAAATCCGCCCGCGAAGTCGCGCCATCGCCGAAATAGGAAACGGACACGAGAGCCGGCTTGCCATGCTGAAAAAATTTTGCCCAAGCAAAACCAACGGCATGAGTAAGGTGGACGCCGACCAGAACATAGGGAATCATTGAATTATGCTCCAAATTATTTTCAACGGACTTAGTGTCAGCTATGCCGTAAAAAATCCTCCACATTGCCTCAATGGAAACTCCATGGGTAAAAGGGCCCGCTTGCGAACGCGTATACCAAAATATCCAATCCTCTGGCATCAAGGCATAAGCGCTTGCGACCTCGGCAGCTTCCTGCCCCTTGGGAGAAATATAAAGCGGCATATGCTTATCAACCTGCGCTTCCCGAGTCGCCCTCTTTTCAAAGGATCTCATTAAAAGCATATACTCATAAATCTTCACGCAATCGGCGGCCATAAGGCCGGTATCCATAAAAAGCTCTTCATTGATGGCGCCATCGGGCCTTAAAATCTGATACATTTCAGACATTTTTGAGTCCCTATTGTTAAATGTCAAAAAACCGTATATTCCCTTAGTTACATATTTTTTGCAAAAAATCAACCCCGTAGTAGAATTTCGGCTATTTGCTTTTGCCGCTGCAAAAGCAAAAATTTTCACAGCCTACTGCGTAATTTTCATAAAAACAGCAGCAGAGTTTTAACCCGTATGTTGCTGTACCTAATTTAAGCCGAAATTTCACTACGGGGTCAAGCCGTAAAAAATTCTGTAATTTGTCTAAAAATGTTTTAAAATGTATGATAAAAAAGCTGCTATGTCAAATAAAATAGATTTACAAATACAATCAAACGTTTCAGACGGCAAATATTCCCCGGCTGAATTGGTGCGCCGAGCCAAATCACTCGGCCTTGAAACAATTGCCATAACCGACCACGATACTGTGGACGGAATACTAGAAGCATGGGAAGAAGGAAAAAATCAGAGAATAAAAGTGATACCGGGAATTGAGATGTCCTGCCGTTTTATGGAACACGGAATCCATATTCTTGGATTTGGAATTGACCGGAGAAACCCCGCTCTTGTTTCCCGCCTCAAAGAATTCCAGGAAGAACGCAAGAAAAAAACCGAACGTATAGTAGAATTACTTCAAAAAGCAGGATTTAAAATAACTTTTGAAGATGTTCAAAAAGAAGCAACCGGTTCAACCATGGCCCGCCCTCACATTGCTTTAGCCCTTCTTCATAATCCGGAAAACAAAGAAAAACTCGGCTCGCTTAATACAGTACATAAAGTAATTGAGGAGTGGCTCGTTACCGGCAAACCGACTTATGTTGATAGGAAAGAAATTGAAACCAAAGAAGCAATTAAGTTGATCCATAATGCCGGCGGAGTCGCGATTTGGTCGCACCCCACAGTTTCCATACGCAACAACTTTCAAAAAACCGAAGAAGTGTTAAAAGCATTCATTTCCTATGATATTGACGGCTTAGAAGCATTTCACCCGGACTATTCCGAAGACGAAACAGAATTTTTAAACACTCTTACCGGACAATACGGACTTCTGCGAAGCGCGGGCTCGGATTTTCACCGCGAACCCGGACCCGGAGAAACTACAGAAGGCGGAGATACGCTTGCCTCCTTCGAAACTTACGGCTTTGATATTTCCGACATCATCTCCAAACTTGAATCCGCCATTTTAAAGCGCCAGTTAAAATCCGAAATGCAAACATAAAATCCGCCATGAATTTATTGAAGGACGGATTTTTTTAAAACAAATTGGCATTATGTTATTTATTTGCCGTTTCCAAGTCGCTTCTTAAACATTCGCGCGCGTATGTAAAATTTATAATAAATCAATAAGGGTGTCCGGCACTATTTTTTATGACACCGTTTTCTACGGCTCTTTTATAAGACCGATTTCGTAATCACGATAACCGGCTTTGTGATAAAAATTTGTTGCCTTAGTATTTTTAGCAAGTACATATACTTTAATGTGTTCAATATCCTTAGACGCAGTAAGCTCTTCAGCCTTTTTCATCAAAGCTTCCCCAATACCTCTATTGCGATATTGTAACAACACAACCAAATCGGAAATATACATATAGGTATGGTTTTTTACCGCAAGCGCGGCCTCTGGATCGACTTCAATCCATAAAGATATAAACCCAACAACTTCATTATCTTCCTCAGCAACAAATATCCACTGTTTATCTTTTCCTCTTTCTCGAAGCAGGTATTCCAAATATTTCTCGGCCATTCGCTTACCCTCCAGTCGGTCCGATTCTAACATTCGTTCAAAATCCTGCAATTCAATAATGCATTTTAACAACTTCTCTCTATCCGTATTTTTATATTCTCGAATAATCATACCCTACAATAAGAAAGCAGCAGCCTCGGCTCCCCATCGCCGTAATAATTATCTTTCCATGATTCAATAGCAAAACCGAGAGAAAGATACAGCATTAAAGCGCGGGTATTGCGCGGATGCGTAACAAGGTCAATTCGTTTCATATTCTTTAACTTCTGAAGAATACGTTTACTTGCTTCGCGTCCGATGCCTTGTCCTTGAAAACGCGGACAAATCACCAGCCCGCTTAAATACGCGTGACTCTGACCCTTCATTTCATACTGAACAGTTCCGGCTATTTTGCCGTCCTTTTTTATAAAATACACCTGATTGTTTTTGAGTTCTTCTTTTGCTTCGTCTTCACCCGTAATTCCTGAATACGTCTTTGGCCCCACAACACTTTTTTCGATGGCTAAATATTGGTTCACATCTTCCGGCGTTGCTAATACTAATGAAATTTTTTGATTGCCTTTTTTCATCATAACTTTTTATTTTTATTTTGCCTCTCCGGCATAAAAAACTATTTTATAGTATCAAGGTTGTGGGGTTGTTCATAACATTATATTCGCACACCTTTACGCCTTCAAGTTTTGCGGTTTCGTCAATGGGAATTAGCGAGATTCCATCTGTGTCAAATGGCTTAATGCCTTCTTTAATAGAAATCGGAACTTCATGAAGAATAATTTTCTTAACCATGCCGTTTTTCAGTAAAAAATTATTTAACATTGGCCCGCTTGATACCAAGGCATCCGGCGCTAACACTAAAGCGTCTTTCGGAGAATGAACGACAATATATCCTTTCTTTGGAAGAAAATTCCGATTACCGCTTATTACTATTTTTTTAATTGGCAATTCTTCAAATGACCGGAAAAATTCTTTGCCGTAGTTCTGAATTGCATCATACGTTTTCCGGCCCATTATCAATGCTCCGTATTCCCGGCAAAGATTAAGAAAGTTCGGCCACAGATTGTCCGGAATAAAATCCTCACTTCCATCCTTTCGGGCAATAAAGCCATCGGATGATATTACATTATATAAAGTCAGCATAATATTGTTAAATTCCCAAATTGCTGTAGGTATTGATAAATTGAGGGATGAGAAAAAATAGCCCGATAAGAGGAAAAACGACCACCGCCAGCGAAATAATAAGCGTCCAAAAAAAATACCGCCGCATCTGCCGAACCATCTTTGCATTTTCCTCGAGTTTTTTCTCAATCTCCTCAAGTTTTCGTAAAATTTCCTGTTCCATAATTTTGAAGGATAAAAAGACGCCTGACACTAATTCTTATAAAAATACTATGCAAATATTTTCCACGCGCCGTTCTCAAAATGCGCAACTGAGCGTGTCGCCACAGGCATTCCGTCGGCGTCAAAAAAGGCGCCGTGGATTGCTGTCCGCGATGCTTGACCTTCCGGATAACGGCCCTTTCTCATATAAAAGTATTCGGTGTAGCCACCTTCTTCCGCGATTTTGATATTCCACAAATAAAGACCCTTCCCATCTTCACGCGTTCTCACCTGCTCAAATTCTGCATTTTTCAACAACCGCTCAAAAACAGAGCGCACCTCTTCCATGGCCGGAACATGCTCCGGCCCACTCTCAAAAGAATTTATTTGTTCTGGTGGTCCTTCAAATGACATAATTTTATTTTTAATTATCTTTTTCAATATCTTCGTCAAAAAGGGTCCGAACCGCAAAAAACTGCAAATCGGATTTAATCAAAATCCTTTTTATATCGGTTTGGGCAATAAGTGAAATCAATGGATTGGTAGAATTTTTCGGAACAACCTCGTCCGGAATAGAAAACCCTATGTATTCAATTGTTTTCTTTGCTCTATGCCTGATCCAATCAATTGCCGGTATTAAATCCGAATCCGAACTGACTATTATGGCAGTATCATATTTATTATCAATTGCCCCCACTATTAAATCTGTGGCCAATTTCACATCAATACCCTTTTCTCTTAATCGTTCAATCTTAATCTTGTTAATGCCGAGTTGCAAAAGATTTTTATAATCGGCAACACGATTATCAATATATATTTCTTCTGTTCTTCTCTTTAATTTGCTGGTCTTTATTTTCCACTTATTATTTTTTAAAAATGTAAACAAGAAAGTCTGTTTAGCCATAGCTTCTTTGCTTCGCAAATCTCCTTCTCGTTCACTCACTGTTCCTGTATAGTATCTCTTGCCCATATCGGAAATAATCCTGCCGTTAGCAAGAAAGACCGCAAACTTTTCAAAATCAAACTGCGTTTCGTCTAAATTGAGCTTTTCAAAACAAGATGGTAGAAATTACTGCCGTCAATATATATAGAAACCCGTTTTTTCTCCATTTTTCCATTATGCACTAAAAACGAAAACCTGCACACTACCGAAGTAGGCGCAGGCGACTTTCACTTACTTTATACACCCATCCTAATCTATTGTCAAGCGGTCAAAAAATCCTCATATTTACTGATTATAATACTGCTCTGTGGATAAAAAATATTCCGCCTCCTTCGCCAAAACCTCCGCCTTCACTCCCCGCTTCACCCAAGACCGCGCTCGTGCCGCGTAGCGAAGTTACTTCAAAGAGCGGTGCGAGGCGAGAAAGTTTCAACGAAATAGAAAGATACTTGAATAGAAAGGTACCTGACACCAATTTCCATAGTTTTATTTTTAATTTAGCTGATAAATATGAAATCCCGCCCCTTATACCAAAACCGCGTACAGACAACAAAAAGGCGCTTGACATCAATTTTATTTACATTGTTTTTTGAAAGATTAAAAACGGTAAGTACTTTCCTGTCGTCTTTCAATCATTAAAATAAATATTTTTCCATGCGCCACCAGGCGATAAACTATTCGAATATCGCTTTTTCGAACACGAAAAATATCTTCTCTTCCTTTGAGCTTCTTAATATCAAGACCTTCTGTTTTTCCAGAAGAAAGCCGCTCAAGTATTTCCTTAGCCCATTCTCGCTCTTTTTGAGTAAGTTTTTGCAGCGCTTTTTCAATCTTGTCCACAAAAATTTAGAGACATGATAGCAAGCCCCTCAAGCCGACACCGCCCTTTTTAATCTTAGTAAAGTCAATAACCGTCTCCCACAACCCAACATCATCGTCGGGCGGAGAAAGCTTAAATACGGGCCTTGAACGGCGCATAACGATAAAAGATTTCCCTTTTTGAACCTCGGAAATATAAATATCCGCATTTTCCCGAAGCTCTTTTAATCCAATAAGATTTCCCATAATACCCTAAGTTTACTCTTAGATAATCTTTAAGTCAAGCGCACCAAACCCCTTCCCCACGGCGTCTAATGTTGCGTATTTGCGATTGCGTTTAACATTGCTTCTACGTGTGTTTATCCGCCACCGTTGAGGCCCCGAATGAGTTCGGTTTGATTACCGCTTCAAAACCGTATCCCTTTACCATTCCCACGACCGTATCAATCAATTCTCTGGTAGGCCCGTTTTCTCCCACATCAATATGCACCTGATTATCCCAAAAAGCTTCATCTCCAAGGCGGTCACGAAGCCGAGAGCGCACTTCCTGCGCCAAAGTTATGGAATTCATGGTTTCGGCATAAATTCTGTCGCGAAGGGTCAAAAAAACTTTGGGCTCGGCTTTAGTCCAAAAATGAATGGCTCCGTTCCCAACGCGCCAAACCGTAACCGCGGTAACCAACTCAACCGGACTTGAAGAAGCCGAATCCGAACCGATTATAATATGGTACCACTTGCCGGGTTCGGCTTTTACAAATTCAATTACTTCGGTGATGACTTCATCGAGAGTAAGTATTCCTTTTGATTGACTATAAAAATGTGACAAGTAAACCGATGCAAATATACTAATGAATACTAATGATACAAATAATCATACGAATAACGGATTTGTATAGTTATTCGTATAATTCGTATGCATTTGTATATTGGTATCGCATTAAAATAATGAAGCTTGCAAATCCTGCGGGGCTTTGTAAAACTCATTTATTGGCTCGGCCGCGAGAATTCCTTCCATTTTGAATTTGCGAAGGCCTTGTCGAAGGTGGCAATACGCGGAAATTTCTTTACCGTTTATTCCATAAATATCTATCTTCCTTTTTTTCTTAAAATCCTCGCCCTTGGAGGCCTGCCTGGAAACATATTCAATGAAAAGCCGCTGGCGGTTCTTAAAAGCATTTTCAATGGTATTAAACAAAGAAAGTTCCGGCATTTTCTGCCAATTTACCGCAACCGCCCTTTTTTGTTTTTCATACAATGATTCAAAAAGAAGGTGGCCATGTTTTTTTCCGTATTCATACAGGTCGCGGGTCAATTCAACATCTTTCAAACAATATTTTTTTATATCGTCAATTCTGCCTTCTTTAAACCATTGAAGAGCTTGCAAGCCATCGGCGGATTTTTTCGCGCCAAGCGTTGCTCCGGCTAAACTTTGCAAAGACAAACGGTGGCCCAATTTTGTCGTAACATCTTCAAAAATATCAAGGGTCGGAAGCAAAGCAATATTTACATTTTTAAAATACGGCTGAAGCACCTGATAATCAAAACTTTTAGTGTTAAAACCTATTAAAAGTTCGGCATTCTCAATAGCTTCTTCAAACTGCGGAATTTCTCGCTCCTCATACGCCTGAAATTTAGCGGTTTCATAAAAATAAGCGCCCACAACCGAGACGCCAAGAGCGCTAACATTATTCCTTCCCCCGACTTCATCAAATGATTTTTTTGTCTCTACGTCAAATACTATCTCTTTCATAATTTCCACTCTATCACAGGGTTTTTAAAACTGCAATGGCGGGGCCGTTGAATAATTAATTTTATTCCCTGAGCGAAGTCGAAGGGATACCATACTTAAGCCCAAAAGTTATCCTTCGATAAACTCAGGAAATAACTTTTGGGCGATTATTCAACGATCTCATGACGGGGCTTGTGTAATTTATGAAATTATGATACAGATAAAAAGCCGATTCAAAGCCCCCCTTAAACAAAACTAGAGGGCAAAGGAGGAAACGGCAATGAAAAAAGCTCTTATTCTTGTTCTTTTACTTATCGGTCTTGCGATTATTGTCCCTGTAATATCGCTCGCTGAAACCGTGGCTGAAAAACCCAATTTGCCTGCTGGTTATGAATCTTGGCCAAACAAATACGAAGGCAGCTGCCAAATAAAGCAAGATGAAGGGGTTAGCATGTCAGCATTTGTCAGAACTTTTCCTAAGGAAAAAAGGGTTGAAGTTGTCTTAACTCTGACGCAAGAAAAAAACTTGTTCTTTGCTACACATGCAATAGGGACAAAAAATGCACCAGATTTTATTAAGAGCTACATCAAAACTAATACAAAATGGCTAGATATAGATAATCTACCCAAAGGAGACCTGATCCTCATGGAAGAATTCAAACAAAAAAATCAGAAGTTAAACGAATATGTCGAATCAGTAATGACGAGTGGCGATTGTGGGGAAGATAACATAAAAGGGTTTAAAAAATTTTGGGAGCCTCAGTTTGAATTTGAATCTGGTTCACAAAAATAATATTTAAATCCCGCTTCCGCGGGATTTTGTATTGCCTTTATTTTAATTAGTTTCCGCGTAAATCCGCGTTACCATCTGCGTAAATCCGCTTCTACGAGCCGCAAATGCTGGCTGCAAAAAAATGAAAGTTGCCAAATTTTAATACCCATAGAGCAAATAATATTCAAGCGACCAAGAGCCCGAACCCCAAAACAAAAGTGCCAGTGCTGAAGCAAAATAAATCATATCAAGTTCCCATCCCTTGCCGTCTTTGAGAATATATGGCTCTTTGCCCCATTTAATTTTGGTCAATATAACTAAAAATTGTATACAAACGGCCAAAGCCGCAAGCTCGGTTAAAAAACCGACAGCTATCATAATTCCTCCGACAAATTCGGTAAGACCTACGGGCCACGCCCAAAACCATCCGGGCTTGAACCCAAGCGTTTCCAGCCATCCGGAGAACTGCTCCTTCATCTTGAAAAGCTTGGGATAGCCGTGATAAATAAGGGCAATACCTAAAGCAAGGCGCAAAACCAGGGGCGCCCAATCAGGGTCAATGGTGAATAAAAGAGAGGTTAACATGAATCTTGAATCTTGAATCCTAAAACATAATTAATTTTTAACTATGTTTCATGATAAATGATTCATGGTTTATTGTTTTTATTATACTTCTCCCCGGCATTACCAACAACATTTTCTTATTAAGTTTTTTTTCCGGCTTTTTCAATTCTTCTTTTTGCCTCTTCAATATGGGTCTTTACCCATAAATCTTTGGTTTTTTTCTCCCGCTTCCTTTTAATCTCTCCGGGGTTTTTGGGATATTCTTTGGATTTTTCGCCCGTGAAAATATCCAATTGTTCAAATTTTTCTTTCATAATGATTTTAGCCATTTAATAACAATATCCATCAACTCCGAATGCGTTTCAAAAAGTTTGGTACCATGCCCCCCTTCATCAAAAAGCTTAAGCTCTCTAAAAATCTCTTCCGGCAAAACATCATAAAGCTTCTGAACCGTTTCATAAGAATAATCATCATCTTTGGCCGCTGTCAGATAAATTGCTTTGGTATGATAAACTTTTTTTACCAATTCATCGGTTTTAATTCCGCGATAATTCAAACCGGGCGATAAAAGAACCGCCGCAGCGGCATCCGCGTGCTCCGCCAAATATTGAAGCGATAAATTCGCCCCGATGGACGCGCCAACCAGATAAATTTCTTTTGCTCCTTTTGATTTTAAAAATTCTGCTCCGGCTTCAACGTCTAAAATAGATTTTTGATGGTCTTCGTCTTTGAAAAGCTGGTAGCCGGAAAGGCCCCCTTGCGATTCTCCATGCCCCCTTAAATCAATGGCCAGCCCCTGCCAGCCGGCCTGCTGGATTTTTTCGGCAAAAACCGCAAAACTTTTTCTTACGGCCGGCATCATGTGCAACATTAAAACGCCGATTTCATTCGGTTTGCTTACTTCAAAAAAATCTCCGACAATTTCAACGCCGTCTTCGGTTTTTAATTTTATAACTTCTGATTTTGCCATATTTTTTTCTTCGGCGGGAACTGCTATCTTATCCCCGATGATTTCTTCCGGCTCCTTTCTTAAAAACAAAAACTCCCGCCATAATTATTATAACAGCAATAGCAACAATAAGAAAATTTCTATTAAAAGGCATATTACCTTATTATTTTAATACAAAAAACTAATTCAAAAACAAAAGGCCCTTTCGGGCCAAAATCTATAATTATTCTTCTTTCTTCGGCTTAATACCGAAGAAAAGGGCATACATCCTGCTGAAAAAATTATTGACGGCATCCATAGCCCTGAATCCAATAGCCGGTTTCCCGCGAAAATTTGTAAAAAATAGAATGGTGACAAGCGGGAGGATGAGCGAAATAAGTCCGACCGTTATCGTGAGCGGACCAAGATCATTATAGATGCCCGGTTTTACGATAACATTGTTATTATCATAAACGGGCTTAGTAATCACGAAGGTCTCGTTCAAGTATTTTGTGCCGAGGGTGGAGGCCGAAAGAGCTAAATTGGTAAATGAAGCCATTACGGCAAAATACGTCGCTTTGTATTTTGCGGGCGCCTCTTTAGAAATCCAGGCGAGCATTGGCACCATCGCAAGCTGTCCGAAGGGAGATACCGCGACCGTATCTATGAACGCAATGGTTCTTGCCATGGCATATGGGTCAGAGGAAAAAAACGCCGCCAGCCACTTATGCGCTCCGTACACAAGCCCCAAACTCGGCAAGAGAAAAACAGTGTACAAAAAGGTCAGAAAAACAAAAATCCAC
The DNA here is from genome assembly GCA_000998135.1 of Parcubacteria group bacterium GW2011_GWA2_42_14. Classification (GTDB taxonomy): domain Bacteria; phylum Patescibacteriota; class Minisyncoccia; order Sungbacterales; family GWA2-42-14; genus GWA2-42-14. Next base: position 110,236 of record LCCV01000001.1, read on the forward strand.
GTAAGAGATTTTTTAGCCATCATGGGACGCAAAACAAAAAGTCCGAAAAGGCCGATAATGGAACTGGCTTGCCCTAGCGTTCCCATGAAATCTTCTTCAAACCGTAAAATTTCAATGTTGAAGAAACTCATACCGGCGCCGACGGATGGCGTCATGCGATACACGAAGATGACGATAGCGGTACCGATAAGAGTCCGCCGCGTTTCTTTCGGCAGCTCTTTCGTAACTCTTGCGATAAGCCAGGAAATAATTATAAATGAAACAGCAAAAAGCAGAGTATCGGCGTGCGCTGGCAGCCAAGCGCCGAGACCAAACGGCAAATTATTGACATCAAGTCCGCCATCCGCAATAAAGCCGGACAACGGAACAATTTTGAGGTGCCGCTGATAAGTCAGAGACAGGAGGCCCAAGGGAACTACGAAACACAATAACATGACGCTTCCGCCCATAATCCACCAGTTCAATTCTTTTTTTTCTTCCGACTCCGGATTGAGCATGGCAACGATCTGTTTCGAGGAGAAACCGCGTTCCATAAACTCTTTCTTTTTCTTTCTTCGAATCATGGCCGCGATAACTACGCCGGCCATAGACATCAGGGGAATAAGCATGGCGAGCCAATAAATCATTTCATACGACTTGACGCTTGCAAGCCAGCCGCCGGCAGAAAATTTGTAAGCAAAGAAGCTTGAGGCCACCCAATAAACGAAAAAGACAAAGATCCCAACGACAGCAACATACGCAAATAAAAAAACGATTCTTATAAAATTTATCCTTACTGCCTTAATCTTTCGCCCGATAACCCCACGGCGGTAAACCGCTATTGCTTCATAGATTGCTACCGCAAGAATCGATAAGAGGAGTACTTTGGTTAGAATAAAGCCGGTTTCTGGGGCTGGCATCTTAGCGAACCATCCGGCTGCGCCAGCCGTGATGAGCGCCCCAAAAAGAATCGCCGCACGCCCCAAAAGCTGCATAGTAGTATGTTCCGATTTTAGTTCTGCTTCTCCGACCGGTGTTCCGTCTTGCCCGACCCTTGACACGGCCTCAACAGTCATCGCGTCAGCGACCACATCCTGCAAAATATAGGCAAAAGGCGTTATGAGTGCCGCAACAATGTACCAGGTTTCCGCGCTCATATATTTCATAATGCCGTCAAAACGATTTCCCGTGAGCCCAACCATAACCGCAAAACTTAAACCCATTAAAACAGCGCCAAAAGCCACGAAGACGGCCTTGAAACGCCAAAAACGGTCAACGAGATTGCCCAAGGGCATCTTAAACGCCCACCAGATACCGGCCCAATAACCCAATACCGCGAGAAACGCGGCTTCCATCCCAAGGACTTTTGTAACAAAAAACGAGTCAACAACCCCGGTCAGCCCGGACACTCCCGCCGCAAAATAAACCATCAGAGGCGGCAAATAACTTAACCGAATTGACTTAACCGGTATTACGAACTCATTAATCCAAATTTTTCTTATTGATTCTAGCGCGGCCTTCAAGAAAACAAGCATCTATTGTTTCCTTACGTTATGTCAAAGTACTGATATCTGCTATAACTCAAGCATGTTTTAGAATATCTGTCAAGGGCGGTTTTTGGGCAGTGCGTATGCCGCGACCCCAAAAGCAACGGCAACATTCAACGATTCCTTTTTCCCTTTCATTGGGATTTCTAAAACCTTGTCGCATTGCTTTAAAATTCTGGGCGGAATGCCGGAAACTTCATTTCCGAGAATTAATACCAGCGGTTTTTTAGGATTATATCGAAATTTTGATATGTCAATATGCCGGGAGCGGTTATTCTCAAGCGCTATAATCAAAAAACCTTCGCTTTTTAATTTTTTTATCAGGCGCGTTGTGGAAAAAACTTTTTCCCAGGGAATCAAATTTTCCGCGCCCAGCGCGGTTTTAGAAATTTTAGGATGAGGTGGAGCGGGCGTGTATCCCGCCAAAAAAATTTTACCAATTCCAAAAGCATCGGAGGTGCGAAAAATGGAACCGACGTTTTCACGAGAACGTATGTTATGGCAAATTATAAAAAGTTTCATTGTTTTTTTGTAACCATAACTAAAAAATAGCGCAAGCTCAAAACAAATGCAAAAAGGCTAAAAAATTAGCCTTTTACTATTTTGAAAAAATCCTGGAAATATCGTTGAACACCGCAAAAGCCATGATTAAGAGAAGTATGGCCAAACCGATTCTAAAGAATTTTTCCCGCGTCTTAATTGATACCGGTTTTCCGCGAACGGCCTCAATAAGCAAAAACGGAATATATCCTCCATCAAGCATAGGAATAGGCAGAAGATTCAAAATGCCCAGGTTAATGCTGAAAATGGCGGTAAAAAACATGATACCGATAAAACCGGCCGTACTGTAAGCGTTACTTCCGGCCTGACCTATCAAAATGGGCCCGCCCAAAGAATCCTTAACGGCAAGCTGTCCCGTCATCAATTTCCAAAACCCCAACCCGACAATTTTCAGCATATTGCTCGTTATGTTAACACCTAATGGAACGGCAGAAACAGGGTCTTTAATAAACACCGGATCGGCCGGCTGAATGCCGATAACATAACGCTTTTCACTTTCGCCAAATAAGTTTTTTGTATCCTTCAGCTCCGGAACAACATGAATTTCAACCGCGGGAGGCATCCCTTTTGGCAGAACAAAAAAAATTAACTCTTTCTTTTCGTTATTTTTTATGAAATCCGTTAATTCTTCCCATTTCCAAACCGAAGTGAACCCATTTCCACTTACGGGAGTTACGATTTCAACACCAATAACAATATCTCCTTTAACCAAACCGGATTTTTCCGCAGGAGAACCTGCGACAACTCCGCCAATCTTGGTGGTAAGCGTCGGAATTCCATAAATAAGGTTAGCAAAAACAATAAGGACCAAAGCGAATAAAATGTTAAAAACGGGACCGGCAAGACAAATAACAATTCTTTTCCAAACAGGTTTTTTATCAAATGATTTTCCGGAATTGACCGGCTTTTCATCATTATCGCCCTCGCCAGCCATTTTTACATAACCGCCAAGAGGCACAAGCGACAAAACGTATTCGGTTTCGCCCATTTTTTTTGAAAAAAGCGCCGGGCCAAAACCGATGGAAAATCTTTCCACGCCGACACCAAACAATTTCGCAAAAACAAAATGGCCGAATTCATGAACCGCGATAAGAACACCGATAACCAAAACCGCAACAAGAATGCCTGTTATCACAGCGCTACTCCATAAGAATTGTAAAGGATACTAAATAAGCGGTAACACGCTATTGAAATTTCTGCAAATTTTTAAATTTCGCCGTTTTTGATTCTCTCCCGGATACCGGCCACGAGATTATTTATAAAATAAAGATTGTGAATGCTTGCCAATCGATAAAAAAGCAATTCTTTTTCTTTGTATAAATGGCGTAAATACGCTCGGTTAAAATTTTGGCAGGTATAACAACCGCAACCTTCTTCAATTGGTAAGAAATCCTGGCGATATTCAGATTTTTGGATAGAAATTCTTCCTCCTTTTACGTATAAAGTACCGTTTCTTGCTTCTCTGGTTGGCGCCACGCAATCAAAAGTATCCACGCCAAGTTTTACAATTTCCGGAATATCTTCAGGGTAACCGATGCCCAAAAGATGACGGGGTTTATTGTCAGGCAGGCGCGTATTTATAAATTCAATAAGTTCAAACATCCGTTCTTTGGTTTTTCCCATAGCGCCCCCAAGGCCGAAGCCGTCAAACGGCAAATTGCTTATAGTTCGCACCGATTCTTCACGCAAATCATTCCACTCTCCTCCCTGAACAATTCCCCAAAGAGCTTGGTCGTTTCGGGTTTTTGCTTTAATACAGCGCTCGGCCCATCTATGCGTCCTGCCCATCGCTTCTTTTACGTATTCTTTTGAGGCCAACGGCGAAGTGCACTCATCAAAAGAAAACATTATGTCAGCCCCGATTGCTTCTTGAATTTCAATTGATTTTTCCGGAGTTAGAACTGTTCTCTTGCCGTCGGGCAGGCGAAAAACAACGCCCTCATCCAAAATTTTAATATACTGTGATTCTTTAATGGATTCGGCCTTGACCATTTTTTGCAAATCCTCTCCGGGAAACAAGGTAGAATATCTGCCGATTTCATGGTCTTTGCCAAACCCGAGACTGAAAACCTGAAAACCGCCGGAATCAGTCATGGTAATACCTTGCCATCGCATAAAATTATTTAAACCTCCGGCTTGTTTAATAACTTCATGTGTTTTTGAAGTATAAAGATGGTAAGTATTGGCAAGAACAATTTGCGTTCCGACTCTTTCCAAATCATCCGGCCCCAGCGCCTTAACCGTAGCTTTCGTCCCCACCGCCACAAAACACGGCGTTTCAATTTTTCCGTGCGGAGTTTCCAAAACCCCGACTCTGGCCAACGATTTTTCCGATTTATGAGTAATTGAAAATTGCATATAACAAACAATAGGGTATTTTTTAAACAACAGCAAACAAAAAACCCGCAAAAAATTACGGGCATAAAAATACTCCAGTTCAGCACTATTGAAAGATTTCTAAATATATCCCTGACAATCGATTAAAACATTCCGTGTCGGCGAAGCTTCAAACGCAATAACTCTTCCAGAATTTCAATTTGTCCGTCTGAAAACAGCTTAGAACCACGAAATCTTCCAATCGCCTCCTTAATCTCTTCCTCATCAACCCCGCGCTCCGAAGACCCTGCTGACGTAGTCAAATCTAAATCCGTTTCAAGAACCGCCCGGACAAATTTTTTCTGTGTGTCGGTAAAAGCGCCCCTGCGAGAAAGCTCCGACATTACCTCGTCCACCCCCCTTGAAGAAATATGCGGTTTTATTACATCAAAAAGACCCATAAATACCATAAATTCCAAAACATAAAATACAAATTATAAAAATTGTATTTTGCGCCCTAAAAAAGCATTATTAAAAGCACGATTATAATCAATATCCGTTTGTTATTATTATATACCATGCGTTTTTAAATTCAATACAACCACTCTTACCACTCTACCACCCTACCTAACTTCGTACGTTACACTCACCGTCACTTTCACCTCATTTTGGCCCGGCTCTATGGACGGCGCCGGCGCGGGCATATCCCCCCCTCCTTTCCCAAACGCCTCCATGGTACGCGCGTAATAAATCGGCGGATATCCTCCAGATTCGGAAAAGCCGGTAATTTTAATCAGGCGCACGCCGAGATCGCGCGAAAGTTTCTTAGCTGATTCTTTTGCCCTTTCAATGGCAATTTTCTTGGCTTCTTCTTTTAATTTATTTTCATCGTCAATGGAAAACGACGGCCCATTAACCTCATTTGCCCCGGCGCTTACAACTCCGTCAAGAATATTGCCCACACTATCAAGATTTCTAACCCTTACCTCAAGAGTTGAAGATACCTCATACCCGACGATCTTGGGCGGCTCTGGCGGGAGGCAGGGATAAAGCGCTCCTCCAATCAAAGGACAAGGCCGATTATCATACTGATACTGCGGATTAACATTATAATACCTGGTTTTAATGTCTTTAGCTTCCACGCCATTTTCTTTTAAGAACGCAATAACGTTATTGTATTTTTGGGTATTTTCGTTTTGCGCTGATTTAAGGGTTTTTTCCTGGCTCCTCACCCCGACCGATAAAACCGCGATATCCGGCACGGCATAAACCGTTCCTTCGCCGGAAACGGAGATTTGAAATTTTTCCGACTCGCGAACCGATTTCCACGCATCAACGCCCAAAGCGCCGTAATAAAAGGTATAAACTGCCGCAAAAACGATTACTAAAACAATTAAAAGAATAAAAAGGCGTTTAACGAGTTTTTTCTGATTATCGCTTAATTCTTGGTAAATCATTATTATTTAATCCTGAAACATGAATCATATAACATGCTATTAAATACAGATTATATGTTTCAAGTTTCAAGATACAGGTTTCAACCCCAATGATAACACAATATAAAAAAAGAAACAAAAGGAGCTGCCATTAAGTAGCTCCGCTATTTTTTACTCTGTCTTCAAACCTCTTTATCATTTCCGCGGCCAAGATTTCTATTTCGGAACGGGAATGCTGTCTGAATATTTCTATAAACATCCTTTCGCGAGCCGGATGCTTTATACTTATGTCCCTCAAAATCTTGGTATCAAGGGTAAAAAAGAAACAAATCAATGATGGAAAATATAAGTCACTTAATTTAATTGCGTAATTAAGAAGTTCCGGATCTTTCATCCGGTTCAAAATTTTTCCTTTTTCAAAAATATTTTTTCGATTGCCCAAAAAAACTAATTTAGCATTCCCCCTTAACGGGCTGAGGTGTTTTATCAACCTTCTTTTAGGCATATTAACATCAAAAAAAATAATGTATTTGGGAACCGGCCGATTTGAACAGATCTCTCTTCCGTCAGAACCGTCCACGGCAACCTTCTTTTATCAAAAGAGCTTTAAGTTGAGCGTAGCAAAATAAAAAAATTTGTCAACCCCGTTAGAAGTCCGGCAGAGCACAAATTTTTGCAAGACAATAAAAAGCAAAGTATCTCGCGCCTTACGCCTTCATTAAACAATAGCACAACTTGGGCTTCTGATAAGGCCGGGGGCATAATCATGAACACTTACCAATTTAAACATAAATATCACGAATATTATTCGTGATATTTATAGGGTATTCGCGTATATTAATATCGCTAATCAAACCTTTCCTCCGCAATATGCCTTTTTATTTCCAAAGCCAGCATTTTTACGTGCTTTTCATCATCCCGTTCAAGAGTTAACCAGAGAATTGAACAATGTTTACAGCCCTTCGACACTTTTTTATAATGATTTTTGTATCTCCATAGCGCGTCGTTTTTTTCTGAAAGCGCGTGTACAAGGTCATGATTCCAGTCTTTCATCATTTTTTTAGAAGCTGATTTAACGCTGATAAGTACGCGGATTTGACGCTAATTTTTTCAGCGTGTTTTCAGCGTACTCAATCAGCGTTGTTCTGCCTCTATAAATTTTTTAATAATAAACAGCTTATAATCAAATAATAAAAAATTTACACGACAATAACAATGTGTTGTTTTATAAAAACTATCCACAGCCAACATTGACCATACAATACAGAAGCACTACCAATAGAACTATGACATCGGGAAAGAAAATTCAAAACATAAAATCCTAAATCTTAATTTGAAACCCAAATATAGTATATTAAACAAGTTAAGTGAATTAAGTAAATTAAGCTTAACCCGCTTAACTCGCTTAATTAACTTAATAAGCTATAACAATGGATTACAACCCAGCCATACAACTCCTTAAAAAAAGCCGCTTTATAGGAATAGCGGTTTATGAAAGGGGGGGAGGAGATGAAATGGGTTCGGCTTTGGCTATTGCTTCCATCCTTAAAAAAGCCGGCAAAACCGTTAGTTTTCTCTTTTCCGGCGTTATTGAAGAAAAATGGAAAGCTTTATTCATGGCGCCAAACACCTTGCCAATGGCAGAACCGCAAAACAACAACGAACATATTCACGATTTTATTATTGCCATAAACTCCAAAGAATCGCCGGTCGGAGAAATAAAATATGAAATGAAGCAAAATAATGAGCTTTTTATAATTCTTTCGCCTCAAAAAACATCCATTAAAAAAGAACATGTTAAATTCATAGAGGACATTCCGGCTTATGATTGCCTCATATCCATTGGAATCGAGAGTCCGGAACATTTTGGCAAAGAATTCGAAGAAAATCCCCTTCTTTTTTATGAAAAACCAATTATCAACATTGATACTTCTCCCCGAAATGAACATTTCGGAGAAATTAATCTCGTAGATATAACCAAAAGCTCTAACGCTGAGATTACCTACGAACTATTTGATAATCTAGCCGGGGAAAAAATCGGACCGCTCGAGGCCACAAGAATCCTTGCCGGAATCATAGAAAAAACTGACAACTTCAAAAACCATAAAACAACGCCCCGTGTTCTTGAAATCGCTTCCTTCCTTATGGAAGCCGGGGCAGACAAAGAATCGATTATAAAAATACTTTATAAAACAAGGCCTCTTAATTTGCTTCAGCTTTGGGGCAGAGCATCCATTCGTTCACGGTTTGACGCTCAAACAGGAATTCTATGGACATTTCTACCTAAAGACGACTTTGAAAAAACAGGAACCAAAACCCAGGATATCCATTTTGTGATTGAGCACATGAAAGAGTATTTTAAAAGCCCGAAAATTCACGCGCTTCTTTTTGAAAACCCGAGGAAAAACCACGTCAGAGCAATTATAAAATCCGAACCGGAAACAATTAAAGAAGTCGCCGCCAAAGAGCCCGGCGAAGAAAAAAACGGCGTTTTGTTCCTTAAAAATGGTTTTACAAGTTTCCCGGAAGCGGAAAACTATGTTGATAACATTCTAAAGAGGTTGGAAACATAAAATGGTATAATAAAAGCGACCCCAATATACAAATTACACTCGAATGGCTCGAATAAACTAAACCGGTATTAGAGTCATTCGGGTGAATTAGAGTATTAGAGTCGCCCTTATGGTAACTTTTGAAGAATCAAAACAACAAAAAAAACTGGGGGAAATCAGAAAAAAAGAAGAAGAAGATACGATAAAAATTATCGCAACCAAATACAAACTGCCCTATCAAAATCTTCTTACGATTCCCGTTGACATCGATGCTTTAAGAATCGTACCCATAGAAGACGCTAAGGCGGGAGGACTTGCCGTGGTGCAGCGCGTAGGCAAAAATCTCCAGATTGCGGTAAGAAACCCGACTAAAAACGAAACTAAAAAAATTTTGGAAGACCTGACGCGCCAGCGCTTCACTTATACTCTTTTTATGGTTTCCGGACAAGGACTGGAACATGCATGGGAAATGTATAAACAGATTCCAAAAGAGCTTGTGGTTATCGAGGGGGAAATAAAAATTTCCGAAGCAAAAATAGAAGAATTCGAAAAAAACATCCGGTCATTTGAGGCCATCAGCAAACTTCTTGAATACGTTTCGGAAAAATCAATTACCGAAGCACTGGAAATCATTATCGGAGGATCATTAGCTATTGATGCTTCCGACGTACACGTCGAGCCCCAGCCGGAAGGGGCGCGGCTCCGCTATCGCCTTGACGGAACATTGCACGACCTGACAATTATCACCAAGACCATGTATAAATTTATTCTGTCAAGGATTAAGCTCACTTCCGGCCTTAAAATCAACGTACATAACCAGGGACAGGACGGACGATTTACCATAAAAATGCGGGAAGCAGAAGTGGAAGTTCGCACCTCCACCCTGCCCGGACCTTACGGAGAAAATATCGTTCTTAGAATTCTGAACCCGAAAACCATTTCGCTTGAACTCGAAAATCTCGGCATGCAGCCCTGGGTTGAAGAACAAATGGCCGAAGAGATTGCCAAGCCAAACGGAATGATTTTAACCACCGGCCCCACCGGCTCTGGCAAAACCACAACGCTTTACGCCTTCTTAAAAAAAGTTCACAACCCGGAAATCAAAATCATAACGCTCGAAGACCCGATTGAGTATCACCTAAAAGGCGTCGAGCAAACACAAATTGACGCCAAGCGCGGATATGACTTCGCCTCCGGGTTGCGCTCAATTCTGCGACAAGACCCTGACGTAATACTTTTAGGAGAGATACGGGATATTGAAACGGCGGAAACTTCAATGCACGCGGCACTTACCGGACACTTGGTATTTTCCACCATACACACGAACAACGCCGCAGGAACAATACCGCGCCTTATTGACATAGGCGTAAGACCAAATATCATTGCCCCGGCCATAAATGTTGTTATGGCCCAACGACTTCTCCGGAAACTTTGCGTCGCCTGCAAAAAAGAACATTCGCTTAGCGCGGCAGAACTAAAATTGACCAAGGAAGAAATAGAAAATCTCCCAGAAAATATTAAAAAACCGGACATTAAAAGCGCGAAAATTTATGAACCGAGCATCGCTGGATGCGAACGATGCCGAAATACTGGCTATAAGGGCCGTATCGGCGTTTTTGAGATATTTTTAATAAACGACAGCGTCGAGGGATTAATATTAGCTTCTCCTTCAGTAAGCGAAATTAAAAAAGCCATGTTTGACCAAGGACAAATCACCATAAAACAAGACGGGACATTGAAAGTATTGGCGGGAATAACGGATTTTGAGGAACTGAAGAAAGTAGTCGGATAATCGCTAATCAGTCGCGAATTACTTCGCGAATGCCTGTGGCGAGCTTGTCGAACCATTCGCGAAAAAAATTCGAGATTGATTAGAGATATAAAAAATCGCCTCCTAAAGCTGTGGGCAATTACTCCGGTTTGGGAACGCGGAGGTCAGGATTTTAGCGTGAAATAAACCAGTCGTAACCGGTTTACCCAACGTTGAAAAACCCCCATTAAGGCTAAAAGGTATTTAAAACCTTAATTGCCCACAGCCTTAGGAGACGAGTTTATTAGACGCCATGTTAGACGCCCTTTTGGCGTTATAATGGCGTATGAAATTCCCCAATTAGGGATTTCTGGCGTACCAATTGGCTTCTATCAAATAGAAAGAGGCCCTCCCCGGCCCCCCCTTATAACGCTTTAAAATTGCTATTGTGGTATGATTATAGCAAAGTCATTATTTAATGTCAATAGCCGCCATAACTTACAACCTATAACGCTAAAATGTTGTTGGTGGTTGGTTGTTGATAATTGGTTATGATAACCGCCCCCAAGCAAAAAAATGAAGACAAAAATCTTGATTTAACCCTTCGCCCCCAGAAGTGGGATGAATATATTGGCCAAAAAAATATCAAGGACAATTTAAAAATTCTGATACAGGCCGCTGCGCAAAGGGGCCAGCCGATTGAACATGTCCTTTTATACGGTCCGGCCGGACTCGGGAAAACATCGCTTGCCCATTTAATCGCGCGGGAAATGAATACCAACATCCGGGTAACATCCGGCCCCGCGATTGAACGCGTAGGAGATCTTGCTTCCATCCTTACCAATCTTATGCCCAACGACATTTTATTCGTTGATGAGGCACATCGGCTTAATAAAATGATTGAGGAGGTGCTTTATCCGGCAATGGAATCACGCACTCTTGATATAATCATCGGCAAAGGGCCTTCGGCTAAAACAATCCAGCTTGACCTTCCGCCGTTTACCCTTATTGCGGCAACGACAAGAATAGGACTTTTATCGGGCCCGCTTCGTTCCAGATTCGGAGGAATATTCCGCCTGGATTTTTACAAGGAAGAGGATATCCAAAAAATTCTTGAGCGCTCCGCTTCCCTTCTTAGAATTACGCTTGAGCCGGAGGCAAAAAAATTAATTGCCAAATCCTCCAGATTCACTCCACGGGTCGCCAACCGCCTTTTAAAAAGAGTGCGCGATTGGGCAGAAGTTCACGGCACCGGCGTTATTACGACTGAAGCCGCGAATAAAGCCTTGGCCTTACTCGAGATTGACGAACAAGGGCTTGAGCCCACGGACAGAAAAATAATTGACGCCATCATTAAAAAGTTCCATGGAGGACCGGTAGGACTTCAGGCCCTGGCCGCGGCCACATCCGAAGAGGAAGAAACCATTATTGAGGTTTATGAACCGTATTTAATGCAAATCGGCTTTATAGAAAGAACCCCGCGGGGACGAGTCGCAACCCATATGGCCTATAACCACTTAGGACTTGTGCCGCCGGCGCAAGGACAGTTAGTATAAAAAATCCAAAATCCAAAGCACTGAATCCCGAATAATATCAAAATCACAATAACCGAAAGGCGGGTTTTGAATTTTGAAAATTGGAGCTTATTTGGGATTTGGGATTTTGAAATTGGGATTTTAACAAAAATGTTTTACATTTTTCTCTCTATCTTTATTGCATTTACCGCTATCTGGGGTTTTTTCGCCACCTCCACCATTTATCACCTTAAACAATATTCTTTACCCGGCTGGAGCGCTTACAAATTAGCCATGCCGACCTTTTTCCTGATATCCGCGGCTTTCTTTGGTTTCGCGGTTTATTTTTTGTTTCAAATTTCCTAAGCAATGATGCCAATGCAATGCGAATTTAATGCGAACCTGGCGAATTGCGAATAACTATTCTTCAAACCGAGCTGAGAAGTTCACCTATTCGATAAACTCAGAACAGATATTAATGTAAAGTTCTCGACAAGCTCGAACAGTATTCGTAATTTGTAGATTAGCATCACAGCATGATTAAACTAAATCCTGATGAAAAAATTTTAATGGTTATACGGCGTCACTGGTTCGTTATGGTCGGACCGGTGGTTCTTTTGATTATTTTGCTTGTTTTTCCTTCTATTTTTTTAACTACAGTTCCCTATTTTTATCCGGCCCTAAACAATAGTCCAGAAATTCAACCAATGATTAATTTTTCTCTGGCTCTTTACATTTTAACCGTTATCCTGTATCTATTTATCTGGTGGTCTGACTATTATCTTGATATCTGGATAATAACCAATAAAAGATTGGTTGATATTGAACAAAAAGGGCTATTCAACAGGCACATTTCCGAAATGAATGTAGAAAATATTCAAAACGTCACATTGCAAATTGAAGGTCTAATTCCGACACTTCTTAAATTCGGCAACCTGCTGGTGGAAACGGCCGGAGAGGGACAGTTTAAAATAAAAGACGCGCCGAATTTGTATGAGGCAAAAGATTTACTTTTGAGATTTTCAAACCACCATACCAACCAACAACCCACAACCAACAACCCACAATAGGTGTTATAAGTTATTAGTTGTAAGTTGTAAGTTATGAGGAATGTCCGGACATTCTAAATGGGCGCAAATAAAACACAAAAAGGCCTTGACCGACGCCAAGAAGGGAAAGGCCTTTTCCAAAATATCCAGAATGATTACGGTCGCGGTAAAAGAAAAACAAAACCGCGACCCCTCGACCAATTCCAAATTAAGAACCGCTATTGAAAAAGCAAGATCTCTTGGTATGCCCGGAGAAAACGTGGAACGGGCAATGGCCAAAGGACTTGGCGAAGGAAAAGAAGGAGAAGGGCTCAAAGAAGTTTTGTATGAAGCTTTCGGCCCTGAGGGAACAGCATTGATAATTGCCGGCATTACCGACAACAAAAACAGGACAACCGCAGAAATAAAACACCTTCTTTCCGAACACGGCGGGCGCTTGTCCGAAAAAGGAAGCGTGGAGTGGATGTTTAACCATGTCGCGGCATTTGATTTTAACGCGAAGGACTTCTTAAAAACAGAAGAGGCTGAGCTTTTTCTAATTGATGCCGGAGCAGAAGACATTTCTAAAAACGATTCATTAATGACGGCTTACGTATCCCCGCAATCATCAGATATTTTTAGAAAAAAACTTGAGGCCAAATCCATAAAACCCAAAGAAGAATATTTTGACTATATGCCCAAAAACAAACTCTCTTTATTAAATGAGGAAACAAAGCAAAAGGTAATCGGCCTTATGGATGCCCTGGATGATAATGATGACGTGCAGGAGGTTTATACCAACATAGAGATAGAACATGAAACCTGAATCATGTAACATGATAGTTAAAAATTGTGTTTCCTGGTTCATGATTTATGATTCATGATTCATGATTATTTTAGGAGTTGACCCCGGAACCACTACTGTAGGTTACTGCCTCTTGCAAAAAAACGGCAGAGCTCTTAAATTGGTTGAAGCCGGCGCGATTAAAACGGTGCCCAAATCGGAACAAGCGGAAAAAATCCTTATAATCTCCAATAAATTGAAGGAAATAATAGATATCCACAGGCCAAGTATTTTAGCTATTGAAAAGGTCTTCTTTTTTAAGAATAATAAGACAGCGATGTCGGTTGCCGAAGCCAAAGGAGCCATACTCTTGACAGCCAAAAATTTAGGCCTTAAAGTGTATGAATACACGCCCCTTGAAGTAAAAATGGCTCTAACCGGCTACGGAAGAGCGGACAAAAAACAGGTTGAATATATGGTTAAAAACGTCCTTAAGCTCGAAACAGCGCCCAAACTTGATGACATAACCGACGCTATGGCCATAGCCATTACTTGCGCCAATAGTATTGCCAATTTGCAGTAAAAAATAACAGTGCCCCGCACCAATTTCAGCCATGATTAACAATTACATTGCTTTTGCCCGAATCGCCTGCGGCTTACACCAATTTATTCAAACAACATCTTAAAATTGGTGAGGGGTTCTCATAATTTTAACTAAATTTTGTTCGCCTCTTGGCTCCAAAATTTAGAAAATTATGGAAAAAGGTCGATAAGAATATTTAAATATTATAGATTTAAATATTTCATTCAAATATGTACTACAATACATTTAACCAAGGAGATGATGACTTAAACGAAAACGTTGACGACGACAAGCTTGATGATGAAGAGGATCCGGAAAAGGATGAGGAAGATTTTGGATTGGAGTCGGAAGACGAATAACAGATGAAACTAATAAAATGCCCCTCCGCATGTATGCGGATGGGCATTTTAATTTGCTTATTTGGACATTCAAAGCACCCGCACGAACTTTTTCTTGCCAACTTTTAAAACTTGCCCGCTTGAGGGTGCTACGACAAATTTCGGATCTTTTCTCGTCTTTCCATCAATATCAATCGCGCCCGCCAAAACCAATCTCCGCGCCTCTGCCTTTGACTTGGCTAAACCTTGTGAAAAAATAAATTCCACCAATACCGTGTTTCCTTTTATCCTAACCCCGGGAACACCGGAATCTTTGATGCTTTTTTCAGAAAATCTTTTTACAAATTCTTGTTCGGCAAGCTTTGCTTTTTCTTCTCCGTAAAACTTCTTTACAATTTCAAAAGCAACGCGAGCTTTTGCAATCCTCGGCCCTAAGGCCATAATCTTGTCCTTTTCAACAAGAGGAATTCTTGTATTATTGATAAAAAACAGTTCAATCATTTCGTCCGGCTGGGCCATAATCGCGCCGAACATTTCGTTTGGCGGAGAAGATAAAAGTACTCCAGTTCCTTTGCTTTTTGACATTAACTCGCCGGTTTTCGGATTAGCCATTAAATTCACAACAATGATAAACTTATCTTTATTTTTCAGCCGTTTCATCAGCGTGCGCCCGGCTAAAGCGTTAAATATCTGATCCGTACCGCACAATTCAATATCAACATCTATTGCTACGCTGTCATATCCCTGCATAAGCGGATATAAAAATTCGTGCAAATAAATTGGGATATTACTCTCCAGCCGTTTTTCAAACATATCCCGCTCAATCATTTGCTGAACAGTAAAATGCGCGGCCAGGAAAATAACATCTTTCAAAGATAATTTTGAAAGCCACTCGCTGTTAAAAAGGATGCGTGGCGGATTTTCCTTATTATCAAAATCCATTAAAGGTTTAATTTGGGAAATCCAGCCCTTAACATTTTCTTTTACCTGTTTCTCGCTTAACTGCGGCCTGGTATCACTCCTGTTGGCTGGGTCTCCAATTTGAGCCGTTAAGTCGCCGAAGAGGATAAATACTTCGTGCCCAAGCTGACGCAACTCCTCAAGAAGCATGTAGTTCTTTGCGTGACTCAAATGGAGAGCGCTTGAGGTCGGATCAGCGCCAATATAAATTTTCAGCCTCTCACCAGATAATAAACGACTAAACAACTCTTCTTTGGTAGGAATAACATCGACCACAATGCCGCGATTGAAAATTCTATCTATTAAATTTTTATCAGTAATGATTTTCATGTTTTAATTTAATTAAACCGCCCACTCTAACACTTTCAAATTCAATTACTTCTTCGGCTCGCGCTTCCAAAAAACTTTTTAATTTTTAGATTCATAAAAACCGCGATAAAAGCTATCCTGATATACTATATTAAGCACCGACTATTAAAAGCATACCATTTTATGAAAAACTACTCAATTGCGCTTTGGCATAAAAATTGCTATAAATAATAAATAATGAAGCGTCTCATCTTTTTTATTTTTGGCATGTCCCTACTCGGCCTTTCTCTGGCCGGCCTTTTTGTAATTTTCATTGCCCGCGGCCTGCCGGATCCGGCTAAAATTACCGAGCGTCAGGTTGCCGAATCAACCAAAATTTTTGACCGCACCGGAAAAATAATACTTTATGAAATACACGGAGAAGAAAAAAGAACCGTAATTCCGCTTGAAGAAATGCCGGAAATCATAAAACAGGCAACCATTGCCATAGAAGACGCGGATTTTTATAAACACTCTGGAATAAGTTTAAGAGGAATTGCGCGCGCAATTTTTATTGATATTCTACGAAAGGGTTTTGTTCAGGGCGGCTCCGGCATTACCCAGCAACTCGTAAAAAACTCTTTTTTGGGAAGAGAACGAACTATCACCAGAAAAATAAAAGAAGCAATACTGGCTATACAACTTGAACGAAAATACACCAAAGATGATATCTTGGAACTTTACTTAAACCAAATTCCGTACGGAAGCAACGCTTACGGAATTCAGGCGGCATCCCGCACATTTTTCGGAAAAGACGCCAAGGACTTAACACTGGCAGAAGCTGCCGCTCTGGCTTCGCTTCCCAAAGCGCCGACCTATTATTCTCCTTACGGCTCGCGCAAAAATGAACTAATGGCAAGAAAAAATTACGTGCTGGACCGAATAATAATCGCCGGGCATATAACCGCGGAAGAAGCGGAAATTGCCAAAAAAGAAAATATAAATTTCTTGGCTCCCCGCCAAAATATCAGAGCGCCGCACTTTATCATGCTGGTTCGGGAATATTTGAACGAAAAATACGGCGATGATATTGTGGAAGCGGGCGGACTTAATGTGATTACAACTCTTGACTGGGAACTTCAGGAAATGGCGGAAAATATTGTTAAAGAGGGTGCTACAAGAAACGAAAAACTAATCAAGGCGCATAATGCGGCCCTTGCGGCTTTAAACCCAAAAACCGGAGAAATTCTGGCCATGGTAGGGTCCAGAGATTATTTTGACATAGAAAACGAAGGAAATTTTAATGTGGCAACCGCGTTTAGACAACCTGGTTCAGCATTCAAACCTTTTGTCTATGCCGCGGCCTTTAAAAAAGGATTCACGCCCGATACCGTGCTTTTTGACGTTCCAACGGAATTCAATCCTGGATGTGGTTCAGGAGCGACCTCAACCGTTATAGGCGATAGAATTCTTAGGCCCAACGAAGAGCCGGCAGAATACGAAAAATGCTACCATCCTGGAAACTATGATGAAAAATTCCGGGGACCGGTAACACTTCGCCAAGCTATTGCCCAATCAATAAATGTCCCGTCAGTAAAACTTTTATATCTTACCGGAGTAAACGATGCCATTGAACTTGCCCGGGGACTGGGAATCACGTCTCTTACCGACCCCAAACGATATAGTTTATCTTTGGTGCTTGGCGGAGCCGAGGTTCAGTTGCTCGAAATGCTCAGCGCTTACGGAGTTTTTGCCAACGACGGCATACTTGCCCCAAAAACATTCATTCTGGAAGTAAAAAGCGGTGAAGAAATACTTGAAGAAAAAAAAGACGAGCCAAGAGCGGCCCTGGATACCAACATTGCCAGAACAATCAATGATGTTTTATCAGACAATGAAGCCCGCATCGGCGTTTTTCAAAGATATTCAAGCTTGTATTTTTCCGACAGGCAGGTGGCTGCCAAAACAGGAACCACCCAGGAATACCGCGATGCCTGGACAATAGGATATACCCCCAGTATTGTTGCCGGTGTTTGGGTTGGGAATAATGATAATACGCCGATTCAACAAAAAGGGTCTGGTGTTTTAGCGGCAGCGCCAATTTGGCACGCTTTTATGGCTTCAGCCACGGCCAAAATGCTTCCCGAAGAATTCCCCAGGCCTGAATACCAAAGACCGGAAAAACCGATTTTGCGCGGACTTTGGCAAGGAGGAGAAATTGTAAAATTAGACAAAATTTCCAAAAAACTTGCTTCCACCTCAACTCCACCGGAATATATTGAAGACGTGGCCATAGGAGAACCGCATGATATTTTATACTGGATTGATAAGGATAACCCCACGGGAGACAAACCGGAAAATCCGGAAAAGAATTCGCAATACGAAAATTGGGAATGGGCCTTTCAGGAATGGCTGAAAACATCGGGGTTTAAGCAAATGAGCAGGGAAGAATTGCCCAAAGATTACGACGATGTTCACACTGAAGCCAATCGGCCGGTTATCACTAAAATTTCCCTGGAAGAAGCAACCAGCACCATCCCAGAAGCCACCAGCACTTTAAAATTAATCATCTCAATAAAATCCAATTTTTCTTTAAAAGAAATAGATGTTTTTTCCAATAATGAACTAGTTCAAAGTTTTTCCTTGCCAGAAAAAGATAAGCCGTATGAAATCATTATCCACAAGATCGAGGGCGCGGAAGAATTTCCTCAAATAAAAATTAAAGCATACGACAATGTGGGGAACTGGAACGAATTAATTTTATAGTTGCAAAAAAACATAATTTTAAATCCCGCGAAAGCGGGATTTTTTATTTTAAATAAATTATAAATATCATAAATTCCTAATCGGCATTAACACATATATCAAAGATTCATCCGTTTTGGAGCGGAGAAGGGCAGGAGAAGATTCCCCGGAAACTCCAATAAAGATTTCTTCGTCTTGAATGGATTCCAGACCGTCCAAAAGATATCGGAAATTAAAACTCAAATTCACCGGCTTACCTGTAAATTTTTTCAATTTTATTTTAGAACTCATGGAGCCAAGTTCTGAATTGGAAGACTCAACTGTTAAAAATTCTCCTGAAAATTTCAAAATAATATCATTAAGCTTGCTTGATAAAACAGAAGCGGCTCTTATTTTCTGAATCAATTCAGATTTTTCAATAAGCGCGGTTGATTCAAAATTTTTAGGAATAATTCCTGCGTACTCAGGAAAAATTCCATCAATCAGTCGAGATGTTATAACTTGATCCCCTACAATAAATACAACCTGATTGTCGGAATAAGTAATAATAACCTCATCTCCTTCCTCAAAAAATAATCTAGCTAGTTCTTCAACTGTTCTAACCGGAACCACAAAAGACGATTTAGTTTCATCGGAACTTGCCAAAGTTATTGTTTTTTCAGCAAGACGAAAGGTATCTGTTGCAACCAACTTTAACTTTTTTCCTTCAATTTTTAAAAGCACACCTGAAATTTCCGGTTTTAATTCTGAACGGGAAACAGCAGTAATAACACTTTTAATTCCGTCAACTAATAATAAAAACGCGGAATTTAATTTTTTACCGCCTTTTATTTTAGGAATAATCGGAAAATCTTTGGAAGGATTACCATTTATGGTTATTTTTGAATTTTCGGAATTAATTAAAAGTATATTATTCTTTTCTTCAATGATAATGTTTTCTTCTTGAATGGTTTGAATTACTGTTGAAAGAATTTTTGCCGGAACAGTTATTATTCCTTCCTGAACAACTTTACAGGAAAAATCAGATTCTATGGCCATTTCAAGATTGGTGGCTATAATAGAGCATTTTTTTCCTTTTGCTTCAATTAACACATTTCCTAAAATAGGAAGATTAATATTTTTTCCGGTAAACCTTTCTGCTTGTATTACAATATTTTTAAAATTATTTCTTAAGGAAATTATTTTCATTTTTTTAAAGCTATATTTTATATTTATATATTTAAACTATTATTGTTATTAGATATTCAATTTTTGTTAATTAGTATAAAAATCATTTATTTATTTCATTTTTTGATTTTTTATCTTGTGTTTAAGATATAAAAGATATTGTTGATAACTTATATATAAATTTTTAACTTATTTTATATATATACATTTTACGGATTAAATTAATAAGTGTTGCTCAGGAGATTACCATGTTTTTACTATAGTGATTAACATATTTATCAACATATTACGAAGTATACATTTTTTCTTTTATAATTTTTATTTCTTCTTCTAAATCCAAATTAGATTTAATATTAGACAATATTTTTTTATAAGCATGAATGGCCGTAGTGTGGTCTTTTTTTCCTATTTTTTCTCCAATAAAAGGAAAAGAACATTTTAATTCTTCTCTTAAAAGATACATGGCTATTTGTCTTGGTTTCACGACTTCTTTTTTTCTTGATTTGTTCAGTATTTCTTTTTCGCTCAATTCATAAAAATCAGCCACGGTTTTAATGACTTTTTTAGGAGTGACAAATTTTCTCGGAGCATAAATTATTTGGCTTATAATTTTTTTTACATACTCAAGTTCGGGTACGCAATTATTCATTTTTGCCGTAAGAACTATACGGTTTAGCGCTCCTTCTAATTCTCTGATGTTATTTTTTATAGTTCTGGCAATATAATCAAGAATATCTTCCGGAATTACTATGCCGGTTTTTTCCATTTTAATTTTAAGAATCGTCAGTTTGGTTTCATAATCAGGTTCTCCTATGTCCGCAATCATACCTCCTTCAAAACGAGATTTGAGCCTAGCTTCCAGTGTCGCGATTGCCGCCGGGGGTCGGTCTGAAGATATTATTATTTGTTTATTTTTTTCATATAACGCGTTAAAGGTATGGAAGAATTCTTCCTGCATTTTTTCCGTCCTGGCGATGAATTGAATGTCATCCATTATTAAAAAATCATAAGCCCGATATTTTTCTTTTAATTGATTCATTTCCTGGTTTTTTAGGGCTTCCACTATTTCGCCCATGAATTTTTCGGAAGAAACGTATTTTACTTTAGCTTTGGGATTCTGTTTTATTATTTCGTTTCCTATCGCTTGTATCAAGTGTGTTTTACCTAGTCCCACTCCGCCATATAAAAAGAGCGGGTTATAAATTCCCGGCTTTATTACTATTGACTTTGCCGCAGCATGCGCCAGTTCGTTAAATGAGCCCACGATGAAAGAATCAAAAGTATATTTGGGATTGAGGCTTGTTTCAGGGTTTATATTCAGGTCTTTAAGTTCGAATTCGGAAGAAAAAGATATGTCGTTTGCTGGTTTTACGGAAACCCTGGCAATTGTAGGCAAACCGTATTTGGTGTCGTTTTTTTGTGTTGCAAGCTGTTTTGTTCCGATTACGTAACTCACTTCTTTTACTTGGGAATTTATATTTCTAACAGCTCTTAATACGAATTTATTGTATTTATTTTCCAGCCATTCTTTTACAAATCCGTTAGGAACGGAAACAGAAACCCTATGGCCGTCCATTTCAATTGCAGAAGTGTCTTTGAACCAAGTAAGAAAGGCCGCCCGGCTTATATTGAGTTCTATTTCGGCCAAAGCCGTTTTCCATAAATCATTAAGCTCCATAATCTCTAATCAATCTCTAATTTTTCCGCGAATTATCCATAATTCGCGATTATTTGAGATATCTTATTAACGGGTAATTCGAGATTTTCAAAACACCTTTGTATTATAAATTGAATACGCAATACGGCAAAATTTCATAAACTGAATAATATGTTGAGAGACTGTTAATAACTCAACCGACAACTTATAACCTACAACCAATAACACGTTTCGCCGTTTAGCTGTTATGGGTTGTCAGTTGTCAGTTGTTAGTTTATATTATATGTATGTCTATCACGTATCAGCCAAAAAAGAGAAAAAGAAAAAAGGTTCATGGATTTTTGAAAAGGATGGCCACGCCGACAGGAAGAAGGGTATTAAACCGGAGAAGGGGGAAAGGGAGAAAGAAGATTACTGTGGTATAAACTAACAACTAACAACTCACAACCAACAATGCGTGTTGTAAGTTATGGGTTGTAAGTTACGAAAAGTTTGGCTCTTCCCAGGCAATTCAGATTAAAAAGAAAAGACGTCAGAAATGTTTTTATGGGTTCGCGCAGATTTTCTTCTGTCATCGGCACTTTTTTTTTGAAAAAGAATGGTTTTTTGTTTAATCGGTTTGGTTTTGCCGTGCCGGTCTCAGTGTCAAAAAAATCCAACGCAAGGAACAGGATAAAAAGAATGGCGGTCGAATGGACGTGTGCGCATTTTCGTGAAGTTGCCGGCGGCTTTGATGTTTTGGTCATTTTCAAAAAAGAAGTTGTAAATTTGAACAAAAAGGAATTTTATAAGCATCTGCGGGCGTCTTTTATTAATGCAGGGATTTTTAAGGGCTCTGCTCGTTAATTAACCACTAACAACCTCTTGAATCGTTGCGAATCGCAAGCAAGATTTATTCGAAAAAAATCAAGGACAAAATTAATGAATTATCAGAGAAATATGTTTTTAGCAATCATTATTAATTTAATAAAATTTTACCAAAAAATATTTTCTCCAGACCACGGGATTTTTAAAAATGTTTTTGGATATTCAAGGTGCAGATTTTATCCTTCTTGTTCAGTTTATACACTTGAAGCTGTCAGTCAATATGGACTTTCTCTCGGTATTATGTTATCGCTAAAGAGAATTTTCAAATGCAATCCATTCAATGAAGGAGGTTATGATCCGGTAGTAAGGCGATTCGAATGACTCAAATTTTGCACGCGAATGACTCGAATATTTATGGCGGGTTAGGTTGAGTTATTAGAATCATTCGGGTGTCATTTGTATATTAGAGTCGCTTTTGATTTTGAATCCACTAATGCTTATCTATAATGAAGTTATTTACAGGCCGTTTTTAAACGGTCTTATTTTAATTTATTCGTTTTTGCCCGTACACGATATGGGTTTGGCAATTGTTATTTTTACCGTTTTGATACGCGTTCTTATTTATCCTTTAAGCCATTATTCTTTGAAGGCCCAGAAAAAAATGGTTGTTATTCAGCCAAAAATCAAGGAAATTCAGGAAAAATACAAAGATAAAAAAGAAGAACAGACACGCCGCATAATGGAATTATATAAGGAGCATAAAACCAATCCTTTTTCCGGATGCGTTTTGCTGATTTTGCAGTTGCCGGTTTTTATAGCCCTTTTTCAGGTTTTTCGTTATGGTTTTGATGTTTCATCTTTTTCATATCTTTATTCTTTTATGCCCCACCCGGACTCTATCAACCCTCTTTTTTTGGGAATTATTGATGTTACCAAAAGAAATATTTTTTTGTCGGTTCTTGTCGGGGCAAGTCAATATGTTCAAGCATTAACTATGCCGCAGCCCCAAATTGGTGGCGGAGAGCAGGGTTCAAGTTTTGCCGGCGAATTTAGCAAAGCGATGCAGGCCAATACGAAATATATGCTGCCGATATTTATGGCATTTATTTCGTTTTCACTACCTTCGGCTTTGGCTCTCTACTTTACAGTTTCCAATGTTTTTGTTATACTGCAGCAGATGATTGTAAATAGAAAAACACAATGATGCCAATCTATAAATGAAATGTTAACTCTATAAATTATGAATTAGTTTTTCCTACAAATTACGAATTTTGCCGAATTACGAATTCGTAATTCGAATCCATTCATAATTTATAGGATAATATGGAGCAGGCAAAAGAAAAAATTAAAGAGATGCTTACTATAATCGGAATTAATGCGGAGGTTGAAATTAAAGAACCGGGCGGATTTGAAACCGCCCATTTGGCAATTACGACAGATGATGCCCGGCTTTTGATAGGGCAAGGCGGTCAAAATTTACATTCATTTGAACATATTCTCAAAAGAATTCTTCATAAGAAACTTGGAACACTTCCCGCGTTTTATATTGATGTGAACGGATACAGGATGAACCGCATGGAAGAGTTAAGGGAAGAAGCAAGAGGCGTAGCCAAGAAAGTCAGGCTTTATCGCAAGGAAATTTGCCTTAGGCCGATGAATTCTTTTGAGAGAAGGGTGGTTCATACGGTTTTGGCTGAGTACCCCGATATTACTACGGAGTCGGTCGGTGAAGATTTAAGTAGGGCGGTGGTTATTAAGCCGCTTCCATAAAATTTTCAATAAATTATTAAATTTATAAATTTTCAAACACACCGCGCCTCGTAATTGAAAACTAAATCGATTAAACTGTTTTAAAATTTTTTGTCTTATTACGCCAGAAACTGAAGGTTTCGGCATTGCTTTTTGAGACTGTTGCCGAATGACCCTTTTCCATTTAATTGTAATTTAAAAGCCCGCATTAATATGCGGGCTTTTGTTTTAATGCTATTATTGATAGATTCTTACAGCTTTAATCTCCACAATGTTTCGTCGTTTTTATCCTGGAAGAACAAAAATTGGTTATCCTGTGAAAGAAAAAGGTTGAACGCGTCAAAATTTTTCTCAGTATATACTTCTTTTATTGAAATATTTCCCGATTGGCTATTGGCGGTATCGATTTGAACAAACCGGTCCTGGAAGAAACCGGTTCCCATGTACCAGTCGTCCGGCAGAATTCCGAAAAGGGTTATATTTTTTGGGACGGCGCAAAAAATTGAGGAGCCGTCCTTTTTAAAGACGCATTTTTCCGGAAGAGTCTGGGTTTCTATTTCTTGCGAATCGCTTCCGTCAATTTTGGAAAAATAAAGTTTGAGGTTTTTGCCCGAAGAGTTCGTTCCGGCAAAAAGCATGTTTTGTGCGTCTGGTGAGGGAAGAATTGTTAACCCGTAACTTTCAGTGAATATTTTGTTGAAAGTTTTTTTTGTCCTGTCGTAATAGAATAAAATTCCCGGAGCAGCCCCTGAAGGGCGCGATGCCAGAAGTATTTTATCTTTGCTTGTCCAAAAAATATTAAAGTCCGGAATTGGTGTTGCATAAACTACTGCCGGTTTCTGGGCTTTATCGTCGGTGATGGTCAGATTAAATGACTCTTTTTGGTTGATGAAGTAAGCAATTTCTTTGCCGTCCGGGGACCAGCCGGTTGTGGTAACGCTTGCGGGGAGGAAAATAACTCCGCTGGTTGCGGTTGAACTTATGAATCTTTTCGCGGTCCCGGATTCAATATAGGTCAAAATTGCCGCTTCTTTATCAGGATTTTGCCACAAGGCCTCCAGTAGGCCGAGTATGGTGATGGTAGAAAGTTTCTCCTCATTTTTGCCGTCAAGCCCGACTGCTTCAAGGTTTCCGCCGGCCTTAGCGTAATAAAGAATTTTGGTTCCGTCTTGGGAAAGCGCCGGCGAAATAATCGGTTTGGAAACTATTTGAATAAGTTTTTGCTCTCTTTCCAATTCTTCTCTGGTTTTGGGCAGTTTAGGGGGTGTAGGCGGTGTTATGGTTATGCGGCGGGTTCCCGGTATGGGCAGTCCTCCGAATAAATCATTTATAGCTTTATCTCCCCCGCCGTAGAAATAATAATAAGCCAGTCCTCCGAGGACAAGGAGGCCGGTTATGGCGCTGGTAATTTTGATGAGTTTTTTTCTTTCCATAGCTTTACGAATTACGAATTTTTACCTAGTCCGTTAAACGGGTTAGGACGAATTTAAGAATCGATATATTCTAACTTTAATATTCGTACATTCGTACTGATTAGTAATTCGTAAATATTTATTAATACATATTAGGGTTTCAAATATTTACTTAAGTCTAGATTAGTAAATCCCTTGACCAAGTCCGGATTTATGGTATAAAGCAGAACATAAGAAAATGCCGCGAGCAAAAGGCCGTAAATGGCGTTTGAAATCCAGCCCTTGGCTTCTCCAAGTTTTGAAGGGTTGCCTGCGGCAACTATATAAAGAACTCCGCCGTAAACCATTGCTCCTAAAGCCGCAATTCCCACCAAGCCCAGAAGGTATTGGTAGAGATTGTCAAGATAGCCGGAGTAGCTTAGCGCCAAATACGGCGAGGCCGTTTGGGCCGTTGCTTCAACAACCACGCATTCTCCCTGGGTTTTGGTTGGGCAGGTGTTTTTGGCGTAAGAAATTTGTACCAACAGAACAGCTGACAAGATAAGTATGAGAAAAATTGTAATGTGTTTAAATATCTTCATAATTTCTAATTAACCCAATTTCTAATTACCTGATAAAATACCGTAAGAATTTCTAATTGTCTAATTCACCTAATTTCTAATAAAATAACCAAATTCCAAAATTTTAAATTAAGTATTTAAGAATTAGAAATTTTATTAGGTGAATTAGGTAATTAGGAATTAGGTGAATTTTCATCATGGTTAATTAGAATAATAATTAGGTTTTTTTGGATTTTTCATCTATATCTCAGTCGAAAGGAGCTTGATACCGTTCCCCCGTTTCTAATTTTTTTATTTTCAACATTTAGCTGGATAAATTGTTCCGGAACGGAGCCGCTTTCAGAGCGTACGGAAAGGATGTTTGGCGAAGCGGGCTCTTTTGACGGCACATTTCTACTCCCCAGCTGCCATTGATAAGAAAGGTCGGACTCCGCGGTTGGCGGAAAAAAGAATAATTCAGCTATAAAATCAAGGATGGAAGCCGGAGCCGCCTCCAGAAAATCAATGTTTTTAGAAAAATCAATCCCTTCTAAAGGTTTAATTTGATAAAATTGGACTTTGGGCGTTACCGCGCTTATAGATACCGTTTTTTCTTTTTTAATGGCGCCGGACATATTTTCGGCCCTCACTGTAATGTTTTCCGTTATACCTTGAAACTGCGGAGAAAATACATAAGTTGACTTGCCGAAACCGGATTTATTAACAACCGGCCCGTCATTGAATAACCACTTATAAATAAGATTGTTGGCGGGAATACCGGTTATTTCCGGAAGGGCGAGGATGGTTACTTTTGAATGAATAGAAGGCAGCGCTTTGCCCTTATACCATTGCGGAGTTATGGCATCGGTCCACCAGTAATAGGAAAGGTCATTTACGCGGATGGTCAGCGATTGGGAATTGGTTGTTCCTTCCGGAAGCGTTATGTTTACCCGCACCCGATAGCTTTCGCCGAGTTTTCCTGTTTCCAAGTCAAAACTTTTTTCGCCGATGCCGGATAGCATTGATTTGTCATTTAGGAACCATTGGATTTTAGCGGTGTCAACATTAAAACCGACTGCTTGTATATTTAAATGTATTGTTTGCCCGGGCGAAGGGTCGGGTGGAAATGCTAGTATTTTGAAATCGGCCTTGAATTTGGCGACCTCTTGCGAAATTTGTTCTGTTGACCGAAAAGGTGGAATGGAAACAACAAGCGATTGCCGCTGTATCTTTTCAAAACCCGGTCCGGGGTCAACCACCACTTTTATCGTAATGATTTCTTGTTTATCTGACGCTGTTTTTATGACGATGGAGTCTTTGCCGAGTCCGGAAACTGATTTATTGAACGTATCATTAATATACCATTGAAAAGTTGTTGAGGACACGGAAAAATTATTGGGAACAACTGTTACCACCGCCGTATCTCCGGCAAATATCGGTAAGGGTTCAATGTTTATATTGAATGACGGAATGGTTTGGGCGTTGACTTGATGAAACAAAAATATAACTGCCAAAACAGTAATTATTTTCAGGAATAAGTTGTAGTTTTTTACAGCCATTTTTGAATTTATGTATGGATTTATGTGCGGGATTGCCGTATCACTTCGCCCAGCCCTTTTCACGAAAGGAGCTGGGCTTCGCTCCTCGCAATGACGAAAAATCGGCAAACGCGTAAGTCCTATCATTATTTATGTAAAATTATACTGCTTTGGCCAAGCGAATACTTTTATTATAAAGTGGAACTTGATTTAGCACAAAGAGCGGTATTGTCTTATGCATATTCCTCTTCCAATTCCATTTCTTCGCTTTCTAGGCCTTCTAGGGTCTGGCCGGTTTTTTCCTGAAGATCTTTTAATTTTTCTTCCGCTTCTCTGGCTCTTTTTTTGACCACGTGCCAAGCATAGAGCACCATCAAAGTGTTCGTGGGCAGGTTTTTAATCAACGGTATATTATCGAAGAATAAAACCAGTATAAGGCGCGCCATCTTTATTTTTCCCTTCTTAAACATGCCCTTGCCCCACAGGAATAAAAACAAAGCAAGGCTAATACAAGTGCCGCCTATAAGCCCCACTATTGGAATTTTACCAAAAGTCCAATCCCATCCATCTTTGGCCCCTGCCAGCGCTAAGGCAATTAAAAAAGCTGTTGTAACGTGGCCTTCCTTTATCAATGAATTTAAATGACCGGCCAGTTGGAAGGCGCTTTTGATTTGATGCTCCCGGGCAGTAGCAATTATTCCCCCAATTTCTTTCAGCTCTCCAAAGTATTCGTTATGCGTCCGTTCTTCTTCCAGTTCTTCAAATTGTTGTTGTTCTTCTTCGTTCATGTCGAAGCGCGGAATATCGCGGACAAGACGCGGACAGTCGCGGAAACTGAAACTGTCTGCGACTGTCTGCGTTAAGTCTGCGTAGGTCTGCGCTATGAATGCTGTTTAACAAAATCCTCTTTTGCTTTCTTAATTAACAATAATTGTTCCGGGTCGGATGTAATCAGCTGGTCTTCCGTGTAGGAAGCGATTATTTTTATGGCCACATGTTTTAATCCGGCGAAAAATATGCCTTCTCCCACTTCGGATTCCAATAGCAAAAATTTTTCTTCCTCGGTCAAGTTGAAAGTTTTTACCAGTACGTCAATGGTGGCCGGGCTTTGTTTCAGCAAAAGCTGGACGGAGGAGTTGGTAATAATCGGTTTGCCGTAGGGGGACTCCATAAAATCGGAAATATCCTGGGTTATGGTAGCAAGGCCCAGATAATATTTTCTGGCGCGCTTCGCCACTCCGAACAAAAACGACGCTCCGTCTTCGTTTTTCATGAGCCACCATGCCTCGTCCACGACCAAAAGGCGTTTTTTAAGTTCGGCCCTTACCGTATTCCAGATAAAATGAAGCACTATGTACATGGCTACCGGACGCAGTTCTTCTTCCATGTCGCGCACCGAAAAAACAACCAGACGGTTTCTCGTGTCAATATTTGTTTGCTGATTAAGAAATCCCGCCCAAGTTCCTTCCGTGTATTTTTTTATTCTTATGGCAAGCGATTCGGCACCCTCGGTGTTTTCAAGAATCAGGGCCAGGTCCGAAAGAAGCGGCGGGGTCATGTTGGTAAAATCATTTTCCGGAGTGATGTCGCGGGAAGCGTAGGTTTCGGTTATTGCTCGGTCAAGTAATGCGTCTTCTTCAGGGGTCAGTCCTCCAAGCATGATTCGGAAAAGTCCAATGAGATTTATTATGTTTGAGCGCAGGATATCGGCAGATGACTCGTCTTCCCGCGGAGGCGGCAGGTCAAAAGGGTTTATGTGGTGCGCCGAAGTCAGGGAAATGTTAAAATTTGTTCCGCCCACCGCCTGCGCTAAAAATCCATATTCTTTTTCCGGGTCTATGATTATGACATCGGTGCCGAACATTAAAGACCTTATTATTTCCAGTTTCATGGCGTAGGATTTTCCCGCGCCCGCTACGGCAAAAGTAATGGAGTTGGCGTTTTCCAGTGAAAATCTGTCGAAAAGTATCAGGCTGTTATTGTGGCGGTTTATGCCGAAAAGGATTCCTTTGTTTGATGTTAGGTCAAAAGAAACAAAGGGAAAGGTTGAGGAAATGGGGGAAGAGTTGAGATAATTATGTATAAGAAGATTGTCGTTGTTTAACGGCAGGGTTGAGTTGAATCCTTCTTCTTGCTGAAAGAGAGCGGGTTTGGTGTACACAAGTTTTGATTCCAATATTCCCTTGACCTGCGATTCGTTTTTGTTAAGCTCTTCTTCGGTATCGGCGT
Organism: Parcubacteria group bacterium GW2011_GWA2_42_14; assembly: GCA_000998135.1. Lineage (GTDB taxonomy): Bacteria > Patescibacteriota > Minisyncoccia > Sungbacterales > GWA2-42-14 > GWA2-42-14. The sequence goes on from LCCV01000001.1 coordinate 139,715, forward strand.
ATAAAGTGATATAAAGTCCGAAATTATAAAGTTTTTCCTGGGCTTGCTGGAGTTTATCCCTGATTTCTTCCAGGTCTTTGTAGGCCGTATCCATTATCGGGTCGCGTACAAGGCCTTTTTCTTCCCTGGTTTGTATCTGCGACTGGACCCTGGCAACCTGTTTTCGGAGTTCTCTTAAAACAATGGAAGTATCTACCGGGTGGACGAACATGGCGATGTCAAAGATTTTGTCTAGGTTGATTATGGGGGAGAACCAGTTGGTGTGGAGGTATCTGGGATAGGAAAAAAAGAAAATGGTTCTGGCAAATTTTTCTCCCAGGCGCAAAAAACTTGGGTTTACCTCAAGAGCCGCGGGCGATATCACGTCTTTTAAGCCAAGCTCCCCGGTTTTATAGATTTCCTCCGGGAACACGGCAAAAATTTCGCCTTTTTCGGTTTGCTGTTCTTCAGCGGCTGTTGGTTTTGTAATTTTTGATAAAAATGTTAAAGCCATATCACTAATCAAACACGAATTTTCCACGAATTTCACGAATTTGTGTTATTCGTGAGTTATTCGTGATTTATTCATGGTTATTCTGTCGCAAACTCCTTCTTCTCCATTTCTCCCTGATTATAAAGTCCGTACAAAAGCTCTATTGCTTCCTCGGTGTTCAGTTCCACAGTTCTGATGCCGAACCTTACAAGGCCGAGTGAAACTTGGTCAACTCTCTGCCGGAGCTGGTTTTTGTGTTCCTCAAACAGGTCTGCCGCTCCCCCACCCTCCTTGGTTTCTTTTTTCTGGAAAAACGAGAAAATTTTTTCGGCAACTCCGCCGGCGCTTCCTCCTCCCGGAAGCGTTATGACCGAAGGGTCGAACGGCACTACGACGTAAAACGTTTTTGACACGATATTGGAAAGTTCAACAAACGACCTTACGAATTCTATGTATTCATCTATCTGGATCCTTAAAAGGTCGTTAATTTCTTCCCCTGACCTTGTTTTAAGGGACTCAAGATATGGAATAATGTTAAGTTTCCGCGATTGAATTACGAATTGAACGGAAAAATCAAGGGAATTCAGAAAATTCTGATATTGAAAAATAACGGCTTCTTGTTCTTCCGCTGACTTCAGCGCGAAATTAAGGGAAGAAGTCATCAAGATTGACCTAAGCCCACCGTTTCTAAGGATGATTACCCCGTCTCTGATAGTGGAAACGGTTAAAAAATCCTGCGCGGCCCTGGCGTTTTTGGCTTGTTTTGATTGTACAGCTTGTACCACTAATTAAACACGAATCTTCCACGAATTTCACGAATTTGTGTTATTCGTGAGTTTTTCGTGATTTATTCGTGGTTATCTTTTTGTTTTTTCTTTAATATCCAAACTCCATGCAAGATCAGAAAGCCTGCTTTCCCTGGGTCTCGGTATTGCAATGCCGGATTTGTCCGCGGTTTTATCCGGTCTGCTGCCGATGGCCGGTGCTTTTTTGGTTTCGTGCCGAATACTTCGCCAGATGAAAAGTTTCGGCTTCATATAAAAATTCAGCGCGCTGTATGCAATTTTGGCAAAGGGCTGCCCGTTTATGGTTAAAAAAGTAAGGAGCAGGGTAAGAATTGAAACCGGAATCATGACGATTATAAAAAGCGCGAATTGCAGAATAAGGTAACAGATAAATCCGACTGCCGCTCCAGCCAGGAGATAAAAAAACTGCTTTAAAGTAAGCGGCCCTACCACCTTGTCTTCTATATTTATGAATTGTGGAACTTGGTATTGTTTCAATTTGTGATATGCAACATGTAACATGTGACATGTCTCTTGTCTCATGCCCCTTTTGTCGCTATAGCTATTCAACTGATTCTCTATATGGGTCTGCATGGTACTTCGGCGGTGTTTTTTCGGCGATTCTGGCTTCCAGCGGTTTTTCTTTTGGCAAGGATTCAAGGAGTTTCGGTTTTAATTCTTCTTCAACCTCCGGCAAGCCAACGTCCAACTTCTCACTTTCCACTTCAAACCCGGACGGCTGTTTTGTAAGTGTTGGAGGTTGTAAGTTATCAGTTGTTGGTTGTTTTGTCGGCAGTCCCGGCGGCGTAATATTTGTCTCTTGTCTCATGTTTCTTGTTTCTTGTGGCTGTTTTATTTCCTCCGTTTGCGTTATTTCTTTTGGCTGGCTAAAAATTGGCGGCGGCATGGGCCGGGGACTTAAGTCGCCTTCAGTGACCGGTTGCCCTGCGGGGAGAGGAGGAATCGGGGGCGGGGTTGGGCGCTCAAAAGTCGTAGGAGTTGCGGGTCCTGGCGGAGTGGGTGGCGGGGTCGGTCGCCCTAAACCGCTTTCGGTGGTCGGGCGAGTTTGAAATGGAGCGGGCCCTTGACCGAATTGATAAGGCGGCTGTGGACGTTGCGGAATCGATGGCCCCACGACCCGGCTCGGGGCGGGCGGTATCGGTCTTGGAGGAACTATTGTTTTTGGTGTTCCCTGTCTCATGTCGCTTGTCCCTTGTCGCTCCGTAATTGTCTCTTCCAAAAAGTTCGTTCCATAAGTTTTTTTCATTTCTTCCCTGATAGGCAGGAATATTTTGTGATTGATTTCCTGGGCTATTTCATTGGCTTTATTTTCTTCAATCTCAAGCAAATTCTTGAGGTCGGAAACGAAGTCCGATGGCGGAATCATGCCGAGCATAATATAACCGACTTCTTCGGCGAGAACCCCGATTTTTTCAACATTCAGGTCGTGTTTTTTTCCTACCTCATAAATGATTTCGGCGGATGATACGCTCATCATGGCCTTTTTCAATTCATCGGAAAGATTCTCGTATCTTCTTACGACCTCTTGTTGAAGTTGTTCTTTTTGTGAATCGTTCATTATAATAAATCCCTAATCAATCTCAAATTTTTTTCGCGAATATTCGCGAACTGATTTGCGACCGATTAGTGATTGGTTATTGTGGCGTTGTTCCTCCTGTGGTTCCTCCGGCTGGGGGCGGTGTTCCTCCACTACCCCATGTTGGCTGGCCGCCGCTCTGTTGTGGATTTCTCATTTGGCGCATGAAATCCAGTAGCTCTGCGTTTTCATCCCCTCTTTTGCTTAACGGCTTACCTTCTTTAAACATTACCCGTATTGGAGAAGCGCTTGCCCAGTTCACCGCGTTTTCCTTGTATCCTTGCGACTCGAGTGTTTGTCCTAGGTAGTGGCCGGTAGTTTCTTTGCGCGCTTCTTCGTCTGTCGCGCCGCGGTGTACCAGCCATGCCCGCATGGCTTCCATTGTTTTTCCGACTTCTGTTCCCATCTGTATTTCTTCATCTGCTTGTTTCATAAACACATCTGTGACCGCTCTTAGTTGTTCACCTGTGGCGGTAACAGCTTGTAGTTCTTTATCTCCAAAATGTTTTTTCATGTATTCTTGTACTCCCTCGTTGTCTTTTATATTCTCCGGCGTTAATACGCTCCTAAGCTCATATGACGAAAGTTCATTAAGATATTCTTCCCGCGCCCTGCCAAAATCGGCATGGGTTACATCCATGTTTTTAGCCGCTGCAACCTTAAGGTCAACATCTTTTACGGCAGAACCAATCCTCTTTTCCAGTCCCGGAGAGGTGGCGGCCGCTTGATTGATGACTTTGGACATTCCTTCTTTGCCAAGGCCTTTTTCAAGTTTTTGAATGTCTTGTTCTCCCGCGCTCTTAAGATAGGCCTCTTGAACCTTGGCGCGCTCTCCTTTGAAGCGGGCCGCGGCATACCCCGGAGGAGATGCTTTCATGGATTGCTGAAGGGCCCTAGCGCGCTCCGTGTCCACACCCTCCTTGGCGCGCGTTGCGGCTTCAAGCGGCCTTGTCATTTGCCTTAGAATCGGTTTGGACGCAAGCCATTGCATTGCTTTGGTTTCCATTATTGGTTTGGCGGCAGTACCGGCTACTCGCGCGCCTCCACGAAGCCCTGCTCTTGTTGCTGCTCTTCTTATGCCCGTAGTCCACCTCTTGCCCATATTCATCGCTGTTCCGGCAACGGCTACGCCGAGTTGTTGGGAAACAATAAGAGAACCGATTAAAAATCCGACTCCGATAAAGAGATTGATAATAAGCGCCGGAGCGCTTTGCCCGCGATAGGCGGCTGCCCCGCTGATTACGTTCACGCCAAGCCACATAAAAAACATAAAAGCGGGAAAGAAAAATGACCATTTTATTAATGCGTCCCACCACTGGCTGTAATAGCGCTGGGTTGTCGGAAGTATCATTAAAAGAAATGCCAACGGCCCTAAAATAACAATAAAGGTAAGCGCTATGAGCCGCGCTAGAAGCATTAAAGACGCGGCAAAAGTGACAAAAATTGCGATTGGATATACTACGATTTTTATTGCCGTCCGTATTAATACCGCTTTGGCAAGGTCCCAGCCAAAAGCCGAGCTTACTGTCTTGGCAGCAACAGAATTTAGGGCCATACTGATATAATATTTTATTTTCTTGACAGCACAAATTTCCCACGAGAAAAGCCGTTGCCCTAAGGAACATTCCCCTGTTATTGTAACGGGATTTCCGGCGGCATCTTTGCCGGTTTCGGTATTTTGCGCGGCAATAGTATTTGCTTGTAGTTGCTTATTTTCGTTTTGGACAAAGTCACCCGACTTTTCTAAATCGCCTAATTTTTCCCCTATCGCTACCGGGTTTATGCCAATTTTTGAAAACGTGGCGGCTATTCCGCCTTGAGCATCAAAACCCTGCTTGAACACTCCGGCCAGAGAACTGGAAGTGTTGATTACAACCTGCGCTATGGGCAAACTAAAGTTTATTAATAGGGCCGTTACTATTAGTTTTGGCAGAAGTTGTTTTATGCCATATTGTTCAAAGCCAAAAATTGTGGCAATCGCAATCCAAAGAAGGAAAAAAACAAAAAACATATTAGCCACATCTCTCGTTACTCTCCATCCTATTATGCCGGCAAAAAGCAGTTCTGCTTGGTTTGTTCCTCCGAAAGATAGTAAATTTTGTTGAACCGTATAACCGAATAGGGCCTCGGCAATCATAAAAGGAAGCGACATAAGTTTATCAACCAATATTTCAATCAGAAAGGCAAGCTGGCACATGAGTTGAAGCGTGCCGCAGGAGCCAATCATTTGTTCCGTTTTGGCGGATGATGTTTTTTGCGCGTTTTCAGCCGCGGCCAGGTCTTTTATTAAAGTTTTTTTGTCGCCTGCGCTGAACTCGCCGTCCCCGGCAACTCGGCAAACAACACTAGGGTCTAATCCTTCCGCTCCGGCCGCCTCCTCGCATCCGTCATCAATAAATCCAGGTGTTTCATATTCAGCGAAATCAATTGAAGTTGCATATGTGTTTGGGACTGGCGGTTTTCCAGTCAAAATGGGAGAAATTAAAAATGCAATGACAATTGCCAATAACAGAGTAAAAACTTTATCAAGTTTTGAATTATTTTTTTTCATTTTTTTATGGTGCGAATGCTTTGCCAAGAAATCCTTCCAAAATTTTTCCGGTTCCGGCATCAACAACGGCGGCTATGGCGCTTAGGCCGCATGAAAGTAACGCTTCCTGCCATTCTTTGGCGGCGTCGCATTGGCGGTAATCGGAATTGATTGTTGATCCCAAATATCCTGCGATCATTTCGCCCGGCGTATCTATTTTGCCGGTTATGGGGTTTCTTCTTCCTAAAAATCCTCTTCCGGCCTGAACTTCGTTATTTCGAGCGTTTCTGGCGCGTACTTCTTGTTCATGTTTTCTTTCGGCAAGCAAGAAAATATCATGAAGCGGGTCGCTGTTTTCCAACAGCCACTGGTCTGCCATGCTTGTGGCCGAGGGGTTCTTTATAAAAGAAAATAGCGTGTTTTGATAATTGTTAAAATTACATCTGAAATCAAAGGCAAGCCTCACGTTAACAGAAAGTGTTTTGGGAACATTTAAATTGTAGTTGCAGAAATTTATGCCGGTCAGTTCTGATAAGAATAATCGCGCGGCATTCTCGGCCCATTTTGACGGGTCGGCAAAGAAGCTCGCTTGAAACTGCGGCACGCCGAATTGCCCTGTGGCAATCCATTGAATCGCCCAGTCGCGAAGCAACTGCATAAGAGTTTTTACGGCAAAAGTAGCCGCAGGATTTAAGATGTTGTTTTTAATATTCCAATTAAAGTTAAGGCCGGTAATTTGAAGAGAGGTATTAAATCCCCAAGTATCGCATACGGGGCATACCACGGGAACAGCTGCTTTGGCGCTGCGGAGCGGTACCAAAAAAATACTCAAAAGAAGTACTGTTAATAGCACCATCAGAGTTAAGCGGGAGTTTGTTTTGGAAAGCAATTCCATGTTTTTTTATTTTAAAATTACCGGGACTATTGCAAAAGCAGATATCCTTGTTCTTCCGGAGAAAAAGTAATACCGCGCAAGGCGAGTTCTTTTCCGGTTTTTTGGCGGTAATCTACGAGGTCTCCAAGAATTTTTACGCGCGCCTGAAACACGGCCAGGACGTTCAATGGGTCTTCTTCCGCGTTCTTGAAATTTCCTATCAGATATCCTATCCGGGCAAGATAGTTTAATTCGTTTACGGCGAAATCTTCGTAGCCGGCCGGCACCGGTATTTTTTTAATCTTGGCAAAGGCCTCGTAGGTGGCTTTAATCACCGCGTCAAGTTTTTTAAGTTCGCCGAAGTTTTTTTCCTCAAGAGCCCTTTTAAGAATGGAAAGGTCGTTTTCGGATGCTCCGGACCCGGAGGAGATGTAAGCGCCAACCAAAGAATTGAAATATTTTTTTATTGATTCCGTGTCGTTTTTCTGGGATATGGCCAAGTCGGTTTTTTTGACGGCGTCCGGTATGGCGCTAAGAATGACATCCGGATTGGCCCATGTCATTTCCGTTGCCAGCGATTCCAAAGTTTTTTGGTCAATATCACTGCCGCTGGAAATGGACGGTCCCGCGATGCTGTAGATTTTTTGCACAAAATTATAAGTCAGATTATTTTCCATTTCCGGATTGTTTTCGGGCGCTGTTTGGCCGGCAGGCGTTATGTTTGAATCTTTCGGGCCCTTAACCAGCGGATTCCGGTTTTGTTTTATTTCTTCTCCGTCCTTGGTTCCGTCTCCGTCGGTGTCGGCGTTTTGGGAATCGGTGCGATAAATTATTTCTTCCCAATCCTTAAGGCCGTCCGAATCGGAGTCCCTGCTTAATTCCTGAAGTTTTTGGGAAACAAGAGTTTTTTGTTCATTGGTCAAAGGAACAGTTTTTTCCAGTTTTTCAACAAAACGCTCCTCCGGCGTTTTATGGTTGAGAAAAAAGGCGGTTGCCAGAAAAAAAACAGAAAACGCAAAAACAGCAAAAAGGCCTTTTGCCAAATAAGACTTCGGATTAAAAAATCCAGATAGGTTCATTTTTTGCGCCCATTTTTACTGCCGGGCACTTCTTTATTATACTATAACCTGTGTAAAATAGGCGGAGATGCTGTGGATAACCCACTTTGATTATGTTATGATAGGATTTGAGACAAGCTGGCAAGTGAAATCCAAAATCCAAAGCACTAAATCCTAAACAAATCCTAATCCCAGCTTTTTAAATGGATTAAGCGAGTTAAGCAAATTAAGCTTAATTTACTTAATTCACTTAACTTGCTTAATAAGCTATTTACGTTTAGAATTTTGATATTTTTATATTTTCATGGCCATTAATCTAAAAATCGTAATTATTGTCATTGTTATTGGCGTTTTGGCTGTGGGCGGAGCCGGTTATTTTTATTTTTTTCAGGTTAAAAAAGCCGAGGCCCCTAAAGAAGACATAACCAAAGTTACAGGTAGCGCAACCGGCAAGGTTGAGGTTATTGGCAGGGAGAAATTTGAGGAAGAGAAAAAGGAGGAATTTTCAGACGTTCTTTCTGAATTGCGTAAAAAGATTGAGGGGGTTCGCCTAAGGGGTTCATTCGCGCCCGGGCCAGTTTCTCCGGAGGGGTTAAAACCTGTTGAGGAAATTGGGTTTGAATCGGCTGTCCCTGCTGGAGAAAAACAGCCTGAAGTGAAAGTTTTTGAAAATAAGGCGCGGGAAAGCGGCATTTCCGGCCCTGAATCCGCGGAAAAAAGTTCTTTTCCCCTGCCTTCGCAATTTTCCTCGGGCCAGGAGTATAAAAACTCTTTGGTTAAAAAATATACAAGTTCTCATATAGCCACCTTAAAAAAACTTCAGGACGACTTGATTGCCGGAGGAAGGATGAAAGAATCCGACCGTTCGGATCTCGGGAACGAGAAAGAAATAACTGATTTTTGGAGGAAGTATTTTGGGTATTTGGTTACAACCCAGGACCTGAATCCCGCTGACCGTGAAAAATTGCTGGAAACGTTGAATAATCCGTTGACGCAAATTAAGGGCGTTGGCGTGGAGGGATATTCGGGGGGGGAGAGCGCCATGCCGGTTGCTTCCCGCGTTGCCAATAGTATTGCCGACCGTTTCGAGTTTTCAACAGCCGTAAATTTCAGCGAAGAAGAAATCGTACGCCATTTTTATCCGGTTTCTTATTTAAACGGGCTTTCTTCGCGCCAGGAAGACCTGGTCAGCGCTGGATTCATAAAATCTGTGGAAAAAGTTGTGTTTAAAACCCGTAAAGAAGTGGAGTGGCTAAATTTAAAAATAATTGACTATGAATACTCTAAAGGAAATCTAACCGAAGAGGAAAAAGCCAAAGCAATTGAAGCGATTACCAAAACAATGGCGCAGTTACAGCAAACTGAGCTGGACAATATAATGCGTATGAAACAAGCCAAGAGTGAAGCATCGGGCAGTGTTTCAAAAATTTTCTCTTTTATTGACTTCTCGCTGCTTCCCGGAATTGTGGACGCAAAAAAAAATTCTCAAATTAACGGCGGTTTATTTGTTCGGTTTGCCGGGTTATTTGATTTTCTAAAACCGATTTTTATGGATTTTGGCATGGCTGGCAATATTTTTTTTGGCGTTCCAAGGGCTATCGCTGACGAAATTGATATAGACGACTCTTGCATTACCTATCCGAATATTAATTATGCAAATTGGGTGCCCACCACCGAGAATCTTTGCTATCGCAGCCTGCTTTACGATGCCGACCCGTACAAAGCTAATGACCCAAGGGCATGCGTCTGCTGGTCAAAAAAACTTTTTTCGTTTAAGTGCGATAGCAGCTATAAAGATATTCCTCCGGGCCATTGTGATATTCCCGGGCCCGGGTGGATGTACCCCGACAATCGCTGTTTTGCTTTAAAGTCCTGTATTAGGGACGGGACTCCTACTATTGAGCCGACCGGATGCTATATTTCCTGTCCGCTTAATTTGATTTGGGATAAAATAACCACCCTTTGCGGATGCTCGCCATAATCGTTAACTCGTATGAACGAAAATGTTTGAAGAGAACAAAATTGTTGAATTATTATTTGAGAGAGGCGTGGTTGAATCGGGAAGTTCACATTTTTGGGGTTGGTTTACTGAAGCAATAATTTAACCCAATTTTCAAGATTTAATTCTTCGGGTCTTGCGGTTTTGTGAAGGCCGGCCTTTTTAATTTTTTCTTCGGCAGTTTTTTTGTCGCCGAAATATTTTGATAATGAGTTGGCAAGCGTTTTTCTTTTTTTGGAAAACGCTGTTTTTATAAGCGAGAAAAAATTTTTCTGTTCAATTTTGTTTTTGGCAAAAAAATCATCGGAGATTTCTGAAATTTTTATGATGGCTGAATCAACTTTGGGTTTGGGCCAAAAAGCATCAGCCGGAATTTTTTCCATTATTTCCGGCTTGCCATAGATTTGCACCGAAAGCGCCAGAATATTCATATGCGGAGGAATTGCCGTAATTCTTTCGGCAACTTCTTTTTGTACGGTTAAAATTATTTCTTTTGGTTTCAATTTTTCCTCTTCTAGAAACTTTCTTAAGAGGCGCGATGTAAGGTAATACGGTATGTTGCCGATTAGCTTATAATTTTTTAGTTTTTCGGCAAATTTTTTTGGAGCGAATTTTAAAATATCGCCGTTTATAATAATTATGTTTTTTATTTTACGCTCTATCGCGATTTCTTGAAGTAAAGAAGCAAGTTTTGCGTCTTTTTCTATCGCAATCACGCTTGACGCGAATTTGGCTATTTCAAAGGTAAGCGTTCCATCGCCAGCTCCGACTTCAAGAACGCTGTCTTCCGGCGACAGGTTTGCCGCTTCAATGATTTTTTGCCTGAATTTTCGCGAAATTAAAAAATTCTGCCCCAAGAGCTTGTTGGGGCTAAAACGGCGTTTTTTAAGAATAGCGGGTGTGTTGTTGATAATTTCTATAGTAAACCAAGTTTGGCGAGCGGACAAATAAAAATAAAATACCGCGCCTATTGCGGCGCGGTTTTTTTGAATTTTATTGTTGATTTTGACATCTATCTAATGTTCTTTTTAGGTCGTCGGTCATTTCGCAATAAGGGTCGCTATTGGAAAAAGAAATATTTTCGGCGTCTTTGTAGCGCACTTGGCAGTTGTCCCAGTTGATGTGCATATATTCGACGGGCGGAATTTGGTTTGGAATTGTGCCTAAATCCATGACCTTTTTGCGCCATTTGGCTCTGCCGGGCGGCGGTTCCGTCATGGCATTTTCAATTTCTTGGTCGCTGGCAATCGCTCTTTTCAGCAGAGGCAGTTTTTCGGACAAATGCCGTTTTAAATCCCGGCAAGTTTTGCTTTTTTGAAAAATAGAGTAAATACTTTCTTTTTCATAAATGTGGTGATACGAAATGTCAATGTGTTTTAAATAACTGAATAGGTCTTTGGATATATCGGCGCCGAGACGTAATTGGCGCCGGTTGGAATTTTTTAACGAAACACCCGTTTTGGAAAGAATTGTTTCGAAGATGTGGAGTTTGGCAAAGTTGTCAAAAAACGGGGCCAGTAAAGAATATTTTCGTGTTTCGATTGTGTCCAGCGCGAGTTGCCACAATTTAATGGCGTTTTTCGTTTCTTCGTCGGCCTCTTTTCTTTGGTCAATCAGGTAATAGCGGCAAACAAGGTCCAGATACATGCGTTGCAGCGACAGAGCCGTATGTTGCTTGCCATCCACAAGGAATTGGTATGAAAAATCAAGGTCGCTGGAAATTTCTTTAAATACTATAACCGGTTTTTGCAGGTCTGAAAAACTTTTAGATTCCATAAATTCGCCGTCTTCAATAATGTCGAGCACCATGGATGTCGCCTTGATTTTAAGCCAAGAGGACCACGGTGACATATTAGAGTCGCCCATAATCAGATGCAGTCGCCTGAATTTAAATTGGTCTGCCAATGGCTCGTTTTTGGTGTTGATTATTGGGCGAGCGCTGGTTGTGGTCCCGCTAGTTTGGAAACAGGTAACCAGCGGCCGCTGGGCATAGAGAAATTCTGCGGTGTTGTCTTTAGAAGGATTTAACCAGCCGGAGCCGCCGTATATCTGGCGTGAAATCAAAAAAGGCGTTAATATATTTTGGATGCGCGGAAATTCGGCATCAACGCTTACCATGTAATTTTCGTGAGAACCCCAGGAGATGTTTTCTTTTGCGGGGTTCAAGTGCGGAGAGAGGTTATTTCGAAAAATCTGTACCGGGTAGAATTTTTCGTCAAGCCGGTTTTTGAATTTATGGCGCAGGTCTATAAATTCCTGGTCGTTGAACGGCAGTACCGGCGAATCAGGATTTTTTATGCACTCGTTGATGAAAATCTCGGCCCGCTCCATCATTTTTTGGCCGGCTTTGTCGCATGTTATAAGTGAAACAGCGCTTTGGCATTCGGGTGTTGCGTATTCGGGATGTTCTCCCGTATCAATGTAAACTCTCGCGCCGTTGGGTAAAAAAACGTTGGCATACTGGCCAAGAACATACGGAGAATACGGGAATAATCTTAGGAAAAAATTACCGTTAAATTCCTGATCGCTTAAGAAATTATTTGTGTTTTTTGAAATTAAGGCGTATTCGGTTTCCAGGCCAAGCACTCTGGGGCGCGCGGTGTCTTTCATTTTTGCCGTTTAGGAGTTTATCAAGGTCCTGTTTGAAATATAACAGGAATACGGCGGATTTCAAGTTTTCGTATAACGCGGCCCGATTCTGATGATTGAAAAATTTATTGGAATGATTTATGCTTAAATCGTTCAAAAATTTTAATTTGTGCGGTTCGCGATGAAGTCGTTCGTTTTCACGCTGGGTTTTTTCGTTCGCGGCTTCAGTCAGGTTAAAACGCGCCTGAGTTATTTCAAGAACGGAGCATAAGATTTTATTTGAGCGGTCATAGTTTAGTGGTAGGACACCTGCTTGCCAAGCAGGAGGTGGGAGTTCGATTCTCCCTGACCGCACCAGTAGTAACTTGTTCGGAATTGACTGCTCCGCGCGGCGAGTACGCCACGCTCCGCAGGGCAAAATCCGCTTTTGTTTTCGCCGTAAAATCCCAGAGTTCGCCCCAATTGATTGAAAGCGTTTTGTCCTTGATTTCGGGGTTAGAGC
>LCCV01000002.1:0-2684 GCA_000998135.1 Parcubacteria group bacterium GW2011_GWA2_42_14
TTTCGACAAGCTCAGGCAATATATTTTATTCCCTGAGCGAGCCGCGCGAGTCGAAGGGTTGCAATAATGTATAGAAAAAAGGTACCTGACACCGTTATCTTAAAAATTTAAAAAAATAAAAGAGTGTTTGACACCGTTATCAACAACCAACACGGTAAACTGAATTACCAAGTTAAACAGCAATTATTGATAAATTCGAAACATATTTGAAATCACGAATATTCCGAGTAATCAGCGTTGAACCGGTCAAAAGCGCTGTCGCCGCAATGACGCTATCCGGAATTTTCAATCTGTGCTGACGACGCAAAAAACCCGCAAGACGAGCAAGTCTGGAATCAACAGGGATAGTAACAAGGGTTTTAAGCACTTCCTCAATATTTTCTATTTCTTTCTGACTCAGGGGCTGAAAGCTAAAAAGTTCAACCTCGGTGACTGCTGAAATATAAATCGGGACATCCTTTTGAAAGATATCCCGAAAAAATACCGAAACATCCGTATCGCCTTTCAGAAAATAAATAATAGCATTGGTATCGAGAACATACATAATAAAAAACATCTTATAAAACTCTTCTTTCCCATTCTTTTCTCACCTGTTTTAATTCCTGAATTGGGTTTGGTTTTCGATTCTTCCACATTCCTTTGACCCTTTCCCAAATCAAAAGCCGCTCCCTTGCTGATAAAAGAGGATATACATCAATTTTTTGCCGTACTATTGTCTTTGTAGTCATAATTCGAATTTAAAACTTCTTTATCCTTATATACTATCACCACCAAAACCAAAAGTCAAATTCAAAAACCGCCATAAGGCGGCCTTAAAAATCTCTAAATTTTTGGAAAGAAAAGGTACCTGACACCGTTATCCTGGCACCGTTATCATTATCATCACCATTATCTAGAAAAAAAGGTACCTGACACCGTTATCCAATAATGTAGGCCTTCGACAAGCTCAGGCAATATATTTTATTCCCTGAGCGAGCCGCGCGAGTCGAAGGGGTTACAATAATGTATAGAAAAAAGGTACCTGACACCATTATCCTTAGAAAAAAAGGTACCTGACACCATTATCAAAATATATTTTATTCCCTGAGCGAGCCGCGCGAGTCGAAGGGTTACAATAATGTATAGAAAAAAGGTACCTGACACCGTTATCCCTAAAATTTTGGGAAAGAAAAGAGTGCCTGAAACCGTTATCCATAAAATTATTCAATAATCCTCATTTCAGTTTCTGTAAGAATAATTAATTTTCTACTGCGCCGTGTTAGGACGGTGCGTCCGGTTTCAAAAAATCGTTTCAACACCGCATTAACCGTTTCCACCCGCTGGTCGTCAAACCGCAACACCATAACGCCGAATTTCTTTTTTGAGGCAAAATAGTACATCTCGCCAAAATCAAGATCAAAAGTAATTATAACGCGTTTCTCGCGTTCAGCGATTTTGGCCACTTCAGCATCATTGATGCCGCCAAGTCCGGCTTCAATCAAACTCTTCACCTCAAAACCGAAAGACCGCAAAAAGATTGCGGTCTCGGGAGAAATATTAGCATCAAGCAAAAATTGCAATTTCATCATTATTTAGCTAAGGCGAGCGGTCTCACTATTTCTCTTTGCACGCGCGCTTCAGAATAACGAATCGCGGCGCGCACATCAATTATCGTGATGTTAGGATAAGCATGCAAAATCCGCTCAATAGTGTAACCCTTGGCGAGTAAATTCAAAATTAGGGCGACCGGAATACGGGTTCCTTTAATAACCGGTTTGCCCGCAAGTATCCGCGGATTAATTTCAATACGTTCCAAATAAGTCATATTTTTAGCATATTCTTTTTGTATGTAAAAGTCAAACGCCTACCATTTCGGGCTCATCTCTTGATTTAGAAAATACTGACATAATTACGCCTTTCAAACCGCCATCAGGCGGCCTTAAAAAATCCCCGAGACGTCCGGCTGACGCCGTGCTATTCCTAAAATTTTTGGGAAAGAAAAAGGTACCTGGCACCGTTATCTCTCCCGCGTTTCCATAAATTTGGCTAATACGTTTTAGACGTACGGCGCTCGGCACGAAAAACGTGAATAATTTTATCATTCTTTATCACTTCGAATTTAATTCGATAAGAACCAACGCGTCTTCGCCATACATTTTGCTCACCCTCCATTTTTTGCATATCGGCGGCAAAAGGATTTATTGGCAATTCTATTTCAATAACAAATAAAATCCTTTCTGCATCACTGCGAGGAATTTTTTTAAGAAATTTGTACACAGCATGGTCAACCTGTAAAACCCAATTTTTGTTTAAGCTCATGAATGGTGAGATATTTCCCCTGCGCCCTATTTTTTCTTGCGCGAGCAAGATCACGTTTTTCTCCTAAGGTCGGCGCAAATTCCGGAACCTGGCGTTCAAGCAAACGCTCATAATCATCAATAGGAATTATCACCAATTCGGTTCCTTGAGTTATTTTTTTAGGAATAGTAATAGTACTCATGCCCTAATACTATCACAACCGAAATAAAACACAAGGGGGGTCCGGCCATAGAACAGGGCCTAGTCCCGAAAATTTAGCTAAAAATTGAGTATAAGCGCTTAAAAATCATTATCAAATTTCCGAAAAATTCAAAAAACCGCCCTAAGGCGGCCTTAAAAAATCCCCGAGACGTCCGGCTGACGCCGTGCTATTCCTAAAATTTTTG
>LCCV01000002.1:2738-116980 GCA_000998135.1 Parcubacteria group bacterium GW2011_GWA2_42_14
GGCCTTAAAAAATCCCCGAGACGTCCGGCTGACGCCGTGCTATTCCTAAAATTTTTGGGAAAGAAAAAGGTACCTGGAAAAAAGGTACCTGACACCATTCACATTCACCTATAGAAAAAAGGTACCTGACACCATTATCCAATAATGTATAGAAAAAAGGTACCTGACACCATTATCCGTTATTTTACCAATACACTATTACTCTTCCATGCGCGCCTTCTGAACCATGCTCGATTACAGCACCAGAACCAATGCCTCCACCGCCAGGCGCTTCTGCTCCAATTTCTTGTGTCGATCCTTGTGCCGTTCCTCCAAGCCCACCACCATATCCATCAGCGCCGCCCGCATAACCGCCCGCACCCGAATTTAAACCTAAGCCGCCAGGAAAATTAATAGTTGCCGCACTTGTTCCGCCTGCTCCTGTAACACCGCAATTACTACTGCCACCACCTCCACCGGTAGCGCTTATCAATGCTCCAAAACTACTCGTTTGACCACTTCCGCCAGCTTGACCACTGCTACTAAGAGTTCCATAACCACCATCACCAACTGTGACGGTATAGATTGCTCCTGGTGTTACAGTAAAACTCTGTCTTCCAAATCCACCACCGCTTCCTCCATAACCAATGCAAGCACCTTCAATACCTCCACCTCCACCGCCACCACCTCCCCATACATCTACTGTTATTTTAGTAACGCCTGTTGGAACAGTAAATGTGCCGGATCTATTAAATACTCTCGTATTATAAGAAGCGGTGGATTGGATTGTTCCATCAGGAAATACAAATCCACCAGAAGAAGACCTAATCTGTCCGGCCACGTCAAGTTTATATGCTGGACCCGGCGTCCCGATGCCGACGTTGCCGGCTGTATCCACCCTCAACCCGGTTCCTCCATCACCCCCCAGGTGTGTTGCCTTTACCGCGCTAGCGCCTCTGTCATAGGTAATGAAATAACCGACATTACTGCTGTAAGCCATTTCTGCTCCAACTCCACTAAAAGCACTGCCTAAACCAGTTGACCTTATAGTTCCCGTGGTGTCTAATTTTGTTCCCGGCGCAGCCGTCCCGATGCCGACGTTGCCTGATCCCTTGACGTATAAAAAGTTTGACACTCCAGTTGCATTATCAACGGCAAGCGCGGTATCGCTACTATTACCACCGGCTTGGATATAGACGCCGTAGCTCGAACCGGCTGCGGCAGGATTATAGATGAATGCGGCATACTGCCCAGAGGTGCCAGTAACAGCCAGCTTATTAGATGTTCCCGTTGTCCCGATGCCGACGTTGTCGGTGATAGTGGTAAGATAAACGTTAGCGCCGCCGTCAGTCCAGCCGCTTACAACTCCCGCAGGACAGCCGCTGGGATTAGAAGTGCTGCAGACACGAACTCCTGTGTCATAAACTCCGGTTGAGCCGTTTATATTGCCGGTTACGTCAAGTTTGTAGCCGGAACCGGCGTTGCCGATGCCGACGTTGCCGGAATTGAGTATTGTTAGCAATGCCGAAGCGCTCCCGCCCGCGGGGATACGGGCGATACTGAAGTTGTCAGAAAATCCGCCCATTTTGGTGTACCAAGAAACTTGGCCGGTGTTTGATTGAGACGGACTCGAGCCGCCTGAATTGAGGTTTTGTCCGATCCAGATATCGCTGTTTAACGGCCCTTGAACCATTCCAATTTCACCGTGAGTGGTATAGCCGTCAGAGTATTGAATGCGAATCTTGCCTCCATCGCCGGATGAATCAAGAACAGTAAGTTTCTTGCCGGGGTTTCCTGTTCCGATGCCGACGTTGCCGGCGCCCACAACCAATCCGACTCCCCCTGCTGCCGTGTTTGCGAAATATCCCCCGATTCTCGTAGCGTCAGATGTTTCGGCCTTGATTCCTCCAAGAGTGGAGGCTGAAGGAATGGTAAGCTGGTAAGATGTGTCAACCACGCTTCCTCCGGCGCCAATATTTGTTCCGTTATTAAAAAGATTGCTATTGGCGGCCCAAACACTTCCGTCCCAGCGAAGAGTTTGTCCGGCAAGAGTTCCGGCCGGAAGAGAACCACCGGGGCCTCCTGTATTGGTAAAAGTAACCCGTTTATTTGTATTATCAAAAGCAACCGAAAGACCTGCTCCGACGGCGAATTGCAATTTGTCCGCTCCAACCGCAGCAAACTGCGAAACTCCGGCGCTATTCTCAACCCTGGTAAAAGCATCAGTCAAGCCACTACCGGCCGCTCCGGCATCGGCTCCGCATTGTAAATTTCCGGAAGCATCGGTTTCAAGAACACTCGCATTGTTGCAGTTTAACAATGGTATTCTTACCGAACCATTAACTTCAAGTTTTGCTCCAGGCGCCGCCGTCCCGATGCCGACGTTGCCGGATGGAGCTAAAATCGTAAGAGCGGTAATGCCGCTAACTCTTTCGAACAAACCTAGTGTATTTGCTCCGCCTTGCTGAGGATACCATTCCCATGTCCGGGGGCTTGCGGAAGTGTCTTTCATCACAAGCCTGTTGCTTCCCACGGCACTGCCCTGAGTCTGGATTGAACCCACAACATCAAGTTTCTCGCCCGGCCCCGACGTCCCGATGCCGACGTTGCCGGCACTCAAAGCAAATACATTGCTTACTCCATCATTATCAATAACCATGGCTCCGTCGGTTCCGACTTTAAAAGTTGTAGGAATGCCCCTTGAAAGAACAAAAAGACTGTCTTGGACGGCGGAGCCGATGTTAAGACGCTTATTGGTATTATCCCAACTGAAATTTGTTGAATCTCCTCCAAAAGCTCCGCTGGCGTTGAATTGAACCGCGCCATTGGTACCCCCCGGAGGCGTTGCCCCTGCTCCTCCAATTGTTGTGCAAATCCCCGCCGAAGTAACAATGCCTCCCGAAATGGTAATTCCGTTCGGCGAAGTTCCGGCAGCGCAGGTTACGCCAACCCCTCCTGTTCCAGCAACTCTGTATGAACCACTTGTATTAATATCTCCCTTGACATCAAGCTTGTAAGGAACAGATTCGCTGGGACTTGAGGTATAGCTTCCTATGCCGACATTGCCGTTGTCTTTAATAATTGCCAGTTCTTGAACCGTACTGAAAAAACCGGCAGAATCGGTGTTTAATTGAATCCGAAAACTTCCCTGGTCAGGGCCTGACTTAATGCGAAAAAGATTGGTAAGAACTCCGGAATTGGGAGCTCCGGTAGACAGGTCCCAAACCTGGACATTGGCGGCCGACCCCGTAGACCTTATGGAACCGTTAACATCAAGAGTTACCTGCGGGTTGGTGTTTCTAAGCCCGACATTGCCGCCGGAAGTATAAGTAAAAGCCCCTTGGCCGTTCGGAGGGGTATAGGACGGATTAACAAAGGCATTCACTGTGTAAATTAAGACAGCGCCAAGAAGAAAAGCAGTTAAGATACTTATGGTTATTTTATGAATATTTGGCATGTTAGAGCGTGGGGGGTGGAAGGTAGAGGGTGGTTTACTCTTTGTGTTGTTCTTTATGTTTAAGATAATTACACAACCCACCCAATAAATTTCCTAATTCCTGAATTTTTTTAAGTATTTCTAATAAATCGGTCTCTTTTGTGTATCCAAGTTTATGCGCAACATAGATTTGACTTTCCACCTCATTCAATGACCCAAGGGATATGTGCACAAATCTTAAAAATTCTTTATTCGATCCCCTACCGGCGCCTTCGGCAATATTTGAAGAAATTGATATGGCGGCGCGCCGTATTTGAGAAATCAAACCATATAATTCTTCTTTGGGGAATTTTTTGCTCAAATTATAAATATGCGCTGCAAATTCGATGCTTTTCTTCCATGCTTCCAAATTTTCGTAAGTTTTAGCCATAACCACATTCTACGTTCAACCCTCCACCATCATACTCTTAATGATACCACTCCTTGAAGTTAAAAAAAGGGGGTTATTAACAGGTTCCTTAATCACTAATCAATCGCGAATTGAATCTCTAATAATCGCTAATATGATTCGAGATTATTCGCGAAGAAATTAGAAATTGATTAGAGATGTTTTACCGTCTTAAATATAATCTTTTTCATTTTTTTATGTATGAACGGAACTAAAACTGCCAGCCACATTTCGTATTTATGATAAGGAGCGTAATAACGGAAACAATCCGCGCCCCGATAGTTGGCAATGCCAAAACCATACTTTTTTAAAAGTCCCGCCATTTCATTAAAAGTGAAAAAATGGTCCTCAATCGGCTGAATGTTTTTTCTTCGTTTTATATACGATTCAAACAAGAGCCAATTTTTATTGGGAACGGTAACGATAAATTTTCCGCCCGGCTTCAATACTCTCCTTATTTCTGCCAATGCTTGGCCGAAATCCAAAAGATACTGAAACACATCTACCATAACTATGAAATCAAAAGAATTTTCCGCAAAAGGCATTTTATCAATATCGGCCTTTATAATATCCGCTTCGGGAACTTTTTGACGCGCCATTTCTAGCAATTTATCTGAAATATCAATGCCGACCAGACGCGTAATCTTTCCATATTTAAACTTTAAATCTTGTAATTTTTGAAGTATCGGAGCCTGTCCGCACCCTGCGTCTAAAACCGCGCCATGCCAATTTTTCTCAATTGCCATAACTTCATTATAAAAAGTATCCGAAACATAAATTTTTTCGGCGATTTTATCGTATCCTTCCGCAATTTGTTGTTTGGTAATAATCATAATTTTAATAATGTAGGCCTTCGACAAGCTCAGGCAATATATTTTATTCCCTGAGCGAGCCGCGCGAGTCGAAGGGTTACAATAATGTAGGCCTTCGTCAAGCTCAGGGAATATATTTTACTCCCTGAGCGAGCCGCGCGAGTCGAAGGGTTTCATTCGGTTACCATTTTCCCCACTTACCTTCAATAAGTTTTTCTTTCTTTTTTCTCGTCCAACCCTTGATTTGCTTTTCTCGACGGCGTGCCTCATCAATATTTTCGTATTCTTCCAGATAAACCATTCTTTGGGATTTGTGTTTCGAAGTATAAAACGAACCCATACCCGACAGATGCTGTGTCCATCGAGTATCTGGTTGCCATGTCATACCGGTATAATAACTATTATCTTCACATTCAATTATATAAACGTACCATTTCCATTGCATGAAAGTATTGTGAACCCTTCGACAAGCTCAGGGAATATATTTTACTCCCTGAGCGAGCCGCGCGAGTCGAAGGGTTACAATAATGTAGGCCTTCGTCAAGCTCAGGCAGGGAATAATTGTTTGTGAACCCTTCGACAAGCTCAGGCAATATATTTTATTCCCTGAGCGAGCCGCGCGAGTCGAAGGGTTACAATAATGTAGGCCTTCGACAAGCTCAGGGAATAATTGTTTGTGAACCCTTCGACAAGCTCAGGGAGTAACTTATTTTATAAATGACAAAATAATACCTTCAAATTTTTGCATATACTTCTCAATCGTAAAATCTTTCACTTTTTCGCGTGAGGCAACACCCATTTTTTTCCGCAACTCACTATCTTTCAAAAGCGTCAAAATTTTTTCGGACATGGCGCTACTGTCTGCCGGAGGAACCAAAAATCCATTTTCGCCGTCTTTGACAAAAACCGGCATCTCGCCAACATTGGTTGAAATTATAGGAAGACCTTGTGCCATTGCCTCCATAGAAGCAATTCCTATATCAACGGACAATGCCGGCTCAATATAAAGAGCGGCCAAAGGAAGAACCTCCGCAATATCGCGCTTTCCCAAAAGTTTAACATTATTTTCGAGTTCAAGCTTTTTAACTTCATCTTTCAAAGATTGCTCCAAATGCCCCCAGCCAACAATGAGAAATTTAACATTCGGAAAATTTTTAATTACTTCTTTAGCGGCTCTTATCAGATAAATATGGCCCTTTTCTTCAACAAGACGGCTGACGGTGAGAATGACTTTATCATCCGGCTTAATTCTTAATTCACGGCGGATATCTTCCAAGGTCCGACCTCCCGCTGGAGGTCGGACCTTAACGTCCGCGTTCAAGACCAAGTCTCCCGCTGCGTTCAAGATCTGGTCTTCCGCGAAAGACCAGATCTTAACGGCGTTCGCTAAAGGCGGTATATGCATCACTAAAAATTTGTCAACAGGAATCCCCTCTTGATTGGCAGTAAATTTCTTTACCGATTCAGCATCAACAATAATTTTATCAGTAAATTTCGCCAAAAACCAATCGAGCCAAATCTGCCACCTGTGCTTATCGCGATAAATATTATGTTCGTAACTTATTAAAACTTTTGGCTTCCCGGAAAATAACAACGCCAATCTTACAAAAAGATTGGCTGAAAAAAGACTGGTTACGGCAACGTCAAATTTTTCTTTTTTAAGAAATTTATAAAGTTTAAACCATGAAATAAAATCAAAAAGACCGCGGAAATTTAATTGCTTCCACCAAGCGCCCAAAGACCGGGTCTCCCGTAGGAGACCCTGTCTTAACTCGCGTTCAAAACTCTCTTCTTTCTCCGGAAAAAGAGTAAGCAAATACGGCTCGAATTTATTCCTGTCAAGATGTTTCAATTGATAAACCAGCAATTTTTCTCCCCCCCCAACCGTCAGACGGCCTATGGCAAATAAAATTTTCATGATTTGTCCAAATTTTGAGGCCGAATAACGTAATGGCCGAAAAAATTTGGGTATAAAGTATGAACCCAGCACTAATTCTAAATAAAAACTGATTTATTTGTTTATGTAAGCCGCAGGCGGTACCGCGATAATTACCTCCGAAAAAACTAAAACATTTTCGGAATTCAGTGCTGGGTTAAATTTTGTTCATAAAGCGACAGATAACGATTTATTGTTTTATCCCAAGACATTTCCTGAGCCGTTTTTAAGGCCCCATTACTCAATTTGACATAAAGTTCTTGATCGGACAATAAATTATTTAGACAGTTGGCCATGGATTTAGAATCATTTTGCGAAACCAAATAACCGTTAATCCCTTCTGAAATAATATCCTCCATGCCGGAGGGCTTTGTTCCTATAGCAGGAATGCCGGCCGCATTGGCTTCAAGCAATACCAATCCAAACCCCTCAAAAGCGCCATCTGTTTTTATAGACGGCAAAATAAAAATTTTTGCCCGGCCATAAAGTTCCAATAATTTTTCTTCGGACACATCACCGGTAAAAACAACATCTCCCTCACCTCCATTTTTTTGAATTATTTCGAGAAGATATCTATAATAATTTGACTCAAGGTCATTTCCACAACCGGCTATGATATACTTTAAATCCGGAAACTTTTTCTTCAGCATAAAAAACGCCTCAAGAGCCACATGATATCCTTTTCTTTGCTTTATTTCTCCCACGCTCAATAAAATATTTTTCTTGCCGCCGGGTCTGGCGCAAGCCCGGTGAAATTTTTCAAAATCAACGCCAAGATTCACAACCTCAATATTTTCCAAAGAAACCCGTTTCGAAATTTCATCTTTAGTATAATTACTAATGGCAAGAATTTTTTCCGCTCTCCGATAGGCAAAGCGCAAAAACAAACCCTGCCAAAAACGGTCAAGCGGTAAAACCGAGTATGTGCCGACCGCCGTTATAAAAAACCGCTTTTTTAAAAAAATATTCGCAAACGCCGCAACCGCCGCGTTAGGCCAACCGTCAAAAGCATGAACAATATCGCATCGCTTTAAAAAAGGCCTTATACGAAAGACCGACAAAAAAATGCCCAAAAAACCGGATTGCAATATTGCCCGCTCATTCTCGCATCCGCTTCCCTCCCGCGCCAAAACCGCGCTCTCAAATGCGCCGTTTATGACCCTGTTTATAACTTCGCGCGACAGCCGCCCCCATCCGGAATGAGGGTTTTGCGTATCTGTAAGATAACAAATTTTCTTAACTTCTTGGGGCATATCTAATGCATATGATACATAATTAAACCGCCTTCGCCTGAAGGCGACTGAAGAAAGCAACAAACGTTATTCCCCGAGCGAAGTTTTGCGGCGAGCGGAACGGAGTCGAGGGGTTACCGAAAACGCTTTTTCTGAATGTATGCCTTCGACTCGGCTCAGGCAATAACTATTTTTATGCTGAAGCATTCGCCTGAAAGCGAGGGATTTTGAAGACCCAGAACTAGACATTAAATTTGAAAAAAATATCAGGTCGGATACTATAATAAATATGCTTTCAAGAAACATAAAACCATACGGCATTGCTATCGTGGCCTTTCTCGTTTTGGCCATTATAATAAACTACCTTGCCGTCACCAATACCCTCGCGCACGACAAACTCAATGTGGAACTTTTTTTGCTGAAAAGCGGCAACCAGAACCTTTTTTCCAACGATGCGTTTTTGCAAGGAAACGCCTGGCATTTTTTCTACGTTCCTTTTGTTGAATTCATGCGCTTTGCCAATCAATTCACCGGCTCAAGCGAAGAAACATGGCGGCTCCTCGTGCCCATAACATTCTTTCTTTTCTGGTTCGCCATGTTTATTTTTCTATATCACTTTACGCGCCGCACCTTCATAAGCATTACGATAGCAATCCTTTCAAGCATATATATCCCGGAGGTTCTTCATGAAACCTGGGGAATTCCCGGCCCTTCAATGATAATGTACCGCCATCCGGCTTTAGCCCTTCTTCCGTTTTCGTTCCTGTTATTCTTCAAATACTTCAAAACGCCCCGCCTGCCTTTTGCCTTTTTTCTTACGGGGCTTATTGGAATAATTCATCCCGTATCGGCACTATGGCTGACACTGATTTTTCTTGGAGCGTTATTTTTTAACGGAGGTTTTAACGGAAAAACAATCAAACAAATATTTTTATGCGGGCTGGCGTCAATTATCGGAGTATCTCCGTTTCTTTTCTGGCACTTCATACTTTTTCCGCCGGATGCTGGCGGAGGATTGACCTTATCGGCCTCTCCTATCTATTTTGAAGCGTTTTGGACTTCCCAGTCCCATATGTCGCCTGTCGGCATGGCTACTCTTTATCAACGATTATTTGTCGAGAAATGGTACACAATATGGCCGCTCATATTAGTTTTTTGGCTGACACTCCGCCTGCGAAAGAAAAAAACAGATGAAACAACCGAACCAGCCGACTCAATCTCACGATCTCTTGTAATTTCAACTTTTGCCGTAACATTCTCCATAAGTATCATCCAGCAAATACTGCAAATAGCATTTAAAATTCCGCCTCTTCTTATGGAAGAACCGAGAGCTTTTAAATTCATCTATTTCATATTATATCTTTATCTGGCAATTTTGCTAACCGAGGCCTGGCCGCGAATACATAAAAATCTGCTATTTAAGAGGAAAAAAACAATCTGGGCCGCAATCAGTGTAACAACAGTACTCCTTGCCGGCATTATTATTTTTATGGCATCAGACAAAATTTCGCGCATCTCCTCTCTCGTGGAGCGCGGAAGAAATGACCCTGAAATAGGCAATACCTGCCGAAACCCCATGTATGGATGGATGCGAAAAAATACGCCCCTCGAAAGCATTTTCCTGATTGACCCGAACCGCTATCCTCCGTTCAGAATTTGCGCACAAAGAGGAGTTGTGTATCATTATAGAGATGGAGCGGCCGTAGCGCCTTCATCAAATATGCTGATTGAATGGTTTTTAAGAAAACAGGCGGTTGAGGCGGCCTATGAGAAAAATAAAGACGGACAGGAAATCTTTGAGCTCGCTGTTCAATACAAAGCGAACTATATCGTAAGCGAAAAGTGCGTAGCGATTCCGGGACTAGAAACAATTTACTCGGACAGCGAATTTGATTGCGTATACAAAATAAAATGAACAAACCAACCATTACAATTGTAATACCGGCCAAAAATGAAGAAAAAACTATTGGCGAAATAATTGAGGCGGTTCGCCCTTACGGAAACGAAGTACTTTTGATTGACGGCCATTCTACCGATAAAACCAGAAACATCGCGTCTTCTCTCGGCGCGCGAATTGAATTTGACCACGGCCGGGGCAAGGGAGACGCCATCAAAACCGCCATTGAAAAAGTTACGAATGATATTATTGTGTTTATAGACGCGGACGGCTCGCACGACGCCAAAGATATTCCCAAACTTCTTGAGCCGATTTTAAAGGATGAGGCCGATTTGGTTATCGGGTCGCGGAGCTTAGGCGGTTCGGATGAGGCATGGGGAACGATTCCCGATTTTATCAGAAATGTCGGAGCGCATATAATACTGCTTGCCATAAATTACCGATTCGGAGTTTTATTCACCGACAGCCAAAACGGTTTCAGGGCAGTCAGAACTTCCGCGGCCAAAAAACTTACGCTCAAAGAAGACATAACCACGATTGAGCAGGAAATGCTTATAAAATGCATAAAGGCGGGATGCCGCATAAAAGAAGTTCCGGCCCACGAATACCGCAGAAAATTCGGCGAATCACGTTTTAAAGTTTGGAAGGTGGCTTATCGATACGTGTGGTCGCTGGTTAAAAATCTTTTATAATACTCGACACCAATACACAAAATTTCCACGAATGTCACGAATAATTATTGGTATAATTCGTGCTCATTAGTGTATTTGTGACGAGCCAAACTTGAAGGATTTCATCGTCATCCCAACCTATAACGAAAAGAAAAACATTTCGCGCCTACTCCCGCGGATTTTTCAATTATATCCGGATATTAATGTGGTCGTGGTTGATGATAACTCTCCGGACGGAACTGCCGAAATTGTAAAAAAACTTGCCCTAACCTATCCCAATCTGACGCTCTTGGCAAGAGATAAAAAAATGGGACTGGGAACCGCGTATATTTACGCCTTCCAAAAACTTCTCAACACCCATGAAAACATCAGAAGCATCTCTGAAATGGACGCGGACTTCTCTCACGACCCGAAAATAATTAAAAATCTTCTGCAAGAAATCGAATACTTTGACCTTGTTATTGGCTCTCGGTATATAGCCGGCGGCGGCATCAAAAATTGGCCGCTCTTTCGCCGACTATTAAGCAGGTGGGGAAACATTTACGCCAAGATGGTCACGGGCGTACCCATTCACGACTTAACAGCCGGATTCAAATGCTACCGGGCCAATCTCCTAAAAAAATATGATTTCGATTCCATACAATCAAACGGATACGCCTATCAAATTGAAATGAAAAGTGTTGCCTGGAGGCTTGGCGCAAAAATAAAAGAAATACCCATTACCTTTATTGAGCGCACCGAGGGTAAATCAAAAATGTCAAACCGGATAATTTATGAAGGAATCATCGCGCCCTGGAAAATCAGAAAGAGTAATCGCGAATATACGAATTTAAAATAATAGACCTGTTGCTTAATAATTTTTTGGGAAAATTTGATGCAAAAAACCCTTATTTTAAGCCACTAATTTTTTAAAAAAACGGCTAAAATCTTAATAAAAAGCGGTTATCACGCTTTTTCTTTTGGCTTTTTTGGCCCGCCTTCTCATGCTAGCGCTCATAATTACCAATGACACGGGAAAGAACTCGGTAATAAATACCCGGCTTGACCCGAAAGGAACTTCGGGAGAATATATCCAATTTGCCATGAATCTCATTAATTATAAAACCGCCTCTATATCATATGACTCCCCGCCCCGACCCAATATCGCGAGAACTATCGGCTACCCCTTGTTCCTAACACCGTTTTTATATTTTCATTTTCCCTACTGGGCAATTGCCGTATTTCAAGACCTTTATATAAGCATCTTTTTAATTATTTTTTATCTCGCCGGAAAAAAAATCTTTAACCCTAAAACCATTTTGGGCGCTACGGTATTTTTCGCGCTTGAGCCAACAAGCGTTCTCCTGGCTAATTCAGTAACGGATACAGAAAATCTTCTGATGCCGTTTTTTATAGGAGCGTTTCTCTCTTTTGCCTTTTTTATCAAAAACCAAAAACCCGCCTATCTTTACCAGGGCGCCATTCTCCTGGCTCTCGCGACCCTCATACGGCCGGTCCCTTTTTACTTTTTTGTCTTTTTTCCGTTCCTTGGACTTCTTGCCAATATTCCGTTGAAAAAAATAATCATATACTCTTTGGGCGCTACGGCGCTCTTCTTCCTGATTTTATCACCGTGGCTCATCCGAAATCGCATTATACTCAAAACATGGCAGGTATCTTCAATTCAGGACTACAACCTTTACATGCGTATTGCGGCCAATTTTTGCTGGTGGCGCGAAGGAATATGCGGGGAAGAATTCGTTTCAACATATAATCAAACCATAAAAGAACATGATTATGACTTTTTTTACGGCCACAATCCGCAGAAATACAAAGCGCTCGGACTAAAACTCATAAAAAATTATCCGATGGAATTCACGAGTTTTTTCATATCAAAAATGCCGGATTTTTTCCTTAGAAATAGTTACGCGGATATTCTCGAGATTTTATCAAAAGACAGGGTTTATGCGCGAGCAAATATAAAAACGGCAACTTCATGGCTTGACCCTGTTTTGCTGTTTACCGCCTTCGGAAAACTTATTTTAATATTCCTCTTTATTCTATTCTTAAGCTCTTTTTTCCTTTTCTTCACAGGATATTCCAATAAACGGCTGTTACTTCTTGGCGCGCTTTTAGTCGCATATACCGCTTTGGTAAGCACTCCGATAGGTTTTGCCAGATACAGAATGCCAATCCTTCTTCCTATGCTAATCATTGCTTTGGAAACACTGGCCTTTTCCTGGAACAAATTAAAATCCCGCCCCATATCAGAAGAGGGGGCGGACAATAAAAGATAAAAAGATGTCCATACTATTCAAAAAAGACTTTTAAAGACCTCAAGAGAATTTTCCAAGCTAAAAAACTCTGCCTGTCCGTATTCGGCCTTTTTTATTTCTTCTATTTCTTCTTTAGCCATTTGAAGAAGATTTTTTATTTTTAAAACAAAACAACTTATATCACCATGAGGGCAGATATAATTGCTAAGTTTTTTGGGAACTATTTCTTCAACCCCACCAACATCGGATGCGACAAACGGAACTTTCATGGCCATGGCTTCAAGCAATACTCTAGGAAATCCCTCTTCATCCGAAGGCATTATAAATACATCGGCTATGGCATAATATTGAGACAAATCTTTATTTGGAATCCAGCCAAACATTCGCACGTTACCCCCTAATTCATAATTCTTAATTCTTAATTCCAGGTTCCCGCGCTCCGGGCCGTCGCCGATTATTATAAAAACAACTTTTTCATCTCGGAACGCTTTTATGATTTCCGGCAAATAGTGCGCGCCCTTTCTTCGCGACAATCGGTGTGCAAACAGTATAATTTTTTCACCCTCCTTTATGCTTAATTTTTCCTTCAGCTCCTTAATTCCTAATTCATAATTCATAATTCTAAATTTTTGTAGGTTTATCCAATTCGGCATAACCTTTATTTTTTCAGGCGGTAATCCATAATGCTTGGCATATTCTTTTTTAAGCGATTCCGTACCCGTAACCAAATAAGTGATAATTTTATAAGTGAATTTCTCAAATATGTCTCGAAAAATATTCCGCCTATATTTCCACGGCTCGCCGCAATTCCAGTAATAAACTCTGCCGCCAAAAATTCTGACGATAAGCGAGGCAATAAAAGCCGATAAAAAAGAATAGTGAACATAAAAATCGCGGTACCCGGAAAAACGCGCCTTTTTCAACCGGATTGCCGTTTCAATTATACGAAGGGGTAAAAAACGCGACTTAACAACTTCTATTTTTGCCGTTCCAAAGTATATATCTTTCGCCCCCTCAGATGCCCTTTCAATAATAACAATAAGTTCAAACTCATTAGAAAGCTCTCCTATAAAATCAAAAAGATGCGCAAAATGCGTTGCGGTTTTTTTGTCGTATTCGGGAAGGATATAGCATAATTTTTTTGTATTAGAAGCCATAATAAACGCTCCAAATCAAGCGTCATTCTGAGCGAGGCGAAAAATCTATTCCAAATACCGTTTTCAAAAATCTTAGATCCTTCACTGCGTTAAGAATGACCGCCATCAGGCAAATCTCTAGATTAAAGCATACAAAAAATCTCCGCCCTTGACAACCTTATGTATTCTTTGTTAAGATTATAACGCTCATTGTTAACACTAAAATAAGAAATCGGGGGCGTAAATGGACAAAGAAAAGCTTACCCCGGAAGAAATCGAAACTCTTACAAAGTTACTTCAAAAAGTAACCCCCCTGCCAAAAATGGAATGGCCGGTTTTAAAAACCATCTGGGAATCGCGGCTTATGCCTATGAATCCGCAAGAACTCGTAATTCTTGAAAGAATTCCTGAAGATGTTTTTGCCGAGGACTATCCGCGCGTTCTTCTTACCAAGCGCCCGGCGACTGATCCGCATTTCCCAAATGCATGGCACCACCCAGGAGGATATCTAGGTTCAAACGAATTTGTGGTTCAAGATGCAATTGAACGAATTCTTCAAAAAGAGGTTAAGGTCGGACTTAAAAATTACCGGGCTGTCAGCATTATTAACTGGCCCAAACTTGAACGCGACCATGAATTTTCAGGACTTTATATCTGTGAACCCGCAGGACCGCCAATTCTCACTTCGGGAAAAACGGAATGGTTCCCTTTCAATCAACTGCCTCCAACCCTGCTCTACCACCATCAACTCATGCATGCCAAGGCAAAAGAATACCTTGACTTTATGTCGCTTATTAAAAAAATTGAAAATGTACTTAACGCCCACCCCCCTGGTACTAACCGCCCATCAGAATTTGATTGCGTTATGTATTATCTCAAGAGAAATCGCTTAAGTTTAAGCGGGATGTTTCACCAGCTATCAACGGTTCTTGAAACCGGCGATCCGAAATAAGCCAAAATTTTATAGGACTCGAAATACGGGAGAGTATCGTAACTCTCCTTTTTTTGTTGCCGGTAGAAGCAATGACAGACGCCAACGGATACGCAAAGATATACGCAACATTTGCGTTTAATTTTGCGTTATATATTGCGTATGATATTGCTTCTACACTCCCTAGGGCGTCTGGTCGACGCCGGGATAGCCCCTTGATTTTATAGCTTAAAATAGTATACTAACCAACATGTCAAGGATACTCAAAAACAAGCGATTTCTCGTAACCGGAGGGGCGGGGTTTATCGGCTCTAATTTGGTACGCCATTTACTAAAAAACATTCCCGATTCAAAAATAACGGTGGTAGATAACCTTTCCTATGCCGGAAATTTATATAACCTCCAAGGACTGCCAAAATCGCGGCTTCAATTCATAAAAGCTGATATCAATAATACGCCATTGATGAAGCAATTGTTTAAGAACGCCGATTTCGTAGTTCACCTTGCCGCTGAATCGCATGTTGACCGTTCCATACACCAATCAAGCTTAATTTTTTTGCGCTCCAATGTATTGGGCACGCGCTCGCTTCTTGAAGCCCTTCGCGAAAGCCCGAATGTGGAATTATTTTTGCATTTCTCAACCGACGAAGTTTTTGGGACACTACCCCTAAACTCTTCCCAAAAATTCCATGAAAAATCTCCGTATCTGCCGAACTCCCCTTATGCCGCATCCAAGGCCGGGGCGGACATGATTGCCCGCGCTTATTACCAGACATGGAAACTGCCGATTGTTGTAATACATCCAACGAATAATTACGGCCCCAGGCAACTTCCAGAAAAACTGGTTCCATTCTTTACCATCCGCGCCGTAAACAGCCTGCCACTGCCTCTTTACGGGCACGGCAATCACGTTAGGTCGTGGCTCCATGTAGACGACTGTTCGGAGGCAGCCATAAAAATCCTGGAAAAGGGGAAAATCGGCGAATCATATTGTGTTACGGCAGACGAAGACAAGCCCAACCATTTTATTGCCAAAATGATTCTTACTACGCTTAAAAAGCCGGCTTCCCTTTTAACGTATGTTACCGACAGGCCGGGGCATGATGAAAAATACTCGCTCAATGCCGCCAAACTTAAACGCCTTGGCTGGAAACCAAAAAGAAAACTAAAAACCCATCTTCCGGAAACCGTATTGTGGTATAAAAAAAACGCGGAGTGGATTAAAAAAACCTCAAAAAACAGAAAATTGTTCAACCAGCACATTAAAACTCCATCCCTGAAAAAAGAGCAAGAAATGGGATATTTTAGAAAAGGAAAACTTTCGTAAACTAACAACTAACAACTAACAACCAACAACACGTGTTGTGGGTTGTAAGTTGTAGGTTGTAGGTTAATTTGAAGGGAGTTATACTCGCGGGCGGCCAGGGAACACGCCTTCGGCCGTTCACAAAACTTATCAATAAACATCTTTTGCCGGTTTATGAAAAACCGCTTATTTACTATCCCCTATTAACGCTCAAAAACGCCGGAATAAAAGAGGTTTTGATTACATCCGGTAAAGAAGCTCTACCCGATTTTAAGCGGCTTCTTGGAAAAGGCGAAGAATTTGGATTAAAAATTAGCTATGCCGCCCAAAACGGAGCCAAGGGAATTGCCCACGCCTTGGGATTAGCCGAAAAATTCGCTCACGGCTCAAAAATTGCCGTAATTCTGGGCGACAATATTTTTATGAATCATAATCAAATCAAACAAGGCGTTGAAAATTTTGAAAAAGAAAACGGGGCCAAATTTTTCCTGAAGAGTGTTCCCGACCCGGAACGATTCGGAGTAGCCCATGTCGCCAAATCCGGCATCCTATCCATTATTGAAAAACCAAAAAAACCTAAAACAAATCTTGCGGTAACCGGCCTTTATCTTTATGACCCTGATGTTTTTGATGTTGTTAAAAAAATAAAGCCATCTGCCCGGGGCGAACTTGAAATTACTGACGTAAATAATCACTATGTCAAAGCCGGACTTGCCAAATTTGAAATTGTAAACGGCGACTGGATTGACGCCGGAACTTTTGATTCCCTGCTTCAGGCCTCGCTTCTGATGATGAATAAAAATAAAGAAATACCGATAGAAGTTTAATTCTTATATTCATTAAATACAAAAATAAAACTCCTGAAAATCAGGAGTTTTTATATTTCCTATCGAGGTCGCGCGAAAATATATTTTTGTGATGGCCGAACGATGGTAATATTCTCCGGTTACAAATTGAACTTTGCGCATACAATTTCATCTTATCACTTGGAAACCCCGTTTCCAAGTAAAGTTATTATTGCATTACTCGATAAATTTCAACATAAGGACCGAAAAATCTTAATTTGGGGATAACGCCCCAAAATCCTTCCGGGGCATTTAAAAAATCGTGCATATCAAAAATCTCTTCCGAAGGATAAACCCCGTTAGAAGTCCGACTGGCGCCAACCATCAAATCATGCGGTAAAGCAGAGCCGCTTTCACTTTTATCTGTTATTGCTAAGTTTCCATAATTTAGACTTCTAACGGGGTAAAAACGCTTAATTAATTCCGCGTGCCCCGGAATTTTATTTCGCCAATAAAACCCTTCCGCCTTGTTCCAGAAAAAATAAACCGCGTATTCAAGTTTCAAATTTTTCAATTCACTTTGGGTATGGCTGCGTCTGGCTT
Source organism: Parcubacteria group bacterium GW2011_GWA2_42_14 (assembly GCA_000998135.1). Classification (GTDB taxonomy): domain Bacteria; phylum Patescibacteriota; class Minisyncoccia; order Sungbacterales; family GWA2-42-14; genus GWA2-42-14. The sequence goes on from LCCV01000002.1 coordinate 20,166, forward strand.
CGTTTAAAACAAAAAACGAGGGCGAAGGATATTTTTTATCGGGGATATTAAATAAATATTTCTGTCTTGTGTTAACAAAGCCCCCATCCTTCTCCAGCTGCCTGATTGATTCCTTGTTTTCGTACCTGAAATAAGTAAACGGCAAGTCTAATAAAAGACTGCTCCCGGGTTTAATATTTTGATGAATCCAGTTTATGGCCTGAACCCGCGTGTCTTGACGGAATAAAAGCAGGCCATAAGCCGTGCTTAAATAAAAAGAATAGATTACACCCAAAACGGTTAAAACAACAAAAATTTGTTTGCTAAAAGCCGCCAATCGCCCCGCCAATTCCCGGATGGTAAAAACGGAAAGAATGAGCAGAAAAGGAACTGCCGGCAAAACATAGCGGGCGTCCAGCGACGGAAAACCATAGCTTATTCCGGCAAGATATAAAATGGGGAAACCCACCAAAAGTGATGAAAAAAAACTGTTTCTATATTTAAACGCCAAAAGAAAAGCGCCGATAATACCAAAAATCAAAAAAAACGGCGAATCATCAAAAAGAAAATAAAGCGCTGAACCAAAAGAAGAAATAAAATTGGACTCGCCGGTAATAGCCAGGGCGGGATTTTCCTGTAATGGCACTCCGACAACGTATAAGGTTGAACCGAATTGGCGCAAAAAGGCATTGGTATTCGCGTAAGAAAATAGGATTATAAAAAACAAAATAATGGCATTGGCCAATAAAAATTTTTTATCAAAATATACATCGCGTATACGCACGGCTTTATTTTTCAATATATGGGCGGCTGCAAACCACGGATACATTAAAATCGGAACATAACCAATCGCGTATCCCAACCCAATAGAAACCGCGCCTAACAAATACCACCTGTGCTTGGGTTCCTCGGTTTCAAAAAACCTCCAATTCGTCAATTCCGATTCAAAAATTCTCCAAACGGCATAAAGCGCCGCAATGATAAAAAATGTGAGCGGCGCCCAAATCCTGCCTGACTGGCTTTCGTGAACATGATAAAAATCAAAAGCCAAAAATAAAGAAGTAACAATGGCGGTTTTTCTGTCAAACATGCGCAAAACCGTCAGATAAATAAGATAAACCGAGGCCGTTCCCAACAAAAACGAAATCAGCCGCGTCCCCATTACAAAATATTCCTTATTTAAAACAACAAATTCCCTGAAATCAGAAATACCGGCAAATTTACCGGCCAATATGCCAAGCGCCCCCCAAAGAGCAAAAAGGGGGGCTAAAATATAAGACATAAGCGGCGGCAAGTAATAAAAGTCAAATGTGGCATTAATTGTTCTTTCCTCAAGCATTTTAAAAGCGGCGGCAACATGAACCGATGCGTCAGAAAAAAAATCATGCCCAAACCCGTAAAAAATTCCGACAAAACGATATACGGCGGCAACTAAAATTATATAAAAAATTGGTTTTTTAATTATATTTGTCATAATTTGTCTAAATTTTTAAGGCCGCAGCTATCAGGCCGTCCGAAAACTGTCATCCTGAGCATCAGCGAAGGATCTCTATCCTTGGAAATGGCTCAAACATTAGATTCTTCGCTTCGCTCAGAATGACGAAAATGTGGTTTTAGCAGTTTTCGGACGGTCTAAGACCACGTTTCACTTCACTCAGGGAATAATTCAATAGTTTCGTTTTGCAACATAAAGAAATAGAAAACCCACCAGTCCCAGTAAAAGAGAAAAAATAAGTTCTATGCCGTGTATTAAAATGCTGGATTGGGCCGCCATATCTCTTGAAATTCCAAAAATTACCAATCCACCGACCAGCGACCATTCATAAAGTCCTAAATTGGCAAAAGATTGTATCGGCGAAAACTCAGAAACAATCATGGGCAGAGAAAAAATAAAAACCGTTTCCAGAAAATTAAAATCAAAAGACAGAGAGCGAAAAAGAAAAACTCCAACTCCGAAATTCAGCAGCCAAATCAGAAACGACAGAAAAAAAAGTTTTAAAAAGTATGCCTTTTCTCTTACGGAAAGAAAGATGGCGGAAATATTGCTCAATGAATCTTGAGCAGAAGAAAAAAACAAACGCGTACGAAATAAAAAAGAAAACGCTTTAATCAAAAAACCGGTAAAAAATATAAGAACTAAGGAAAGAGGCAAAGCGACAATCGCAAGGGCCAGGGCCATAACAGCGATTTCTTTAGGCAACCTTTCCTGCGAAACAAAAAATACTGCTAAAATTACCAAATTAGCAACTATCAAAATGTCAAAAAAACGCGCAAGAAAAAGGGTTCCTAAACCGGTTGAAATCGATACACCGCGATATTTTTTAAGTAAATAAGCATAGGATAATTCGCCGGTCCTGAAAGGCAAAAGGGACACCAAAAAATTATGGATAAATGATATTGAGGCGACATCTCTAAACATTACAGAATTGCCAAGAAGCAGATTGAAACGCCAGGAACGAACCAAGTTAACCAAAAGATAAAATAAAAAAGCAAAAAGGATGTAAAACCAATTTACCTTATAAAAAAGCGTGGCAAAATCGGAAAAATTAAAACTTCTTGCCAATAAAAAAATAAGGCCGGCGGCAACGATTAAAGAAATTAATAGTTTTATTGTTTTAGGCATGTTATATAGCAACACCGAGTGTTGCTTAAATTAAGCAACACTCGGTGTTGCTAAATCTTTTTAAATACGCCGAAAAGAATTCTGCCCCTGTTAAAACGGATAAATTTATCGTCAAAAAAGAAAAGATGATACAAAATTTTCTGGATAAAAGAAACAAGAAACTGCGAACCAGATTCTTTCAAAACCTTTTCTTGATTAACTTTGGCCATAAATTTATAATAAATACTGAATAAAGGCCATCCCCAAGTAAATATTTCAACTTTTTCTAATCCTATTTTTTTGCATTTATCAACCAGCTCGTTTATTTCATACCTGCGGAAGTTAAGTGCATCTTCATCTTTTTTAGTCCAATATTTCATAGAGTGCGGAGTAACGATTATAAGATACCCGCCCGCCTTTAACATTCTGCCCATATTGGCCAAAGCCGATTCATCATTCTTCATTTCCTCAAGCGCATTCATGCAGGTTAAAATATCAAACTCTTCCTGAAACGACTCTTTTTCAATATCCAAAACCGCGAATTGACAGGTTCTGCAATTTTTTTTGGCAATTTCAAGACCAATTTGAGACCGGTCTACCCCATATAACTGTGAATATTCACCGGCAAGAATTGAAAGAAAAACACCGGAACCACAGGCAACATCAAGAATTTTAATATCTTTTCTTCCGCCGGAATATTTTTTTATTAATGCCAAAACTAGCCGAATTTTATGGCGCAAACTCGGCCCTTGTCCCAACTGTTTATTTTCCTCTTTTTTCCAAAGCTCGTCCCAATTCATAAATAAGATGCTAATCCACAAATCTTATGCCAATTCGATGAATTGCAAATACTATTCGAGCTTATCGAGAATTTTACATTAATGTAACTTCTCGATTTTACTCGAAGAATAAATTATATGCTTTTTAAAATGTCTTTTAAGGACTTAATAATATGGGCCGTATCTTTATCGCTCAATGACAGATAATTCGGCAAATTAATCATCTCGGATGCGGCTTTTTTGGAATTGGGGAATTCACGGTCCCTATACTCCCTGAATACCGGCAATTCCGGCAAACTGTAATCAAAAGTTACACCGGCCTCAATTCCCTTTTGCTTCATTTTCTCTCGTATCAATTTAGCATCACGGCCGATTATGCGCACGGGATAATGGGACCATAAACTATTAAAACTGTCCAAAAATTTAATTTCGTCATTGCGACCGCGAGCGGAGCAGAGCGGAGCGTGGCGGGAAGCAATCTCAACTTCACGCCGTTTTTGTAGGATTGCTTCGGTCGCTTCGTCCAGCCCCTTTTGCGAAAGGGGCTGGGCTTCGCTCCCTCGCAATGACGTTGTTGGACGGTCTGACCTCCTTTCGCCTATGGGCTGAGATATTACATCAGAATGAAAATCTTTCAATTCATTGTAATAAAACTCGGCAATTTTGCGCCTTTTTTCCAAAATTTCACTGGCTTTCCCAAGCTGATTTAAACCCAACCGCGCCTGCCATTCGGAAAACAGAACATTAAAATCTTTTGGCAAAGAAATTTCATTCATACTTCGTTCGTCATAAAACTTTTCCAGCATCTTCAAATTTTTTAATGCATCTAAAAAGTAATAACCTGTCTTGCCAAAAATAAAATATCTGATAAAAAAATGGAGAAAATTTTTAAAATGAAGGAACAGGTCGGCTTTACGAAAATTTTTATTTCTGAATTCAAGCAGTTTTTTATATATTTCTTCATTATCAGTCGCAACCATTCCGCCCTCAACCGTAGAAAAATGCTTGGTATGGCCCAAACTGTAAATACTAACCATATTCGGATATCCTGTATTCTTATAAATTGGCTTGGGGCAAAGAGCGGAGTCCTCAATAATTAAAATATCTTTTCTCGGCAAGTTGTTAACTATCTTGTCCAAGTCCATGACATTCCCAAAAGTATGCACAGGAATTATTGCTTTGGTTTTATCGGAAATTACAGACAAAATCTCCTCCGTCTTGGGATTATATGAATCCAGCTCAATATCAACAAAACGAGGCCGAAAACCGGCCTTTATAACCGCATGAGCCACGACTGTACAGGTATACGCAGAAACGATAACTTCGTTTTTATTAGTGAAGTCCGACTTCACTATGGAAGTCCGACTTCCATAGTTACTCCCAGCACCCTCCCAAATTTTCAACAGCGCCCAAATAGCGGAACGCGCATACGGAAACGACAGCGCGTACTTCGCATTTACAAATTCGGCAAACCGTTTTTCAAACCTTTTAATATTTCCTCTTTGCCCAAACTTCAAAATTGCGAATAAGTCGCGGCGGTTAAAATATGGTCTGTTTTTGGAAATTAATTTCATCATTCAAATTTATAATCGGAACTCCATTCTTCCTGCTCGTTGTCTCCCGGGTACCATGCCGGAAAACAACAGTTAATAATATAAGCGTCTTCGTCATTCGGATTATAAAACGCAGCCGGCTCTCCGGGTTTAACTTTTACAGTAATGAAATTGTTTTCACCTATCATATATTCGTTATATTTAACCCCGTCCCAAACAACTAATTTCACATTGCCTTTTACACACGTATATTGATTCGTCTTTTTTTTATGCAAATGAAAGCCCTTGACCATTTTCGGCTTGCATACGCTCAAATAAACCTGTCCGGGCAAATGCTCGGTAAAATTATCGTGCATTGACCCGATTTCCAAAAGCCAGCCGTTTTCCTGTCCCGCATGGTCTTTAGTAATAACTTTTTTACACAATTTTGTTTTTTCTCTACTTTTCTCCATAAAATTATTACACCACATAAATAACATCCTAACAAACTTGAGAATGTTGGTATGTTTTTATCTCCCAAAAATTTTTAAATAGCGAGTAACTCATACACTTTCTCCATTCTCTCCGCGCATTTATCCCAAGTAAAATTTTCTTCAATCCTGCGCCGACCGCCTTCGCCCATTTTTTGCAAAACTTCTTTGGGTGTTGATGCGGCTTTTAAAATTATGGAACTTACCGCTTCAGGCGTTGACTCTGGCACATAAAAACCGTACTCACCCACAACTTCTCTGTTTACAAAATTATCCAAAGCAATTATCGGCAAACCGCAGGCCATATAATTATACAATTTGCCATTATCCTCAACATCAAGCTTCAATGTTATGGCGATATCTCCCAAAGAAATATATTCTCCCGCTTTTTCGTAATCTATTTTTCCACTGAAAGTAATAAAATCGCCAACCCCTAATTCATTGGCCATATTTCTATATTTTTCCACATTCGGATATCCAAACATCAAAAAGTGAATATCGGGATTATTTTTGACAACCAAAGGAATGGACTGAATCAAAAGGTCAACACCCTGATATTGCTCGAATCGGCCAAGATAAACTATAAATATTTTGTTTTGAGGGACTCCATATTTTTTTATTAAATCCTGATTTTTTAGATATGGATGAAAGAGTGTCAAATTGGTTCCGTCAAAAATTGTCGTGATTTTTTTTTCTGCCAACCCAAAAATTTCAATCAATTCTTTTTTCCGGCTGGTGGAATGGGTCATTATAAAAGGCGGTCTTTTGTTCAGCCACTTCTCAAAAATAAACAGAAAATTATAAATTATTCCTCCTTTTTTAATAAATTTATGAGCGACTATTTCTCCGGTAAAACTTCCTTGCAGGTCAAAAATAAAAGGCACTCCCGTAAATAACGAAACAATCCATCCTATCAAACATCCCTCATGAAGATGGCCATGCAAAATATCCGGCTTCCATTTTTTTGCTTCTTTCCATGTGGTAAAAATAAGAAAAAAATCCAAATAAAACTTTGTCAAAGACGGCCCGGCGGTAAGCTTTTTATACCATGGCGCTACGTTAGGAATACGGATAGTCGCAACGTCAGGCATATTCCTGCCAATATTATAAGTAGTAATGCGAATATCATGCCCTCTTTTTTGTAAAGCTCTGGCCTGTTCATAAATCTGCATATGACACCCTCTATCGGCAAAAAAGGGGGTTGGCGCTATCATTAAAATTTTTAACTTATCTTTCATGTTTTGGAATTAGAAGCAAAAATAGACGCAATAGAAAAACGCAAAAGAAAACGCAACAAACCGTTTATTTACCTCCTCGGGCAATATCGTATATTCTGCGTTTAATTTCCAATTTATTCCCAAAATTTATCAAAAAACCAACCTTATAATCAGTTGCTTTCAAATAACGCCAAAACTGCTTCTCATCTTCCTTTGTCAAAATCGGTCTACATTTAACCTCTATAAGAATGATTTCATTAACAACTTTGTCAAGAACATAAGTCCCAACTTTTACATCAGAAAAAAATATATCTATTCGCTTTTGGTTATCAACAACCAAACCGCGTTTCTCAAGAGCAACGGTTAAAGCTCTATCAACCACCGACTCCTTAAAAGAACCGCCGAATTGTTTCCAAACCTCTTTACAAGCATCTCCAATTTTAAAACTTTCCTCTTTATACAAAAAATAACTATCGGTCATAATTGCGTTTAATTTTGCGTAGAATTTGCGTTTAATTTTGCTTCTACTTCCTTAATTTTCTATAATCTCTCTAATAAAATAACTTTTTTCTTTGGAAACGCTGTAATAATTCCTGATAGCAATATCGGCCAAAAGGCCGGCTACAAAAAGCTGGATGCCGGAAAGCATCAGAAAAACGGACGCCAGCGGCCAGATTCTTCCCGCAAGAGAAACACCAAAAAAAATACGGGCAACAAAAAAATAAATTCCAATGCCAAATCCCAGCAAAAAAAGAAATAGTCCTCCGGCCCCGAAAAGATGGACCGGACGGGCGCGGTATCTTTGCCAGAACCAAAGCACCACCATATCCGTAAAACCTTTTATGGCGCGCGACCAGTTATATTTTGTCTGGCCGGAGCTCCGCGGCCGATGATTTGTTTTTATTTCGGTCACGCTAAAACCGCGAGCTGCCAGAATTGAAGGAATGAACCTGTGCATTTCGCTGTATAAATCCAGGCCTTCAAGGCAATATTTTTTATAAACCCGCAAACTGCATCCGGCGTCATGCAAAGTATCGCCCAAAAGAATTCTCCGTAAAATACGCGCTCCCCAGGAAACAAAAATCTTCCCGGCAGTATCATTTCTCGGATGCCTCCAGCCACAAACCACGTCATATCCTTCATCTAATTTTTTCAAAAGCTCGGGGATATCTTTAGGATCATTTTGCAAATCGCCGTCCATGGAAACAACAATATCCCCTTTCGCCTCCTTGAAACCGGCATCAAAAGCAGAGGTCTGCCCGAAATTTCTGGTAAAAGAAATTATTTTTGCGCCGGGGAGTTTTTTTAACTCCTTTAGTGTGCTGTCGGTTGAACCGTCATTTACAAAAATAACTTCAAAATCATGGCCAATTTTTCGCAATACCGAAACAAGCTCCTGGTGGAGCTTGCCAATATTATCTTCTTCATTGTAAACAGGAATAATTACAGAAACCATAAATAATCCTTAAAAACCGCCCTTATTTAGAACGCCCCCGACAATCCAAAAGATACCATAAAAATGCTTGTATCACAAGTGGTTTTGAATATTATACCACCCGATATTAAAATTTATTGTCACCCCTCCGCAAGCATGCGGAGGGGGAATTCTTGCGGACGAAATTAACGCAATTTATACACGTTTATATCGTCCGCTTCAAATAATTTTTCAATTTTGTCCAAAGGTAAACGCCATTCCGGATTTTCTTTTTTATCCCAAACGACGTAATCAAGGCGATATTTTTGGGCCTTGACCATAAAATCTTCTTTTAAAAACCCCATGTATTCTTTGGCCAGCTTTTCATTGAGCTCATCCGGAAAACAAGAAGAACAACCGTTAGTATAACGGTATTTCAACCCAAATAAATACAGGGCCGTTTCACTTCTATGTTCATCCAGATACGAAATTATATTTTCACTATTAACGCCCTCAAAAAAAAGACGCAGAAAAAATCTGTTCTCAAGGTCTTCCCGGGAATTCAAATAATAAGGCGCGTATGCCGAATAATAAACGTTATTATGAGTATACGCGGGAATCAATTCCGAAAATTTGCCGTCCGCAAAAACAACGCTGTCCAAAAAAGTATTTCCGTTAAGCCATTTTAAAATCGGGGCATATCGCTGATTCAATATGGTAATTTCCCGCAAACTAAAATATGATTTTGCCTGAACGATAATTCCGGTAAGAAAAAAAAACGCCAAACAAACAATAATAACGAATGGAAAAAATTTCTTATCTAAAATACTTTTGATATAAAAATAAAACGTGGAAATCAGAGCTATTCCAGCAAGAGGAGTAATTACATACCAATGATAGTGGTCATTTTGTATATTCACTCCGGTAATAATTTGATGGTTTATGACGAATATTGAGGCAGTAAAGGCGATAATAAAAAATGGATTGAAGCTCAATAACTTCTTATAAAACGCGAAGATAATAAAAAATACCGTAAAAACCGCCAATTTACTTACCGTCAAAGAGCGGCTGATAAAAAAACCGAGACGTTCCGAAGTTTCTTGATATCCTGAGAACGCGGAAAGTCCAACCGTATGAATAAGATAAGGCAGAGCAATCAATAAGGCGCCGGCAGAAATCAAAATTATTTTTTTTACCTCCGGCCAATTATTTTTATAAATAAACCATAAAACAAACAGGCCATTTGCCAAAAAAAGATAGGTCCAGAAATAAAAATAGGCATAAAAAGAAAGGCCTAGAAAAACCGCGCAAAAAAATAAATATCTTATTTGGGATGATTTCAAAAGACGGTATAAACTCAAAAGATACCCAAAAAGCAAAAGCGAACTAAACGCGGGATTGAGCGGGCGCGCGTATCTCAAAAACTCAAGGTTTTTTATTTCCCACGAAAATACTGAACGCATATCGCTTGACGACAACAAAGACGGCGCAAGCAAGGTTAAGGCAGACGACATGAGTGCTAAATATTTATCGCCGAATAATTCCAAAACAAAAAAATAAAGCAAAAAAGAAAGTAAGAAACCGAAAAAGAATTTTGCAAATATATTAATTTGAACGGCATTCATGCCTAAAATTTTTCCCAAATACGCGGTTGCTATTTCCAGAAACGGCGGCGGCAAATATGGCTGATTTTTCCCCTCCCAAAAATAAGTTGAACCAAGAAACAAATGGCCGTCATAAACCTCCTGAACCCGCGCTACGTAATGAGTTTCGGCGTCAGAACCAAGAACATCAACTCCCCGAAAAAAACCGCGGTCAATGGTTCTTAAATAAACGTGAGGAAAAACAAAAATAAAACCGATTGCCGCGGACAATATTATTATGACCCAATGCTGTTTTAAAAAAGATTTCATTTTTTTCTCACAATAACAAAAATAGAAATGCCAAAAGGAAAAGCGATATAACGAAGAAAAAATCGTTCTAAAGAAAATATCCAGAAAAACACGGCATTCAAAAAAACATTCGGCGTTTTTACCTCGGCCCCGACCAATTGCCGGGGTTCCCATATTTTAGAGGCAAGCTTTACTAAAACAATAGGCAGAAAAAGAAACGTGTTAAAATAAGTTACATTCATAGTCATAAACCCTGTTTGTAAAAGAAGCTCAATAAATTGTTTTCTGCTATAACGCCGGAAATGATGCGCTCTCACGTCACTTTCGTTCCAAAGCCATTGATGCGCCGGTACGCTGAAAAATCCCATTCCACCGCTCTTAAGCGCGCGAAAGGCCTCATGTACGGCAATTTTATCATCAGCGGTATGCTCAATAACATCCATGGCAAAAACAGCATCAAACCATTCATCCGGAAAAGGAATTTTTTCAGCCGAACCGAGCAAAACCCGATTATTGCCGCCATTATTTCCGTGATGCGAAACCACTTCCTCGATAGGGTCAACTCCGAATACTTCCCCGTAATTTTTAAGCATCAGAAGCTCACTGCCAATACCGCACCCTATGGACAAAAGGCGCCTATTACCGTCCGAAGAAAGAAAATCGCCGGCGAATTGTTTAAGAATTTCCAATCTCCCGCGATACCACCAATGATTAGAGGCGCTATCCTTTAATATATGATATAACGCTTGTTCCATGTTATGATAACCAGTTATCTTTCCAAAAATGAAAGGCAATTAACGCCCATAAAGGTTTCCGATTGTCTTTTTTACCCTGAAGATGCTCGTCAATCAATCGCCTCACCGCCGGATAATGAAAAATGGCGCCACGGTCAATCTTTTCTTTGGATAGACAATCCAGCATAATTTCTTTCAATTCGCCGCGTAGCAGGCGGGCGGTTGGGATATTGCCCCCCCTTTTTTTGGCTGAAAGAATTTTTTGGGGAAGACGATTCTCCATCAATTTCCTGATAATGTATTTTCCGGTAAAACCGCGCATTTTGAATCTTGGCGGCAAGGAATTAGCAAAATCAACAATGGTGTAATCAAGAAGCGGAGAACGAACCTCCAGAGAAACCGCCATGCTAGCCCTGTCAAAATACGGAAGTATATTTTCCATCATATAAAACTTCTGATAAAAATAAATCGAACGGTCAAGCGGGGACAGATTCTTAACTTCTTTAACTATGCGGTCAACCGCGGAAAAATCTTCTGTCATACCAAGTTTTATCCTTACATCTTCGGTATATAATTGGCGTTTTTCTTCGGGAGTAAACGCGCCTATCCAGATGGCATCGCGATAATCAGCGGAATATTCAAGTCCGGCGAAAAACCGCTTTATCTTATAGTCCAAACTTACTTTTCCTAAAGAAGTTGGGAAAAGATTAACTAGCGGACGAACAATGTTTCGCCGTAAAACTCCGGGGATGGCTGACGCATAGGGAACCAATCGGCCGGCTTGAAAGGTCTGATAACCCATAAAAAGTTCGTCCCCTCCCGAGCCGCTCAGGGCAACCGTAACGATATTACGAGCAAACTTTGATACGGCATAAATCAAGAAAAGGCCGGTATCAGCAATCGGCTCATCAATGTGTTTCGCCAATTCAAAAACCATATCTTTAATCTCGTTTGATAAAAGTCGTTTTTCATGATGAACCGTTCCTATCCGGGAAGCGGTAAGACGCGCATCCGCCATCTCGTCAAAATCCTTATCGGAAAACCCTATGGAAAAAGAATTAAGAGGGCGGCTTGAGAGTTCTTGGGCATAAGAACAAACCGTGCTTGAATCAAGGCCCCCGCTTAAAAATAGTCCCAAGGGAACATCAGAAACAAGCCGCAGTTTCACTGCCTCTCGAAGCTTTTCATCAAACATTTTAAGACATTCTTCAATGGTGCCGCGGGAGGGAGGTAACGCAAAAGCTTCTTCCTGGCGATAATATCGGCTTGTTTTAATTTCATCATTTTTAAAAATCAAATAGGTTGCCGGCTCAATTTTAAAAATTCCTTGAAATATCGTGCGGGGAGACGGAACGCACTCATGAATTAAATAAAGGTTAAGCGATTCAAGGTCAAGTTCTCTTTTAACCAAGGAATGCGATAAAACCGCTTTAAGTTCGGAACCAAAAATCAACGTCCCGCCGAAAATAGCGTAATAAAGGGGCTTTTTTCCGAAACGGTCCCGCGCCAAAATCAGTTTCTTTTTACGAACATCCCAAATGGCTATAGCAAACATGCCGTTTAATTTTTCAAACATCTTCTCGCCTTCTTCTTCATAAAGATGGACTAATACTTCCGTATCGGTTCGGGTAGTAAAACGGTGTCTGGGTTCCAAATTTTTCCTTAACTCGCGATAGTTGTAAATTTCTCCGTTGAAAATAATTGCTACGGTTTTATCCTCGTTAAAAATCGGTTGATTCCCGGTCTTTAAATCAATTATGGAAAGCCGGCGAAAACCCAAGCCGACTTCATCAGGAACAAAAAAATAACCCTCGTCATCAGGGCCTCTATGCTTTAGGGTAGCGGCCATGCTCTCAAGTTCTTCACGCGTACCCTTACCCGCGAAACCGGTTATACCACACAAGAAATTTAGCGCACGCGGTCCTGTTCCTGTTCCTGTCGGAGCTTTAAAATGGTTTCCGATGGAACAAAACCGCGAAGCAACATATTGGGATAACAATAAACTTTTTTTCCAAGAAATGTAGCCGGCTGGGTTACGGTATTGCAGCCAAGGGAACTGTCGTCGCCGATAATCACGCCAAATTTTTCCAATCCGGTTTTCACTCCGGCAATTACAACCTCGCTTCCGGTAACTTTAAAATTGGAAATCTTTGTTCCCGCTCCCAGATTTACTTTATTTCCCAAAATACTATGTCCTACAAACGCAAAATGCGGAGCTCTCGCGCCGTCCAAAAAAACAGAATTGCCCACTTCGCTAGCGTGTCCAATTACCACATTATTTCCGGCAATTACGTTCGCGCCCACAAAAGCGCCGTGGCGAATTTCACAATTCTCGCCTATAATAGCGGGCCCCATAATCCAGGCACCGGGCTGAACAACAGTTCCCTTACCCAAAAAAACTTTTTCTCCGACAAACGCCCCCGGCATAACAACCCCTTCTGTAGCCGGTTTTAAATTTTTTTCTAAATATTCGGGAAGAAATTTCAAAAAATCAAAAATATAACCGCATCTTTCAAATAAGCTCTTGTGGGCAAATCGCGATAAATCAAAATAATATGAAAAATCTTTTATTTCCATAAATGTTTATATAATTTTTTAAAATCACGCAAAGCGTTTTCTTGGCTGTCAAAAGCCAGCTTGGGCAGGCGGCGGACATCAAACCATTTGCTTTCGGAAACATCGTCATAAGCTCCGGCTTTTACGCTATCAACACGCAACACATAAACAATATTCAATATATGAAATGGGTCAAATTTGGCCGGATATGTACCCGGATATATTCCAAATAATCTTTCAACTTTAGCCGAAAGCCCCGTTTCCTCCTTAATCTCGCGAAGAATCGTTTTTTGCGGATTTTCGCCTCTTTCCACAAAACCTCCGGGCAAGTCCCACCATCCTTTAAACGGCTCGCGCGCCCTTTTTGTTAAAAGAATCCTTCTGCCGTTTAAAATAAAAGCGCCGGTGGTCGGACGAGGGTTCCGATAATTAACAAAAGGACACCTTTCACACGCCAAATTAATACCCTTATTAACCAGTTTGCTTCCGCACACTGAACAGAATCCATACCGAACCAAAGGATTTTGCTTACCATTCTTTGCGTTCTTTTGGCTATTTTTCACCGTTAATTTCTTCATAGTATTCAACTTCCCGCGGGGTATGGCGTATAATCAACTCTGCCAAAAGCCCCATAAGGATAAACTGGAATCCTACCATAATAAATATGCCTATAAGAACCGGCAAGGGAGTTTTAATAAAATCAGCGTACTTTATGAATTTCAAATAAACCATCCAGCCGAATAAAAGAAAAGCTATAAAAAATGACCAAAAACCGACCGCACCAAAAAAATGCATAGGGCGCCTGCCGTACTTATAAAAAAAGTGAAAAGTTATTACGTCAAAAAATACCCGGAAAGTGCGAAGAAGCCCGTAATTGGATTTTCCGAAGGGCCTTGGTTTGAACCCTATGGGAATTTCAGTAACTTTGGCGCCCTCCTTAGACGCGTAAGCGGCAATCATACGCTGCATATAAATACCGAGTTCGAGCCTCTCAAGAATCTGGCGGCGATATGCCTTCATGTTGCATCCGTAATCATTAAGGTAAACTCCGGTCACCCAAGAAATAAATTTATTAGCGGCCAGCGACGGAATGCGGCGCGTAAAAAATTCCCCCTCCCAGCGGTTTTTTCTCCACCCGCATACCACGTCAAAACCCTCGCCCAATTTGCCGATAAGTTTTAAAATATCTTCCGGGTCATTCTCAAGGTCGCCGTCCATGGTCACCACGATTTCTCCATGAGCTTTTCTGATGCCCGTGGCCATAGCCGTAAACTGGCCGTAATTCCGGTTTAAAAGAATAGAACGCGCCCTTAAGGTGCGTATAATTTCTCTTGTTTTGTCGGTGGAGCCGTCATCAACCAAAATAATCTCAAACGTTTTTCCGGTTCTACTAAGAGTTTCCCGTAATTTTTGAGTTAGCGCCTGAACTGATTTTTCCTCGTTGAAAACAGGCACGACCACCGAAATTTCAATTCTTTCCATAATCAAAATCGTACCATAAGACAAGGGTTGAGTCAAAAAAAGTAAGGCCCCCTTGCTCCTAAATTAAGTACAAATCCTAAAAATAGAGCCGTACTGAATTAGAATAATAGATTAAGAATTTGTTGTGTTATCATCCTTTGGTGTGCAGAGTGTTGGAGTAAAATATTTCTCCACCATCACGTCAAATTTATCCAAAAGTTCTTGGAAAATACAGAACTGTTCTAAATTTTTTATCGGCTCCATTTCGCCAAAAGGATGTTTAGAAAATCTAAAATAAGGTTTTTCTTTGCAGCTTACAACCGCTATAATAACTTCCTGCCAACTATTTTTAAGCAACCAAAGCATTTTATAGTCATTATCATGCCATTTGGAATCCCATCTAAACTTAACTTCAACCAAATAAGGACTGCCGGTTTTATCAATAACAAAGAAGTCGGGAATAGACCTTATTTTTTCACCAACTTCACTATTGCGCTTAAAAGATTCCTGAATACGAGCAAGACCCGGAAGTATTGCTTCATATCCAATTCTAAATACTTCATTTCCGGATTCTTTCAACAAATCATAAACCAAAGATTCGGCCATACGGCCCTTTAAACTTGTTTCACGCCATTCTTGTTTTTTAGGTTGAATATCCATAAATTTGTTTTATAACATACCAACATTCTCAAGTTTGTAAGGATGTTGTAAATATGTTGTTATGCTATATGCGACTATTAGATGCGCTGGAATGATTTCAAAAAACTAACAAACGTTTTGCCGTACGGAGACAGAGTATGCTCCACAAATTTACCACGATATTTTTTGTTGATAAGCCCCGCTTGATAAAGGCGCCTGGTATGTTCGCCTAAGGTTTTCTCATTTGCTCCGAGTGCCTCAACAATATCCTCAAGGGTTATACCTTCACTCCCCGCAATCAAAAGCAATATCTCAATGCGGTAATGATTCGACATTCCCTTAAGATGCCGCTCCATTTGTTTTGCCGTCTTCATTTTCATCATATTTGTATTACACAACATCCTTATATTCTCAAGTTTGTAAGGATGTTGTGGATGTGTTGTAATATTGTATGCTACTATCTTAAATTTGTTAGTGTATTGTTTTGATTTTGTTGCGCCAACCCGGTCCCGCTTCATTCTTGTTTTTTAGCTTGAGTATCCATAAATTTATTTAATTTAAGCCAGCGCCAACTTTACATGCCCAACAATATAATCCAGTTCGGATTCTGTTAGGTCAGGAAAAAGCGGAAGGGTTATGACGCTTTTGGAAAGTTTTTCGGTTGCCGGAAGGGACTTGACCGGAAAATTCTTTTTATAAAAAGTTTGTAAATGCACCGGAGGGTCAAAGTGAACGCTTGCGCTGATCCCATTTTCCCGCAGTTTTAAAACAAGGCCGTCCCGTACTTCCGGCTTAACTTTAATAACATACATTTGCCAGACCGACTCGGCTCCGGGAAATTCACGCGGCAACTCTATCAATCCTTCCGTTTCAAGTGAATTCAAAGATGAATTAAGATATTCCGCGTGCTTTTTTCTTTTGGCATTCAAACCCGACAGCTTCTTCATCTGCGCTACTCCGATCGCGGCCGGTATATCCCCCATCCGATAATTTACTCCGGCCATAACCGAATCGCGTTCCCATGGCCTTTCCAGTTTTTGCCGTTCATGGGTGTCGCGCGATATTCCGTGCGACATAAATGTCCGCACACGCTCGGCAAATGAATGGTCATTAGTAATAATCACCCCGCCTTCACCGGTAGTAATATTCTTGGTTGCCCAAAAAGAAAAGCATCCGGCACTTCCGAATGTTCCCGCGAATTTTCCATTCCATTTACCGCCAATACACTCCGCGGAATCCTCAATTACGTAAAGATTATGTTTTTTAGCGATTGCCGCTATCGCATCCATATCGCACGGAAACCCAGCAAAATGTACCGGCATAATGACCTCCGTTTTTTTTGTAATAAGCCCTTCAATTAAAGAAGCGTCCATATTGCCGGTCTTCCATTCAACATCACAAAAAACCGGTGTGGCACCGGCGCGAACAACCGCGTTTGCTGTCGCGGACATGGTAAAACTCGGAATTATCACTTCCCCCCTTATGCCAAGCCCTACCAATGCCGCCTCAAGAGCCGAAGCGCAGGAATTAAGCAGAATCACTTCTTTTACTCCAAAAAAATCAGCAAGAAGTTTTTCAAATTCTTTATTTTTGGGCCCATGCGCCACCCAGCCCGAAGCAAGCACACCCCTAACTTCTTCAAGCTCCGAACCATCAAAAGATGGCCGGCAAAGCGGAATATTCACCCCGTTAGATATTTTAAGCCGCTTTAGCATTTTATATACTAAAATCCCATTACAACATCTTTGCTTTAATTTCTAACACAATTACGATATCTAACGGGGTTCTTATTTTGTTTTTTATGAGTCATTTAAACTATGTATATCTTTAAGAAAATCCACGTAGCGATTAATGCCTTCTTCAAGAGAATACCGCGGTTTATATCCCAATAAGTTCCTCGCGCGCGAGATATCCAAAGCGCCTCTGGACGGTCTTTGTTCTCCTTCCGGAATTTCTTTATACACAATTTTAGTTTTAGGAAAATGCTGTTTTACGATTTCAGCCAACTCCTCAAGAGTCCTTCCCTGGCCATATGTAATATTAAAGGTTTCATTAGCGCCTTTTTCTTCTTTGGTTGCGAGAAAAATTCCTTGAGCGGCATCATCCACAAAAGTAAAGTCAAGCTCCGATTTACCTCCACCATGAAGAACAATGGGCTCCCCCTTAATGGCGTTCTCCAAAAAAAGCTGCGTTACTCTGCGATTGCAATCGGTGGGACCATAAATTGCCGAGGGGCGAACAATGGCATAAGAAAATTTATAACGCCTGCTATAGGTTTTGGTAAGAATTTCAGAGCCAAGCTTGGTTGAACCATAAATCCCTTTTGGCTCGGTTGAGTGCGATTCATCGCAGGGCTTATATTTAAAATCCCCGTAAATCATGCTTGAAGAAATCAAAACAAAACGCTTGAGCCCTAAATTTTTTGATGCCTCTAAGATATTATGCGCGCCGTTATAAGTTACGGCAACGGCTTCATGCGGGTATTTATCGGAAAGGTCGGCTATGGGAAACGCGGCGGCATGTATAATGCGGTCGGGTTTCGCGTTTCTAACCGAATCGTTAAGCAATACGTAATCCCGCACGTCCCCGTGAACTACTTCCACCTTATTTTCCAATCCTTCGTACCGTTTCTTAAAATACAGCGAATAGTTTTGGTCAATTAAGGGCGACAAATAACTCCGAAAAGCGTCATAAACCACCACCCTGTCTCCGGCTTCAAGAAATTTACGGCAAAGCATCGCGCCCACAAATCCAAGGCCGCCGGTAATAAAAATTGTTTCTTGTTTATTTTGAACCATAAAATTGAAAAATTATTTAAGCATATAGCGCAAAGCGAAAAACGGCCTGATTTCGTCTTTAGAATGAAAACCGCATTTGATATAAAACTTTTTAGCGTCCTCGCGCCTTGTAAAAACATCCACGAACTCCGCACTAAGCTCTTTTGCCCTTGATAGCAGGGCTTCCGTAAGCTTGTGCCCTATTCCGCTGCCCCTTAATCCTTTAGACACCACCACATCTTCTATAATAAAAACTTTTCCTCCGAGTTTTTGATACCAAGCAAGCGACGCGGTTCCCACAACGCGCTTTTCCAATTCTGCCACAAATATATCAACGCCTTCGTCATCAAGCAAACCTTCAAATATATTGGCGGATAATGGCGGATTATTGGGATAAAGCTCAAGAAGTAAATTCTTAATTTCTTCAAAAGCGGATTCATCGCCAGCGCCAATTCTCCTGATAGAAATATCCATAATTTCAATAGATTATCATATTATATAATAAATAGCAAGTTTTTGACTAGAAACTGTTAAATAATTGCCAAAAAGTTATTTCCTGAGCCCGTCGAAGGATAACTTTTTAGCTTATTAAGGTAAACCCTTCGACTCGCTTCGCTCGCTCAGGGAATAATTCAAAAGGCTCGACTATTACTAATATCTGTTGTATTCTAAAAAAATCTATGAAAAAAGAAATAAAAATAGAACCCAATATTTGTAACGTCTGCCAAGAACCCAGGTTACAATATGCTTTCTCCGCCCACGATTATATCACGGACGAAAATTTTGAGTTATGGCTATGTCCCGATTGCCAAGCCATGGCAACCATGCCGCGATTAAATGACGAGGAACTGCAAAAATATTATCAAGGCGTATATTATGGCAGAAGAAAATCATTCGTTGACCAATTTATTAATAACGAAAGGGTTTGGACCATTAAAAAACTTTACAAAACTTATCTCAAAAATTACTCTTTCGGTCATTCTGCCGCCAGAGGCGAGCCTCGCCTTCGGCGGGAGCGAGGCGAAGAATCTCATGATACTCTATCAAGCGATAAACCTGAGATCCTTCACTTCGTTCAGGACGACAATATGTCGATTTTAGATATCGGCTGCGGGAACGGTTTATTTCTAAATGGCCTTAAAAAAATAGGATGGAAAATTGCCGGAACAGAACTCGCGCCGGAAAGCCATGTGCATCCTGATATATCGCCATTCGTCTGCAACAAGCCGGTTAACGAATGTACTTTTACCGGAGAATCATTTGACATCATTACCATGTGGCATACATTGGAACATTTCATAAATCCGTCTCTGTATCTTCGTGATGCTAACAGAATTTTAAAAAGAAGCGGAGTTTTAATTATTGAAGTTCCCAACTTCAAATCATGGCAATTTTTGATAACAGGCAAACACTGGTTTCCACTGGAAATTCCCCGACACCGCACACATTTTTCTCCCCAAGCCATTAAAATAATTTTGGAAAAAACCGAATTTCAGATAGTGCGGATATCCTACGGAAACTTTTTTTATGATGTTTTTGGGTTCACGCAAAGCATATTAAACTCCTTGTGCCGGCAAAAAAATATCCTTTTTAATATCTTAAACGGAAAACTTTCTGCTTCTATCAACGGAGTACGAAGCGTATTTGATGTTTTTATAACAGTAGTACTCACTCCCCCGCTTTCAATTATCGGCATAATATTGTTTTTTATAGAAATCGCGACAAAACACGGAGGAACTATGCGGATTTATTCCAAAAAAACATCATAGCAACACCGAGTGTTGCTAAACCCATTAAGCAACACTCAGTGTTGCTTACGGCTAATTAAAAATTTTATTTTAGAAAATACAAAAACTACTCCGGTAGCTACAAAAATGAAATAAAACGGCGCAAAAGGAACACGATAACGGGCGTTTAGGGCCGCTGAAACAGGCAAGGAAACCAAAACCGTTAAAAATATCAAAGCGATGAGAAAATAAGCCATCGCTTTTTGGTTATAAACGCCGTTTCTAACTAAAACCCAAGCTCCCAAAACCGATAAAACCCAAAAAACCAACCAAACAACGCGCATGGCATAAGGTATAAGATACTGCCCCTTAAGATACGGCAACATATCGCGCCAGGCCGATGGCCCTTTTTGGAGTAAAAGCAAAGATAGCGGTATTGGAGGGCGCTTGGCATCGGGCAATAAACGGGAATGATTCAAAATATAAAGCAAATCATCCTGTGTAAATAACGTCTGAACCGAATTCAATTGCACCAAAATAGTTTCTTTGGGATGCTCTTTTAATATTTCAATCGTGCGCTCTTTTAAAAGCGGAATAAATTTAACATCAAATAATTCATGCTCATCGGCGCGGGAAATATACCCTTCGTTTTTTAACTGATTCATCAGGTTCTCCAAACTTTGAATATATGACTTCTGGCTGACTGTTGCATTAACCATGGCCGCCATTCTTGTATACATATTATACCAACCGAGCGTGGAAAGAGTAAATTGTCCGGAGACCTGTTTATTCCGGTACATCCAAGGAACGACCAAGGCCAAAGCTATAAATAAAAAACAAAGTGCCGGTGCCATCATTCTGCCGCCAGAGGCGAGCCTCGCTTTCAGCGGGAGCAATGCTAAAAATCCGGCGTCCGTTGTCGCCCTGAACGCAATGAAGGGTCTAAATAATAAATTAAAGACCCTTCGGGCTAAACCCTCAGGATGACGTACCGCGCCAGTTCCTTCGCTAACGCCCAAGATGACGCCGTTTCGACGAACCGAAGATATTACCAAAAAAATAAAAATAAGCGGAAACGCGTAATAAAAAAACGGGCGAGTTAAGGCGGCGAATCCCGACAAAAAACCTATAACGGCGGCTTTTTTAAAACTAGGCGTTTCAATATATTGATATATTAAAACAACAGCCAGGACCGTAATAAAAACAAAAATACTTTCGGTATTAAGGGTAAGAGTATGAACCGCTATGTGATAGTCAAAAACTGTTAAAAATCCCGCTATAGCAGATGTTTTTAAATTATCCGTAATCCTTAAGCATAACCAAAATATAAAAACCGGAACAAATGAATTTAAAACGGCCTCAAACAAAGAAGCGGGCCAATAAACGCCGAATAAATAATAAAATAATGAAAGAAAAACAGGATAGCCGGGAGTGCGAAGGGTATGCGGTTCAAAAGGCAACGAATCGCTTAAAGAAAAACCGTTTCCAAGCGATAAATTCCTGGCCAAGGCCATATAATTATTGGCGTCAATCCAGGCCAAACCGCTCCATTCGCCTAAACGGAAAAATAAAATACCAAATATAAAAAGACGGACGCCAAGCGCCGTTATAAAAATGACCAGTGCGAGACGAAAATATTTTTTGTCAGAAAAAAGATATGAAAAAAGTCCGTTCACTCAAGCCGTTATTGTCCGAGCTTGTCGAGGACTTTACATTTTACATTAATGTTAACTTCTCGACTCGGCTCGAAGAATAACCATATTACGCTCGTTTTCGCAGACAAACAGTTAAAATAACCTATCTTTCCAAGTAGACGGCGTTTTATCATTTATTATTTCCAGAGCCATGTGATACCTGAATGGGCGCGCCCCTCTTTCTTTAATCCAATCAATCATTTCCGACAGGCCGCGGTCAAGCGTATAAGTTGTTTTATAATCCAAAAGGCGACGGGATTTTTCCGCGGAACAAGTGGCGTACTTAACCTCCATCGGCCTATCACCCACATAAACAGGTTTCAGGGATTTAAAATCCATAAGGACTGCTATTCTTTGAGCAAGTTCGTTGACGCTTACATATTCTTCATCAGGACCGACATTTATCGCCTCACCTACGACATTCGGCTGAAACCCCATTTTTACCAGAGGGTCAACTACGTCATTCACAAAAGAAAAACCTCGCTTCTGCTCTCCATCGCCATAAATAATGGGCTGCCTCCCTTGTAGCATCAAATTAATCATAATGGACGCCACATTGCGATATGGGTCATCATATTTCTGACGGGGACCGATAATGTTATGGGGAATAGCATGCACATATTCCAAACCATGCGCCCTGCACAAACTCTCGGTAACAAGTTCAGCCGCGTATTTGGCCACGCCATAAGGGTCTTTGGGTTTGGGTGCCATGTCTTCGGTAAAGGGCAAACGCTCCTGCTCGCCGTATCTGGCCATGCTTGAACAAAAAACAACCCGTTTGACGGAATTGATAACTGCGGCGCTTACCGTGGCCACCGTAGAATTATAAGTATGCTCGGTGATAATATTAGGCGAAAATACGGAAAGGCCCTCATGCGGAGCGGCGGCGCAGTGATACACAATATCAACCCCCTTAGTAAGGGATTTCATTTTATCAAAATCGCGGGAATCATCTTTATAAAATTCCACGTCATTGGAAACATTATCCTCATATCCGCCCAAAAGATTATCCACTCCTACAACTTTATGGCCATCGCGAATAAGCCAATCCGCAAGGTGACTCCCTAAAAAACCGGCAACGCCTGTTATAAGAATTTTAGACATATCTCTAAAAGATTAACGAAATATAAACAAATAGTCAATAGTTTGACAAATTAATACTAAAAATGTTATAATTTAAATAAGGTACTTGAAACTGCAATCATTCCACCAACCACAGAAGAAAGGCGGCTAAATGAAGCCAACTGCGGTGTATGTACCGTCGCTCTGCCTTACCCATGATGGCTCACGCCTTACGGCGATGAATGAAACGGCTACAAGAAAAGCTGCAAAACTTGTCCGAGACGGTCAGGCAACTCACCTTATCTTCTCAACTGCTTACGATACGTGGAAACGAGAAGCTGAACTAAAAAAAGATATTGCGGTATCTCTCGATGTCAAACCCAGCGCCATACACATCATTCCGTCTGCCACAACAACATATAACGAAACTGCTCAATTGGCAAAATTGATTAATACCCTCGGCATCAATTCACTCATACTCGTTACAGACAAATGGCACATGCCTCGGGCGTCCCTCGCAATACGGATAGTAGTTCCCAAGGTCCAACTCGAAAAAGTATCAATAACAACTCCGTATTATGAACGAACTCACCATCCGGCAGGAATTATTCCGCAAATTAAAAGTATCCGAGATAGTTCTATGCCATTTTGGATCTTATTTAACTTGTTCTTTTTTATTATCACGCCGATTATGATGCGGCGGCAAAAATAATTAAACGGGGTACCAAAAACGGTACCCCGAAACTATTTATTCGCTACACACCATATTTTCCTAAAATATATTTAGCCATTATTCCCAAAACGTGAAACCCATATTGAATCGGCTTGACGTGGCTTACTTCATCGGCATATTGAGTAGGGATGGGAATTTCCTTGACGCGCAGTCCTTTTTTTGCGCCGACAAAAAGCATTTCACCGTCAAAATGAAAAGTATTGGAAAATTTTTGAAATGGGATTGTTTCCAATGCTTTTCGCGAATAAAGCATATAACCGGAATGATATTCGGCAAAGTTAAGGCCATAAACAAAATTTTCAAGTGTACTTAAACCGACATTAGCAATGAATTTATAAATCGGCATTCCGCCCCTAAGAGCGGCTTTTTTATCCATCATGCGCGAGCCCTGAACAATATCCGCGGTTTCCCCCTCAAGCGGTTTAAGAAGCTCTGGAAGCATTTCCGGAGCGTACTGGCAATCAGAATGGAGCAATATGGCGATATCCGCTCCTTCAGCAAGCGCCCTTAAAAACCCGTCCTTTTGCGCCTTGGCATATCCTTCGTTTTTTGGTTTATCAATAACCTGAATTTCCGGCCAACGGCTTTGGATTTCTTTTATTTTTTTTGCCGTATCGTCATTACTACCATCATTAACAATAATAACCACAGGAGACTTTTTCCAAATTTCTTGAGGAATTCTTTCAAAAACCGAAACAATTTTTGAAGCGGCATTATAGGCGGGAACGATTATATATATGTTCATTATTGAATTTAGAAGCAATAATAAACGCAAACGACTACGCAACATTAGACGCAATCCTGCGTTTAATTTTGCGTTATAATCTTGCGTATAATTTTGCTTCTACTTAACCCAACCACTGCCGCGAGCATAATCAAGGGCTCAATCGGATATCTTACGCGCCCTTCAATTCCGAATCCGGCTCCAAAAGCCATCACGGTATAATAAACAAAAATAAGGCCGGCAAGTACCGCAAATGACTTTTGAGAATAATCGCCCGATTTATACAAGGTCCAAATTCCTAAAACGGCGGACATCGCCAAAATAAGGCGCAAAATCTTTCCGCCCAAAGAAACGAGATAATACGGAGCAGCTATAAACTTAAGCGTTCCATAAAAAGCTTCGCCGATTTTTCCCTGAAACAAAAGCTGGGTTGGCGGAATAATATAGACAGGTTTTTCCAACACCGTAAAAAAATAGGTAAGGAAATATGAGTAATTATGAGATGACCAAAAACTTATGGTAGTAAGAATGGCAAGCTTCATGGTACTTCCCAAATTTTGCACGGCAAATTCAACGCCCTTTTTTTGCATCACCTCGGCCAAGTTCAAATTGCTTGCCACAACAATGATATCAGTACCGGTTTCCTCTTTCCATGAATCAATTCTTATTTTCTTTCCCTCTTCGTAGCTTATGCCATCCCGCAATGAAAGGATTGAGGCGCCGTCATAAACATAAAGATTATATGCCTCATGAGAACTCATCTGCCAAAGACCGAAGTGATAATAATTTCTTAAAAACCAGGGGAAAATCATAGCTATAAAAACAGAAAGAAAAATGACGGCAGCCGTAAAAACCTTCTTTGTATCTGCCCTAATCAACCGCAAATAAAATATAATCGCGGCCAGATACAAAAATACCAAATAATTGGAAACTTTCACATACGCCGCCAGCCCCAATGAAATACTTGATAACAAAATATTTGCCGTAAGACCGCTTTTCATTATTCTTGCAAAAAATAAAACGCCGGCCATAAACAAAAACCCATAAAGCGCTTCGGTCATATAAACAATGCTAAAAATTACCAAATGCGGTTCAAGAGCGCTAAGCAGCGCGCCAGCTAAATTTATTTTGGGGGAAAATTCCAAAATACGACCGATTCTTAAAATAATTACTGAAACCAGCGACGACAAAAAAATCTGCGCTATTAAAGCAGGCCAAAAACTACCGAACAAAAACATGGATACTGCAAGAAAAAACGGATAACCGGGAACAAAAAGCACATGCGGAGTTAATCCGCCATCACGGCTAAAACCCATTCCCGAAACAATGGAACGCGCCATATCAATAAAACCGCCGGAATCGCTCAAATACAAAATTCCTTCGCCATGATTATAAAGGGCAAGAAATAAAGCTATCAGCCTTACTGAAAGCGCAATTCCAAAAATAATAATTTCTATTTTGTATTTCTGAAAAAAATCCTGTGAAAATGATGCCATAAGAAAAATCATACCACAAAATAATGTTTTTACAATGAAAAAAGCCCATATTATGGGCTTTAAAATGGCTTAAATATGCGGATTTATCCACCAAACAAAGAAAACTGCCCCGGCAAGGTCGGCAAAAAGGTCGCCGGCCGAGTCCCCCAAAAATTCTTTAATTCGGAAATTCGCGCCAAAAACATTAAAATCATGATAAAACTGATATACTTCCCACAAAAAACCGATGGTTAAAACCATGCCGATAATCAGCCGCGCGTCTTTAAAAAAAACCGAGAGAAGAAGGGCTATAAAAATTGACATTAAAATGTGAAAGACCTTATCAATATTGGATGATTCCGAAAATTTATCTCCAAGCCGCCAGGAAATAAAGAATAAAATCAAAACACCGAGCAGGAATGCAAGTATTCTCAACCGGCACCTCTTTAAACTTAACCAACGCCCATCCTGCAAGAATAGCGCCGGAAACCGATAAAGTCAAAACAAGCATTAGGCAATAGGGCCAAACTTCATTTTTAAAAAATATCCCTCTTATGCGCTTAAGCGCTTAAAAGGGATAAAATCAAAAAGGCAGAATATTAACGCTTATTTATATCAAGCCGCTGATTTTTTCAAAGATTCTATCAAAATTCCTGACGACATCAAAAATGGTATTGCCGAAAAGAATGATGAAAACTAAAAATAAAATTTTAAGATTTTTATATTGACCATTTTTAATAAATTTTATAGCTTCCATAATACCTACTCCGGCAAAAATCGCGAAAAAAGCGTAAGAAGGATAACGATAGCGAGTCTCAACCACAATAAAAACAACCGGCAAAACTACGGCGGCCAGAAACGCTAATAACCACATCTTGTTTGTGGTGAAAAACGTGTATGGTAAATCCTTCGACTTCGCTTCGCTGCGCTCAGGAAATAATTTATTGCCTGAACCTGTCGAAGGCATACCTTTCTTTGAACTCCAGATTGCTTCTACAATTCCGTAGAAACCGAAGGTAAAAATAATTACCGACCATAAGGAGGAAAGCGACAAAACGACCGCCTGCCAAGGACTTCCAAAAAGATACGGCCACCAGCCGGTGGGACGCGCAAAACTAAAATACATGGAAATTCTGAAAAAAGTTATTTTTATGAATTCCAGCGGATTAAAAAGTATGAAAATGATAGCTTCTTTTGCCGCCAAACGATCCCCGGTAACCATGTCATAATCATTATATTTAGCGGTAAATTGTATGCGCGAATCGTCAAGTTCTCCGGACGAGCCGGGGTGATTTCCGGATAAAAGGTCGTCCCCAAACGTTAAACTTGTCGGAATAAAAGCGCCATACACCTTGAAATTGCGGATTGTCCAAGGAGTCATCACCGCCAGAATGACCGCCGTAAAAATCGCCAAACTGATAAACAATTTCTTTTTGTAAAAAAAATAAATAAAGGGCAAAAAAATCAAAAGCAAAGGAGTTCTCACAAGAACAGACGCGGCAAAAACAAAACCGAGAAGCGCGGCCAATTTAATGCCCGATTTATCAAGTATGCGAAAAAAAATAAAAATGGATAACAGCATTAAAAAAATAGCGAGGGTTTCGGCAAGAAGCATGGAACTGCCGATTATTAAATCGGGGTAAAAACCGAATATAACAGCCGCAATTAAAGCGGCGGCACGCACGTTTAAGGTCGGACCTTCCGCGGAAGGTCCGACCTTTCGCATAATCAAAAAAACCAAAAGAACTGACAAAGCGTGAAATATCGCCTGCAAGAACCAAACTACCTCATAATGATGCCCAAAAATAAAATAAACCCCCACCAGAAAAAATTCATAGCCCGGGCCTACCCTGCCGATAGAATTATCTTTTTCAAACGGAAGGTCAAAATTTTGGCGATAACCATGACCATTTAATATATTCACGGCAATACGGTCATAAGCTCCGGCATCAACCGAAGGTTCAATCTGAAAATAAAAAGAATGGGTCAAAGACAGCAAAAAAGAGGCAAATACAATGCCCCAAAGCAACTTTTTCCAATTCGCATTAACAAAATTCAAAGCACAAAGCACCAAATCCCAAATAAATTCAAACTTCAAAATTCAGATATTAAAACTTATGTATTTTAAGCATTTGGATTTTGATATTATTTGGGATTTGGGATTTTAAAATTGTGATTTATCAACTAAATAGGTTGAATCGGATTATATGCCAAATTGCCGCTACTCCGTCTTTCCAATTTATTTTTTTTCCTTCTTCATAAGTTCTTCCGGAATAAGAAATGCCTACTTCGTAAACCCGCCATTTCTTTTTGGCGACTCGCGCGGTTAATTCAACCTCGATTCCGAATCTGTCAGACTGCAATTTGGGCAAAATTGAATCAATAACTTCTTTCCGGAACGCCTTATATCCGGTTTCAATGTCAGAAAGGTTTAAGTTGGTAAAAATATTGGAAAGAAAAGTTATAAAAATATTAGCGATATAATGATGAAAGAGAAGTACACGCCTCGGCTGATTGGTAACAAAGCGCGAACCATATACCGCATCCGCCTTGCCGTCTAAAATCGGTTTAAGCAGGATCGGGTAATCTTTAGGGTCGTATTCCAAATCGGCATCCTGAATTAAAACAATATCTCCGCCTGCCTTTTTAAAACCTGTTTTTAAAGCCGCTCCCTTTCCCTTGTTCCTCCAATGTTTTTCAACAATAATTCCGATTTCACTTTCAAGCACTTCTTTGGTTGAATCGGTTGAAGCGTCGTCCACAACAATAATTTCCTTATCCAAACCCAAAGAATCGGCGGTTTTTACACGTTTAATAATTTCGGAAATAGTTGATGATTCGTTATAGACGGGGATAATTATAGAAAGTTTATTCATATCCCCTACGAATTACGAATGTATTCGAATTACGAATTCGTAATTCGGTTTTATTCGTAATTCGTAGGATTATTTTTTAAATATAAACACCGTAATCACCCCTAATCTATTCAGAAACGGAATTTTTTCCATTACAGCATTAAAAATATTAGAAAAAACAGGAATATACTTGGGGAACGGCAAATGGTATGACATTTGCCTTAAAGATAATCCTGAATCTCGGCAAATCTCAATTAGTTCCTTAATAGAAATCCTTTCGTGCGGGCCTTCGGGCATTTTTAATTTCAATTTTTCGGCTAAATCCAGAATCGGCTCCCATAAAGGATTGGCCATGGATACAATAACTTTTGTACTGTCGGAAGCAAGTTTTGCGATATTTCGCACACTCATTCTAACATCATCCAGATGCTCAATTACATCTGCCAAAATTATATAATCAAATTTTTCTTCGGTTCGAAAATCAGCCGCCGTTGATTGAAAAAACGTTAAATTTTTAAAATTGGCATATTTTTCTTGCGCCCTTTTTATCATTTCTCCGCTTACATCAACGCCAATCCCCAATGACGGCCTAAGTTCGGCTAAAATTTCTCCGGTACCACAGCCAATTTCCAAAACCCTTGAACCAGCCGGAATAGAACTTTTATAAATTTTTTTGACGGCATCATAATAATACCAATTCTTCCTTTTCCAATAGTCGTAAGAAGGGGCTATTTCGTCAAAATGTTTTTGTACTTCGTCCATGCCAATTTTCTCAGCGAGGCAAGCAAGATTGCTTGCCACAGCCGAGATGTTAGAAAATTGAGCAGTTTTGTTGCTAAAATTGACAATTTTCAATTGTCATCCTGAACGAAGTGAAGGATCTATATATCTTTTGAGATTCTTCGCCTAGCTCAGAATGACAGCACGGCTGTCAATTTTAGACAAAGCCCTTTATATAAATTTAATCTTCCTCATGGCAAAAACGACCATCTCGAGCAAAAGCCAGCCGTGCTTCCAGCGCTGAATATTGGTCTTGCCGTAAGTTCGTGCATGATACCGAACCGGCAATTCCACTATTTTTAAATTCAATTTAGCCGCTCCGAAAAGCAAATCAAAATCGCCAAAAGGGTCAAAATCACCAAAATATGAACGCCCGGCGGCTATTTTTTCGTAATCTTTTTTAAATAAAACTTTTGTTCCGCAAAGCGTATCTTTAATGCGCTGGCCTAAAAGCCAAGAAAACATAATGCTAAAAAACTTATTTCCCAATATATTAAGAAATCTCATGGCTTGTTTTTCCATAGGATAAACCAGACGGGAACCATTTATAAACTCTCCTCTTCCCGAACGCATCGCCTCATAAAACTTAGGCAAATCTTCGGGAGCAACCGTAAGGTCGGCATCCAGTATCATTAGTATATCGCCCTTAGCCACGGAAAAACCCTTTCTTACGGCATCTCCCTTGCTCCTCCCTTCCTGCGCCAACCAGCGAATATTTCTTTTGCCAGCATACTTTTCTGAAACTTTTTTAATCTCGTCCAGTGTGCCGTCGCTTGAATGGCCCTCAACAAAAATTATCTCATTATAAAAGCCGAAGTGGGGCAGGCGCAAAATTACCTGTTCTATATTACCTTTTTCATTTCTTGCCGGAATTATTATAGAAATAGAATATTCACGAGACTCGCTTGGAATTGGACGGGCAACAAAATATTGGACCAGGCATAAACGATTTAGCAAAGGAAAATTAGCGATAAAACGATTTATAAACGCAGAAATTAAAGGAATATAAATAGGAAAAATAATTTTTTTTCCGCGCTTTATAATTTCAAAACCTGCTAAATAGAGCAAATTTTCAATATCTTTCTCCGACAACCAGTGCTGAAGGGGTTGACGGAATTTCAAACCGAGAACTTCCGCCAATCTTAATATCGGCTCCCATAAATAATTAAAATAAGTGATTACCACGCGCGTTTGATCATGACTTATATTTTTCAAATTATAAAAGACCTTTTCAACATCAAAAAAATACCCAAGAACATCCGAAAGAATTATATAGTCAAATCTTTCGCCCAACCTCATTTCTTCGGCATCCATCAATACCCATTCATGTTGCGGATATTTTTTTTGGGCCAACTCCACCATTTTTGGACTTATGTCAATTCCAACACCGCGCTTAGGATTTACATGCATAAGCAAATCGCCCATTCCAGAACCTATTTCAAGCACTGTTTCTCCCGCGGGCACCAAAAAACCAACGAGTTTCTCAATGGTTTTATGATAATACCAGTTTCGCTTTTTCCAATAATCACGGCTTTCTGCCTGCTTGTTTAGATATGCAATTAATTGTTCTTTATTCAAAATAAGATTTAAGATAAGATTTAATACTTATGATTTAAGATTTAAGAATATTTTTAAAATTTTAAAACATAAAAACTTTCAAAAAAGAGATGTGTACCAATCAATAGTTTTCTTTAAACCTTCATCAAACGTAGTTTTAGCGATAAATCCAAATTCCTTTTCCGCTTTAGAAACATCAAGCAATCTCCTCGGCTGGCCGTCGGGTTTTGACGCATCCCACCTAATTTCACCCTTAAAATCAAGCAGCCCAGCAATTTTTGAGGCCAAATCCTTTATAGAAATTTCAAATCCTGAACCGAGATTTACTGGCTCCGGTTTATTGTATTTTTCTGCAGCCAAAATTATTCCTTCGGCAGCATCTTCCACATATAAAAATTCCCGCGTAGGCCTGCCGGTTCCCCAAACTTCGACATAATCACTGCCGGATTTTTTAGCTTCATAAATCTTGCGGATTAAAGCCGGAATAACATGACTTGATTGAGGATTAAAATTATCACGGGGGCCATATAAATTAACCTGAAGCAAAGAAATCGCGTTAAACCCGTATTGCTGGCAATAAGCGGCCGCCTGCACCGTAAGCATTTTTTTGGCAAGTCCATAGGGAGCATTCGTTTCTTCGGGGTAACCAGCCCAAAAATTCTCTTCCCTAAACGGCACCGGAGTAAATTTAGGATAACTGCAAATTGAACCGACCGAAACAAATTTTTCCACGCCCGCCCTTCGCGCAGCCTCCATCAATTCAACGCCCATAATTAAGTTATCATAAAAAAGTTCAGCCGGTTTTTCCTGATTATATCCGATACCGCCTACATTGGCAGCCAAATGGATAACTAATTCTTGTCCCTTTACAACTTTTTGACAATTAGCGCGATATCTTAAATCAAAATCTTTCAGGCGCGGTATAAAAATATTTTCTTTAGGAATCCCTTTCTCAAACAATTTTTCTACTACAAAAGAGCCGAGAAACCCGGCACCACCTGTTACTAAAATTTTTTTCTCAACAAGGTTCATCTTTAAATTTAAGAAAAGACATCCTTAATAAATCCTTAATCCAATTCCAAAAAACCCCAAATTCAAAATCCCAAATTCCAAATATCAAAATTCAAATAATAAATACAAAATATATTACTGTTTGAATTTTGAAATTTTCCGCCGAAGGCGGATCCGCCTCTGGCGGAGAATTTATTTGGGATTTGGTGCTTTGGATTTTGAATTTTCAAACCAATCCCTTCAATCCGTTTTTCTTCATATCACTATCCAGCATTTTTTTCACAAGCTCTTTAAATCTTACCTTCGGCTCCCAACCAAGTTCTTTTTTGGCTTTAGAATAATCGCCCTGCAATATATCGGCCTCGGTGGGTCGATAATGCTTTTCGTCAATCTCCACATATTTTTTCCAATCAAGGCCGGCAAGCCCGAATGCTTCTTCAACAAATTCTTTTACCGAGTGGGTTTCCCCCGTAGCCACTACAAAATCATCCGGACGAGAATGCTGCATCATGAGCCACATGGCTTCCACATAATCGGGGGCATAGCCCCAATCGCGCTTGGCATCCATATTCCCCAAAATTAATTTATCTTTTTTCCCGGCAACAATATCCGCCACTCCTCTGGTGATTTTTCTGGTCACAAATGCTTCGCCCCTCCTCTCTGATTCATGATTAAAAAGTATGCCGTTCACAATAAACATATTATAGGCCTCGCGGTAATTTTTAGAAATCCAGTAACCAAAAACCTTAGAAACGGCATAAGGAGAACGGGGATAAAACGGCGTTGTTTCTTTTTGGGGCACTTCCTGGGCCTTGCCGAACATTTCTGAAGAAGAAGCATTATAAAATTTAATAGAGTCCATCCCGGCATCTCTGATTGCCTCAAGTAATCGCAAAACCCCCAAACCGGTAACATTGGCCGTAAATTCCGGCGTATCAAAACTTAACCGCACATGGCTTTGCGCCCCCAAATGATACAATTCATCCGGCTTGACTCTCCGTATCAAATAATTTACGGAGCTTGCATCAGTCAAGTCCCCGTAATGCAGGAAAAAACGCTCATATTTAGGATGCTTTTGCATATGGTCAATTCTTTCGGTATTGGTGGAACTGGAACGGCGTATAAGCCCATGAACTTCATAATCCTTGGAAAGCAAAAACTCGGCCAAATATGAGCCGTCTTGTCCGGTTATGCCTGTAATTAAGGCCTTCTTCATAATTAACTATTTTACCATTTTAATTTAAAAAATCAATATCTTAAAGTACGACTTCCAAAATACTATGGAAGTCGGACTTCCGTAGTTATAGACGATATTATTTTTTTTGCCCTCTTTTCCCAAGTATAATTTTCAACATCACGTTTTGCTTCTTCAACTAATAATTTGGCAGTGCTCGGATTTTCAAAAATATACGCAATTCCGTCAGCCAGCGCTCTTTCATCATCCGGTTGAACGAGCCATGAGTTTTTTTTATGAACTAACACCTCTTGAATGGCGCTCGTTCCCGAAGCCACTATCGGCCTGCCTGATGCCATATACTCAAAAAGCTTCAGGGGAGAGGTAAAATAATTGGAATGCTCGTCTTTAGCGGTCCCGGTAATAACAAGACAATCAGCCGCTTTAAGATAAAACGGAATCTCCGAATATTTTTTCTGGCCGATTAATATTATGTTTTCAGGAAGTTTCTCTTTAAGAAGCGTGGAATCTTCGGGGGTGCCGCCGCCAACCAGCAAAACTGTTATATCTTTTGGCAAAAGGGCGGCCGCTTTAATTAATGTATCAATCCCCTTCCAGCTGTAAAAATGCCCCGTATATACCACATAACGTCCTTTAACAGCCAAACCGAGTTTACGGCGAGCATCTTCTTTGGTTATCGAAAGAGCAAAATCCTCAATGGAAACTCCATCCGGAGCCCAAACAACTTTGTCTTTCATGCCTTTTATGGACTGATATATTTCTTTAGCCGAGCGGTTGATGGCTACGGCCAATTTCAGCCGCGGAAAAAATCTCTGATATTTCTTTTCAGCAAGAAAATGAAACTCGCTAATCAGTTTTTTCTTACAGAAAATGAAAAACCAAAAAAGTATGGAGTCATGGCGAAAATATAAAAAATCATGACTATGGGTCATACTATGAAACGCCGCGGACAATGAAAAAGTAACGCTAATCAGCCAATAAGGAATAGGGCCTAAAAAATAAAGGTAAGGAATTAAATCCAAACAAGCAAGTTTTTTAAGCTTAAAAACCCTTTCAACTTTATAATAATCAAAAGGGTCCTCATTCATTGCTTCTGTTTTTCGCCGCGGAATAACAAGTTCAAGTTCCACGCCGTTTTTGGCCATGGCCTCGCAGGTTTTCATAATCTGCAAACCGTTGGCCCTGTCGGTGGGTATTCTTTCGTTAGCTATATATAATAATTTTATTTTTTCGCGCATGATTCAAAACCGGCTTTCATTTTTAATAAATATTCTTCCTTGGACGGCATTGAAAAAAAACTGGCAAAATCATTCACATTTTGTTTCATGTTATTATACAAATCATCTTCCGAAAATACTTTGATAAGTTCCGACGCCAAATTTTTAGGACTTATACCGACCGGTAAAATTTTGCCGGTTTTACCGTCCTTAATTACCTCGCTTGCAATACCGACATCCGTAGAAAAAACAGGAAGACCGCTGGCCAAAGCTTCAATAATTGTCCTGCCGTATCCTTCATAATTTGAGGTTAACAAAAAAAGGTCTGCGGTTTTGTAATACGAAACAAGCATTTCGTAAGAAACTGCGTCCTCAAAAATAATATTCGAATATTTGGAAGACTGTCCGAGAACGTCATTGCGAGGGAGCGAAGCGACCGAAGCAATCTCTAAATAAGCCGTTTTTGGATTGCTTCCCGCCACGCTCCCCTCGGTCGCTCGCGGTCGCAATGACGGAAACGACGGTTTTCGTACGTTCTGCCCCAAATTTTCGTATTTTTCTTTAAGTGTTTTTTTTAACGGCCCTTCGCCAACAATTACCAGCAAAGATTTGGAATGAACCTTTACCACTTCACCAAAAGCAAGGCACGCGGTTTCTATGTTTTTCTCCCTCGTAAGACGCGAGGCCATAAGAACAATAAAATCATGTTCAGGATATTTTTTATGAAGGTTGTATGTTACCGGCGTTTTTTTTATTTTTTCCGCGTCAATGAAAATCGGCAAAACCGAAATTTTTGAATCATAAATCTTAAGAATTGAAACAATCGAACTTTTTATTCGTTCCGAAACAACGCGAACGCAATCGGCTTTTTTTATTGTTCGGGGATAAAGCAAATAACGGATATAATTTTTCCATGATTCGCTTTTAAAAAATGGCGACAAAAAATCGGTATGAATTTGCGCCTGAAGGGACAGGCCAAATTTCTTTTTCAAAAAAAAGGCGACAATATTGGTAAAAGCGTCTTGAGAAGTAATTAGTGAATTATGAATTATGAATGATGAATTACGGATTATACGTTTGGCGATGCGATAGGCATTAAAAAAATAAAACAGTTTAAAAACTGTATTTGTCGGATAAACCCACGCATTTTCCGAAATTTTTCTCTCTTTAAATCCTGTATCGGTATAAACTATTATATGCAATTCTTCAGCAATACTGCCGTATTCTTTCATCCTTTCCTGCGCCTCGCTCCCGTCCCGTAAAATAGATTTATCAATGCTTAACATTATTATTTTCATAATATCTCTTGTAAATTTTACTTAAACAAATCAAGACCGTTGACCGGACGAATATGCTTGCGCTACCCCCTTCTCAAGGTATTCAACCGCAAATTCCGCCTTATCGCCGACGAACTTAACCTTAATTTCTTTTAAATTTGTTTTCACGTCCGGACCAATAACGCGCGCGTTTAATATTTTCGATAGCTTTTGGCCCATACCCTCTCTAAACCCCGTTTCGCATGAATTTAGAATGATAGTCGGATTTTTTTCAAAATACCTGCTCTTGTTTTTTGCGCGCTTGTCAATCAAATCGGATATTTTCAGACGATGCTTCGCTTCCGAACCGCCAAATTGGATACAATCCGGAGCGCCATGTCCGCCGATAATAGCAAATTGAATCTTATGGCTTTTGCCGTATTTCCTGTCAAGCCGATGCAGCATTTTTACAATATCAATCTTGCTGTCTCCCTCAACAACACGAAGAGCGTATTTCCCCGCTGTCTGCGAAAATAAATTCCCAAAAACATGATTTGTGCCATAAAAAGCTCCATTATGGTCATTCTTCGGATAAAATATAACTCCATAGGGCATGGCTGTGTCTTCATATTCGTCATATTGTTTTATGAGCATGCCAGGCGGGTATCTCCCAAAGTCATATATGCCAAACTCTGAATTTAAAAACAGCGCGATACCGGGACGTTGTCCTTCCAAATATTCCAAAGAACGCAGATTAAAAGACATGGTAGGCCCCCAAAAACTCTTTTTATCGCTTATACTCCACGCGTCTAAAAATTTTTTGCTGTCAAGGCCATACCGGCCAATCTTTTCTTCCATTATGGACTCCGCAAACTTCCGCATGTCGGAATTAAAACTCCGCAGACATTCACCGAGAATATGATAATCTTCTTCATTTCTCACGTAATCATGTAAAATCGAAAGAGCTTTTTTAACGTCTTCCGGCGCGCCGTTTTCAGCCACGGCTTCAATAACGTAAACATACGCGCTGCCGTGTCCCTCCCTCATATTTAAATCAATATCTTGAAAATGGCGGACAAGAAAATCAACGCCCTGTTTTTTTTGAATAGCAGTGCCGTAATCAATAAGAGAAACAGCTGCATTAAACACTTGATTATTTAGATTCCTCCGCTTGGACTCTATTTTGCCCTCAAGAAAATCAAGATTTCTGGAAAGCGCGTCTGCGGCCAATTCAGACACTTCAACAGTATTTGGGGCAGGAACCGCGAGTTCTCTTAAAAGATAGAAAGCATCGTCAAAATAGTCCTTTTCCCTAAGGCCGTCTTCAATGATATCAAGATTTTCTTCAACCGCTTTTGCCAATTCTCCCGCCTCTTCGGCGCTTAATTCTTTAGAATTTACGAGCCTGATTATTCTCTTGATTGCCTTATTCCACCGCGCATGGTTAAATTCATCTTTTTTTTCAGAAGTTATGCGCTCTTTTTCGTTATGTGAATACTCGGCCATTGCTTTATTCTACGACGAAAAAAACTTAATTGCCTTCTCAAGCCGTTCAAATGTCCCGCAATCAAAAAATCGGCCATCGTGTTTATAGCCCAAAAGCAGTTTCGCTTGAGCTAATTTGGGAAATAAATCTTTCTCAATCATTAAAAATTTTGAATTTCCGGACGTAGCAACGCGGGAAAAGGATTCGGGAGAAATCAGATAAAGCCCGCCGGATATGAAAGAAGACGGCGGATTTTCCGGCTTTTCCAAAAATTCCGTTATTCTTTCATTTTGCATAATGGCAACGCCATAATCCGAAGGATTGTCAACCTTCATCAGGGCGAGTGTGGCCAAACCGGAATTTTCAACATGAAAATCATGCATTCCCGCGAGGTCAACCTCTTTTAATTCATCGGCATTGCTCATAAAAAACGGCTCATTCCCTATCCAGTCGCGAAGATGATGATAAACGTAGCCCAAAGTGCCCATGGGTTCTTTTTCCACTTCAAAAGTAATGGAGCGCAAATCAAATCTGGTTTCATACCTTTTTCTCCACCAAAAAAAATCCTCTTTATCTGCCTCTTTAATGATTATTTTTACCTCCCGAATGCCGTATTTTTTAAAAATATCCAACAAATAATTAATAATCGGCTGTTTTTTCACGGTCAATAACGGCTTGGGAATTTCAAGCGTTATGGGGTGCAGGCGCGTACCCTTTCCTCCGGCAAGTATTATTGCTTTTTTGGGCATTGTAGAAGCCATATTAAACGCAAACGATTTAACGCAAAATTAAACGCTAATAAATTTAATTAATTCATCTATCATCCTTTTCTTAGTAAATTGTTTGGCGGTTTTTATGCCGTTTTCGCTTAATTTTGAATAAAGTCCGGAATCGGTCAACAATATTTCAATTGCCCCTTTTATATCATTTTTACCGTTATACGCAACAAGCAAGCCGTTTTCCTTGTCCTGAATAATTTCCGCGTTGCCGCCGCAAGCCGTAGTAATAACGGGAATTCCCGCGCCTAACGCTTCCACCAGCTGATGGGAAAAACCCTCATAAGCGGTATTTAAAATGAAAATATCGGATGCCCTTAAATATTTAAAAATTTCTTCGTGATTGATTTTTCCGAGCAAAGCAATGTGGTTTCCCAATCCCGAACCGCCGATTTTTAATTCCAAATTCCCGCGTTCGGGGCCGTCTCCTATAATAATCAACTTCAATTGCGGCCGGTTTTTTATCAATCCGGAAAAAATATCAATTACCGCTCCAAACCCTTTCCATTTTACTATTCTACCTATAGAAATAATTATTTTCTCTTCGGGCAAAATTTTCAATTCTCTCCTTAAAACATCCTTATTTTTATTAATCGCGTTCGCGCCAACGGAATTATATATGACCGTAATTTTGCTGTATCGGGCTCCCCAGCCGACCGCCAGATTTTTTAAATAATGGGACGGTACGATTATTTTATCGGAATGCCTCGCGATAAATGCCTGCAAGGCCCGTAAAAATTCAACGGCAATGCCGTATTTTTGCGCCTGAAACAAATCAATAGCGTCATCAACGCCGAATCTGGCCATTCCCTGTTCCCATGCATAATCCCCGGTAATTTTCAAAAAAAAATTTTTTCTTAAAAAAATGCTCGCGGCATAAGCCGGGAAACCGGCAGAAATAACGTCTTGAGCATAAAAAATATCAGTATTAAAACCATTTTTTAAGCATTGGCAAAAATAAATAAAATGTCTCAACCCCTTAGGAATTCTTCTTGATACGGTAATAAGTTTATAGCCCGCCGTGTTTGGAATTTGCTTGCCCTCCGTAGCTTTTCCGGCCTTCGTAGCCGAGGATACTTCGGCGGAGTAGGCAGCGAAGGAGGGGGATTTCAAATCATCCGCATAAGTAATAACCTTAATTATAAAATTGCGCTTGGCTAATTCCTCGGCGATTGTCTTTGTGTAGGTAGCCGGTCCTCCGATATCAGAAGGAAAAATTCCGGTAGCAAGCAAAATGAGCGGCTTGGAAAATCTGTCAATCTGGGTTAAAAATAATTTTGAGAAATTTTGAGAAATTTTTTCCCAATCATATTTTTCAATTACAAGTTTTTTAGCCGCCGAAATTACTTCATTTTTATTTATTTCTCCTTTTATGACTGAAAGAATTTTTTGTGAAAGGTCGTCGGGGTCATCCACTTTCGCAAAAAAACCGGTTTTTTGGTCTTTAAGAAAATCAGGAATTCCTCCGACCGGCGTCGCGATTACCGGAATTTCCGCGGCCATGGCTTCTATGAAAGAATTTCCAAACCCCTCGGAGCGCGCCGGCCTGACAAACACATCGGCTAATTTAAGATATTTTAATAAATTTTTATGGGAAAATTCTCCGGCAAATATAATATCATCCAAAACTCCCAGAGAACGCGCCAAATCCTTTAAATTATGGGCTTCCGGCCCTACCCCCAAAATCAAAAATTTAACAGGCAATTTTTTCTCTTTTTTTCTGATTATAGCCAAGGCCCTGATAACCGTATCCAGGCCGTTTTTGGACACAAGGCGGGAAGTGGTAATAATTATTTTTTCATTGCCCTTAAGGGCAAGATGGCCCCTAACCTCTTCAATTTCTTCCGCGTTTATTTCTTTCATAAAATTGGATAAATCTACGCCGTTCGGCAACACCTTACCCATCCCTTGATAATTAAAACGATGCGCGACATCCAAAAGATACGCGGAAATAGCCGTTACAAAATCGCACATTTTAAAAGCGTAACGAAACCCGAGAATGTTTACGAGATAAAATCTGGATTTTCTCAAATGCTCTTCGGTATCCCCTTCCTGCAATGTAAGGATATAAGGAACTTTCGGAAAAAATAATTTAAGGGTGCTTGCGGCAATGGAACCGTAAGAAGCCATGACTACCCAAAGCACGCGGGGACGGGAGCGGAAATGAGCAAGGAGGAAACAGGAATAAAAAAAACAGGTTATTGGCAGTAAAAATTTATCCCACGGCTTGCCGAAGCCCAGCCGGATAATTCTGGCTCCTTCTTTAAATTCACGGCGGGGCAGTTCTTTCCTAAAGCGGGCAGTAAGAATAAAAAAATCAAACTCACCCTGCATACGCTTAACATTTTCAAGTATGGCAATTTCAGCCCCTCCGATAAACGGGTCATAGGCCGTGGTAAATACCAAAACAATGGGTTTTTTATTGTTATTTTCAGCAGTCAATAACACGATTTTAACACAATTTTCATAATTTTCCAATAAAATACCGCAACGCTTAAAAAAATCGCCTAATTAATAAGCGATTAATTTATACAATTATCTCTTTTTCGCAAGGGATGCGGTAGAATATCCTTCTATGCCGGTTACTTCCCGAAGCGGATAAAAAAACGGAGGAATTTCAACCGGTTCATTTTTATCAATCAATTCTATTTCAAGAATAGCCAACCCCTTAAGACGTTCCGGTTTTTCAAAAATATCCAGTTCAAAATATTGATTTTTCCACAAAAAATAATGCCGTCTTTTATGAATGACATTACGCGTTTCATCGCGTTCATTTTCAAAAAAATCATTGTATTCTTTGCCATTGATCCGCGATTCATCCTCTATTGCCGCGCCGGCTTCCAAACCGCTTTTTTGAGTATGGTAATACAAACTAAAACCGCCACACACACGTTTTCTTATTCTTGACATGGGTTTACCGACCTCATGTTTAAGGTAAACCTGCTCCATAAAAACCTTAACCACTTTGACATTATACGGAGCTTCAACCACCACCATGTCGGAATAACCTAAATATCCCAGTAAAAATCTGCGCTCAATCTCAAGGGACCGCGGGATTCCCGCAAAGTGCCGTATCGCTTTTAATGTATTGAGAATTTTTTCTTCAAAATCAGCGCGGCTTTCTATCACCCGTAAATGCGGACAACCAATCCATGTTTCCCGGGTTCTCCCATCAAGAGAGGCGGCTTTTTCCGGTGATTCTGTTCTTGCGGTATTATTGGCCGTAGTATAAGAATTTTCAGCGCCGATAGCGGCGGTAACCAAATGTATTACGCCGTCATTGATATCGCGCAATTCTGATACACTAATTCCCAATTTGCGTATCATGGCTTCAAGTTGCCCGGGAGGAAGGTAAGCAGAACCGCTCATAGTGCTACGGTCTTTAAGCAAAATAACAATTTTTTTGTTTTTATACCGCTCTGCTATTCTTCTATACCACCTTTCTTTCTCAATTTGCATAAACAGGATATGCATTTGAAATTCTTCATTAGAAAGTCCGTACTTACCGCCAGGAGAAACTCCGGCATTAAAAACTTCAGTAGCGGTTTCCGGCACAATAATAATGCCCACATCTTCACTCTCAAGCTCCCTGGCGCGCTTTAAAACAGAGGATTTTCCGGCACCCGGACCGCCGTCAACAACAATTTCAACAATTCTGTTCATCCCTATCCTTTATTTTTACAAAGAACGATAATCTATAAGTATCAGAAAAAATACAAAAGTAAAACCCTCGCACTATCGAAGGTTTCGGCCATGGCCAAATTCATTATTAATCGGAATGCCGCTTTCACAAAACGGGCACTCACTTTTGTCAAAATCTTCAAAACGTTTTTCAAACAGGGAAAAAAGCGGAATTCCTCCAAGATCGCCCGAAGTAACTCCACCGCGATTCCATAAGCACCCCAAACCAACAACATTCGCTCCGTAACGGTTTGCGAGCTCCGTTAATTCGTAAAATGTGCTTCCGGAAGTTAAAATATCATCAATCAAAAACACTTTCTTTCCGGAAATATGCTTTATAAAGGCCCGCGGCAAAACAAATTTTCTTAAACCGTTATCGCCGTACTGTTTCTTCGCCCACAAAGAAATCCGTTTTCCCCCGAATCGGTCCAAATGTTCTTTTAAAAATCGGGACAATATTATGCCGCCTCCTTCCGGGCCTAAAACAACCTCAATTTCACAACCAAGCGATAAATCATATATGTCCTCAGCCATAAACCGGCACATTTGGGAAACGGCTTTTAAAACGGTATAAATCGCGTGATGGTCAATATAAACACTGCCGTGCCTTCCAGAAACGTAAACAAAATGGCTATTTTCAATAATCGCTCCGGCTTCCTTAAAAGAACGCCAAACAAACATCCTCGTCAATTCCTTTTTGCGCGCGCTCATTTTTCCTCCCTCTTTCTTTTTTTAAAATAAAATCGCCAGCCGGTTTTTTTATAGATGATAATACGGCTGTTCCTAATCAATTTTCTGAAAAATTTTATCTTCCTAAACAGGCGCAAATGAAACGCGACAATTGTCCTCATCCACGGCACATCACCGAGGATTATAATTAACCCGGGAAGCCAAAAAATGAACCCTCCGGGACCCGGAAGCAATCCTACTAAAATACCGATTATGAGCAAAAAAACGCCGGAAATAATCCTTATCATCCGCAATTGCCAAAGCCGTTTCAGCACATTTATCGCCTTTATTTTCAAAGAACCTACAAAATCTTACTTAAATTCGTTGCATAAATTTTGGAAAAAATCAATAAAAAAGAATCTTTATTCTTCATCAAAAACCTTATTCCAATGTTCTTAAGAACTTGAGAATAATCCTGCCTGTCGGGCTTAAGGCATGGCGCACGGCCGCTCCCTGATTTCTTTTTAAAACCAAACCGACTAAAGCAAGACGCCTGATATGCTCGGAAGCGGTTTTGAAATTTATACCAAGTTCATCGGCAATCTCCATAACCGAAAGTTCCGGCATTTTATCCAAAAGAGCCATTATCTCTATCCGCCTATGATTAGAAAAACCCCTTACTATTTTTTCCAAATATCTTGGTTTTTGCATAAAATTAAACTGATTAAAATTTCTATAATTAACTCTGTGCTCATACACCATGACCAATATTATATTACTATTTTTATTCAACCCCGCCTTATTCTAATGTTCTTGAGAACATTAGAATAACACAAAGGGATTAAAAAAAATTAAAGACGGCCCAGTGAACGCAGGATAAAAAATCCGACCGCGCCAAGAATGCCGACTAAAATGCTTGCCCCCAAAAGAAGTTTTGAATTTATTAAAAATCGACTTTGGCTGTTTAAAACAATCGGAGCGGCGGTTTGAGAATCCGGCAACTGTTCTGACACCACAATTGAAACATCCGGCATTTTTTCTTCTTTAGCCGTATCTTTAGCTGTGATGTTTCCGATTAGCAAAGAACTGTCTTTTAATTCTGACGATTCCGGTTTAACCTCTTTTGTTTTGATAACAACTTCCGTTTTAACGCTTAATTCTTTACGGCCCGAATCATCCGCTAAACTTTGCTGAACAATTTTTGTATTTAAATTTCCCGGCGAAGGGGCGGATATTTTTATAAATTCGCTGCCTTCTCGCGCAAAACTTTCTTCAACATCCAATACACCTTCAAAATGCGCCGAATCAACAACTCTGCCGTTTGAAGTAACCAGCGTTAAATCGGCGGTTTTGTAGAAAATTTGCATTATGGCATTGGGAAAAACAAGCAAGGCGTTTTTGTCCAAAATAGTTGATTGGGGTACGGAAAAAACGCCTCCTGACGCGTCTTTTATAATTAGTCCCCCGATATCAAGTTTCTGGCCGGTTTCATTTTGAAGTTCAATAAAACCGTCCTGCCCCGGCTTGGCTTCGGAAATTATAATTTTAGGAGTTAAAACTTCAACGTTAAGATAATCAGCGTGAGATTCTTCGGCAATACTGGCATTAAGGTTCACAATATATTTTCCGGGAAATAAAAAAGTGTGAGATGTAACGCGAATGCCGCTTGTTGAACCATCGCCAAAATTCCATAAAAATCTGGCATTATCAATTTGTTTGCCTTTTAGATCGGCTACTTTTCCTGAAAACACGGTTTCCTGCCCCGCAAGAACCGTTTTGTCCTCTCCGGCATAAACTTTAAATGTCTCGGGCATGGCAGATGATGATTGCGAAGGCAGATTTGAAAGCTCGTTTGTTTCCGAAGTTGTATGACCCTCCTGATTTGGCGGCGGAGGCGACGGTGGAACGTTATTAGAACCGGAAACATAAACACTGTTTTCCGACTTGGGAGTGCCGTTGATTGAATTTCCCGCCGCGTTTTTGCCGTTTATTTTTTGACCGTTATTTGTTGCCCAATTTGAAGCAATAGAACCATCAGCCAAAGGACTGATTCTTTCCATGGATGTTTCAGGACTAACTAAACCAGCACACCATTTGTTATCGCAAAGCTCCGGCGAGCTATCAACCACACTGCTATTATCAGCCAATCTTAAAATCATACCCGAATCAACCAGACCGGTTCCAAAAGCGGTAAAAATATCTGCGGCCACATCCGAAATGGTAGTGTCATCGGTTCGTTC
Organism: Parcubacteria group bacterium GW2011_GWA2_42_14; assembly: GCA_000998135.1. GTDB lineage: Bacteria > Patescibacteriota > Minisyncoccia > Sungbacterales > GWA2-42-14 > GWA2-42-14. Next base: position 64,377 of record LCCV01000002.1, read on the forward strand.
AATAAGATAATAGCCGCCGGAAAAAATTGTGCCGGAAAGAGAAATAATTTTTGAAGGAGAGGTTGTGGCCGGTTTGAAAAAAGACAAAGTCCAGCCGGTTAAATCAACTGCCGATGCTGAAGCATTATAAAGCTCAACCCACTCGTCAGAAGCGCTGACCACGGTACCCATCCAGCCAATTTCATTAATCACAACACCGGCAGCATGAGCCGTAAAAGAAATAGAAAAGAAAATGATTAAAATAAGAATAAAGCTTTTTCGCATACAATATCTGTTGCAAATCACAAAAAATCTGTCAATCTCAATCAATAGATACCTTATAAGTTTCAACATTATAAAAATATAAATTAATTAACGATCGTTAATTAATTTTTCACTTTAAATATGGCCATATACTACGGCAATAAATCCGGCGGAATGGTTTTTATGACATTGGAATCATCATAAAAGTCAATGCCGCCGTTGTTTATGAGGTGATGCGAACTATCCACAGCCATGCCGACGCCGTTGTCGCGAAAAATCAAATTGCTTATAGTAGTGGTTGCGCTGCCGGAAATAACCAAAGCGTAATATTGCTTGCCGGGCAATAAATTGTCCCGAAAAATCGTATCCGTAACGGTGCTTGAGGCATTACTCGCGAGCCAAACGCCCTTAAACTTATTTTTTTCAATCACGGAATTTTTAATGGTAAGCGGCTCATTGCCGCCGGCCTTGATTCCGGCAAGATTATACCGCTCTTCTTCTCCTCCGGCGTATCTTATAACGGCGCCGTCAAAAACCGCTTCTCCAGAACCCCAAAAATCAATGCCCCGCCAATGCCCCAAAATCGGCTGGCTGGAAGTGGCGTCATTATTGGTATCCCCGCCGTATTCATCATCATAAAATGATGTAAAAACAACCGGCTCCTCGAGGGTGCCATTAGCCGAAAAAGCTCCGGCAATGGTCAAACCGGTATTAGGCATAAATTTAAACACCGCGCCCTTTTCCGCGGAAATATTTCCCGCAAACGTGTAATTTCCCCAATCAATAATATAAGGCAAGTCCTTGGCAAAAACATGATCATTGCCCGCGTTATTCCTGATAATAATTCCTTTAACGCCGGGGCTGTCGGAAATAACAGTGTTTCCTCCGAATAACGGCGGAGAACTTTCCGCAATGATAACATTTCCATTTTTATCAAAAGTGTTGTTGCGAACTTCTCCGCCATGTATGTCGGAGGAAAAAATTCCTCCGCCATTTTCCAAAAATGTATTATTTAAAACTTTTGGAGCAGAACCGGCTATTATCAATGCCTCAAGAGCGTTTTTATAAAATACGCTATTTTCTATGTTCGCATTGCAGTTTATACAAGACAAACCCCTAAGCAAAGAGTGCTCAAGGCGTGAATTTTTAAACGAAAGAGCCGCGCTTGTGATATAAATCATGGCCCTTCTTTTAAACGGCAAATTATTATCCATATTTCCACCGTATCTGAAAAACGTGTTTAAAAATTCCGAACCGGAGCTTTCCAAATTAAAAGTGAATTGCCTCCAATTGCCTGCTTGAGGGCATATCGCGGTTGAAGAAGCGTTTAACGGGTCGCAAACGCCATCTTTATTGGTATCTCCGCCGTATTCATCATCATAAATGCCGGTAAAAACAATTGGCTCTTCGGGCGCGCCTCGCGAAAAGATTTTTCCGTAAACATTAATAATTGCCCAATAATCATTAGGCGGCATAATCTTTATAACCACGCCCGGCTCAATATTAAGAACAGCGCCGTCTCTTATAGTTAAACCCGCTCTTCGGATAAGGTAAGGAGAATTTTCTTTGGTCAGAATTCTATCACCAGTCAAATTTCCGTCAACGGCAATCAAATAATTAACGCTGTTTCTGGCTTTGGGAGTACCATAAACCGGCCCGTCCTCGGCGTTTTTGTTAATATTGACTATTTCCTCTTCAAAATAAGTCCCCCAGTTTGCCTGCGTTTCACCCGGAGCGTCCGGGTCAATTCTTTCCATAGAAAATCTTGCTAACAAAATACCTGCGCACCAGCCGGTAGGGCGCGAGCGATCCCATGGACAAAGTTCCGGGGTTCTATCAATGGTTCGGCTTGGCTCACCACTGGCGGTCGTAGAACCTTTTTCCAGTTTTAAAATCATTCCGTTGTCATCAAGCCCCGCGCCGAACGAAGCGATAAAATCGGCCTTAATAATTGATACGGCGTTATCATCATCACGCTCAATCAAATAATAACTTTTGGGCGCGATTTTACCGGAAAGATTGATTATTATTTTTGGCTCGGGCTCGCCGGGCTTAAAAAATTTCAACTGCCAACCGGTTAAATCAATTTCGGCTTCAGAACGGCTCTTTAACTCAATCCATTCATCTTCACTGGTGGTTGCCGAATTGCCGGTTCCCGCCCAGGCGATTTCGTTTATAATGACCGGCATTTGATTTATTTCTAAGATTTTTACAATTTCAGCCGATTCATTTCCGGTTTTATCTTTGGCTTTAGCGCGAAATTCATAAAAAGTGTTTGGGGAAGCAGTAAAAATAAATGATGTCGCAAACGGCGCGGTTGACGACGCCGTTGAGGTCGAACCTCCCATGGGAGGTTCGACCTCTATAAATTTCAGAAAATCGTCGCAATCTTGCCACGGCTGGCTTGTTTTTTGACGATAAGCGCAATTTAGGAAAAAGGACGCAATATCTTCGCTATTGGACTCCAAAAAAATCGTAAGAGTGGTTGTAGCAATAACGCAATCAGTTTGAGAAAAACTGTCAGAACATTCCTGAATGTTCAAAGAAATGTCCGGCGGAGTAGTATCGGTCGTTGTAGTAGCAACACCGAGTGCTGCTGACGCTTCAGCATCACTCGGTGTTGAAGCTTGAACCGGCGCAACATATTCCCCGCCCGCGCCAGCTATAAAATCACCCAAAGCATAAGGAGGAGGCGGAGGCGGAGTTGAAGTAGCAACACCGAGTGTTGGCATTGGTAGAAAAACACTCGGTGTTGAAGTGGCTGCAGGAGCCAAATCTAAAGTTTCAGAATCTATGGAGGTTGAACCTCCATAGATTTGAGGAACGGGCTCAATATCGGAGGTTTCCGAAATGGTTCGACTCGACTCACCATAAAAAGAGCCGAAATTCGCGATTTCGTCATCAGCAACACCGAGTGCTGCCGACGCATCGGCATCACTCGGTGTTGACAACTCCGTTGTCGACTCCGTACTCGTAATAATCGCCGCTGTGTAAGAAGTGTTACTGTCTGAGCTTGCTTGCCCGTCCAAGTTTTCCGCAGAAAAGTTGGTCAGGGTCGAGAACAAACTACTTGTCCAATTCCACGCTTTCTGCCACCACGAGCGGTTTTTAAACCATAATTCCTTTGTTTGCTTTTCCTTTTCCACTTCGTCAAAAAAGAGCTTAACCACCCCGGCGCCGTTAATAACCGCCTGTTTTGACAGCAAATTCCAGTAGTCGGTGAGGATGAGGTTGTCGTCGTCAGCAATAGAAAACTTGTTTTTGTTGTCTTTAGGATTCAACAAGTAATACCATCCAAAAGATACATCCGACATTACAATATGATATTTTTTATCACTCAAAATACGATAACCAAATAATACGGATAACCCATTTGATAACTGTTCTTCTTCATAAAAACTTACATCTGGTTTAATAAATAAATCTGAAAAAATAGTATCTTTACTAAAAAAATTATTATTTGAATAGTTTGCCGTTGCATCAAAATAACTACTGATATTTGATAAAACATATGGTTTTTTACCGCTTTCTATAAGCTCGGCAACCGTATTTAAATTTTCCGGAGAAAATTTTCTGGTCCAATCTTCATAAGGACTTGAGTTTAAAACTTGAGAATGTTCAAACAGGCCAGCATGACCATCATTACGGGTATGTTCAGGCACAGTTGCGTCTTCCAAAAGATGTAATGTATGCCCCAATGACTCCAATCCCCTATTTTTATCTACCCAGGCATAATCGTAAATCGCCCTTTCCCATGAATAATCCGAAGGCGATGAAAATAGGTCAAAAATTGAACCATAAGTTTTGTCGCGAAACACTCCGTCTTCCTGGGCTTGAGCCAAGGTGTTTTGCGACCAGTCTTTTGAGCTTTCCCAGCTCTCGCCAAGTATAGTAAGACCGCGATTATAAATCGGGTCGTAAAAATGGTGAAGCCATCTTGTCTCTTCGTCTTCATCAATGCTTCCATTCATTAAAATCGCAATCTCTTCGCTATTTAAGGCCTTTTCCTGATAATTGTGATTAAAAAAACGGCCGATTTCTTTGGTTAAAGCCGGATGAGTGGTTTGATCGTCATAGGCAAAAACAAGAATGGGCAGAAATAAAACAAATACTGCCGCCCCAATCGCTGATATTGTGTGGGAATACTTCGATTGCATAAATTTATAAGTAGCAAAACACCACTAAAACGGCAAGGCCGGGCCTTTATAACGAAATCCGCTCTGCAAGCGGATTTAAGTTTAAAGATTTTGTGTCTGCGTATGTCTGCATTCTGTCTACGCCGGTCAGCGATGCGTGAAGCGCATATTTATAAATCTAAAATTTTCCATTTATTGTTTACATTTTTAGCAACTAAAATTGTTAAGGCAACTTGTTTTTGGTCATTAGCAATACTAAAAGACACCTGCCCATCAGAAATATCATTTTTATATTTCTTACGTTCTAAATCAAATGTCATTTCGGTAATTTTATTAGCGCTCTTAACATTATTTAAATTCCCTCTCCACTCCTCCTGCTTGTCCAGCACAAAGTATTTAGAGGCCAAATCAATGTCGCCGGTTTTCAGGGCCGAAATAAAAAGCTCAAGGGTTTCTTCGGGCGTGTCTCCGCCGTAAGTGTCGGCCATGTAGCGCTCTTTTTGGGCCAAAAGGTCCTGATATTTGTGGTATTCAGGCGAGGTTCTATAGCGATAATATCCTATGCCAAAGAAAATCCCGGCGCCGATAAGCACTATGACCAAAAACTGTAAAAAGTATTTAATTATGAGTTTTTTGTTCATAATATCAAATTATTATAATTGACTCAATTACTCTAAGTTACTCTGATTAAAACCAAAAGTCAAATGTCTTGTGTCTTGTGTAACTGTTGAATAATTGCCAAAAAGTTACCTCCTGAACTTTTCGCAAGACAACTTTTTGGCTTTAAATAAGGTAACCCCTCGACTCTGCTCGGGGGGTAAGAGGATTATTAATAACCTCTGTGGATAACTTTCGGTTTATTTTCGGTATTAAGGTGTTAATATGAAAATGATGCTAACTTTACGGCAAAAACAAATACTGGATTTTGTTGCCACCTACGCGCATAAACGGAAAATTGCCCCCTCGCTTGAAGAAATCAAAAGGCATTTTCGGCTAAAATCGGTTTCAAATATCCATCAGCACCTCAATGCTTTAGCGGCCAAGGGCTATTTAAACAGGTTCAAAAACCGGAAACGCGGCATTGAGCTCCCCCAATCCGAACGTCTCGTAAAAATACCGCTCTTGGGAGAAATTGCCGCAGGCAAACCGATAGAAGCAATAGAACATAAAGAGTTTATCGCGGTCCCCGAGTCAAAATTGGCTTCAGGCGGGGAAATTTACGCCCTTCGCGTAAAAGGAGACAGCATGATTGACGAACATATAAATAACGGGGACACAATTTTAATAAAAAGGCAGAATGTCGCCGAAAACGGCCAAAAAGTGGTAGCGCTCCTTAACGGAAATGAAGCAACGCTTAAAACTTTTTACAAAGAAAGGGGGCAGATAAGATTGGAGCCGGCCAATAAAAATTATCAACCCCTCATAATAAAAAGGGGGCAGGAGTTTTCTTTGCAGGGCGTTTTACTTGATGTAATAAAAACAAATGAGGATGAATGGCAAACAAAACCTTTTACATTGCCAGCCGAAGAAGGAAAAGGGCGACAAACTATTACTTTTCAAAAAATCCCTCCTTATTTTGAAGAACGAAATTTTATTTTATATCATGGAGATTGTGTCGGCGTTCTTGCACAACTGCCGCCAGAATCGGTTGATATGATTTTTGCCGATCCTCCATACAATCTTTCCAATGATGGATTTTCGCTTCACGCCGGCAAAAGAGTTAGTGTAAATAAAGGAAACTGGGATAAGAGCAAGGGGTTTAAAGATGACTACGATTTTCATTATCGCTGGCTCAATGCCTGCAAAAATATTCTAAAGCCCAACGGCACTCTTTGGGTAAGCGGAACATACCACTCAATTTATCAATGCGGCTACGCGCTGCAATCTCTTGGTTATCACATATTAAATGATATTTCATGGTTCAAACCAAACGGCTCGCCGAATTTGAGCTGCCGTTATTTTACGGCCTCACACGAAACTTTGCTCTGGGCGCGAAAAGACAAAAAAGCGAAACATTTTTTCAACTATAATTTAATGAAAAAAGGGAATTGGCCGGAAGATTTTATTAAAAAACCAAACCTGCAAATGCGTTCGGTTTGGGCGATTTATCCGCCTAAAAAGCCGGAAAAAACTTTTGGCAAACACCCAACGCAGAAGCCGCTAGAATTATTAAAGAGAATTATCCTTGCATCAACAAACCCCGGCGCCGTCATTCTTGACCCGTTCACCGGAAGTTCCACAACGGGAATTGCCTCGGAAATAATAGGAAAAAGAAAGTTTATCGGAATTGATACTGATAAAAAATATCTCGAACTATCCGTAAAACGCTTTAAAGAGATTATGACGACATAAGCAATCTCTACAAACCCTATCTTCTAAGGGGTAGGGCCGACTCTAACACTTCTGTATAGTGTTTTTTGCCGTCAATGTAGTCCCTTAATGTAAAGAGGAGATTTCGGAACATATATGCACCCGGAGTCGCTTTTTCGTTTTTGGAAAAAAGTTCAATGACCGTAGCCACATAATCAAGCGAAAGGGTATAATTCTGCTCAATATGGGCATAACGTTTGGTAATTTCTTCCACCGTTTCAAGTTTTAAATCATCTCGCTTCTTAACGGTAGTGAAAGGCGTGACACGGTCATAATAATCGATGTAATATTGTATGATTTCTCGAACTTCTTTTCTATATTCCGGAATCTTAAGAAGTAAATCAACCACCCAATATGTATGCGGCGGGAGTACGGGTTTTTTATCGAGACCGGGCACTAACACCTTAAGCTTAAAATCCAGTTTCGGATTCGCCCCGCGGCTACCTTGAAAAAGGGCGACAAGCGTCCCATCTTTTATTTTATATGTCTTGAACGCGCGCTCTTTGGGCGATAATTGCCAAAGATGCGTGCCGTCATAATATTTAAGATTATAAACAAGAGGAGTTTGCGGCATAACCTCTCTAGTGTAATCTTTTCAAACGAAATGATCAACCGCCTCTCCGCTCCCTTGCTCGTTGCTCGCCCCGAATATTTAGAAGACCGGCGATAAAGTAGGGAAAGTTTCAAAAAGACTTTTAATTTTGGGTAGCGGTGATCGGTTGAATGGCGGATAAGCAAAAGCGAAAAAAAATTTTGCAAGAGAACGGCGGTTTAATAAAACCGCAACCAAATTAGCAAAAGTAAGCAGGGTATTTATTCTTCCGTAATCACCCTCTGCATTCTCATGGCCCATGGTATGCATTTTTACATCTTCATTTAACGCCAAAACGTCTAAAAAATACAAATACACATCTATAGGAATGCCCTCAATTTCTGGCAATCTTTTTTTGAGAACAGCTAAGGAAATTTTCGGAGGCACATATCTCCATTTATTCTCCTTATTTTTCATATGGTCTAACATAAAAGCCATTCGATAAATCAACATTCCAAAAATTTCTAAGCCGAAGATGTCGGCGCGCATAAGATGCCCTATTTGCTCAAACATATCTCCAAACGTTAAATCCTTACCAATCTTAACTCCTGCTTGCATGATAAAAGGATTCATATCATTTTTATTATTTGTGATTTTACCTGTTTTATAATGCTTACGTTTAAAATCGGGGGCCGCTTCTTTTCCCGGCTTGCCAACAGCAACAACAAAATCATGGCTCTTATAAATCTCCGTTGTTATTCTATGCGCCTGGTCTTTGCCCCTCGGCCATCCTATTGCCTCTTGCAGCATTTCTATTCGAAGGGGCCTGGCAGTTGAGCTTAATTTATTAAGAGTAATTAAACAAAGTTCTTTATTAATTGCCAAAATGGTTTCTTCCGGTATGCCGAGAGCTAAATAATATTCTTCGGTTATTTTCATATTTTTATTTTTTTAGCGCGTCAATCTCTGCTGCGACTGCCTTATTATGGGGGTCTAAAGCAAGGACTTTTTGGTAATACTCAAGGGCTTTGGGGAAATTGCCCTGTTCTTTATAAAAACGGGCGAGGTAGCTTAAAAGGGTTTGGTTGTCGGGGTTGGCGGCGAGACCGGATTCAATTATTTTTATAATTTTGTTGCTTCTCGACTCGCCTGCGGGTTCGCTCGAAGAATATAAATCGGCAAGGGCTGTATATGGATAAATATCGCCCGGAGCATTCTCTATGGCCTTCTTATAGCTTAATTCGGCCTTAGGATAGTCCTTAAGATATAAAGCGTATAATCCACCCAGATTAGCAAAAGAGGTGGAATTTTGGGGCCTGATGAGTGAGGCATACTCCCAGGCGTCCCGCGCTCCCAAATAATCGCCGAAAAATTTCTTAATTACCCCGGCTCTTAACCAATTATCAAGATTATCCGGGCTTTCGGAAACGAATTTGGCAATGTCCAAAAGTTCATTTCTTAGCTTGGTTTTGACATCTTCAGGATAAGCTAAAACGACGCTTTTATCTTCGTTTACGGTTCCGATTGGGGCGCCATTGTATTGAGGAAGCGTAGGTAATTCTGTTGGTTTTACAACTTCACCGGACAAGTCACGACCTTCTTTGCGGACAAGGTCGGGACTTGATTGACCGACAAGACCCGGTCTTTTTTCCTCAAGGTCGGGCCTTAAAACGTCACCGAAAAAATAATAGCCGGAGGCGATAAAGGCCAAAAATAATAAAATAACGAGGTCGCGGAGGAGTAGATTTTTTGTTGAATTGGACATGTTTTTATTAATAGGTATGACTTCGACGAAATCAGGCAATAAAATGATACTCCCTAAGCGAGCCCTGCGAGTCGAAGGGTTTCCTTGAATGTATGCCTTCGACCCGCTTCGCCAAAGCTTCAGCGAGGCGAGTCAGCGAGGCGAGCAAGCTCGAAGAATAAGCAGAGATTACTTCGTCGGTACGCCTCCTCGCAATGACGCCGGAATAGTACCTTATAAAAATTATCATTAATAAAGAGATAAATCAATGGTCGTCATCATATATTGCCTGAACTTGTTGAAGGCATACCTTAATGGTAAACCCTTCGACTCGGCTCAGGGAATAATATTTATAAACAGACCGTCCGAAAACTATAGAACTTCAAAAAACTCGAACAATAATAAAACCAGCCCCGAAAGGGGGCTGGTTTTATTAGAATCGTCTAGAGAGGCCACAAGACTCTTAAGACGTTCAGAGGTTAGTAGGAAACAACTTCAGCTGCCATGTTCGTCGCGGGCAGACCTACCACGCCAAATCCATTGGTCCAGTCCTTGCTGGAAAGCGCAGCGGTAGTCGTAGCGTTTGGAGACCAGATTAAGTCATTATGGGTTTGATCAGCTATACCCGCAGTTGAAGGAGTAGTTGATGCCTGACCCATAATCGGGTTGGTAGCAGACGGTGTTCCGGGTATCAATCCAGGATATGCTCCATCACCTTCAAGTTGTGTTGATACGGATGAGTTGGTGGAAACCGAGGAAACGGTTGCCACAACATCAAAGTATCTGGTTGCGCCCGCGGGAACTTGAATAACATCTGTAGGTACTCCTAGAACACTTCCTGACTGAGTTACCGGGTCAAAGTAGACGCTAAACTGGTTACCACCGCCATACAAAACGTTATCCTCAGTTCCAGCGCTAAACCATTCTTTCTTATTTTGAACCGGAATCGCGGTATTGTTCAACAAACCGGAATTGGCATAAGCCGCGATTGAGAAGAGAATATCGCTATAACCATACACACGCAAATTCTGCACAGTTGCCGAAGTCGTTGACATCACAAAGGTGAATTTAGCCAATCCTATATCGCCGTGGGAATCCGCGGTTACCTTGAACCTCAACAAACTGACAGTACCTGCGGCGAGTTTATTCGTCGACAAGGAAACTTTAGCAAATGTCGGGTAGGACTTGAACATCCTTACGCCGTTGGAAGCTGTGCTTGAAACCGCGGCAGTATCAGCGGTCTTTGTCTGAATGGTAGAACCGGATGATTGCCCAACGCCTTCCGTTCCCCTGCTGCCTCCGTCAAAATCAACTACAACCAAAGCTCCTTCAGTTCCAACCTGCGAAGTGCCGATTGCGCTCAAATCGCCTTTTACGGTCAGAGTCTTATCCCCATCTTTGGGAATCACGAAATCGGCCGTAAGGGTTGAAGTTGAATAATCGGTACCGGTAAACAAACCTTCTCCGACCTTGGTTGAACCGTCCCACAAAGTATATTTCACAATATCCGCGGGAGCGTTATTGGTCGTGGAAGAAAGTTTCAATGCAAGTTTTTGAAGCGTAATGGCTTCGTTGGTCGCGTGTAAGTTGAGTAACGCCAACGGAACATCCGTAGTGTTTCCGGCAACTATCGCGTAAGTCGGACTTGAAGCGCTAAGCGATACGGACAATGAGCCACCTGCAACCAAAGTCATTTCATTCTGATCGTCGGTGGAAGCGAGATGAGTTACGGTTGCCGCTTGCCCTGATGTAACACCAGTCGCGGAAAGAGTACTTGCCGCAATCTGCCATTCTGCCTGATTACTAGCAGTCAAGTTTGCAGGAATATTGCACTTGATGGCCAAGGTCTTGGTTGTTCCTTTGGGAATAATCAAGTGGCTATCAAGCGTAAAGGTTTTTGCTCCTTCAGTAGCTATATCAACAACATTGGTGCCGGTATTCAGGGCGGTTGCTCCGTCCCAAACTTGGCAACCAGTCAAATCTGTCGTATCTGCTCCGGTATCATCCGCAAACGTAAAGCTAAGGGTGGTAAAACGAATATCCTCGCCGGAAGCCGTTGCGTCAAACACCGGCTTGGCAAAGGTAAATCCTTGTATACCCATAACTACGTTTTGCGCGGGCGGGTCGGAAGACAAAGTAACAGTAACAACCGCGCTTTTTACAGTCATAGTATTTCCGGTAACTTGTCCAGCTGGAGTCGGGGTAACCGCTGTTCCGGTAACGGCACCGGTTCCGTTCCTCCAATCCGTTCCCGGAGTGGTGGAAGCGATAATAGTGTCATTATTTTCAAAACCGGAAGTCGCGGCTAATTTGCCCTTTAAGGTATAAAGGCCTTTTCCAATGGGGAAAGTAATGGAATCGGTAAAGGTTACATATCCATGAGCAACTAAGCTGTTTACGGTATTTCCCGCTTGTCCGTCAACAGGACCGGCAACAACCGCTCCTGACGGGCCAACCAATACTATATTGTCAATGTCGTCAACATCAATTTCCGCTCCTCCGTCAGAATCAGAAAGAGTAAAGCGGAAAGAAGTTTCTGGAATCGTTACCGCCTCTCCCTTTACTTCCACATCAAATCCACCCAAGGGCTGGTCAGCAAGAGTTACAGCAACATTTTGCGATGCTACCGCTGTTGATTTGGATACAACTATGGAGCCAGCGCCGATATTAATGGCATTGGCATTATAAGCCGGGCTAGCTGAATCAAATCCAGCTGTGCCAGTATCGGCAGGCAATAAGCCATATCCATACTGGGCTCCGACTACATAAAGGTCGTCATGGCGGTAAATGTCAAAATCAACTGTTCTCGCGGAACCGGAAACAATATCGCCTTTTACGTAAATTTCAGCGGTATTGCCTTTCAAAACTTTGACTCCAGTTCCAAAAACAGAGGTGTAATATTTTCCATCAGAACTTACGGTCGTGTCATAAGCAGTTCCGGCAACATAAACCTTGACATTAGCAAGGTCGGCCGTGGCCGCGGAACCGGATTGGTTGAATTTGACTGATTTAATCCAGATGTCCTCCCCTGCTCCTGCTGTTCCTTTAATAGAAGAGAACACATAACCGGTTGTTCCAACTTCTTTGGTAATACCGGTTGTTGAAGGATCAAGCGGACCCCTGATAAGGTCAAATCCACCTACAAGGCCTGATGTTTCGTTCATGGTCTGACCGGTGCCTGCAACCGGAAGTCCGGTAACTGTGGCTGAACCAGCGCTCACCGCCACAACTGTCAAGCGGATAACCTGTCCGGAATAACCGGTGGTTGCTCCGCGATTAGCGGCAATAGTCATGGTTTTAGAAGTTCCTGCTTTTACGGTGAAGGGCTCGGTCAAGACCGCCTGATGAAGGGAATTCAAGGTCTTGGAAAGACCTAATTGAAGTCCGTCTTCACCAAGAATAACGATTCCGGAAAGAGCCGCATCCTGTCCAATGCCCTGACGTTCAACTGTTACGGAGCTGACAGTTACATCACCGTCAGAACCGGCAGTAAACACTACACTGGTAAATGGAACGCGAGTTACACTCAACGGAACCAAGGCCGCGGCAGGCTGTGCACCTGCTGATACGCTAAGACCTGTTCCTGATGGAACTGTTGGCGTTGTTGGTGTTTCTGTGGTTGGCGTTGTTGGTGTTTCTGTGGTTGGCGTTGTTGGAGTTGTTGGAGTTGTTGGAGTTACCGGAGCCACTGCCATTGAATTATACTTTGCCTGGGAAATTGGACCAAAGTATCCGACGGCCGGAGAAACCCCGTTTGCCGCCTGCCAAGCAGCTACTGCCGCTTGAGTGACAGAACCGAAATATCCGGTGGCACCCCCCGCATAAGTGAAGTGACCTGTTGAAGTTAAATAATTCTGCAAGCATGTTACAGCATCCCCTCTTGAACCGACTGTAAGAGCGCTAGTGAAACCGCAAGCGGCTCCGCCGCCACCTCCTCCGCCGGAAAGGGCGACGAGTTGTGCTTGAAGGGCCGTGATTTGAGCTTGCAACTGGGCAATGAGATCTGCCGTTGACTGTTGCGCCAATGACGCGACAGGGGTCAGAACCAAAGCTCCGGTAAGCCAAACCGCGGCTGAGGTTGAAATAAATTTATTCATAATTTTTTATCTAAGTTAATTATAACTTTTCCAAAAATTTTTTCCGTGGTTCGATAAACTCACCACGAGAAGAAAAAGATGGAAAAGAAATTTACAATCACGATTCATAACCTCTTCGACTTTACCCGATATTCCAAAGGAAAATTTAGGGTAAAAAAGATTTAAATCGTGAATAACAAAATCAAATTAATAATAATCAATGTTTTGGAGTCAAGTCACCCTCATGCGTCTTGAATCATGAATCTTGAAACTTGAAACATGAATTACGAAACATGAGATGGTCCGCTCCATCTTGTCATATTTAAATATTTTAATATTTAAATATTCAAAGCGGGAGGGTCGACCGGACTTTAAAACTCCTAAATCAAAAACAAATTAAGAATTTACTAATTTTTTCTTTTGCATCCGAACCTAAACCAAAACCATCATCAAACAGAAAAGTAATTTTTAATTATCAAGGTTCTTGCCGTTCAGAATCATGAAACATGAAACATGAAATTTCAATCGTTTACAACCAAATTTCGAAATTAAAGCAACCAAGTTATACTATCAATTCCGAAATTTAATTGCAAATTATATTGTGAATAATGGTGGTTCGATAAACTTACCATAAATTCGGTTTGCTCACCGCAAGTGTTAAATAACTACAAACAAGCCAAAAATTGGCTCATTTAATTTAAAAAAATTAAGTCATAACTATCTTAAATTATTATATATCTCCGCAAATGGTTCAACTCTGCTTACCACAAGTATATTATAAACCCACTAAAAATCACTTGCAAATAGGCATTGTGGATAAGTGCTACAGCTTCAAAACCAAAATATAGTACTTATATTGCTTAATTTTCAAGCATTTTTGCCATTTCGGCAATAACAGCAATTTAACGGCAAAAAACCAACTTATCTGATATCTGATATTATTATTATAAATCATATAAAAAAGCAAATAAACTCTGTTGTGGATAAGTTAATTCTATACAAAAATGGCATAAAAAACCCCATTTGCAACTATCCTTTTTACCTTTCACGGCATTCAAAGCTCATAGGAGCAGATTTCACGCGAATATTAACACTGATTAACGCGGAAATAAATAACCGGGAATGGCCAAAATCTATCTTAAAGCCTTAAAAAATAGCTTATTTTATTAAAATTAACCTAATTATTCTGATAAATTCACCTAATTCCTAATTACCTAATTCACCTAATAAAATTTCTAATGCACTAATACTTAATTCTTAATTTAAAATTTTGGAATTTGGTTATTTTATTAGAAATTAGGTGAATTAGACAATTAGAAATTCTTTAAGCAAACTCAAAAATCAGCAAAATTTATCCTTCGACAAGCTCAGGCAATAACCATTTTTGATATGGGTTCTAAACAATGCTCTCCAAATGTTCTCTAAAACCTTTTTTCACTTCCGGATGACGAAGACCGAAATCCACGACAGCCTTAAGGAGGCCGAGTTTATCTCCGCAATCATATCTGATTCCTTTGAATTCATAACCGTATAAATTTTCACCTTTGGCAAGCATTCTTTCAAAAGCATCAGTTAAAAATAATTCCTTACCGGGTTCATATTTTACTTTGGCAAGTTCGTCAAATACCGCGGGCGTCAAAATATATTTTCCAACGATTGACAGATTAGACGGAGCCTCCTCTATTGTAGGTTTCTCAATTATTTTCTCTACTTCGTATGTCCTTGATGAAATTTTTTTGCCGCCAATAACACCGTATTTGTAAACCATTTCTTTGGGAACCCGTTCTAAAGCAAATACCGGCTTATTAAATTTTTCAAAAACGACAGCAAGCTGTTTAAGACATGGTATCTTTGAATATACGACATCATCTCCATAAAGGACAGCGACAGGTTCATCGCCAATTAAATGACGGGCCTGCAACAAAGCGTCACCAACCCCAAGCGGTTCTTTCTGACGGACAAAAGCAAAACGAGCAAGTGATGAAATTTTTCTTATTTCTTTAGCCAAACCATGTTTACCTTTCTTTGTCAGAAAAAATTCCAGCTCTCCGGCATGGTCAAAATGATCCTCAATAGCGCGCTTGCCCCTGCCGGTAACAAATATGATTTCCTTTATTCCGGAATCAACAGCTTCCTCAACCAAATACTGAATAACCGGCTTATCCACAATAGGAAGCATTTCTTTTGGCTGGGCTTTGGTGGCAGGAAGAAAGCGGGTGCCGAAACCAGCTACAGGGATGATGACTTTTTTGATTTTAGAAACCATTTAAATCTAATAAATCCAAATCTCAAAATCCCAAATAAATTCAAACTTCAAAATTCAAGTATAAAAACTTAATTCTTTAACAATTTGGATTTTGGTATTATTTGGGATTTGATGCTTTGGATTTTGAATTTTTAAACCCGGTTTGTCGCTTATAAACGACACCTGAAATGTCGCTTATAATAATGTCGTTTATAAATCTATGCCTTAATTTTATATATTGCCCATCTCTTATCACCCCGTCTTTCAATCGTATTATTACCCATAAGAGCGGCCAGGTCGCGCTGTAAAGTTTTAATGCTGAATTTGTTGGAAAAAATCTGGGACAAATCAACTGATTTTACCGCTTGATTTTGACGTATGTAATCAAGAATAGTTTGCCGTCTTTCATTAAAACCGTTTGTTTCTTTATTGACAATACTTTTATGGTTATTTTGCTCAATTCCGTTACCATACCCATTGGAAAGACTATTGCCATTACCATTACCGTTTCCATTTCCATTTTCCAAAGATACCTTTTGGCTGTTCACTCCGTTAGAAGTCCACTTTGCAAAAGTATGCATACTATTTGAATGCCCTGTATAATTACCGTTTCCAACAACATGATTATTATTTTTACTTCTAACGGGGTAAATTATGCTTCTTTCCACTTTGGGCTTGCGGATATTTTTGATGGAAGTGGAAGCGGTCTGGATTTGAGGAATTGACTTATTCTTTTCCTCTTCTTCTGCTATTTTTTCCGTAAAACACGCCAACTCTCTCTCAAAAAAATTAGCAAAAAATTCATATTCTCTGTCCAAAACTGCCGTATTAACGGCTTTTACCAGATTACTGAAACGCGCGACTCCAAAATAAGTGCGGATTGCCTGAATTTTTGCAAGCAGAAACCTGGCATTATTTTCCCCTATTTTTCTGTCATATTCGCAAACCGAAGACAATATTTCATTCGCTTTTTCGCGTATTTGGCGTTTAAGCACTTCATCCTTAGGGAATATATCTGTAACACGATATACTGCGAGAGTCAATTCAAATATTTTTTTGTTTAATTCTCCCATTTAAAGGCGACTCCAATATACGAATTTCACTCTAATGACTCTAATAAATTCGGGGCATTCGAGTGTTTGATTTGAATCATTCGAGTCGCATTATAACAACCTTATTGAATGTACAAAATCCAACAACCGCTTGTCAACAAAAAACTATTAACAGTAGTAAATATCAAAAGCTGACATAAAAAAACGCGCGGTAAACCGCGCGATTATTATTACATTGAAGATTTAATTATCGCCCAAAACAACACCAGCTTTACATAATTCATAATCCGAACGGGCGTCTCTGGCTTTTTGGGAAAACCAAAATAAGTTAGGAAAAGTAATTGAGTATCTCTTTTCAGCTTCATACGCATATAGAGCAGCGTTTTTATAAAATCTTTCATCAAAAATATATTTTTCACAATCC
Source organism: Parcubacteria group bacterium GW2011_GWA2_42_14 (assembly GCA_000998135.1). Lineage (GTDB taxonomy): Bacteria > Patescibacteriota > Minisyncoccia > Sungbacterales > GWA2-42-14 > GWA2-42-14. Next base: position 81,199 of record LCCV01000002.1, read on the forward strand.
TGCGAGCCAGCATTATTTACGTTTTCGTGAGCAAAAACTGGCGTAATCAAGAAAAAACCTAAAATCAATACTGCTGAAAAAATCTTCATACTTTCTTATCCTTTTAGGTTTTCAAAAAACCGTATTTTATCGGTTGCACATCTTAGAATCTATGTCAAGACCTCAAAAACCCCCATCGGTTTACAATGGGAATTTTTTTCTTTCTTTTACTTATTTTTAATTAAAAGAGATACTTCATGTAGTTTACCTTGAGATTCTTCACAAAGTTAAGAATGACAATCAAAAGGATCAAAATGACTTAAGCCCTAATAGCCTCCCGCCCCCTTACTCCATTAAAAACTTTGTTTCTGGCCGGAAAGGAAAACACCACCTGCCCCTCTTTAACATCAACCGTTAATTCGTCTCCGGCTTTAATGCGCCCGGCAATTAATTCTTCCGCTAATTTATTCAGCAAATACGACTGTATGGCCCGTTTTATAGGCCTGGCTCCGTAATGCTCATTATAACCTTTTTCCATTATATATTTTTTGAGAGAATCGCCGAAAACAATGGAAATTTCCTTTTCAGCCATTCTCTGTTTAACTTTTTCCAGCTGCTGTTCCACAATTTTTACAATAACTTTTTGGGTCAGGCTGTTGAAAATAATCACTTCGTCCAGTCGGTTTAAAAATTCCGGCCGGAAATGACGCTCCAGGGCCTTGCGGATTTTTTCTTTCAAATCCTCTTCTTTTTTTTCACGAGATTCTTCGGCTTCGCTGGAAAAACCGAGGTCAGCCATCTCCTGCATAAATTCGCTTCCAATATTGGAAGTCATTATTATAATGGTATTTTTAAAATTTACTGTCCTGCCTTTGGCATCAGTAAGGCGACCGTTATCAAAAATCTGGAGCATTATATTGAAAATTTCAGGATGAGCTTTTTCAATCTCGTCAAAAAGAATCACCGAATAAGGACGGTGTTTTATTTTCTCGGTCAATTGCCCTCCTTCTTCATAGCCCACATAGCCGGCAGGAGAGCCGATGAGTTTGGAAACAGTATGCCGTTCCATATATTCTGACATATCATAACGAACAAGGGCTTTATCGTCATTAAACATAAATTCGGCAAGTGTTTTGGCCAATTCAGTTTTTCCAACCCCTGTCGGCCCCAAAAACATAAAAGAAGCAATGGGACGATCTTCATCCTGAATGCCGGCGCGGGAACGCCTGACCGCATTGGCAACTTTAGAAATCGCTTCATCCTGCCCTATAACGCGACGGGTTAAAACCTCTTCGAGTTTCATCAGTTTTTGCGATTCTGATTCAAGCATTTTGGTTACCGGGATATTAGTCCAGCGCGCCACCACCTGGGCAATTTCTTCCTCACCGACTTCCTCCTTAAGCAGTTTTCTTGATGACTGGAGATTTTTTAACCCAGCTTCGGCTTCGCGCAATTTATTTTCGTTTTGCGGCAAAAGTCCGTATCTTATTTCAGCCACCCTCTCAAAATTTCCTTCCCTTTCAACTTTATCGGCTTCCTGCGCCAAATCATTCATTTGTTTTTTAAATTCTCCTATCTGATTGATTAAGCCGCGTTCTTCTTTCCACTTAGTGTTCAATTTTTCAAACTTATCTTTAGCTTTAACGATTGTTTTTTCAAGAATTTTTAGCCGATTTTTTTGTTTCTTATGCAAAGCCAAATTGCTTTCCGGCTCCTTTTTTAACACCTCTTTCTCAATTTCCAGCCGAGAAAGTTCTTTCTTTGTCTCATCCACGTCTTTAGGCAAAGAATCCATATCAATTCTCAAAGAAGAAGCGGCCTCGTCAATAAGGTCAATGGCTTTATCTGGCAAAAATCTATCGGCTATATAGCGCGAAGAAAGCTGGGCCGCGGCAATCAAAGACGCGTCCGTAATTCTGACGGCGTGGTAAAGTTCGTATTTATGTTTCAATCCCCGCAAAATAGCAATAGTTTCCTCAACAGTCGGCTCATCAATATAAACCGGCTGAAAACGCCTAGCCAAAGCCGGGTCCTTTTCTATATATTTATGATATTCTTTCAGGGTTGTGGCCCCGATTGCCCTTAACTCCCCTCTTGCCAAAGCCGGTTTTAACATATTAGAAGCATCAATAGCGCCTTCCGCGGCCCCGGCTCCTACAATAGTATGAAGTTCATCAATAAAAATCATAAACCTGCCCTTGGCTCTTTCTATTTCACGCAAAATCGCCTTAAGCCGGTCTTCAAATTCACCTCTATATTTTGTTCCCGCCACAATAGCGCCTATATCAATAGAAATGAGTTCCTTTTCTTTTAATGGTTCAGGTACTTCACCAGAAACAATTCTTTGGGCAAGACCTTCAGCAATGGCTGTTTTCCCCACACCTGCCTCCCCTATTAAAACAGGATTATTTTTTGTGCGGCGCGATAAAACCTGCATAACCCTGCGGATTTCGTCATCCCTGCCTATAACCGGGTCAAGTTTTTCCTCGCGAGCCAGTTTAGTTAGATTGCGGGCATATTTTTCCAATACATTATATTTATGTTCCGGCTCGGGGTCGGTTACTCTTTGCGAACCGCGTAGTCCGGCCAGGGCTTTTAATATATTCTCATGTCCAATATTAATTTCCACCAATACATCTTTGGCTCTTGAAGGCACTTCGGAAAGCGCTAAAAACAAATGCTCGGTTGAGATAAATTCGTCTTTTAACTGCCCAGCTTCTCTTTGCGCCTGTTCCATAACGCGCGCCAAATCCTGAGATAAATAAAGGGAAATAACCGGAGAAAGGACGTTTACGCGCGGCAAACCATCCAGTTTTTGAAGCAGTTTATCAACCAAAGAAGAAACATTGATTTCAAGCTTTTCCAAAATCGCTTCCACTGTTCCGCCCTCCTGCAAAACCAGGGCGGTAAGCAAATGCAGGGGCTCAATTTGCTGATGAGACCGCTCAATTGCCAAGTCATGGGCTTTTTTAAGCGCTTCCTGCGCTTTAATTGTGAAGTTGTTGAATGGAGTCATTTTTTAGACGCAGTTTTAAACGCAAACTATTACGCAATTTTAAACGCAATTTGCGTATAATTTTGCATTTTACTTAGCGTTTAGTTTTGCTTCTACTTAAAATTATAGCAAAATTTTTGAAAGAAATCAAACAAAAGAAAAAGCCGTAGAAATTACGACAGTATCTTCATTTTTAAAATCTTCAAAGGATTATCAAACAGCCAATTTAATTCTTTCCAGCAATGTTATTTTATTGTGCCTTGATAGTATGTTCTATCGTCTTTTTTCGCGCGGAACAAACACATAAACAACCGCTAAATTAGTAAATTTTTCATTTTCACGCATTGCAACTGTGTACAAAAGAACCATTTTACGCTCCTGTGCAATCTGATATACTATAACTATACACTATTTTTATGAAAAAAGCAAATTTAATAGCAATCTTAATACTTTCCTTCCAATTTATTCTAATGCTTGCTTCTTCATGGAACGATTCGGCCATTATGGACGAACTGGCGCATATTCCGGCGGCTTACTCTTATGTTTCCAAAATGGATTACCGGCTAAATCCAGAACATCCTCCGCTAATAAAAGACCTCTCGGCTCTTCCTCTTCTTTTTTTCAGGCCTAATTTTCCTACAGATGTCAAATCCTGGACAAGGGATAATAACGGCCAATGGACACAGGGCGCGATTTTTCTTTACGAATCAGGAAACAATCCCGATAAAATTATTTTTTGGTCGCGCCTGCCGATAATGCTTTTATCTGTATTCATGGGCTGGCTGATTTTTTCATTCATCAAAAAAAGATATAACGATAAAATAGCCCTGATGACCCTTGTTTTGTTCGCTTTTTCCCCGACTTTTCTCGCGCATTCCCGTTTTGTCACCACCGACTTGGCGGCCGCTTTCGGATTTTTCATAGGCATTATCGGCCTCATAATGTTTCTTGAAAAACCAACTTTGAAAATGACTATGATTGCGGGAATATTTTTTGGCGTCGCCCAACTTCTTAAATTTTCTTTAATACTGCTTATCCCGATTTTTTTAATAATTATTTTAATTTGGTTCTTCGTTGAAAAATCATATTATCGCGGAATTATCAAATTTCCTTTTTTTATCATACAAATTCTTGGAAAAACTGTTTTAATATTTGCCGTTGGCGGCGTGGTTATTTATGGAGTATACGCAATTCATGTAATAAATTATCCGGCTTCCTCAATTGAACCGGATGGGAGGATTTGGACCAAAAAAGAATTAACCGAGGTTGTGCGATTACCGGAACCGCAAAGAACAGAAAAAATCGCAACCGTTCCACTTTCCCAAATGCGCGATACCGTTTATATATTGTCATCTTTTGCCGGAGGACCGGATCCGGAAGAATTTGCCTGCGACCCCAAATCAAACGCCGACCTAAAACGAAGAATAAGGTGCCTTGCGGAATTTACCATCTGGGCAACGGATAAACCCCTTTTCCGACCCATGGCCCAATTCCTTCTCGGAATAGAAATGGTAATGCAGCGCTCTTCAGGAGGAAATACCGCATACTTCTTGGGTAAAGTTTCAGCCGGAGGGTGGAAACACTACTTCCCGGTTCTATATATATTGAAAGAGCCGTTAGCGCTTCATATCTTAACCTTAACCGCCCTGCTTTTTGCAACTTGGCGGGTTTTCAAAGGAAACAAATCATTACGGACGCTTAAAGAATGGATTCATGAAAACTTTTTTGAATTTGTTTCCTTGTTTTTTATCGCGTTTTACTGGCTGTATTCAATTCAAAGCCCTTTGAATATCGGAATAAGGCACGTTCTTCCCACATTTCCCTTTATTTATTTTTTGGTGTCCAAAGAAATTTTTAGATGGCTCTCACTTCAAAAAAATGCCTCTCCTGAAACATGGTTTGAATGGCTCATTACAATTTATAAAAAATATATTGCCTCAATTCCAAAATATATTTTTATTTCAACAATGCTTTTATGGCTGGTTTTTGACACTGTTTTTGCCTTCCCTAATTATCTTTCTTATTTTAATGAATTAGCCGGTTCTTGGAGTTCCAAAAAGATTACCCTGAACATCAAAACAGCCATTGCCAATGGACACGAAATTGCCGTTGATTCCAATTACGATTGGGGACAAGATTTAAAACGGCTGGCAAAATACGCCGAAGACCACCGCATAAAAAAAATCGCCTTGGATTATTTTGGCGGAGGTTCTCCACGATATTATTTAGGAGATAAATTTGAACCGTGGTGGTCTGCCAAAGGGCAATCGCACGGCTATTTCGCGATTTCAGCAACATTTTTACAGGGAGCGCACGGAAAACCAGCCAACGGATTTATCCGCAACCCGCAAGATTCCTACGAATGGCTAAGGCCCTTCCGGCCGATTGACCGAGCGGGAGAGTCAATATTTATTTATAAATTACCTTAATAATTTTTTTACCTGAGTTAATCCTATATGAATGCAACTGTTATGATGTTTTGAAACATCATAACAATAATAAATTATTAAATCATAAAAACAAAAACTACCCGGCTATGGGCAGTATATTTTTTTATCCGGATTCTCCGCCTTCGTCATTAGAACCATCAAGTTCTTTGGGTTCTTCTTGTTGAACAATAAGTTCACGGGGGTCACAATCTTCCACTCGCGCAATTTCGCGTAAATTATCCACCATCATAGATTTGTAAGGATGAACCAATTTTTTAATTGCCGCAACAACTTGCCTTGGGGTAAGACCGTCAGGCATCAAGCAAATTTCGTCAGGTTTTGGGTGCCGTTCTAACCACCGTGCCCAAGCCGCAATAATTTCTTCGTCCGTTCGCTCAACGTAGGCCATGTTGCATCTCTCCCTTATTTTCAAAGATACTCTTCAAACATAAGATTGAGAAATAAAAAAGTCAAACACCTAACCCAAAAGAAAAGTGTTTTAAACATTTTTTAAAAAAATTAATTGACGATCGTTAATTAATTTTTAAATATCTCCATATACATATACCGATTAACTCACACCATCAAACCGCTATTATCAAACCAGCAAACCGAAAAATTTACGGACTTTTATTTCGCTAAAACCAAGATCATCACTTACAACATATTGAACATATCTTTCAACATCAAAAAAGCGAGTTACAAAATCAATTTCATCCCGGCATTCATAAGGAAGCACAAATACGCTTTTTTGCAAAGGATAAAAACCAAGTTTAGACATTTTTTCGCGCAAAGCATTGCGGCTTTTCTTGTTTTTTTCCGGGATATCAAAAAAAACTATATGCCATCTCTCATTCCATTTCTCCGGCTTCAGAATTTTAATATCCTCGATATCAAATCTGCGAAGCGCGGATTTTCCTTCCTTCGTAATAACAATAAAAGTTTCTTTGCCGCGTTCTAAATACTTAACCAACCGCCGTTGGCGAAGACGTTCAACCGCCAAACGAAGTTTTCTCTGCTCTACTTCCCATTCTCTTTTGTCCCTATCCTCAAAATATTCAAGAAGCGGTTTTAGGGCTATGGGGAGACCAGGAACAACCACAAAGACGGCCAACGCGACACCGGTCGCCGCGCATCCGGCAATAATCTTTAAAGCATGATAAGCGGGCGAGCCAAAAACCACGCTTCCGGCCTTTCTTCCTTTTTTATTCGCTGGTTTATGCATTAATAAGCATTATAAAAAATTAAAAGACGATCGTCAATTAATTTATAAAACGAAATACACTTAAAATTCAGAACAGAAAATTTAAAAACTATCGTTTGAATTTATAGAAAATCTTGCTTCCGAAACGTAAATCAACGTAATCCAAATCGCCGATACGGGTTTTTATTTTAGAATCAATTATGGTTTTCAAATTAGCAGACCAGTCGGACGGCAAAACGTCCCTTGGCACAATTAAAAACCACCCGAAATTCGTTCCCAATATATAATCTTTGGAAATATCTTTGGAAATCGTAAGCGAAGACAAAGTAAATCCGGTTTTTTCCTTAAGAGCGGAATTCGCCTCTTCAAAAAAATTCAAAACCTCGCGGGATATAGCGGGCTTCCCCACCACAAAATCCATATCCTCGTCATTTTCAATAATCGGAAAAACAGTTCCGGCAAAACTTATTGATAATTCAAAAATTACTCCCCCGCGATCAATATAAAAGCATTTGGAGCCGCTCTTTGTTTCAATAGCCGCCTCTTCTGCCAGAGCGATTGTGGTAGAACCCTTATTAACCGCGGGACAATAAATAGCAAAAACCTTTCTTTCTTCAACAACCACCGTTAAAATATCCGGAAATTTTTTTTCAACGCTTACCTGGCCGATTTTGGCAAATTTATTTTTAACGTGTTCGGAAATTTCCTCTTCGGGAAGAAAAAAATACTGACTTTTGGGAATGAACTTCCAAATATATCCGTCAAGCGGTTCCTGGATAGCCGCATATAATTCATCCTGCTCAATAATTTCAAAGCCGGTTACGGAAATATTCTTAATCTGCCAATAAGGCATATTGGCAAGTGAAAAAATGCCGTAGGCGATTACGGCAACGCCGATTAAAACTGCCAGAGAAATTAAAATTACGGGGCGGAAATTCCTCCGTTTCTTTTTTTTATACAATAAACGGCTTTTAAAATATGTATCTACCATTGGTTTCAATATAACACAGGTAGAAAACTAAAAAAATAAGCCTAGTTATAAAGGCTAAAACAAATTCCAAATCCCAAGCACCAAATCCCAAATTCAAACTTCAAAATTCAAATCTAAAAAATTTTTAACATTTAAATTTTGATACTATTTGGGATTTAAGATTTTGAAATTGGGATTTTAAAGACTTATTATTTCCTCCCACGGCAGTCCCTCTTTGCCGAAATGGCCGTAAGAAGCGGTTTGAAAATAAATGGGACGCCTTAAATTCAATTTTTCAATAATTGCCTGCGGACGGAAATCAAATGCCACTTTGACAAATCCACTTAAATCTTTACCTTTTTCATCTTCAGCATAAACCATCAACGGCTCGGCTCTGCCTATGGCATAAGCTACGGAAACCAAGCAATTTTTGGCGAATCCATTGGCAACCAGATTTTTTGCAACGAAACGAGACATATACGCGGCCGAGCGGTCCACTTTGGTCGGGTCTTTGCCGGAAAAAGCTCCTCCGCCATGCGGAAACATTCCTCCATAAGTATCAACCATTATTTTTCTGCCGGTGAGTCCGGTATCGGAAGCAAACCCGCCGATAACAAATTTACCGGTGGGATTTACCAAAATTTCCACTTCTTCTAAATTACCGACTACGGGGCCAATAAGTTTTTTAATCAAATAATCTTTAATTTCCGGCTGGGCTATTTTTTCGTCATGCTGACAGGAAACCAGAACGGTATTAATTCTTCCGTCATGAATTGTAACCTGGGCCTTACCGTCGGGCCCAAGCCAATAAAAATCTTTATCGTTCCTGCGGAGATTTTCCAATCCTTTAGTAAGTTTATGAACCAACGAAACAGCCAAGGGTAAAAATTCTTTAGTTTCATCGGTCGCGTAACCGTACATAATTCCCTGGTCTCCCGCCCCGCCGGTATCCACCCCCTGCGCGATATCGGGAGATTGCTGGACAATATTGGTAATAATATTAAGATTATCCGAATATCCGATATCTTTATAAACGTTTCTCGCGATTTCTCCCGCGTCAATTTTTCCTTTGGAAGTTACCTCCCCGCCCACAACCAAAAGATTATGAGAACCGAAAGTTTCCACGGCAACGCGCGAATAAGGGTCCTTTTCCAGATAAGCGTCAAGAATCGCGTCACTAATTTCGTCGCAAACTTTGTCCGGATGACCGGAGGTGACAGATTCGGCTGTGTAAGTATTATTCATATGCATGAAACATGGAACATGCAACATGGAACATGAAAACTATAAACATGCCACTTGCCGCACGCCGCTTGTTATTAAAAACACCGCTTATGAGCGGGTCTTAGATAAAATATTTTATCTTTCCCCGTTCGGTCTTCCTTCGCACGAAGCTTCGGAGGACGAGGATGGATTTAGCACCACATTAACACCTTTTGTTAATAGGCTGCTGGCGGTTCATTGAGCCAAAACTCTCCCCGCGCTCTTGATAAATTATTCAATTTTTATAAAACCATCATACTATGAAACGCGAAATGCGCAAGAAAAGTTATCCACCCCGTTAGAAGTTCGAAAATACACATTGATTTAAAAAATGACACAAAGCGAAAGCGGCTTACCCCGTTAGAAATCCAGCAACATGTCAATTACGGCATAACGACGCGGAGCGAAACGGCTCCGCCTTACGTCTTTCTGAATAAAATAAGCTTTTTAAAGATTTCTAACGGGGCTTACGCCTTATGCCTGTGTCTGAATATGGCCACCCTTAAACCTCTAACGGAGTAAACAAAAACAAAAGGCCCCGAAATGAGGCCCAAGACAAATTATTATACCAAACGAAGCTTAGCCAAAAACCGGCTTTCGGTCCTAACACGGTAACGAACAGTTGCTAAAAAGAAATCCGTACAATCAAGGACGGCGTAAAACAAGGTACGGTGCTCTCCGCTTTCAAATTCGGGAAATTCGTTATCAAGAATCAAGATAAGCCGATGAGCCGAAAAAGGAAGATTATTTAAACGCCGAAAATATTTTTCCCAAACAGATAGCGCCCGGCACAAACGCTCAAAATACAACCGGGGTTTTGGATTTTTACCGTCCTTAACATCTCTGATTATATTTCTGTAAATCTTTACCAAACTTTCTTTCTTGGGTAATTCGTTAACATTTGTTTCAGAAATTTCCGGCTGTCTTAGAACCAACCCTCCGGATTCAACACTCTCATCCAGTTCCAAGTGAACTTGTTCGTTCAAGAGAATAAAATTGTTTGCCTCTCTCAAACCACGGGGAATTTTATCATAAACAATTACAGATACGCGTTTACCCGCTTCTTTTAATCCGTTTACGATTTTAGGAAAAGGATCCTGTCCGTCGCCGGAGCACAAAAATACTTCTTCAACTTCCGCATCTTCTTTGGTTTCACGCGCCAATTTTTCAAGCAGAAAATCAGCCGCGTTATAGGAAGAAGATTTAACCATAACTTCAAAACCGTTATCAACGAAAACCTGTATCACATCCGCCATATCTTTTCTAACCCTATACTTTCCGCTTTCGTCAATATCGGGGTTTGATGAAACATGCGGCAAAGAAACAGCCCCGAGCAAGTACTTAAGCCGGCCCCTTCCTCCAGCAAATTTAAGAATAATTCCACACAACACCTCAGCAATATCCTTGGCTCCCGCCCTAACATTCTTATTTTTCAAATCTTTTCTGACGGCTATAAATAAATTTTCAATGTCCAGAAGAACAGCGGATTTCAGCGCTTCCATTAGCAGAAAACCACCTTTCTACCGCTTCGGGCGGGCGCCTTCCTAGATCGTTCGTGCGCGAACACACGGACTAGCTAGGTGCCTTAGCTTCTTTTAAGCGGTTATTTATATAATAACATAATATCTAAAAATATGCAAATTTGACATAAAAACTATTATTTGATACCATTTAGAAAGCTCCCGAACAACCAAAAAAGAGAAAAATATGGCCTTTTTAATCAGCGCCGTAATTCTCGTTGTGTTGATTTTCCTCCTCAAATACCTGCCGGTAAAATCCGGGGTACTCATTGAGGGTGTTTTCAAAAAAATGGAATGCGGCAGTGATTTCAACGGAAGAGAATCAACCGCCTACTGGTTTGAAAACTACTGCAAAGATTGTTTTGAACGCAGAAATTTTGAAAATAATTCAATCTACGGCAAGTGCCTGGCAACGGTCCCGACGCGCGCCTGGAATAGAAGCACTTTTATTCCCGAGGCGGGAGATTCCATAAAAATCATTGCCCGGAAAAACATTTTTGGCACGATTAAAATATACAAAATCGTAAAAACCGATTTTCTTGAAACATACAGACCCAAACAGCGGGCTCTATACGAAGAACATTTCAGGAAACTTGGAGAGGCCCTAGACAAAAGAGGGGCTTTAGAAAAAGGCATGAGCGTTGAAGAATACCGCGAATCCAAAAGAGAAGAAACCATCCGCTATGCCATGGAAGAACTTGGGATGTCCAGAGAGGAAGTCATCAAAAATGGTATGCATGAATGGGGATATGGATCTATTCATAACGAAGCGCGAAGACGGAAATTAATCGCAGAATTAGGCAGAGAAGCAACTCACGAGGACGTCTTGGAAGAAGACAGAAAGATAATGCAGAAAGTAGCATCAAATTATCCCAACCAGGAATGTCTTGAACCTTATGAGATTGAGGAATACGGAGAAACAGGCACTCTTCCCGAGAACAGACTATTACATCTTAATGGATGTACCAGTTGCTATATTCAAGCATCCATTAATAGAAACAATTGGGTTCTAACCCACACTCCGCCCGGACCGGAATGTTTTTCAAAAAATGAACTCCATATTATTCACGAAACCGGAACACTTCCAAAAGAAAGACTCGAACACACAAAGAACTGCAAAAAATGCAAGTACGATTTTGATGTAAACAAAACCACTTATCTTGAACGCGTTGCGCCAATACCCCGCGAACATTGTCCCAGCATTGTTTTTACGCTTGACCCAAAGGATATTAAGGCGTTTTACGCCAGAAAGGCCGAACTGTTAAAGTTATAAATTAAAAATTGCCGCCGGATTTAGCCCCGCGGTTTTTTTATACAAAGTACTTTATAATTTTGTGGCGTGAACAAAAACATTCTAATATTCTCCTTCCAGAGGCGGGCAGGCAAGAATATTAGAATGTTTTTAGGAACTTTTTTTGAAGCGTGGAAACCGAAAGGATGATGGACACAATTTGCTCAAAGGGCATAAATCACAACGAGGGTCTTTGGCGGTACAAATAGCGCGGCCGTGGTCAATCAAACGATAAGTTGTTTTGAACCATTCTGATTTTGGCAAAAGTTTCATTAAATCCTGTTCAATTTTTACGGGGTCATCTTTTTCAGTCAGACCGAGCCGTTGGGAAAGACGGCGAACATGAGTATCAACAGCAATCCCCTCAACCACGCCGTAGGCGTTTCCCAAAACCACATTAGCGGTTTTTCGCGCAACCCCTTTCAGAGTTAACATTTCCGGCATGGTGCGCGGGAGTTTACCGCCAAATTTATCACGGATAATTTTTGCCGTTTCCAGAATATTTTTTGCTTTGGCGCGATAAAACCCAGTTGACCTAATCATTTTTTCAAATTTTTTCAAGGGAAGCGCGGCAAAATCTTCGGCAGTTTTATACTTCCTGAAAATCAGCTTGGTTACTTCATTCACTTTTTTATCAGTACACTGGGCAGATAAAATAACGGCAACAAGCAGTTGAAAGTTGTTGCCGTAATTAAGAGCGATTTTAGCATTGAGATAGGTTTTATCCAAAGCCCTTAAAATATTTTGCGCGCGTTTTTGCTTTTGAAAAAAAACTTTCTTTAAATCTTGCATAATAAAACATACTGCTTAAAGAGGCGGTTTATTTACCCTTTCCAATTTTTTCAGAATTAATAATTCTTTTCGTTAATTTCGAGATTATACTTCTCTTTATCAATTTTGGAATTATAATTCTCTGCTTGTCGGTCCATCATACTACGCATAGCATCCTCAAGGTTGGCAATTTGTGCTTCTATGGCCCTTCTTTCAGCATCATCTTTTGCTATATCCAGCTTTTTATTTAATTCAGCTATTTCTATTCTAATAGCTTCGGGTTTTAATTTTTCATTAGACCTGTTGCTTAATAATTTTTTGGGAAAATTTGATGCAAAAAACCCTTATTTTAAGCCACTACTTTTTTAAAAAAACGGCTAAAATCTTAATAAGCAACAGGTCTATTTACTAATGGCATTTTTTCCATATATTTTTTGAAAAAATAATTACGTTATCGACCTTTAAAATACAAAAAATATTACCGGCTATTAATAAGACCATTTATTGCCGCACGTGTTTCCGGTCCAATCATTCCGGTTTCTTCAATCCCACGCGATTTTTGGAATGCCTTAACTGCCGATTCGGTTGCCGGACCAAAAACTCCCGTAACGTTATCCGCAGTTACTAATCCCTGAGAAACCAAAAACTCCTGAAGAATTTTTACTTCTCCGCCTCGATACGTAATTTTCAAAAATAATGTGAGTTTCTTTTCTGATACCACGGCAGTTGTATTAAGAGGCGTAACTGCCGGCGCCTGACTGGAAACCGGCGGATTAATAATTGCAGCGGCCGGAATCGGCAACCCGTTAATAATCGCCCGGGTTTGCGGACCAACCGCGCCCAACGATTCAAGTCCTTTTGATTTTTGAAATGCCTGCACAGCGCCTCTCGTAACCCGGCCGAAATATCCCGTAGCATTATCTGGCGAAAGAAAACCGTTTTTAGCCAAATATTCCTGCAAAAATTTAACTTCCGGCCCGGACATATACAATTTCAGATATTTTGTAATACTGGTTACGGTTTTTGCTTCAACAACTGAAGCTGTTTTTTCCGGCAGAGAGGCGGGCGGGGACGCGGCCGGAGGCGGGGAAACTGGTTGAGGCGAAAGCATTGATAAACCAATAGCGGCAACCGGCTTCGGCTTAGGGGTGCCGACAGACATATCCATAACGGTTTTGACGTCAATATATTTAAACTGCGTATTATACTTCCCCTCAATATTCAACAGATGTCCGGTTTTTATATTGGTGTAATTCAAGTCCAGTTCATCCGCCCCCGTTACTTTCGAGCCCTCATCCATAAAAACGTTCCATTTTGTTCCCCAAACCGAAATAGTTAAAAAATTATTGTTGGTACTGGAAACAGGAGCGAGTTCAATGCGAAAATTACCGTCATTATCAATATGGAGTTCTTCGGCGAAAACCCAAGAAATAGAAGTTAAAACAGCAATAATAAATAAAATAATGGTCTTATTCATACTTTATGTAATATACCATATTAAAATTTGCTGACAAGTTTCTGAACACGCCAAAATCTTACACCGGCCCTTGTTGTTTTTTTAACCGGCTCCGCATCTTTTCTTTCCTTGAATTACGAAACTCCCCGAATACTGTCGTTGCGAGGAGCGAAGTGGTACGGCAATACATTATTCAAGGGCAGAGATTGCTTCGCGGATGGATTCGATAAACTCACCACAGGGTTTATCCTGAGCGAAGTCGAAGGGCTCGCAATGACGCCGAAAATGCATATTTTATAATTCAAGGTTTCTTGGAAACTGCCGGAACTTTTTCAGGCAATAAATCTTTAAAAAAACATTCTAATATTCTTGAGAATATTAGAATATTTTTTGCTAACTTTTTATGAATTTATTGCAAAGTTTCATAAAAAACCAGCGTCTTATCAAACTAATTTTAAAAATTCTTTCTCGTAATCATCCACCATTTGCTCCACGCTGAATTTTTTTTCCACATGGGCCCGGCAATCACTTCTGTCAATCAGATCAATTTTCTTTACCGCTTTTACCATTTCTTCAACCGTATCAACAATAAAACCGGTCTTGCCGTCAACAATCACTTCAGGAACGGAACCGCGGTTAAACGCGATTACCGGCGTTCCGCAGGCCATTGATTCCGTCATTACCAGCCCAAACGGCTCTTCCCATTTAATAGGAAATAGAAATGCCTTGGCGTTTCTATATATAGAAGCAACTTTTGGATATGGCAATAATCCGAGATAACGGATATTTTTTCCCAAATTGGGCTTAATTTTCGTATGCCAGTATTCATCTTCCGTATGTCTGCCGACAATAATCAATTTTTCTTTAAGGCGCTTGGCAACCTGAATAGCTTCATATATGCCCTTGCTTTCGGCAATTCTGCCTGCCGTTAAGAGATACTTTTTAGGTTTGGAATTAAAAGAGAATTTCCTAAGGTCAATGCCGTTATAAATTATTTTTCTAAATAATTTCGGGGCGGAAACAACCTGATTGCGGCTGATTCCGATAAAATGAAACTGGGGATAACGTTTTTTAAATTCGGAAAAAACATAGCCATAAAAAGGGCTTAACGGGGCATTCAGAGTAAATACGGTGGGAGTTTCAGAAAGTGCCGCCAACGGTAAGGGGCGCAATCCTATGAGATTGATATAAACAATATCAAATTTTTTCTTAAGAACCTCCCTATACATTCGGGAAAGAAGCAAATAATCATACTCTTCAATTATTCCTTTTCTGTCCAGGAGCTGCTGATAAAAATTTTCGCGACGCAATTTTGAAAGCGGCTGATAAAACCGCGAAAGTTTTTTATTTTCAGCCAGGGAAATAAGTCCGTCGGAAACTAGCTTTGCCCCGGTCTTTGAATCCGAACCGGCAAAAAGAGTCACCCGGTGCCCCCTTTTTTTCAAAACCTCGGCAATATAATAAGTTAGCCAAAGAGGGGCATAAATGTCTTTCATGGCGGGAGTCGGAGGAATGGAAAATTCCGTCGCGCAAAAAATAGCGATTCTCAAAGACTTTTTGGAGACGTTTTTTTTCATTTTTAATTATGTCTGATTATTTTACGATAAACCTTTTCATATGAATCAACCATGCGGGGTATGGTAAAATTTTCTTCCGCCCATTTCCGGCACGCTCTCCTGTCTATTCTGCCGATAACGCGAACCGCCCCGACCATCTCTTCAAGGTTACGCACCACATACCCGGTTTTATTATGAACGACAACCTCCGGCACGGAACCGCGATTAAACGCGATTACCGGCGTTCCGCATGCTTGAGCCTCGGCCATCACCAGTCCAAACGGCTCATTCCAACTAATGGGATATAAAAGCGCTTTGGCATTTCGTAAAAAATTAACCTTTTCTTTGTCTCCCACCTCGCCGATATAGCGCACATCCGGACCCAAGCGCGGCTGAATTTCCTTAAAAAAATATTCTTTGGCAACGGGGCTGTTGATATCAACCCGGCCGGCTAATCTTAAGGGCATCTTTAATTTTTGCGCGGATAGAATTGCTTCCCGCGCTCCCTTATTGGGGTCAAACCGGCCGAGCCAGGCAAGATATGTTCCGGATGCCCCCTTAAAGGCGAAATCATTGATATCAATACCGTTATAAACAACGCCGGCAAAATTAATACCAAGGTTCTTGGCCAAATTCTTATGGGAACGGCTTAATGCTATATAATTATTGCCGCGATACTTTCTGAAAACAGCCCATCTGTCTTTGTCCCTAGGCAAAGGAAACGGGTCGTGCACGGTGGTCACTACCGGAGTATCCGTAAATTTGGTAAAAAAATTGGAAAGACAGGTGTTATTTTCATGGACCTGGATAATATCAAAATCTCTTGCTCTTTCAAAAGCGGCGGAAAAATTAAAAAGAGGAAAAACGCAATGCCCCCATCTTATGGGTTTTTTATAAAGCCGTTCCCGAAAAAGAGATTTCGGCCATCCCGCAACCAATCGGGCCGAGGTCTTGGTATCGCCCGAAGCAAAAAGCGTAACTTCATGCCCCCTTCTTACCAATTCTTCGGTAAGATAATGAACAATCCGTTCAACCCCGCCGTATTTTTTAGGAGGAATGGCAAACCAAAGAGGGGCAACTTGCGCGATTTTTAATTTTTTTCCTGAATATGCCATGTATTTTATTTGATTACTCTATTTCATGGAAAGCATATTGAGCAAGGCCCCGCTTGACCATGCATGGGGGTAACAGGCGCCCGGAATTTCCACCACCGTTTTGCCGACTACGGCATAGTACTCGGGAATTTTTTTCATTCTGCGGTATGCTCTCTTAAGACCGTTTACAACTCTATTATACTCTTTCCAATGACGCGTCTTTTTAAGCCCCTCGGCTATGACCCAGTTATCATGCGGCCATACGGAACCCAAATGATAACTGAAGGGATTAAAATCTTTTTCCAGTTTAGAATGCGTGCGAATGCCGTAAGGAGTGAAAAGGTCGCTTTTGAATAACCGCTTTACCACCAAATCGGCGTGAACCTTATCCAAAATGCCGGTAAAAAGCAGATGACCGGGGTTGGAAGTAACCGCTTTTCTTTTTTTTCCGCGGCCGTCAAGCGCCAAAACAAAATATTTTTCTTTTTTGAGCCAAAATTTTTTTAAAAACCGTGTTTTTAAATGTTCGGCTTCTCTGACTAATTCCAAAGTACGCTCTTCGCTTCCCGCCAGATGAGCAGTTTCGCGCAGGGCCGCGTAAACATATCCCTGAACCTCAACTATAGCCACCGGCGGCAGAATGCGCAAATGGTCGCGCCTGCCGTCTTTCCAGCCCTGATGAAAATCTCCCCCCCTGCTCGTGCAGCGGTAGCGAAAAAAATCATCTTTATTTTTCGCGTGAATTTTTTTAAGCATAAAATCCTGCGCCTGCCGGATATTTTTGATATGCTTTTTTAAAAAACCGGCGTCATTGGTTTTTTCAAAATATCTCATAAAAAGCAGAAGATAGAGCGGGGTTGCGTCAGCGGAACCGTAATAAGGCATGCGAAAATAAGTGTGCGGAACTTTAGATTGGGGGCCGAAATACGCTTCGTGAATTATTTTTCCCGGCTCCTCCTCGGTTGCCAAATCATTTTTTTTACCCTGAAGTTTTGATAAAACCGCGAGCGTTGCCCGGGCAACGGAAGGGTTGTAATCAAGAGTTTGCCAAGCAGAAATTATTGAATCTCTGCCGAACAAATAATTGAACCGCGGGATTCCGGCATTAAAATATCCTCTTTTATCCCGCAGCAAGGACAAATCATGTAAAAAATTCCGGCGCGCCAAGCCGATGAACGGCAAATGTTTTTTTCTGCTTCTATTAAGGAGGTGGAATACCGGTTCAATCATCGCAATGAGAATCTTTTCAAGTTATTTTTAACAACCTATTTTGGTTACGTTTCCAACTAATTACCTATAATTTTTGCGAAGATTTCTTCATATTTATCAACCATCTGTTTGATGGTAAATTTTTCTTCCACAATTTTGCGGCACGCCTTTCGGTCAATGGTTGAAACGCGTTCTATTGCCTTAATCATCTCCTCCGGCGTATCCACAACAAAACCGGTCCTCCCGTGTTCTACAATTTCCGGAACCGACCCTTTGCGAAACGCGATAACCGGCGTGCCGCAGGCCATTGCTTCTATCATAACAAGGCCAAACGGCTCTTGGCGGTCAATCGGAAAAAGGAGGGCTTTCGCGTTTTTCAACAATTCAACTTTTTCCTGAAAATTCACTTGCCCGCGAAAACTTATATGTTCGTCATTAAGGCGCGGCTGAATTTCATGCAAAAAATAAGACCACTCGGCGTTCCCGGCGCTATTTCCCGCAATAACCAGTTTTTGTCCGGCGACTTTGGCCACCTCAATAGCGGTAAGTATGCCTTTTTCCCTGTTAAGACGGCTTAAATACAAAAGATAGCCGCCGGGAGAATCGTTAAATTCATAACGGCCGGGGTCAATGCCGTTATAAACCATGCCGCATACGGGAACGCCCAACTCTTCCATGCTTTTTTTATGGTCCTCGGAAATCGCCACAAATTTAATTTTATTATACTCCTTCATTGCTTCGGCGTATTGCTTGTCCACCGGCCGATGAACCGTGGTTAAAAACCGCGGACAATCAAGGCGGAGCGAAAGCGGAAACATAAAGAAATTAAAATGGTTATGGATTATATCGAACTCATAAAACCGGTCAAAAACCGCTTTGACCATGCGCATAACCGGCGCATGCGGATTTTTTAATTCGTGGTCGAGCCAAATTGCTTTTTCGGTAACTGGAACGAACTTTGCGGATGTTTTTGAATCACCCGAGGCAAACAAGGTCATGTCATATCCGCGCCTTACCAATTCTTCCGTAAGTTCATAAAGCATAAGCTCAATCCCGCCGTAGGTTTGCGGCGGTATAGGAATCCACAAAGGAGCGATTTCTGCTATGCGAAGTTTTTTTGACATATTATTACCGCTAATTAAATTTCTATTTAATGGAAAAAGACAGGAACGCTTCAATGATAATAAAAACCAAGGCAATAAGCAAAAGAAAAAAGCCGAAAGAGCGCGCGATATAACCTTTTACCATACATATCAATTGAATTAACACAACCAGAAACGCGGTAAGCAAAAGGCCGAAAAAAACCCGGCTGGGCTCGACAATTTCAACGGGACGGATTACGGCCACCATGCCGAGCACCAAAGAAAGATTAACAATAATGCTTCCCAAAGCATTGCCAAAAGCCATTGATTTATGGCCGAGAAAAACCGATTTTATTCCAAAAATGGTCTCAGGAAGAGTGGTTCCAATCGCAACAATTATCCCGATAAAAAACAAAGGCAGAGAAAAAACTTGGCTTAATAAAACACTTTTAGAAACGACAATATGGGAACTTATTAAAAGGACAAGCGCTGCTGCGGCAAATTTTCCCAAATTTTTCATGAATTCGCTTAAAGTTGGTTTTTCCTGACCCCCGCCGTCAACAACCGGAGTTTCGCGTTCCTGATTAAACAAATAAACCAGATATCCGCCAAAAAAGAAAAGCAGTAAAAATCCGTCATAACGGCCTAAGGAGCCGTCTAAAAAGAGCAGTACCGGCAATAACAGGAAACCAAGCGTTACCTGAATGTCTTCTTTTTTTATCACCCGAGCAAAATCCAATTTTCCCGCAAAAATTACGGCCACGCCCAAAACCATGGTGGCGTTTAAAACATTGGCGCCAATAACATTACCGACGGAAAGCGTTGGCGTATTATTTATGGCGGAAGATAACCCGATAAAAAATTCCGGAAGAGAAGTCGCGAACGCGACCAGCACAAAAGAAAGCGCGTATTCGCTCATTTGCAAAAAACGACCTATCAAAGTGAGAGAACGTACCATAATTCCGCCGGAATAAAAAAGGGCGAGCAGGGCAATAAAAATTATGCCTAAATCAAGGATAATCATAATGAAAATTTAAAACCTGCTATAAGTATAGCAGGTTCTTAAAATTTGGGCTATTTTTTGTATCATCGCGCCCCCGCTTGCCTACCAGCCGAAACCTCGGCGCGGGCGGAGACTGGAGAACTTTTTAACGACTCATGTGGATAACTCGCTATTTTACACTTTCGATTTATTTTCTATAATATCACTATGCTGACAAAAAGACAAAAACAAGCCCTTGATTTTATAAATAACTATCAGGGGCGGAAAGGATATGCCCCCTCTCTTCACGAAATACGCAAAAAATTAAAACTTTCGTCGGTTTCAACGGCTCATTTTCATGTTTCCAAACTCCGTGATTTGGGGTATTTATCAAAAGAAGAAAATAAGCCGCGCTCTATTGAAGCATTGGGCCGCGAAACAATGGTTAAAATTCCGCTTTTGGGCACTATTGCCGCCGGACAACCGATTGAAGCAATCCGCCAAAACGAATTTATTGCTTTTCCTAAGACAAAAATGCCTAATGGTGGAAATCTTTACGCCTTGCGCGTAATGGGCAATAGCATGATTGATGAAAATATCAAAGATGGGGATGTCATCTTGATAAAACAGCAGGATATTGCGGAAAATGGAGAACGAGTTGTTGCTTTAATAGAAAATAACGAGGCGACGCTAAAGAAATTTTATAAAGAACAAGGATATATTCGTTTACAACCGGCAAATAAAACTTTTGAGCCGATTATTATTAGAAAAGACCGCGATATTAAAATTCAAGGTGTTGTAATTGATGTTATTAGAAATGAGGAAGAGTTACAGGCAGAAGAAATTACAATAGCTAAAAAAAGAAAGAAGGAAAGAAAATTACCGCTCAATCAAATAATTTTGGGAGATGCCATTCAGGAACTAAAGAAACTCCCTGATGAAAGCTGTGATATTGTCATAATTGACCCGCCCTACAATATCGGCAAGGACTTTGGAAATAATACAGACAAACGAGGACTTGAAGAATATGTGGAATGGTGTAAAAGTTGGATAAACGAAAGCATAAGAACCCTAAAACCAAATGGAACAATGTTTATTTACGGTTTTAGTGAAATTTTGGCTTATCTTTCTGTCGAAATTCCAATACAAAAGAGGTGGTTGATTTGGCATTATACAAATAAAAACGTTGCTTCGCTTAATTTCTGGCAGAGAAGCCACGAAGCTATAATTTGCGCGTGGAAAAATAAGCCAATTTTCAATAGAGATGAAGTTAGAGAACCATATACAGACGGCTTTCTAAAAGGAGCCGCCGGAAAGGTAAGAAAAGGAACCTTGGGAAGATTTAGCAGTAGTGGCCTAGAAACTGTTTACAAAGCTCATGAGGGCGGAGCTTTACCGAGAGATGTTATAAAGATTCCTGCTCTTGCCGGCGGAGCCGGAATGACCGAGAGATGGTTTTTGTGCAAAACTTGTGATGACGTTTACGAACCACGACAACTAAAAAATCATGACAGGCATGAAATAATGAAACATCCTACACAAAAACCACTCGAACTATCTAAGAAATTAATAAAATCCGCTATGCCAAAAAAAGATGGCGTTGTATTAGTGCCTTTCGTCGGTACCGGCTCGGAATGCGCGGCGGCAAAAGAATTAGGACAATCATATATTGGTTTTGAGATTAATCCGGATTATATAAAAATAGCCAAAAAAGCTATTTCTTCTATACACGAAATACCAAAACTTTTATAATTTATTTTATAGTTTTAATATCGTCTAAACTTATATATTTAGACAATCTTTTGTTATAAATAAACAACTGTTCCAGTAATATTTTTTTATCTTTCCCTGGCGGAATAATAACTGAAAATCCCCACTCTATTAACTTTTCTATGCCAATATTTTGAGTTGAACGACTTCCCTTTTTTCGATTTTTAACCCTACTAAGCAAATATTTTCCTAATTTATTACTTTTTCCAAAAACAACAAATTGCAAATCACTTGCCCCCTTCCAAACTGCGACTGCGGTAAATAATTTTTTATTTGAAAAAGCTTTAGCTTTTTCTGTATTAGTATCATTCCATGTACCGCCCCATCTTTTAGCAGATAAACTACATTGCTTTACTTCAAGAAATTCCCCAGTTTTACTTCTTTTGGCATCAAAACCGTGTTTTTCAGTATTAATAAAATCAAAACCCAAATAACTTGAAACAATGGCATCTCTTATAGAATTTATAGTCGTATCAGTATCATGAATATCAAATTTATCCTGAAATTCAGATAATTGCCGCAAAGCTAATAATCCTAGTTGCTTAAACTCGTTTGAAAGTGGCTTGAATTTTCCTTTTTCAAAAATGTCCATAAAGCAATAATACCGCAAACAATAATGATTTTAAAACCATCAATTTTTATTACTGTTTTTGTTACTGTAACTTTTTTCATCATTAAACTCCGCAGCCGGCTCCCCCGGCCTTGGCTTTGGGCACCAGGCCCAAATTTGCCAATTTTTCGCCGACATTTTTTCTCCAGCCGCTGGATGAAGAAAAATCCTTACCCATGACTATTTTAGGGTCAACTTTTTCCCAATCAATATTTTTTACCGCTTTGAAATAAACCGCGGTTTGAATATAATTTTGCGGAAACCAAAAAGAATTGAAAGCAAGCGCTTCGCGGTATAATTCGTCCTCGGTTAAACCCTGCGAAGCGCCGAGTTCCAAAAGACCCAAAAGGGCCGAGCCGTGATTACAATCCTGAAAAAAAGTGGAATTATTACAGCAAGGACGATAAGTATTTTTTGCGACTTTTGTTGCCAATTCTTCCTGGGCGCGAGTCAGCTCAACAATTTTAAATTTATTAAAATATTCTCCTCCATTTTCCGCTTTGCCCAAGGTCCAGCCGCCAGTGGAAGCAAAATTGAAAAGAGATTTTCCAACTACGGGACTTTGCTCGTTGGTTGACATTTGATTCGCCAAACCAAGCGGCCAAAGCAAATTTATATATAAATTAGCATTATCCCTTGTCAAAACAATAGGTTTTGAAGATGGCTCCGCCAAAATATTTTTTAATTCTTTAGGCATGCCTCCCCTATCTTTATAAAGTTCTTCAAATTTCCGCGAATCTATAACACCATTTTCAACAAGTTTGATTATGCTCCCACCCAGATAAATTTTGCTCCTGAAACCGGCCTGCGGCAGAACTCTCTCGGTTGCCCAATCAAAAAGCTGACTATCTTCAACATTGATAGCTTTAGCGTTTAAAAAATATTGGGCAATTATAGGGTCACTCTTAACCATGTTCCAAGATAAAAAAACTAAAAAAGAAAACGCGGCCAAAAGAAAAATTAGCCACGGCCTGTCCGAGTCCTTAAACGAAAAATTGTGAGGAGCCGGACATTTTTCCCCGTCGCATTTATGTTTTTTCAAAGCGCTAATGGCCAGCCACGAGGAAAAACCCATAAGCCCGAAAGAAAGGGCCTTTAATTCAAGGCCGGCCAAAGGAAACACGGCCAGCCCTCCTGCAATGCCGATAGCCGCCAAAATAGTTGAACCGCAAATAGGACAGGCCGAAGCCACAACGCCTAAAAGGGTTCCTAACCCGGTTCCGGCCTGCTCCCCCGCTTTCCAACGGAAATTTGGTTTGCCGTATTTTCTCCACCCATGAACCAAAAGAACGACATTAAACCCAAAAATAACTATGGCCCCGGCGGTAAAAACAAAATACAGCCATAAATACAATGGCTCATTTTTGGTGTTATTAACCAAACTGGTAATGCTTGAATCCACGCTCAAAACAACGTAAAAAATAAAAAATAGCGCCAAAGAAGCAGTAACGCCGATAAGCGAGTAAAAAATTCTCGTCAGCGAACGGATGTCATTTTTGCTTAGTTTTTGCTCCATTTGCAAATAATTATTCTTCGAGTGAAATCGAGAAGTTAACCTTAATGTAAAATTCTCGACAAGCTCGAATAATAACATTTTTTAGTTTTTGAAATGTGTTCTAATGTCCTTCCTCTCCCCCGCAGCCATCGGATAAATTCCAAACTTCGGTAATCTGCTCCCCACTAAAATTATAATGGCGAATGAGAAATTTTGCCAGTCCCCCGTAAACAAACCATCTCCAGCATTTGCAGCAGCAGGGACCCTTTTCGCTTGAGTTTTGCATGGCGTAGTCGTACGCTTTTTGTTCTTCAATCGTCAATTCCAAGTCGTAGTAAGACAAAAGTTTTTTAGCCAAACCAGCGTCAACATCATAGGGGTCATCGGGAATTTCAGCTATATTCTGCCGGGCAACAGATTTGAATTTATGTAATCCCTCAACCTGTTCGGAATATCTATGCAAACTCATGGGACTGCAACACGAACCTCGAATCCGTTCACTATCGGGCATAGAAAAAATAGAATTTCTGAAAGAGGCCGAGCAGGCAGAATTCCCGTTTTGGGAAAGATAATTAAATTTTTCAACAACTGCCTGACTTATGGAATTTAATTTTCTTTCATCTTGATGCACTTGCCGCGAAAAATCAAAAACCTTGCCCGAAGGAGCAAAGTATATATAAAGCACTACAACCACAACCACTCCGCCGGTTATTGCTAATGAAAAATTTTTGTTCATTAGACCTGTTGCTTATTAAGATTTTAGCCGTTTTTTTAAAAAATTAGTGGCTTAAAATAAGGGTTTTTTGCATCAAATTTTCCCGAAAAATTATTAAGCAACAGGTCTATTATTTTAATTTCATTTCCTTACTATTTTAAGCAACACATTCTTTTATCAAACGCCGTGTCAGTTCTTTGGGAAGGCCGATTACGCTATCCGGCGCTCCTTCAATTCGCTCCACATAATTTTCCAAAAGCGGATGAATGGTGGAAAATCCTCCGGCCTGATGAAAAACGTCTCCGGTGGCAAGATATTTTTGCACCAATTCTTCCGGAATCGGCTTAAACCAAACTCGGGCAATATCAACTCCTTCTACCCGTTTCCCGTTAGAAGTGTTTATCACAACCACGGCTGTAACGGTTTCAGCCGGATATCTGGTATAACTTGTAAGAAATTCACGGGCTTCTTTTTCATTTTCCGGCTTTTCTCTTATTTTACCCCGCCAAACAACAACCTGATCGGAAGTTATTAAAATAGCATCTTCGGCAATTTTAGGAATAACGGCATCGGCCTTGGCATGAGCCAAAGCAAGAGTTAATTTTACCGGGTCATCCATTCTAATTGATTTTTCATCAATATTCGGGGGAATAACTTCAAAATCATACCCCATTTCTTCCAAAATTTTTTTTCTGCCTTTGGATTGCGAACCTAAAATTATTTTCATAATTTGTCTACTTCTAATCTATTTTTTATAATTCGCACTCTGTCGATTTGATTAGAACCGACTTCTTCCATATGAAAAACCAACTCGTTTATTTCAATAATTTCATCTTTATCGGGAATCTTGCCTATTTTTTCAAGTAGATATCCGTTTAAGTTTTTGCGCGATTTTAAAGCTGTATTGAAAAAGTGATTAATTGACGTTATCCGTGTTTGGCCATGGGCTATAATCTCATTTTTAGCAACACGCTTAATCAACTTCGGCGCCACGTCTTTTTCATCTATAATTTCTCCAACCAATTCCTCAAGCACATCCTCAAGCCCCACAACGCCGACCACGTTTCCGTATTCACTTACCACTACAGCCAAATGAGACCTATTCTCCTGAAAATCCCTTAAAAGATCATCACCAAGTCGCGTTTCCGGAACAATCATCGGCTTATGAACATACATTTTTATAGTTTTATCCAAATCACCATCAGTAACCGCTTTCAAAAGATCCCGCTGATGCGCAAACCCTATAATATGATTAGTATCGCCTTCAAATACCGGAATGCGGGAATGTTTATAATTTTTTACAGTATCAATAACTTGCCGCAATGTTTTATTTCCGTCAATGAAGGTAACGAAGGGCTTGGGAGTCATCATATCTCTGGCGGTTACATCATTCAAACGAAAAACCCGTTCAATAAGCTCGGCTTCTCCGGGCTCAATAGTGCCTTCTTTCATGCCCACATCCGTAAGAAGAGAAATTTCTTCTTCGGACGTTGTAAATGGAGAAACTCCGCTCGTAAATGGATTGGCAATAAATTCTATGACCCAGATAATCGGAGACAAAATAAAAGTTAACCAGCGCAAGGGCACGGCGGCTATTGGAAATATAATCTGGCTCCAGCGCTCACCCGCGTTTTTAGGAATAATTTCCGAAAAAATTATTGTAAGGAAAGTAAGAATACCGGAAAAGATTCCTATTCCTCTGCTGGAAAATTGTTCCGAAGCATAAGAGCCGACCGCAATACTACCACCGATATTTACCACGGCCGAAAGAATAACAAAAGCGGCAATGGCCTTAAACGGTTTTTCCCTGATTTCAAGAGCGGCTCTCGCCAGCCGATTTCCTTTATTGGCGGATAAGCGCGCTTTGGTCAGGGAATACGAAAAAAGGGATGCCTCCACCAAAGAAAGTATCCCGGAACAAATAACCACGCCTGAAGCCAAAATAATTAAATTAGCCATTGTTTATCAGTATATCTCATTCCAAACGATACTTCAACCGCATGCTCTTCTATTTTTCACCAACCAAAATCATGTTGGTTGGAGGATATTCTTCAGGAATTAGTTTCCCGTTTTTTAACGTATAAAGGGACGCCCTGCCCCGGTATTTTTTTTCGATAATATACGGATTTTGAAAAGCTCTGGAGCCATTTACAATCTTAAAACCTGCTTTCTCAAGAATTTCTTTCCATTGCACAAAAGAGTAAAAACCGAATTCCTCATGAAGTTCGCTATCCCAGTTATCAACGAAAGTCATTTTACTTATATATTCATACGCGTCGCGAAGTGAAAGTTTTATGAACTTTTTCTTTCCGATGGCTACCTTTGAAAAAAGGATTTTTCTCGGCTTAAATTCATTCGCAAAACGGAAAAATTTCGCATAGGTAGAAAGTTCGGATACATGCCCATCAACTTTCCCGTCTTTTTCGGCAAGTTCCATTAAAACCGCCTTTTGCGGTTTATCCGGTCCCACAACATCACGAATAATAATGCGTCCAAAAAAGTCCAGCTGGGTATAGGTATGATTGATTAGATTATGCAAAGCTTTTCTGCCCAAATAAGAATAAATTTCGTGAAAAACCGAAGAATAAATGAAAGTATTGATGCTTTGGGGCTTGAAGTTTTGTTCAAAAATATTTCTCCGGTAAAAAAATACGAACGGCGTCGCGTATTCCCGCATTCGGGCAAATTCATAAAACTTCCTGGCGGCTTCAATGCCGATAATATCCGACTCGCTGAATTCTTGGGCAAGAAGGCGAATTAGGGAACCGGTAGAACAGCCGGCATCAACAATCTTGCCTTGAACCACAAAAGGCCTTATGTCTTCAAATTTCAATTTAACGATATTATCCATCGACTGCGCGTAAGTATCATAGTTTCTTGTTTCAGTAATATCGGCGTCTTCACCCAAAAGCGAGTCCTGAAACAATTCCTGAATAAGGTATCCCAATCCGTACTGAAGGTATATTTTTTGAGTTGCCTTGGAAGCATGTTTTTTCCAAAGAGAATCTTCCCTCCATTTTTTTCCTGAGGCCACAACCAAATCTATAACTTCGAAGGGACGAAGCGAAGCATATTTTTCTTTCTTTTCGTCCCAAAGCTCAACCGGATAATTTTTAAAACCGAGTTTTTTGAAAAGGCGGATGACCGGCGGGGTGGAACAGGCCAATACGGTATTTTTAGGAGAAAGCCGTACGCCATGCTGATAGTAAACTTGCCTCAAGATATAACTTGCGAATTTATCGGTTTGTTTTACATCGGGAATGGGATAAACAAGGACTTCGCATGGCAGATCTTTACCCAAAAAACTTATGGCCATGGCCCTTAAATAAAGCGGAACGGGGTTTCTCCTAGTATTTTCGTGGTTTGAGGACGTTACCGCAAAAATTATTTTTACCGTTCTCCCTAACCCCAATTTCTTGGCAAGATTTCTCAAATATTCCGACTGAAAATTAGTCAGCATATGGTGACGGCCCGGAAAAAGAATGTATATGACTGATTCATCGCTCATATAGAATTTATTAATATTACTCCATGGCACTTTTGCTTATACTTCTTTACTATTCCGCACGGCTTTCAAAAGGTATGTCGTGATGATAACGGCGACAAGTGTAATCAGTATGGCATAAAAAAACTTAGCAAAAAGGGAGTTGGAGCTAACCGGAAAAATATATTCAATTAACGACTTGATGGCCTCATTCCACGCAAGCCCCGCCACCAATCCGAATGCCGCGACGATATAACTTATCGTTTGCTCCCGGATTTGACGGCGCAATCCTTTTTCGTTTTTTTTATATTCTTCCATATAAATTTTACGTATTATTTAATACTTATTTAATACTACTGAAAAATTGCGTGCTTTATAAAATTCAGAATTGGGAATTAAGGAACCGCGTTTAATGCATATGAAGTTCCTCAACCGATTTTCTATACCGGCAGTAATCGCACTCGCGCGATTCTTCCGGCAACTTATCCGCGTCAAGGCATAACCGCGCCGCTTTAAGCGCGGATTCAACCCAGGCATCATTT
Organism: Parcubacteria group bacterium GW2011_GWA2_42_14; assembly: GCA_000998135.1. Classification (GTDB taxonomy): domain Bacteria; phylum Patescibacteriota; class Minisyncoccia; order Sungbacterales; family GWA2-42-14; genus GWA2-42-14. Next base: position 109,616 of record LCCV01000002.1, read on the forward strand.
CCGTTATAAGGTATGATTTTTATATTAAATTCCAACTTGCCGTCAAAGGCCTTTTTATCGGTTATGCCGTTGGCATAAACGAAATAAGCGGTATCTGAAACCAAATAACCGTTTTTCCTAAAAAGCCATTGGTATGTTTCAACCTGTCTTTTGTAACCCCCTTGCCATTCGGCATCCAAGGTAACTTCTCCTGATTTTGCCGTAGCCTTATAATCAACAACCGATAATTCTTTGTCCGGATTTACCCATACGTCATCAACCGCTCCTGTAACAATAAAATTAGTGGATTTGTGCAAATACTGGACACCCTTGAAGGTATCACGCCATTCATTAATGCTTTCGTGGTTAAAAGGAACCGCGTCAATGCCGTATTGCTTCATCAAAGGATGTTGGGTTTTTCCGGCACGATGAATATCAAATTCCTTTTTCAAAAGCGAGTCCACCGCAGAATTAAGAGAAAAAGGGAAACCGGGAGGACGAGCTACCCCAAGCCGCCGGTCAAGATAAAAACAGCGCGCGCATTCCAAAAAAAGGTCAATTTTTGACCGGCTCAATTTGAACGGTTTTTCCGAATTCGGGTCAAAAAGATTCCGCGTTCGTTTTGGGTTGTAATATTCGGACATAATTATTTATTAGACCTGTTGCTTAATAATTTTTTGGGAAAATTTGATGCAAAAAACCCTTATTTTAAGCCACTAATTTTTTAAAAAAACGGCTAAAATCTTAATAGGCAAGACAGGAAAAAAAGTTTTTGGAAATGATTCGGGAGCGGCGTGTTTGGTAATATCGGCAATAACAAAATTTTCATCAATCCAGATTATATCAATCGGAAAATTCATTTCTTTCATCCAAAAAGAATAGCGGTAAGAACTGTCAAAAATAAAAAATACTCCTTCGTTTTCCGCGAGCGACGGCCTGCCGGACAACCCCATTGTTCTTTTTTCGGCCGTATCGGCAATGTCCACTTTTATGCTAATATCGTTAATTACAACCGAATCGCGCCGGAAAAAAGCCGTATCGCCGCGCGCGTCCTTATTACCGTTATTTTCAATTTTATTTGCGATAAAAAACAATATAAAAACCGTTAAAAAAATAAAAAATATTTTCTTGGTACTGGTCATAACCATTATTGCATAATAGCATAATTTATCTGTATATTCCATACTGTCAAAAGCACGCCGTAAAAACCATTTTGTCTTCTATCGCGTTAAAAATCCGGAATTAATAACATTGCCATACTTAGGCCATTTATGCGCAACGTTATTTGATTTGCCGATATTTTTATTGTAACATTTATTTAGCAGGAATTTACAGCCATACCGGAAAGAGCGATGAGTTCATTTAAAAAAGCGTTAATTATCCTCATTCTTTATATGCTTCCGGGCTGCGCTATTATTAAAAATTTACCGGATAATAATACGGAGTTCAGGATTCATCCTTTGGGCATGCCTGTTTATAACCAAACCGGCTCGCCATTTTCGGAAAGCCAGTGGAACTTTAATTTTTTTATAATTGAGGGTGCTTATGAAGAATTCAGGGCGTGCGCGGGAATAATTAACAAGGATGCGGAAGAACGATTGCTCAAAACCCCGATTATAATTATTCCGGCCGAAAAGATTGACCTGCCAGGCGAAGAAGCAATAGCTTTTATCGACCTATACAATATGTTTATCCGCAAAGATTTTTTTGACGCGCCAACGCTTCGCCACGAATGGACGCATGTTTATCTTTACTTGTCGGGAAAATATATCTTAGGCGACCTATATCATAAGGACCCGTTCTTTAAAAAATGTTATGCCCATAATTAACGCCATGGCAAATAATAATCCATATTATCCCGTCAGCCAATCGCGCCCGACGGGATATTTTATTGTTTGTCCAGAATATCTCATCCAATTGTAAATGGGGCCATGCGGAACTCCATACTAATTTAAGTTCTGGACTAAATTTAAAAAAGGTATAATATTGAAATCAGTTTGTTGAAAATCTAAACGGGATAAAAATGCAAAAACGCGCTTTTGGCATTGAAACGGAATATTCGGTGGCATGCCTGGAAGAAAACCGCAAATTTTACACAAATATCAACATTTACGGACAAGTAGCCGGGTTTCTCAGGCGTGTTTTCCCATTGGATAAAGAGGCGCCTGATAAGCTGACTGAACTTCTTTTTTTCCCTCCAATCAAAGATAACGACCTATGGCTTGCTTCCAACGGGGCAAGATTTTATTTTGATATGGAAATGGCCGTTCCCGAATACTCAACGCCTGAATGCCAAAGCCCGAGAGAAGCGGTTATTCATAATTTGGCCGGCGACAGCATTGTAGAGGATATAAGAAAAGAGGCCTTACGCCGCGGCTTGCTTAATAATTATTCCGAAAACAAATTCAAGGATATTTTCGTGTTCAAAATGAATACCCATTTTAGCGAAGATATTCAAGACCTTCAGAAATCAGTGGGATGCCATGAAAATTATACCACCTTATCATTATCAGGATTTGAAATCCCCGCTTTTTCCGATTTTATGACGCCATTTTTGCTTTCGCGGCAAATTTTTGACGGTTCGGGCGGCATAAGATTGCAGAACAACAATGAATGGCAATATGTAATTTCACAACGCCCATTTTTTATTACCGACATGATAAGCTCGCAAACAACCGGCGGAGGGGGCAGGGGTTTTATCGCATTTAAAAACGAATTCAGCGAAGTGCTTTCCGGTCAAATTCGTTTTCACCTGCACTGCGGGGATTCCAATATGTCCCCGTGGGGAAAGTTCGTATCTTTAGGCGCCACTCATTTAGTGCTTAGGGCGTATGAAGAATACCGGGATAATAACTGGAAATACAAACCGCATCCTTCTCATTGCATAGAAGATTTGTATTCTCTTGCCCGAGACCCGACCCTTAAGTTTCCCATCAGAATACTTGAAGGAGATAGAGAAAAAAAGCTTTCCGCGATTGAAATTCAGAAAGAATATATTAATTTCGTGGAAAAATCTTTAAAAAACTTATCGGATATGGAATCGGACGCGCTTTCATCGTGGAAATCCACACTTAAAAAACTTGAATTGGGATATGAAGCGGTATCCCAAGAACTTGATTGGGCGATAAAATTGAATTTTATCAAGGAGCGTCTTGGCGGAAATTTGAACAGTCCTAAAACCAGGTTTGCTTCGGCCTTGTACCACGACATTTCCGAAAGAGGAATATATAATACCCTTTTGCGCTCAGGAGAAATTCTGCCGTTTTGCGATGCCGATGAAATAAAAAAATGCCGCATAACCCCTCCGCCGACAAGGGCGCAATTTCGCAGCCGTTTTCTAAAAATCCTGCTTGAAACAGGCAAATTAAATTATTCATATAATTTATGGGGCGGCTTTGGCAACTTCAGTACAATAATTTATATAAGAGACCCGTTAGATATGACTACCGAAGAAGGAGAAAATTTTTTGGAATCGTTAAAAATAATTCCATTAAAATCAAGCGAATAACGCAATGCTTCTATGAATATGAATCCTGTCATGACCCCCGCCCCAAAGGGCGGTTTTTTTATTCTCCTTCGCCGAATACCCAGCAGTTTTGCCTCGGGGATGAGGGCGAAGAGAATAATCCTCCGAATCATTGGCGAAGGAGGATATATCAAAGTAGTTATTCGGCTTCGGAAGAATGAAAATAAAGATACCCCGCAGCTCTGCTGCGGGGAGTACAAATAATTTTCATTTAATTCTATGACAACCGTTCCAATACTTCCCTTTTTTCCGCCTCTTGTATTCTCATTTTTTCAACCAAGCTCTTTATGGTTTCAATGGTTTTATCGTAAGTTACCCTATCAACTGGGTAAGGCGTCGCGTCTTTTCCTCCGTGGGCAAAGGAGTAGCGCGCCGGGTCTTCATAACTCGGCTTGGCGTTATAAATAAGTTCGGCAACGAGAGCAAGCGCCCGCACGGTTTTAGGTCCGACTCCTTCGGTTCGGACGAGCTCTTCATAGGTTTTGGGCTTGTTCTGCGACAATTTATACAGAATTTTTTGCAAATATTTGCTGTTAGAAAAATTTTCTGTTTGAACGGGGTGCGTCTTAAATTCAACATCATCAAGTTTAAGCAGAGTTAACTGTTCGGGCTCGCGCGCGCAACATTGAGTATTGCCCGCGGGCAACACTCGATGCTGACCGGCAAATCGCGCCATTTTGCTGTAGGGGCCGATATGTTTTTGCAGAAGCCGTAAATCTTTTTGCAAACTGAAAAATTCGGAAACAAATTCGGCGCTTAAAGAACGCGCCGATTCACTTTTTTTAGAAACCATATTAAGGGGCGAGGTAAATTCCTGGCTGGCAATACCGGCATGCGGCTCCCGTATGAAATCGATGGAAACATTTTCATTTCCGTCTATTCCCTTATTCGCGCGAATAAGGGAAGGATTAGAATACCAGTGGTAGCGCCTTGCTGTTTGATTATCTATGTTCATCCCCTGCTGAATCACCGACCATGAGCCGTTTTTGGTAAACATAAAAGAATGATGATAAATCTGGTAGCCGTCTTGAATCAACGAGGAATCGACTTTAGCTGACATGCGCGAAGCATATACTAAGTTTTCCGCGTCAGTCCGCGTCAAATCCGCTTTGTCAGCATGGAAAAGAATTTCATCCGGAGTTTTTCGCGAAGTTTTCCCTTTGCCTCCGCAAATAAAAATTCCAAGTTCTTGTTCCTCGCCACGTATTGCCTCTTTCAATGCCGCGGTAAGAATGGTGGTCAAGCCCGATGCGTTCCAATCAAATGCCAAAACAGTTCCCAAGGACTGGAACCATACCGGGTCAGAAAGCCGCCGCAAAAATTCATCAGGGCCGTATTCCAAAATAATGACCCGCGTCATTTCTCTTCCTAATCTAACCATCCGCTCAAAAAGCCATCTTGGACATCGGCCATAATCTAATGTAAATGTAGCGATTCCCCTGTCCAAATTTAAAAAAACGAAATTCTAACCAGTTAATATCAGTTAGTATCTTAATATCCATAAATATCAGATACTCATGGATATTTGCTCGCTTCGCTCGCGATACTCATAGATACTAGTTGTTCTAATTTCGGATTTAATTTTAATCTGTCATAAACCTTGTGAAGAGGCCTTTTCGCAAGGCCATTCGATACATAACAAAAAGAACAGCAATAGCAGCAAAAAAGAAAAAAAACGAGAGGGCAAATCCGATTGCCAGGCTCAACGCATTGAATGTTCCCTTATGCACTACCTCCCGCATTCCTTCAAATACATACGATATGGGAATCGCATAAGAGATTGGCCTTAAAAATGTCGGAAGGGCTTCCAGGGGATAAAAGATGGCCGAGAACGGCATAATAATCGTGGGGATGGACCAAACAAGAATTTCAACCGACGGGCCAAATCGTAAAATTACCGCAGTGGTAAAAATGCCGAGCGCCCAGCCGGAAATAAAAAGTATAAAGATGAAAGGAATAAGAAGGAATCCGAATTGAAAGATTGAATAGGAGAAAAAAAACCAGGCGGCCAGCACCATGGCGCCGATGGCAAGGAATGTTTGCATAATGCTTACCGCCAACAGCCCCGCTATATACTCGCCGACCCTAAGAGGAGAGGCAAAAAGATTAATAAGATTTCTTGACCATATGTCCTCAAGAAATGAAATCGTAATGCCGTTCATAACTCTGGTAAAAAAGTTCCAAAAAATAACCGTTCCGAGAATAACAGTGATAAATCCAAATTTTTCTCCGCCGATAGCATAAAGATATTTTGTTATAATCCCCCAAAGAGTAAGCTCGAGAAGAGACCAATAAAAAATCTGCATGATGCGGCTGGGACTTCGTTTAAGGAGAAAAAACTGGCGTAAAAAAATTGCGTAGATTCGTTTTGACGACATTGATATCCTGAAACATGAAACATAAAACATAAAAAGGTTTTAATGCTGTCACATTCACATGTTACAGGTTACATGTTTTAGGTTACATGATTTATGGATAACGGCTCTCGGGCAATCATAATGAATAATTCCTCTAAATTTTTCTTGCCGTATCGGACGGGAAGTTCTTTAGGATGCCCTTCAAGAAGAATTTTCCCGCGGGAAAGAAACAAAACCCGGCCGCACACTTTTTCAATTTCACACATATCATGCGATGTCCAAAGTACGGAAGCGCCGTTCTCTTTGGCATAATTCATAATTCGGGAACGAACCTGTTCGGAAGTGCTGGGGTCAAGAGACGCGGTCGGTTCATCCAAAAGAAGCAATTCGGGATTATTAATAAGCGCCTTGGCCAAAACCAGGCGGGACTGTTCTCCGGAAGAAAGAAAGCCGGTTTTTTTGTCTGTAAATTCATACAAACCAAAATCAGCAATAATATTTTTTACCGCTTCTCTTGGATTGGGGGAATCATAAAGCATGGCGTAAATCAAAAGATTTTCTTTAACCTTAAGATTACCCGGAAGCTGGGCATAAGCGGCGGCAAAATTCATTCGGGAAAGAATCTCGCTTTTATTTTTGGAAAAATCTTTGCCAAAAACCTTAATGCTTCCTCCGTCTTTTTCAAGCAAACCGGCAATCATATTTATGATGGTGGTTTTTCCGGCGCCATTCGGCCCCAAAAGACCTAAAATCTCGCCCTTTTGAATGGAAAACGAAACTCCGTCCACGGCCCTTAAAAAACCGTAGGTTTTGCTTAGGTTATCAACTTCCAATATTTTTTCAATTCCGGATTGCGTCATACTTATATTATATTATACATCATATCTCCAAAAGTAAGTATTTATAAATGCTGGCAAAAAACCTAGCCGGAAATTAAAAAACCGGGTTTTGCTTGAAGCAAAACCCGATCTTGTTTATTCCAAATCTAAATCTAAACTACGGAAATATCAATCTTTCTCGTGCCCAACTGATTTTTGGAATTCTCCATTTTTCTTAAAAAAAGTTCAATCTGGTCAAACCGATATACCCGGTAATTATTAATCGGATTCCGGTAGGCCGTGAGCATACCTCTTTTATCCCAATTACGAAGCGTTAAAGGGGTAACACCCAAGAGTTTTGAAGCTTGCAATATTGTTACGTATTTCTTTTCCATAAGCAGTATATCAAGGTTTAGCAATTTTTTATAACTTTAATCAGCTTAAACCTTAATAAATATTAAGTCAAAAAAGTTATGCACAATACATACAAAGGACCCGCTCTTTTATTAATAATACTTGATATTGTCAAAGAAAATTTACTATTTCGAGTAAAATTCATTAAGTTTTGCTCTGGTTGCCGGACCAACATTTCCCAGCTGGGAAATGCCGTATTTTTCCTGAAATTTTTTAACCCCTAAAACCGTAAGATTATAGTAATTGCCCGTTACCGGTCCTGAATAAACGC
>LCCV01000002.1:117123-134212 GCA_000998135.1 Parcubacteria group bacterium GW2011_GWA2_42_14
AGTAATTGCCCGTTACCGGTCCTGAATAAACGCCTTCTAAAGCAAGAATTTGCTGCAGGGCTCTTACATCCGGGTCATTTTCTAGACCGAAATAAAGGGGTTTAAGGAAGGTGTAGACAAAAGAAGATTTTGCGGTCGGAGCCGATGGCGGGAAAACAGCGGTTGACGTTGCGGGAACGGGCGCCAATGTTGCCGGAGATGGTGCTGGCAACGGCTGTACAACCGATACTTGAACAGGAACAGAAACATCCTCCTGAAGAATATCTAGACGAAAATCAAAAGAACTGGTTGTATCATAAGTATTATTTGAAAGAAAAGGAATTATTCTTGCAGAAAATCCGGCCGGACCATAACCTGTATTTTTAAAAGATAAATAAACACTGCTGGTTGCGGGGAGATTATTGGAAAAAGCATAAGTCCCGCAAGGCAGAGTTGAAGTCGCGTCAAGAGATGAAGTGGCGGAAATGCCAAAAACGCAGGAAAAAATAAAATTCACTCCGGCAATATTTTCCCCTCCCCAGGAAATAAGTGTGCTTGAGCCGGAAGGAATGATATTAGGGATTGTTGAGTACAATTTCACTTTTGGTATTTTAGGCGCGGGATAACGAACTTTAACCTCAATTAATTTGGAACGGGTAGCATCATACGTTCCGTCTCCCGTGGCCGGAACCACCGAAACGTTTATTATCTTTTCATTGGTCGTGTCATTAAAAAATTTGAATTTGGCCTGTCCCGAAGCGCCGAAATCGCCTGCAAAAACAATAGCTCCGCAAGGCAACGTTGTACGGGCATCTCCTTCATAAGTAATCCTTACATTTTCCGGACAGGAAAACATAAAATTAACGCCTGCTATATACTGGCTCGCCCACGAAAAAGTAATTTCATTTCCTGATTCAATATCAAAAACGGATGCGGTAAAATCCGTAATAATTGTTGAAGCCGGACCAATGCTAATCGAGACGTAACTCGGATAACTTTCATCATAAATTCCGGCAGCGGTTTTAGGGACGGCCTTTACCTGAATGGAAGATGAAAGAGTATTCAAATTAACAATACCCACATTCAAAGCGCCGGTTGTAGGAAGATCGGGAACGGCGCTATCGCAAGTCATGGCCGCGTTGCTTTCATTAAAATATTTAATTCCTCTGACGCAGGGCAGAATTATTTTAACACCGCTCAAATTCCGGCTTGACCACATCAAAGATGTTTGCTGGCCGTTATTTATGCTCGAGGGGCTAACGGAAAAAGAAACAATTTCGGCGTTTGCCGTAAAAGCAAAAAATAAGCCAAAAAATGTTATAACAATGCGTAAAAAATTTTTCATAGGATATTTTCCAAAAGATATAAAAATATATTACGTTATTTTATAATCAATTTCTTAAATTCTTCAACCATGGGAACTTGTTCCGAATCAACGCTATATCCGAGAGCGGTGTAATACGCGGTCCAATCAGCCAATAATAGAGAAGAAAATATTTTATGAAATCTTGTTGAACCTTTTATATCAATAGTTTCAACTATTAGCCCCCTGTCATTATATAACTTTTTCAAGATACTCATTCTTTTTAAAATTCTGGGATGGTCTTCGGCATCTCTAAGAAAAATAAAATAATTTTTTTTGGATAAACCGCGCGTTCCCGCTTTAACGTCAAAACCGGTCATTTCATTATGATTCAATTCCGGCAATACATTATAAAAAGCGGGAATTTTGCCGGTTTCATTGAATTTAATTTTCCAGTTATAAGCAATGGCTGAATTTCTTTGTGAAGAATAAATTACCGGCACAAAACCTTTTAATTTCTTTGCCAATCCCCTTCCCTTATTTTCAAGTTTTATTGATTTAAGCGAATAAGCAAGTTTCCCTGATTCAATTAACGCTTTTTCTTCTCCAAGAACTTTCAATAAAGCCCTAAAACCCAAACCGGTAGCCATTCTTGGTTGAATCCCGTCATTTTGCAATTTTATGTAAGGAACGCGGTATTTTTGAGCAAGTTCAAGCAATTTTCCACCAGTAGAGATGGCCGCAACCGGAATTTTACTTTTTATAGCCGTTTTAAAAGCATCAATAGCTTCTTCGGTATTTCCGGAATAAGAACTGGCAATTATCAGGGTATTTCCTTTATTGTGATGATTTATCGGAGGCAGACCGTAATCAGAATGAATTATGATATTAATCGCGGGTTTCCATGTCCTAACCAAATCGCCCGATAAATGAGAACCCCCCATTCCGCAAACAATAAATTTTTTGAATTTTGCCAATTTTAATTTGCCGCCGTTTTCAATTTCTGGTTTGAATAAAAATTGTTTTGGAAAATTTATTATTGCCTCTCTCATAAATAGTTAATCAACTGCTGATAATTAATAAATCTGAAGAGCCAATATCCATATGATATCAAAAATGTAAATTTATCCATAAAAATCAGGATGCCGATAAAAATAAGCAGAAGGCCTGAAAACACGGAAACTCCATTTAAAATCTTGCTATAATTTTGAATGATTTTTATGAATTTTACAAGACCAAGCGCGGCCAGCAAAAACGGAATCGCCAGCCCCAAAGAAAAAATAGAAAGAAGAATAATACCCTGTACTATTTCGCCTCTGGTCGCCGCAACAGTAAGAACCGCTCCCAGAATAGGGCCGACGCAGGGTGTCCAGCCAAACGCGATTGATGCTCCGAATAAAAATGAGCTTGTCTTTCCGTATCTGCGCAAAGATTTGGGTAAACGCACCAAGGCCTCATTTTGCAAAAAAGGCAGTTTTAAAATACCGATAAGAAATAGCCCTAAAATAATAATAAATAACGCGCCGATTTTTTGAAGCAGGGGCCGATATTCAAAAAGAAAAAGTCCTATTCCGCTTGCCGCTATGCCGAAAACAATGAAAGTCAGGGAAAATCCGAATACGTAAAAAAACGCGTGGACTAAAATTTTTCTTCTATTCTCTTTTTGTTTGCTTTCGTCAAGCAGGTCTCTGGAAGAAAGACCCGATAAAAAACCCAGATAGCCCGGTATCAAAGGAAAAGTGCACGGAGCAAGAAACATCAGAATACCGGCAAAAAAAGCCGAAATAATTAAAGCGCCGTCCATACGATTTGATAATTAATGAATTTTATAGTATTATAACGAATGGATTTATTATAGCATATTTTACGCTAAAACGAGATTATAAGTTTTTTGCACCTTCATCCCTCCCCAGTTTTACTGAAAATGGCAGAGAGGTTAAGCTGTATTTATAAGTTAAAAAGTGAACAAGCAAGAAAGCTTTCAGTAAAACTGGGGAGGGGCAAGTAGCTCAGTTGGGTTAAAAGCCAATAATTTGGCTTTTAACGTGATTATGACTTTTTTGCACCCATAGCTCAGTTGGTAGAGCAGCTCCCTTTTAAGGAGATGGTCGCAGGTTCGAATCCTGCTGGGTGCAAAAAAGTCATCTAATCCCATGAAAAGCAGCTCCCTTTTAAGGGTTGGAGGCAAATGGCTTTGCTTCCAACGGGCGAAGCCCGGGGCTTTTGCGAGAAACAAAAGGGGTCGCAGGCCCGCCCCCACACTCAAGAAATGTTTTAATATTTTAACCTTGCTTGAGTGTGGGAGTGAAAATCCTGCCGGGCGAAAATTATCTAAAGGTCGATTACCGAAACATAAAATAATCTAATAAAATATATGAATCCAGAACAAATATCTCAAGAAAATAAATCTAAATTGATAGAAAATCCCGAACATGCCAGACTATTAGCCGAAAGCACTAAGGTACTCAGAGATTCTGCAGCTACATTAAGAAGTAAAGCAAAAAAACGTGGACACGAAGGAATGAACGTCGGAAAAACGCGGGTTAACTACGAATATGTGCGAGATGCCTACCAAAGAAAAGCTGAAACACTTGATAGAATGGCAGAACTTATTCAAACTGACGCAACCGCAACTATGGAATTGATCGAAAATGAAGATGATAGCACAAAAATAAAAATTTTGTTGCAATATCAGTTACTAAGCGCAAAAGCCGTAAGTAGCATTTATGCTTTTTTTAAACATATAGATGATTTAACTCCTGAAGATTTGGATTATCAACGTCTGCAAAAAGAGGCCGAAGCCGCCATAGAAGAACAGGAAAAACGGCGAGTAGAAAAAAATAAATACTACATTTCAAGGCCTCCGAAATTTTTATTACGCATGGCTGGTTTTTCCGAGGAAGAAATTGAACAGTGGATTTAAATTTCTGCAAAGAGTTCTATTACAAATGGCGAATAGCCAATCTTTCGGCTCGGTTCAAAACAAGAAATGCCCATAATCACGGCTTTGGTTTTGTCCAACAAGGCGGACTCACTATCGTAAATCCTCGATTTTTTCTTAATCTAAAAACTTCTTAATGTAAAAATCGAGACAGCACCCTTCTTGTCCTGAGCCGCGCCGAAGGGTTAAGTTGGTCCCATGTTCCTCGCCAAAGGCGAGTCCGCCTCTATCGGAGAATTTCACTCGCGTAAAATTCCCGGGCGCGCGACCATAATTAATTTTGATAACGCCCGTCGCGAGCATTGCTTGCGACCCTGCTAGGCGCAAAAAATTTAATAGAAACAAAAAATAAATCTTCATGGAATCCGGATGGTTTTGGAGAAAATATGAAAAGCAAATACCTGGATATTTCCGATAATTTCGTTGCCGCTCTTTAACACTGTATAGAAAATTACAATCCGCCGGTAAATATTACGGATAAATCTTTATGGGATATGGATTAACTTCTACTCATACAATTACTATCGTTAAATCCTGCAAGATGAGATTCAACCTCATAAATATAAGCATAATGGCAGTAAAAGCGGATGTAAGAACGAAATTCCTTGCGTATGAAATTAAATTGACAATATAATTTTTAAAAACTATAATTTAAATATGAATACGATTACTATTCCAAGAAAAATAGTTGAAAAAGATGATCTAATAATTGTTCCTCGAAGGGAGTATGAGGCGCTTTTGTCGTTTAAAGCAATAAAAGAATTCAACCCTACCAAAGCCCAAAAACGGGCGCTGGCCAAAGCGGAAGAAAATTTCCGCAAAAATAAAACACTTTCCTACGATGAACTCGTTAAAAAACTGGGATTTAGAAATTGACCCGGGCGTTTTCAGAACGCTTAAGAACATACCGCATCATGACGCCGAGAAACTACTCGGCGCCATTCGTCTTTTGCCGATAAATCCCTATTTCGGCGATATTCAAAAAATGAAAAACGAAGAAAATTCCTGGAGAAGAAGAATTGGTTCATTCCGAATATTCTACAAAATAAAAGCTGTAGAAAATGTAATTCTTGTATTCCGCCTGGAGCGCAGAACATCAAAAACTTACTGAATACTATGAAAAAAATAAAACTAAAATTTGATTTATTTTCCACGTATCTGGCCACAATCAAAAATAGCGTGGGAAGCAAGTTTTTCAGGAATATGTACGCGCTTAACGGCCGGAAACGGATAGATATTTTAGAAAACGGAAATTTATCCTGCGCTTATTTTGTTTCAACAATACTCCGCCATTTTGGCCTCATTAAAAAAATCCATTCCACAGTAAAAAATACTGTCAGAGATTTGAAACGCTCCGGCTGGAAGAGTTTGCATAAACCAAAAATCGGAAGTGTTTTAGTATATGAAGAAAAATATTTTCCGGAATCAGAAAACAGGCATATGCACATCGGATTTTATATCGGTAGCGGAAAAACCATCAGCACAAGTTCAAAATACCGCACCCCAATTATGCATAATTGGCAAAAAGAGCCGTCTTCTGGAAAACCCAGAAAAGTCCTGAAAATTTTGCACCACAAAAAACTAACGGGCCCTTAGCACAGTAGGCGCAAGCAAACTGCTTTACTTGCGCGGGAAATTTGGGAAATTGTCCTCAATTTCCGTAAAAAATTTCCCTGGATTTTGCCGAGAAGGCAAAATTGCGCCCGGTTTGTTCACCCCGTTACTCGCGGGACGGGCCTATAGCTTAATGGCAGAGCACTCGGTTTGCATCCGAGAAATCGGGGTTCGATTCCCCGTAGGTCCACCAAAATTTAAGCGAGTAACGGGGCAAGTCCGGGATGCTGGAGTTCCCTAGGCCGACCGGCTGACTACCGGTCAGCCGGGCTAGACGATTCTCCATAGGTCCACAAATCCATAATAAATTACTTGTATCTACTGTATCTATATGAAAATCCTACATAAGATCCGTCCAATTGAAGTAAAGCGGGCATTCGTGATATCGCAGAAAATGCGTTTTTCACGAAGGAAGGGAAAGAAGTATCTGCCAAAACTCACCGAAGCAGAATTTTTGAAAAAATTGAAACAAGCAAAAACGATAACCAATAAACTCACCGAAAGACAACTTGATAAAATTATCGCGGATGAGTATCGAAAAAGGGCAGACGCATATAACAACGCGGACTGGTATAGAGCGACAGTAACAACGAAAGAAGTTGGAGTATGGAGGCGCGCCGGCGGACTACCTCCCCAATGGACGTGCTGTTCGCTTTCTCAAACAGCTCTCAGGGTAAAGAAGGGGCTAAAACGAAACAGTAAACGTATTCGCGCACGTTCAAAAAGGGCAATTCCAAGAATTATGGAATTTGCCGATGTCATTAGCAGAGAAAAGTGTCTTTCTCCAATTGTGTTTGCGGGCGGCACTGGAACTTGCGGCAGAAAATGGTGCAGAAAAAAAATGAAGGGAGACGTTGATGACGGCTGTATGCGGTCTATTGCACTGGCCTTAAGCGGTCGCAAAACATTGAATGTTTACTTTGGAAAGCCGAAGAAAAAACCGTAGTTCAGAAATAATCTGGTTCCAACTCGCACAAACAAGGTCTACCCGAACCTACCGGAATATCCAGAATGCCCGCCCATGGATAATGTCTGGAAATAAAATCAAAAATGAATGCCGACCGGCATTCATTTTTAATTTTTAGAAAAATCTAATGTTTTAAACATTTCTTAGAGATCTGAGATCCTTCGCTAACGCTCAGGATGACGATTAAGGTAAAATATCAATCCCGCCGGAAAAATCCCGCGATTTTTCCAAGGACTGACTGTTGTTAAAACAAAGCATAGAACAATTCTATAGAATTGTCCTATGAGAAGAACAGGAGCAAAAAGAAAATAAAAAAAATCATTTCCATTCTTTATAAACTTTTCCGGCTTTTTTAATTGAGGGCTCGAGAACGACACCGCCCTCGTCCCAGCTTGCCGGACAAACCTTGCCGGGATTATTTTTTACGAAGTCGAGCGCCCTTAATTTCCGCAAAATTTCCGAAGCATTCCGGCCAATGGCATCCGCCACGATTTCACAGGAGCGTAAAATCCCGTCCGGGTCAATTATAAAAACAGCTCTTTGGGCCATGCCACTTTCTTCGTCATAAATCCCGAGTTCCCGTGAAAGTTTGGCATTATGGTCGGCGGCCATATGATATTTGAACCCTTTTAACAACTCCTCCATTTCAATCCAGGCCTTGTGGGTATAAACGCTATCGGTGCTTACGGAAATAACTTCAGCATGAAGTTTCTTAAATTCTTCAAAATGCCTGTTTAAATCCAAAAGTTCCGTGGGGCAGACAAAAGTAAAATCAGCCGGATAAAAAAACAATACAATCCACTTCCCGGAAAAATCATCCGTTGAAATTTTAACTATTTCCTCCTTATTCGGGTCATATGTCTCCAGAGAAAAACTCTTAAATTTTTGGTCAATGTTAAACATATTGTTTTTTTGCTCCGCAAAATTTCAGCCGGCAATCTTTCTTATGAAATAATTGCCTCCTCAAAACCGCGAAGTTTATTATTAGACATGTTGCGTATTAATTTTTGAGGGAAATTTGATATAAAAAACCCTTATTTTAAGCCAATAATTTTTTAAAAAAATGGCTAAAACCTTAATAAGCAGCAGGTCTATTATATAATTATATTATAATCTGATTTCTTTCTCCAGCCAATCAATGTGTTGAGTTTTGCGTTTCCAGAAAATATCTTCCCAGATGTAGTGAGAAGCTAATTTCTCCCAACCTGCATATCGCTTTTTGAAAAAAGAAAGAATTTTGTTGACCGAAACGAGTTTCTTCTTAAATAACAGTCTTGAAAATATCTTTTGCTCCCATGGCGGAATTGTTTCTAAAGTACCACAATGGTAGAAGTCCTCGAAAAGAAGATATTCTACGGACGCCTTGCCAATTCCATAAAGTTTTAGGGCTTCTTTTTTCACTTCATCTCTGGGCAATTTTCTTAACCGATATTCGTCTATTTCGTCGCTCGCGAACTGTTCCGAAATTCGCTTAAGAAACTTCGCGCGATAACCCAGTTTAAGCTTTCTCAAAACATCTTCGCTTACCCTCGCTATCGCTCGCGGTTTCCAAAAAGCGGAAAGTGTTTTACCATCAAATTCCACCCTTTTGCCAAATCGCTTAAAAAGATTTTCCAACATCTGGTGCGTTCGCCTTACCGTCGCATTTTGCAAAACTATGTAAATAATAAGCGTCTCGTAAAGAGAGTTAGCGGCTACCGGCTTCATGCCCTTCCATTTTTTGATGAAAGGCGCCAGAACCCTATCCTTTTTAAAGCGATTAATAAAATCGGCTATATCGTTCTCTGTATTAAAACGATATTTTATCTCTGGAATAAGCTCCTTAATAAATTCTTTATTGAGGGGCCTTTCTGAAAACACACTTATTCTGATTTTAGGCCTATTGATAGTTCCGTCGTTTTCTAACTTAAACCCCAATACTTTGCCGTCCCAAATCGCTGTGATCCAATATTTTCCCTTCACCCATTCGTTATCTGAAGATGGAAAATGAGACGGTTTATGTGTGATTGCGTCGAAATTATATGGCGGTTTCGGCTGTAAGCTAAATGATGTTTTCGAATTTAGATTTAAAACTTTAGTCATACCCACATTCAATTTAATTCAGCATCAAAATTGAATAGTTCAGATACGAAGCGAAGCTGACCCAAAGAAGATACGGCACAAAGAGATACGCCGCTGGCTTTGATATTTTATAGAATACGCGATTGTCCAGACGATCGCAAGCCAAAGGAGAACGATATCAACCAGTGCCCAGCCGGGACCTTGCATGCCGAAAAATATGATTGACCAAATGGCGTTTAAAAACAGCTGAATACCGAATATGCCGAGTGCGGTCCTAATTTCTTTTTTCTCCCATCTCTGTTTCCAAACCAAAAACGCCGCAATGCCCATCAACGCGTAAAACGTAGTCCACGCGGGTCCGAAAACCCAAGCGATGGCCCGAAAGGCACAAAAACCCCAGAGGGGCAGTTGTGCCCCTTGGGGTTTAAGTTTTGATTTTGCGGTTACGCGGCCTGCTG
The DNA here is from genome assembly GCA_000998135.1 of Parcubacteria group bacterium GW2011_GWA2_42_14. GTDB lineage: Bacteria > Patescibacteriota > Minisyncoccia > Sungbacterales > GWA2-42-14 > GWA2-42-14. The sequence continues at coordinate 126,447 of LCCV01000002.1, forward strand.
ATAACGCGAGGAAATTTCCTCGCGCCTGCGGCAGCTTTCGTCCCAGCTGATAAGGCCTGAGTTGCAGGCTTGAACAACAGCCAGCATCTCCATGCCCCGCTGCCATGTCTGGGTGGTGGCATTGCGATCCAAAGCCCCTTGATCGGGAACCTTCAGACCGAAATCCACCATGTCGCCCAGGCACAGCTCAGGGGTGTCAAACGTGCAGTGGCCAGTAAAGCCATCTGCACGAAAACCCTGCCAGCGGTACCGCCCCGGCTGCGAGGCATCGGGGAGAATGATCCCCCACGAGTCTTGCGTCGGGTCTTTGAGGGTGAAGCCCATAGGGCTCAGCTGAAAGGCATCGATCAGTGAAAGCAGGATGGATAATTTTTCCTCCAAACCGTCGATGACTTCCTGCGCAAAGAAGGCCAAAGGCCCCCCCTCCGCTTGTTGCTCCCGCCAATCCGACAGCTGCTTGCGCAGACCATCAAGCGTGGAGGGACGCATTTCCCACCCCCTTGCCGTTGTCGACCAGCCCAGGAAAGCCGTCGAGGGCTTGTTGGGCTTTGGCTACAGCCTCCTTGAATGTGAAGGCTTGGCACTGATAGCGGGTGTACTTCTTGGTCTGCTTGTTGAACATCGCCAGGATGTAAGTACGCATTTTCATTTCTCCTTTTCGTCCCTGAAAAAGAGCAATCCCCTGTGGGGATATGCCCCACAGGGTTTTTGATGGATTAGGCGTAGGCCCGCTCGAAGAGACCAGACTCAACCAGTTCCCTGGCTGGGCCGGAGAGGTGACCAAGCACCCCGTTAGTCAATGGATCTGAGCCGAAGAAACCCCAGCACGAATCCACCACTTGGCTTTCCTGTACCACTTCAAAGCCCCACACATCGCCGCGCAGGTAGGTGTCGTAATCCTCGACCTCCCCTTCCAGCAACGTATGGATCTTGTTGCGGCGATCAGCGGTAATCCGCTTCCAGCCGTACTCTTGGGTCAACTTCGCCTTGCTGACGAAGATGAACCCCACCTTTCCACTGTCCCACTGACAGCTGAATGGCGAAGTCTTCATGGCCATGCCGCTGTGCTGGTAAAGGTAGAGCGGCAGCATCACCACTTGACCTGTCACCTCCAGCGCTCGTTCGATGTCAGGCACATGGCTTTCATCGAAATCCATCTCTCGCAGCTGCTTGTCAGGCAAGTGCTCACGAATGATGGACAGCGCATCACTGCGGCCGGATTCATCGCCCAAGTTGTAGCGGCGATGAGCACAAACCATAGTGCCCAGGTTGTCCCACATGCGCGGGCTTTCCGGGGATGGATCGTTTACCAGTCGAACGCTGATGCCTTGGGTTGCAGTTGCCATATCGTTTTCCTTTTCAGAAAGACGCAGGCAACAAACCCCTGAGGGGCAGTTGCCCCGTCAGGGTGGTGTGTTTGAGCTGTTGGTTTAAAACAGCAGGGTCAGAATCAGCACGATGAGATCGGCCATGTCTGTGTCCTCTTTGTTAGCCGCAGGCTTTCCCTACCAGGGAGTGCCCCGGCTCGGGTTGGGTTGATTGCTCGGGGTTATCCCAGAGGGATAAACAGGCCGGGCAGATTTTTGCTCTGTAGAGCGGCTGCTCCAGCTGGCGAGCATTGGGGTGGAAAAACTCCTCCCCAGATGCCGCCGCCTGGACTCGACTCACGCCACAGAACGGACGACCAGCCCAGAGGCCGGTAAGAGTCAGGTGCTTCACGGGAATTACTCCCCGGAAGCAGCGAGCTGATATTCAGCCGCCTTGAGCTTCTTGGTCGCATAATCACGGGCTATCTCCGGCCATGTGGAGATGTACTCGTGAGCAGCTTTCCAAGCCCCACTGTTCCGGGCTCGTTTGACCAACTCCTCGACCTTGTTGAGGGTTCGTTCCGGCAGTGCCGATTCAGCAGCCTCAACATTTGGATCAACCGTACCCTGCAGCGGCGCTTTCGCTTCGCTTTCGGGGGTTGGCTGGGATTGGGTAGCAGCAGCCTGTTCGGCAACCGCTACCGAAGCTACAACAGGAACAGTTTCGTTAGACGTTGGCAGAGGTTCAGCAGGTTCTACCTGTTCAACCTGACCCATGTAACGCTCGACAACAGATACAGGAACATCCTGAGAGGCAAAGCCCTCACCTGCATCTGTGTTGAGGTAATGGATAACCGAGTCCAGCTTTTCACCGACCTGAGGCCAGTATTTCTTGGCGATTTTGATGCCAGATTTCTTCCGCATGGAATCCTCGAAGTCGACCCAAGGGCCTTTCTTCTTGCGCGTCCACAGGTCGCTTGCATTACGCGCCTTGTAGATGTCGACAGCGGTAACTGCCTCCACATGCACACGACCGTCCGGTAGGGTGACCTCGACATACACACCGCGAAACTCACCGCGCTGCTCCTTCAAATCGAAGGGGTCGAACTCATGAACCGGGCTGTGACGCTTGCCCTTGTAGACGAACTTGTCGTTCGAGTAGACCAGCTCGACGATGCAATCGCGGATTGCACCATCGTTTACGGCGGTCTTGATCATGCCCTTGTAGGACACATCCAAGATCACCTGCCCGTCACGCGGTACCAGGTAGCACAGACCCCGAGAGGGATTGAGTGTCAGGCCGCAAGCGGCCACCTGAGAAAACGCATTGCGCAGGCTTAGCGGGTTATTGATCGCGGTTTTGCACAGATAGTCGTTATTCATCATCGCTTGAGAGGCATACAGCATCTCTTGCTTGAACACGACATCCGTACTGGCAGCCTTGACCAACTCCATGAACTTGCTTTCTTGCTTAGCAATGATCGCTACAGCGTTTTGAAAGTTGCTCATTCTTTTTTCCTTTCTTCAATAAAAAACGCACCCGAAGGTGCGTTTTATTTGCCGTTGATTTGCGCTGTTAGATGATCTGCAGAAGCAGTTTGCTAATCGGCGCGAACGGGATATCGTCATCGAAGCTGTCATAGCTCGGGTTATTATCCAGAGCTGGTTGAGCCGGACGCTGATTTTGATTGTTGCTGTTGCGCGGAGCTTGGCTAGGCCTTGAAGCACCTTGCTCGCCCTGCTTGCCGCCCAGGAGTTGGAGGGTTCCGCGCTGATCAACCACCACTTCCGTGGAGTAGCGCTTAATGCCGTCCTTCTCCCATTCACGGGTTTGAAGTTTGCCTTCAATGTAGATAGTGCTGCCCTTGCGGACATACTCACCTACGATTTCAGCAATCTTCCCGAAGAAGACAACTTTGTGCCACTCGGTTTTTTCTTGCTTTGCACCAGTTGAATCTTTCCAACTTTCGGACGTTGCAAGACTTACGTTTGCGACCGCGCCACCGTTGCCGGTGTAACGAACTTCCGGATCTTGGCCACAAGTGCCGATCAGAATTACTTTGTTGATACCGCGAGCCATAATAATTCTCCATACGAAGATATTTGGGGCGGCACTTTCCCCTAAGGGGCAAAGTAGCAGCCCCAGAGGGTTATATTTTTTGATGTTGTTTAGTTGTATTTATGAGACGGCCAACAAGCCGACCCCGTAGACGAGCTACAGGACTAAATCAGTAGGCACATGCCGACTGATTGAGTACGAGAATTCTTGAATGGCGCTGGTTCAGCGCGGTGGGCGATTTGCCCGGAGGGTAACCCTGCACAAGAGAGGGCTTTCTTAGCGCTCGTTGAGCGCAAGGAAAGTCTGCACTAGCCGACGAGCCAGTTCAACACCTGCGAACCTCGCAAATTTGCGCGCAACTCAATCTGGACGGAATCCGTCCAGTTATGGCCACAACGCGAACCGCCATACCCGGAAAATGAAGCCAACCCCAATCGAGGACGCGACATGATCCGAACGTATGCCCCACTCGCGTTGGCCATTACCCTGGCCACGCTTGCCGGCTGCTCCAGCAAGCCGACAGAACCCGAGAAAGCCGAGTTCACCGGCATCGAGCTGGAATTCACAGAATTCGCCCCAGATATGCGTGAGCACCACACCAGCTGGGGTCACGAAGGACGTGGCGGTGCAGCTCTCCGCAAGCCAACTTACCAGCATGTACTGTCTTCAGAAGACCAGATCAGTACCCGGTACGGCAAGCTGTACCCCGAACTTCAGCCCAAGCAGCCCACTGCCGCTCCAGCGACCATCGCAGTGCCACAGGGCATCCTCGCCAGCAACTGCAACAGCTCTGAATCCGCACAAGTCTTCGCCGCGCCGATCAGCACCCTGAGCACGACCGGGGGCATTGCATTGGCCCGCGCCGAGGCTAACGCGCCTGTCGACGAATACCTCAAGGTGCGAAAGAAGCTGTGCGCCGGTAGCCAGCGCCTCTCCTACGAGGAGTGGCTGATCCTGGTCAACGGAACCCCGAAAGATATCCCGCTGCACCTGCAGCCCAAACCATACTCAGTTAAGTAAGGACTCAAAATGTCGAATACCAAAGGCACACCGCTGGTTACCGTACTTGGGCTCGGCCTGGTCTTTTCCGCCATCGCGGTCGGGGTTTCTGTCCATATCGGCAGCAAAATCACCAAATACATGATCAGCGAAAGCGTCGATAAAGCAGTTACCGAGCGACTGCCGGCAGCCGTCACCGAGGCACTGGCCAAGATCGAGGCGGATAAAATCTCCTCGCAAGTGGCAGACAATCTCAAGCCTTGGGCCAACGCGCACACCGCCAGCATCGACGGTCGCCACATCTTCGGTAGCCCACAGGCTGAATTCTCCCTCGTCGAGTTCAGCGACCTGGAATGTGGGTTCTGCCGCCGCCTGCATGAAACCCCCAAAACCCTGGTCGACCAAGCAGGGGGCAAGATCAACTGGGAGTGGCAGCACTTCCCGCTGCAGTTCCATGACCCTATGGCCACCAAAGGCGCAGAGGCAGCTGAATGCGTAGGCGAAATCGCCGGTAACCAGGCGTTCTGGGCGTTCACTGGAAAGTGGTTCGAGATGAGCCAAATGAACGGTCAAGGAGTAGAAGACATCACCCTGCTTGCACGCCTGGTCGGTACCGAGGAGAAAGCCTTTACCGAGTGCCTGGCCAGCGGCAAGTACAAGCCCCTCGTTGAAAAGCAGATCGAGAAAGGCATCAAGCTGGGCGTCACAGGTACGCCGGCTACATTCGTGATCGACAACCAGACCGGCAACCGCCTGCTGGTCAAAGGTGCTCAGCCGCCACAAGCGTTCATGGAAGCCATCGAACAGTTGGTGAAGATGCGAACCGAAGCCCCCAGCCAGGAAAGCGAGTCGAAGCCCGCTGCTGCAGAAGCGGAGGCCGGCTAATGCAATGGGCTCCTGCAGCATTGGCTACCCGCCCTCGTGCAGCCAGGCAGCCCATTCAACCTGCCAAGGCCCTGGACGAAATGTTCAGGGCCATTCGCAGCGCCAATTCTTGGCGGGACGTGGCCACGGCCTTGATCGTCAACGAAGCTGCACTGACCCGAACCGAGGGTGAAAACTTCGCCGTGGTATATCAAGGACGACTGGTGTTTAACCTGTCACCTATCACCGGCACCCTGCCGGATCTTGTGGATCGACTCGGGCCGGTCCCGCCTTCCCTGGTTGGGCCGCCGACCCGGTAGGCACTTCTTGGGTTTCTTGGCAGCGATGGTCAACTAGAACCATCACACAACGCATCAGGGAGATGCAGCCATGACCACCACCCCCCGCCTCACCTCGTTTCGCCAGCTCGATGAGTTCCTGAATAAATCAGGGTGCCCAAGGGATGAGCAGATGATCCGCAACGACCAGAAGTACAACCAATCTTCCGCACAAACGGCGTGAAGGAAATCATAATGTCACTCCACATTAGTCGGTCTACTGGTGAATCCATTCAGATTAGTGATGACATCAAGGTCACAGTTACTTCAATCGGAGGCGGGCAAGTCAAACTTGCCATTTCCGCTCCAAATGATGTGAAGGTATACCGAGAAGAAATTTACTTACGAATTGAGGCCGAAAAGGCGAAGGAGGCTTTAGGTGAACATTAACTATGCAGCAAGAACAGTGGCTGCCGTTACAGCTATGCTGCTTATGGCCGGTTGCGCTACTAACGGCCCAAGCGAGAAGATTCTTGAAAACCGCAAGCAATTAGTCTCGAAAATGATGGCGGAGCTACCGCCGAGAAGTCAGTGGTCAGAGGCACAGACAATCCTGATTGACGGTTTCGGTATTATTGCTTTCAAGGATATTGCTGCATCCTCAGTTCCTAGCGGGAATCTGAACACCATAGCGGACATGGGTATGGCGCTCGCTGGTTCAGTTGCTCCATCGTCTGCGAGCGCAGGCGCATCTGCGTTCGCTATCAGCTCAGGTTTATTCTTAATCAGCGGGAACGCAGATCCAGCGGGTACAACACAGATCGCCGCATGGGTGCCAGTGGAGTTGGCCAGTACGCCAGAGCAAGCAGCAAGTATTGCCATGCAAGAACTTGAGAAGGCAAGAATCAAAACGTATCCGGGCCAGCTGTCAGCGGTGAAAATGCAGACCGGGAAGTATCCCTACGCGCATGGATTTTCGTATGCGTCGTTAGGCGACAGCCTCGCTGACAAGCCTATTCCATTCACCGATGCAGTTAAGCAAAACCCTGACTTTGTAGGTCAAGGAAGCTCATTTGGACCCGTTTTTATCCGTAATGATCAGATGGTCTTAGATGCCGACAAAAGTAATCTAGACCTATGGGGCTCTATGCTCTCTCTTTCCAAAAACCTTCCAAGTTGGTTTTATATTTACTACCCAGGCCAGAAACTTAGAACGGGTGATATTCCACCAGCAGTATTTTCACAGGGAAGACCACTATTCTTTCTGAAATAAAAAAGGCCCCGCTATGCGGGGCCTTTTCTTATCACTTGCGTTCTACCTCAAGTTTTCTTCAGCTTTCTTCTTAACCGCATCTACGTCAAAACCATCAAGACGCTCAAGGTTTCGATCAAGGGTGTTCTTTCTGGCTTCACCCTCTGAGAACTCACCGAGCCCGCTTCCAGAGCCCGTCAAATCTTCAATCGAAACCGTATTCGCTGTTGGTAAATGGCCAGCCATATTCAGCATCCCAATCCATTCCGAAAGATCCACTTTCTCCCAGTCCATCTTGGACAACATATCCGGCGTTAGACCTTCGCAGGTTGGCTTTTCAATCTCGCCATAACTCAACCCTAACTGCTCGTGGGCTGATTCTTGAATAATTCGGCCTACAACCGAACCATAACAACAGTATGACTCCCGTTTCTCAACACAACCTAAGGCGGAATCTGAGGCACAGTAACTACCTACAAATGTACATTGTCGTGTCTCTTTCTTGGCACCAAGCTCAAATTCTTTCTGCTCGCACTCCCAAATAATATTGATGAGCAAGTCTACAATCACATAGACCATATACACCCAGCCAATAAAGTTTAAGACCGCTGCAGCATTTGCGGATAGACCAGTTACCGCACCATTCGAGCCTGTAGCAAATACAGCATTTGCAGCAGTCGTAGCGCCCATCTCCACCATAGCGTTATATGCTTGCTGCATCAGCCAGGTTTGGAGCTTACTGATAGCGGTTTGTTCAATTGTGCCTTGAAGGGTCTTTTTAAATGCACCAGTTGCAGCGTCGACAACGGTGCCCCACTGGCCTTCGACAACAGCCGTTGCCCCTGAAATCGCAGCATTCGTACCAGCAGCCCAGTACCCCGGAGAAAAGAGGCTTCCGGTTCGGTTAAGGAAACTCTGAAAAAGACTTTCTGATTTGGCAAAATACCGCGACCCCACCCACCGAGTTTCCCGATGAAGCAGATGACCTTCGCCGACGCCGAGTACGC
>LCCV01000003.1 GCA_000998135.1 Parcubacteria group bacterium GW2011_GWA2_42_14
TCAGCAATATCTGGAGATAAATAAAAAAGCTACCATGAAAACAATCAAAAGTTTAGGCAACATCGCAAATCTCCACGATCTTCGCACAATTCCTCGGACGAGAAGGAGCGCGAAACCGCAACTTCCCACGACGGCCATTCTTTCGTTAAATATGGCTCGCAATGAACGAGACCATTTAGTGAAAGAAAGAATGCGTCTTGCTAAAAGAAAGATGCAAATTGACCGAAGATTAGTGGAAATTGACGCGGAGATGGACGATCTTTTGAAGCAGGCAAAAAAGAAAGCAACTGAAATTCGCGGCGAGTCAGGAGTGCCAGTGGAGATTAATGTAAAAAGAGAAGGTCGCGGGCGGCCCCGCATGACGGTGGAATACTAACATGGCAGAAATCTTATCAGATAGAAAATTTAAATGCGTTTTCTGCGGCGGGTCAGGTATCCAGCCCCGTTCTTTGCATAGCCGTTGTATTGCTTGCCGCGGCAAGGGAGAAGTGGAATTTGAGAACCCGATTAAATGCCCTTCCTGTCAGGGGAGAGGCAGAACTTCGCCATCCTCATTGTTCTCTTGCATTCATTGTCGAGGCGTGGGTGTCATTGAAAAGTCCGAAAAAGCCGGCGAGGTTGCGGATATTATAGGAGAGCGTTTGGGAGAAATCACAAAAAGGTTGGGATGGACAAGAAAAGAGGCGGAGAAAAAAACAAAAGAGATTGAAAAAAGGATGAAGCCAATTAAACCTTTTGTCAAAGAAATTAAAAAAGAAACACAATGGATCGAAACATTAGGAAACAAAATAAAGAAGGGCTGGCAGTCCCTTTGGGAAGATTAGCCGAAAGTTTTGTCAAAGGACTCGGCGGTCTTTTGGGATTTGCGGCGGAAATGGAACGGCAGGAAAAGTCGGAGCATATAGAGCAAGGCGAAATTAAAGGCAAGACCAAAAGCGGGAAAGAATACCGAGGAGCCTATGGACTTAGAGTAAAGGTCGGCCTTAACCCCGAGGATTTTAAGGGGCAAAACAAATTATCCAGCGGCAAAAATAAACCATGACATCAAGCGAACGAAAAATTATAAATTTTTTGGGGGAAACAAAGGAAAAGACAAATGTCCGGCTGATTGCTCAAAAAACGAATCTTTCGAGCGACTACGCGCGGCTTTTGTGCCGTGCATTGGCGCGATCTGGCCACATTAAATTTGAGAATGACCTATGCCATTTGCTGAAACGAGGGCGCAGTCGGTTTGAAAATAATGACCCCGCGATTGAAGAGCCAACGGCAGTTGTCGCTAATGTGACTTTGCTTACAGATAAACCTATTGTCGCGTCGCCGGCAAGCGATAGAAACGATGAAGAAGAAAATCAAGAGGAAGATGCCAGCGAGGATAAAGACGAGGGTAAATCTGCAAGCAGTGACGAGGAACTCGACAAGGCCTTGGCCGATTTGGAGCCTTCGTCTAATCGGTCAGAAGATGATTCGCCTTTGGCGGAGAAGGATGAAGAAGAGGAGCAAGACAAACCAGGAGAGCAGGATGAAAAGACAGAAGAACTTGCGGATGAGTCAAAAGAGGAAATGAAGACGGAGCCAGTGGAAGAAGTTCGTGCGGAAACTGATGCGGAAGAAAAAGAAAAAATGGGAAACCCCGGCGAAATAGAATCAGAACCAGAGCCGAAAGAGCCAGAAAAAACCACTCCTGAAGCAGAGGCAAAACCAGCGGACGACCCTGCTCCGACCACGCCTTCAGAAAATCCATCTGTGGTGAGCATAGTCGAACCAGAAAAAGCCGTGCCGAAAGAAGAACCTGCAAAACCTGCCAGCAGTTTTGGTCTGAGCTTTAAAAAGGTCGTAAACTGGTTTACCGAGAAAAAGTAACCCATATTTTAATATGCCGATTTTTGTTTTTGGGGAACCGAACGCAAAAATCGGTATGGCAGTAATGGGTTGATTTAGCAAAAAGATTTTATGCCATTAACCGAATTATTAGAAAAACCTTTACAATTCATCATGTTCGGCGGCAAGGGCGGAGTGGGCAAAACGAGCATGTCCGCGGCGACGGCTTTGGGCTTTGCAAAAGAATACGCCAAGAGAAGGAAAAATGACAAAGTTTTGATTTTCACCACTGACCCCGCTCCCTCGCTTGCCGACAGTTTTGGCCAGAAAATCGGCAATGAACCAACTCAGATTGAGGGCGCAAAAAATCTCTTTGCAATGGAGATAGACGCAAAGAAAGTTCTTGAAGAATTCAAGAAAGAGTATGGCGAGGACATTTTGGACATTTTACAGGAAGGCACTTATTTGGCCAATGAAGAAGCAGAGGAGCTATTCAGCCTTGATATTCCGGGATTAGACGAAGTGATGGGATTGAAAAAGATTACCGATTTCATGGATAGTCAAGAATTCGGACTTTACATCGTAGACACCGCGCCAACCGGCCATACACTGCGGCTCCTCACCCTCCCAGAACTCTTGGACGATTGGATAAAGTTTTTGGCAAGCCTTCGCTGGAAGTATCACGCCATGGTGCGGCAGTTTGCGAGAGAGGAAAGAGTTACCAAGGCCGATCAGTTTCTTCTGGAGATGAAAAAAACGGTAAAGAAAGTGCGGGAGCTTCTGCAGGACGAGAAAAGGACAGAGTTTATTGTAGTCACCATTGCCGAGAGCATGGGGGTTCGAGAGACGGAAGATTTGATAAGCACGCTTGAGAAATTTCATATCCCATCCAGGCATATCATTATCAACAATATATTTCCCAAAGAAGATTCTGACTTTGCTAAATTTAAACGGAAAAATCAAGAGAAATATATAAATGAAATCAAAAAGAAATTCAGTAATCACGCTATCACAGAAGTTTTACTGCAGGCAGATGAAATTCAGGGCATAAAAAGTTTGGAGAGTTTAGGGAAACAATTATTCGTTTAAAAGGTCGTATCATTATAAGCAAGTAAAATATCGAGAGTGGAAGAAAAATGAACTGCTTCATTTTTCTTCCAGTTCTGCCGAAAGCAGAAATCGCTGATGTGCCGAAGGCACAAGGCGATAGGTGGAACATAGATATTTTATGAAGATAAACTTAACAAAATGATTGCAACATATCTTACAAATTGGTGGGAGACATTTCTTGTGACGGCGACTCAGCTATGGAACGGCATTGCGGGCACATTCGCACCTCTTTTGGGTGCGGCCCTCGTTCTTCTTATCGGCTGGTTTTTAGCCGTCTTTTTAGGACAGTTGATCAAGAAAATACTGGGAGAAAAGAATATCGCATGGTCGAGAGCATTTTCGGGACTAGGCCTTACGGATATCTTGGAAGACCGTTTGGGGCTTTCCACTGATGTCGGAGCATTCCTTGGTTGGTTCGTGAAGTGGTTCTTGATTATCGCAAGCTTCATGGCCGCAATAAGCATCTTTCAATTGCATGCTGTCAACTCCTTTCTCGGCGAGATGATCGGCTTTTTGCCGTTTGCGGTTAGCGCGGCAATGATCGTTTTTCTCGGATTTTTCTTCGGCAAATTCATTGACCGGGTGATTGTCCGCCTGATCGGAGTAATAGGCGTAAAGGCGGATGTTGCCGGCGCGACCAGCCGTTGGATCATTATCGCGTTCAGCATTCTTGCCGCCGCTCGATATTTGAACTTACAGCTTGACCTCTTGTGGCCGAGATTCGTTGACTTCTTGGTATTTGCAGGCGCCATAGCTGTCGGTTTCGGATTTTCTTCCCGCGCCGGCGAGTGGCTTGAAAACATTAAAAGCAGATTCCAGTAGAACACACGGGGAAACCAGCAATGGTTGATCCCCAGCGGGATACTATTTCAGCATCTCGCTGGAGGCCCGCCAGCTCCAAAATAATTATGAGTAATACCATGGGAAAATATATTTACTGCGTGATACGAAAACCGGATTCTTTTGATCTGGATTTTTGCGGCGTTGGTGGCGGAAAAATGCATCTTGTAACTTCTGGAAAACTCGCCGTCGTGGTAAGCGATTCGCCAGTTATGGATTATCCCATTACACGAGAGAACACCATGACTCATCAGCGAGCCATTGAAGAAGTGATGCGGGCGCACTCATCGGTTCTCCCCGTGAGTTTTGGAACGGTTGCCGAAAGTAGAGCCGTCGTTGAAAAAAAATTACTCGAGTCGAAGGAAGGCGAATTACTGGAGGCACTTCAAAGCGTGGAAGGAAAGGTTGAATTGAATTTGAAGGCCCTTTGGCTTGATCTGCCCGCTATTTTTCAAAAGATCGTCGCCGAAAATCCAGAGCTCGCGCATCTCAAAAAAGAATGCACGGGAAGGACGCTCTCGATGGACGAGACGATTGAAATAGGAAAATTGGTCGAAAATGGACTTGAGGCAAGACGGGAGAAAATGAAGAGAGAGATCTTCTCGCTTCTTGAAGGCATTGTGGTCGATCGTAAGGATACGCCGCTTTTTGGAGGTTTTGGAGGGCAGATGATTTTTAATGTCGCCCTGTTTGTACCTGAAAATAAGCAGGGGATATTTGATAAAATAGTTCGGAACCTTGATGAGAAATATAAAGATGAGAATGTGTATTTCAAATATATAGGGCCTACGCCCCCCTTTAACTTCGTAAACGTCCCCATTACCCTTACCTAATATTTTGAAACCATGCTTATTATTGACGATTTATTATTATGGCTCCCGGCAAAAGGCATGATGGCCATTTTCAAAAAGATTCACGAGCTTGCCGAAGCCGAATTAAACGATGAGTCGAAATTAAAAGAACAATTATTGCGGTTTCAAACCATGTTTGAACTTGATCAAATAAACGAGGCGGAATATCAAAAACGAGAGGATGAAATTATGGCGCAGCTCGCCGAGATTCGAGAGCGGAAAAAGCTCGCGTCCTCGTCTCAATAAACACAACATATGCCAGAAGAAAAAACACAATTAAAAACAAGTTCCAAGAGTATCGCCAAGGCGGTTGAATTTATAAAAGAAATGCTCGGCAAAGAGGGCCATGTTATTAAAGCTAACAAAACAAATGAGGGATGGGAGGTGGAAGTTGAGGTTATAGAGCAGAGCGAATATATGAAAAAAATCGGTATTTCTAAGCCGGTGTATGACAAAAACATTTATCGGGTGATATTGGATCAAAATTTTGACCTCGTGTCTTATGAGAGAAAAGGTCAAAAGCCGTTCGGCGGGTCGGCCGAATAAAATTTATGAAAGGGTTTTATATTTATTGCGTCCGCGGCGGCGCAGGCCCCGAAGGAGTCGCCTCGCGGCGACCCTACGGGGTAAAAAAAATTAAAAGCAAGGGGGTTGATTTCGGAAGCAGAGCGGAGGCCTTCTCTTTTCAAGATATTGAAGCGATTGCGAGCGAAATTGATCTTTCCAAATTCAATGCTAAAACCATAAAGGAAAAACTTCAGGAAGACGCGAAGTGGACGGAAAAAAATGTGAAGCGGCACCATGAGGTTATAGCTGAAGCCGAGATATCCGGCGCAGTTATTCCGATGAAGTTCGGGACGCTCTATAAAACCAGAAAAAACCTTGAGGCGATGTTGAAGAAGCATTATACGAAATTTAAGGCTTTGCTCCTGCGTCTTAAAGATAAACAAGAATGGGGAGTGAAAGGATACCTTGAATACAAAAAGTTCAGCGAGATTCTTAAAAACAAAAATAAAGAACTTAAAACATTGGAAAAAAAGCGTTCATCGGTTCCCGAAGGAATGAAATGGTATGTGGACAGAAAAAGCGACGAATTGGTTGCAGGCCAAATAGAACGGGAAGCCGAAGATAGATTGAGCAGAATTATCGACCAATTAGAAAAACAGGCGGCAGGAATCCGACTTAACGACTTTTTGCCCAAAGAAGTCAGCGAACCGGGCAAGGATATGATTTTGAACGCCGCCTGTCTAGTATCAAATGATCGCCTTGAAGCCTTTCAATCCTTACTTAGGAGTCTTATCAGAGAATGTGATGCCGAAGGAATTACCCTGATTCTTACGGGTCCATGGCCGCCTTATAACTTCGTCGACATTAAAGATGAAAAAGCATAAAACATATCAAAATAAAAGTCTCGCTAATGCCCTTCCTTCTTTCCGGCCAGATTTGCGCCAGCCGAGTTTGAATCGGCGTCAGCACCCAACGAGCGCATTTACTCATGGACGGCTCTTCAAATCAAGAAAAGTAACGCTTATTGACGCGCTGGATCGAGTAATTGACAAAGGCGCGTATGTTGACGGAGAAATAGTATTGCGGGTAGCGGATGTTGATTTAGTGTTTATCGGCCTGCGACTGATTATCACATCCATCTCCAACGCCGAGAGATTAAGAGCCGAGGGTAGGATGGGAGCGCAAGCGAAACCAACCGCCGAAGATTTAGCCCGCATTCAAAAACTTGAGCGGCAGTTAAAGGACATTGAAGCGAATATCCCCAAGATCATTGAAGCAAGCGACCCAGAAAAAGCCGAGCAAGGAATCGCCAAGTTGGTTCTCACCTTGATAGAGTTGATCCGGCAACTTTTGGAAAGAGAGGCGGTGAGAAGGGTCGATACCGGTACGCTTTCCGAGACGGAAATTCAGAAATTGGGACTAACCTTCAAGGCGTTGGAGAAAAAGATTCAAGAAATGAAAGCGGTTTTCGGCATTAAAGAGGAACTGAATTTGGAGTTGGGGCCGCTGGGCAATCTCCTCTGAATATTTGGGCGTTTATTAAAAATTTATTTTATCTATGACAAACGAACAAAAGAAAAAATTATCAGACCAAGAGATGACGAAGAAATCTCAGCAAGCGACCTTGCGTATGGCACAGGAATGGCAAAAGTCGGAAGACACAATCCACCACGCGCTCAAGTCGTATGAGGATGTGATTCAGGTTGACCCTGAAAGCGATGAGGCTGGTGAGGCGCGTGAGGCGCTCGTGAAAATTGCCGAGGATTGGGATAAAAAAGGTCGAAAATATGCCGCCGCGAAACTGTATAAGAAATTAATGGTCGGCAGATAAGCACTTGATAAAAATTTATGGATAGACAAAAAGTAGGAACAATGTCTCAGACAACCAACCTCGCCGACATTTTAGAGCGGGTTTTGGATAAGGGCATTGTCATTGCCGGCGACATCCGGGTGCAATTGGCGGACGTCGAGCTTTTGAATATCAAGATTCGACTTCTCATTGCCTCGGTAGAGAAAGCCAAAGAAATCGGAATCAGTTGGTGGGAGCATGACTCATATCTTTCGCCAAAAGCAAAAGAGTTTGAATTGTCCAAAGAAAATACCAAACTGGTTAAGCGTATAGAATCTTTAGAGGACAAACTGAAGGTCAAGCGCGGGAAGTAAACTTATTTATGCCAAGCACGATTGAACAAGTCAAAGAGGTAATTTTGAAGCGCGGAGGCAGGGCGTCTAAACATCAGATCGCGCGAGAGCTCAAAATAAGTTCGGATTACGCGGGCCTTGTTTTAGGCGAGTTGAAAAGAAAAGAAGAAGTTGCTTTTTCCGGCGGATTATATGTCTTGACTCCCGGCAAAAGGGGTGTTAATCCAGAGAAAACAGAGGAAATCGTTACTGCGCCAGCCGAAAAACGACCTGCCCGTCGATCAAGGAGACCCAAGCGAACAAAGAAGGCCCCGAAGGAAAGCAAGCTTCCAACGGGGCAGGCAAAAATCCAGAAAGTTGAGAAAAACCAGCCTCAACCCCTTGTCGCCGCGTTAGGGATCAGCAAGTCATTGACAAGGACTCTGGAGAAAGCGGGATACGCCACGATAGAATCTATTGCGGAAGCCCCTATTAATAAATTGATGGCAGACGCAAAACTCAAACTTAGCGCCGCCGCTCGATTGATCAACCAAGCAAGAAAAACAAAGTGATTTATGGCTACAGCGAGCATCGATATTAACAGAAGGTCCCCATGACTGAAGAAAGAAAATACATATATTCAATAATTAATAACCCGAAAGAGATGCGGGTCTCAGACGCCTCTCGTCTACCGGGAGATCTATTTGGCATTAACAATCGCGATATAACTTTTATCTCCTATAGAGATATATCAGCTGCGGTTAGCAATATCCATCTTATTAATTTTGACAAGTTTGATAAAAAAGAACTCCATCAATTAATTGCGGCGCATGATCAGGTAAATGTTAGTCTTATGAAGAAACACGATATTATTCCAATGAGATTTGGAATGATCGCAGAAAGCGCGGAAGAAATTCGCAATATTTTAGCCAAAGCATATATACAATTTAAAACCGCTCTCGAAAGAATTGCCGGGAAAGCCGAATTCATCGTTCAAGTATTTTGGAACGAAAAGAATATACTTGAAAAGATAGTTCAGGAAAATATTGAAATCCAAAAGTTAAAAAAGGATGTAGAGTCAAAGGGCAAGATTTTAGGGTTTTCATCCAAAATAAAATTAGGTAAGCGCATATTTGAGGGATTAGAGTCATGCCGCAAAGAATATACGGAAGGCATTTTAAGTAACCTCGCAACCAGCTTTCCAAATTTTAGCGCCGGCAAACTTCTCGATGCAAACAAAGAAAGCGCTGCTAACGAGACAAAAAAAGAAATGATTATGAACTATTCGTTTTTGATAGGCGCGACAGAAGAATCAGCTCTATCATTTAGATTGAATCAATTAGCTGAAAAATATAAAGATGAGATTAAGTTTAAATATATCGGGCCTATGGCGCCTTACAGCTTCGCTATTATTAATCTCAGTTTGGGAAACTTTGATTTAGTTGATAATGCCAGAAGGACTTTTGGGCTCGGAGAATCGGCGGCATTTTCAGAAATAAAAAAGATTTACTATAAGTTGGCTGGACAGCATCACCCAGACAAACAAGCTTTTACAAAAGATCGGGTTATATTAGAGGGAGCAGAAAAGAAGATGAAAGACATAATAACAGCCAATGAGGTTTTAACTATTTATTGCAAGCATTATCTTTCGGCTCTCGCGCCTGAGAAAGAGCAGCTTTGCTCTTTTAGAAAAGAAGATGTAGAAGATTCAATTATTGTAAAAACAAAGTGATTTATGGCAATGGCAAGCATAGATACAAGCGAGTTGGAATATTTTAAATCATGCAGAGATAAACTGCGGGATATTGGCGATATTTTGAAAGACAAGAACGATGAAAAAGAATTATCGATTGAGGAAAAACTAAGAGAAATAAAAAAGATTCTTAAAGGATGATTATACTTCGTATAATCTTCGTTCGCTCGGAAATCATAAAATAAAATTTTTGATTTCGTTCGCTCACTTGATTATAAGCATGGAGGGATTATGAATTTATATGGCGACCCCTAAAAATATTATGCCGCAGGGCGGCAATCTACCTGAGTCCACATTTGGGGCCCGCATTAAAGTTGTCGGCGTAGGCGGTTCCGGCTCAAATGCGGTTGATCACATGATAAACTCTGGCGTGCGCGGGGTTGATTTTATTGTGGTTAATTGCGATACCCAGGATCTTCATCATAATAAGGCGGAGAAAAAAATACATATTGGCAAAAACTTGACCCGCGGACTTGGAGCCGGGATGAACCCCGAGGTCGGTAGGCGCGCGGCTGAGGAAACCAAAAACGAGCTTCAGGACGCGCTGAAGGGCGCGGATATGGTATTTATTACCTGCGGATTGGGCGGAGGAACCGGTACTGGCGCGTCCCCGATTATTGCCGAAATAGCGAGAACCCAAGGGGCTCTTACCCTCGCGGTGGTGACAAAACCTTTTTCTTTTGAGGGGGCTGAGCGATCAAGAATTGCCGAGGATGGTTTGAGAGAACTTATAGGGGTAGTTGACACCGTTATCGTCATTCCTAACGACCGACTTTTGGAAATCAGCGATAAAAAAACCACCCTTCAAAATGCTTTCGCGCTCTGCGATGATGTCTTGAAAAACGCGGTTCAGGGCATCTCCGAACTCATCGTAATGCCAGGCATTGTTAATCTCGACTTTGCCGATGTAAAGACAATTATGGGAGACGCGGGCCCAGCCATCATGGGAATAGGATCGGCCCAGGGAGACGAACGCGCGGTTGAGGCGGCTCGAAAAGCAATCAGTTCTCCTTTGCTTGATATTTCCATTAACGGCGCAAGAGGGATTCTTTTTGCGGTCGCCGGCGGAGAAGATTTGACGCTTCATGAAATCAACGAAGCCGCAAAGGTTATTACAGAATCAGCCGACCCGCAGGCCAAAATCATATTTGGAGCTTTTCGAGATGATGCTATTAATAAAGGTTCGATAAAGATTACCGTCATTGCGGCCGGCTTCGCCAATCCGGGCCCAAACATTATTGCCTCGCCGCGGCCAAGAATTTTTGAGAACCAGGAGACAGCGGAAGAAAAAGGAGATGATGACGATATGGATAAGCCCGCTTTTTTGCGTAGAGGAAAATCGCCGCCTTCATCTCCGCAGGAAGGAGCTCGCCACGAAGGACACAAAAGAAAAAACGAGAATCCTCACAGAATTTCTCTTAATGCTTCTGTGGCGGGAGATATCATAAGGAAACTCCCATCAAATAATTTTATAGAAAATTATGGAATCAAAGACGAGGCATCCCGCGGCATAGATCTGCGGGATTTTAATGATAATAAAGACCGCGCCTCAACTCCCGCAAACCGATATGAAAATTTTCGTATTAACGCGAAAAAGACGCTCATCGCAACTTTAGCTATTTTTAAAAAGGCAGGGGAAATTTTTCTTATGCTTATTTTTGGGATAATAACCATCGTAGCTCTTGGGTTTTACAGAATTTACAGTTTAATTAAGAAGCGGTTTCAACGAACGATTTATTAAAAAGAAAGCAAAAAAGAAATCCAAAAAAATGATGCTTTGCGACTGCGGCTCCGACAAACCGGCAATGGAATGTTGTAAGGCAGAAAAGTAATGGCGATCGCGGCATTATTATTTTTGATACACACTAACGAATTATTCGAGGAGAGCCGCCTTTCGTTAAAAGATTTTTAGCATTACAATAATGATTGCCATGTCCCATCTTCGGGTGGCATGGCACAACCCTGCTTTTACGAGCAGGGACGCGCCATCCGGGATGTTCCAACCCCGGGTGGCTTTGTTTAAAGAGAAAAGTCATCTAAAAAGAAAATAAAAAAGAAATTAAATAATTCTAAAGGCCATTATTGACCAGTGAGACGACTTGTTGTAATATAGAGAGACCCTGAAGTTATCCACTTCTGCCAGCTTGACTGGATTTTGTGGAAAACATAAGGGTTGTGCTGAAGGCAAGATCGAAGCCTTCCGCACCTACAAAACGAAAGATATCGTCCGTCCCCCAAATGGGGAACGAATTCCGCGAAAGCGGATGGAGTTGGAACACGGACTTCGAATCCGTACCCCGTTTAAAAAAGGCGGGGTAAAGTATCTATAATGGAAGATTTTTTATGTTATTATAAAGTTATCCGTAATAAATAAGCGGAAGAAGGGTAAAGGCAATCATGCCTAAAACCGCAAAAACAGTTATAACTATCCAGATGGCGTTAATAAGTTTTTTCTGTTTTTTGAACATATCTAAAGTATAGTTAAAATAAGAGCTGAAGTCAATTTGGTTAGATGGCCCCAGCCCCAATTTTGCAGTTTATGCGTTTGGCGGCGCGCTTCGCGCTATGAGGGATTGGCTATTCGCCACCGTGCGCCGCAAATTATCAAAAATACTCCTCAAAAGAAAAAGTTTTAGAGGTGGCTTTGGGCAAAATTGGGGCGGGGTTCTCATGATTTCAGCTAAAAATTATTCGCTCCACTCTAATTTTTAGGAAATCATGGAAGAACAATCTTTTTTTCAAAAATTTCTTAGGTCCCCATTCACGCTTATCGGCGGCTTGATTTTGTTTTTAATGATTTTGCATAACATTTGGGGAATAACGGAGCGGCTTCTTTCTTTTTATTACGAAAAAAGGGGATTGGAAACAAAAATCGCCGAATTGCAAAAAAGGAACGAAGATATAAAAAAAGAAATTAATTATACGGAAACCGAAGGTTTTTTAGAAAGGGAGGGGAAAGCGCGTCTTAATTTAAAAAAACCCGGCGAAGAAGTGGCGGTAATAGTGGAAGAGGAAGAAGTGATGCGGGTCGAAGGAGTGGAACAGGATTTTTGGAATAAGATGTTTAGTTCAGTTCTTTCGCTTTTGAAGTTCTGAGATTTCCTAAATATTATTTGGTAAAATATCTTTTTGAGTAGTGCTTCATTTTGACGTGTAAAGAAAATGAGGGTAAGTTGAATTTAATTTAGTAGTATGATACACTTCGAACAGTTCGTTCTTTTACTGGGGAAAAATAATGTCGAGTGAGCCATCTGGCGTTGTGGTTATGTTTAAAGAAGGGGTTACCGAAGAGCAAGTGAAACAATTTGTTGTATCCTACGGCTTTGCGGGACACTGCCTTAATCCGTATGGAGAATGGAAAGGAAAGAATTTGTTGTTTTTTATAAAAGTTCCCGATAAGGAAGAAGTGAAGTGGGTTATTGAGTTTAAACAAAGACAGGATGTGGTAAAAGACGCGATTCTAAACACCCCGGTATAAACCGGGGTAGTTTTATTGTATCAGGAACTCTTCTATTTTTTTATTAGCCATTGTTTCTCCGTTTTGTCCTGATGCGACCCAGTAAATATCTTTATTTCTTTTAAACCACGTCATCTGTCTTTTGGCGTACTGATGGATGGCGTTTTTTAATTTTTCCTTCATTTCGGCTCGCGCAAGTTTTTTTTGTAAAAAAAGTGAAACAAAGCGATATTCAAGCCCTAAAGATTGGAGGCGTTTATGCGAAACGCCTTTTTTTAATAAATTTTTAACCTCCTGAAACATGCCTTGTTTTAAGTGTGATTTTAGGCGTTTATCTATTTTTTTATGGAGTTCTTTTTGGGGCAGATTTATGCCTAAAATTAGCGAATTCCAAAGATTAGCCCTGTTTTCAATGCTAATCCTTGGAATTGGGGAAATCGGTCTCGAGGTGGCTTTTACTATTTCAATTGCCCGAATCAGCCGTCTGGGATTATGATGGTCAATTGTTTTTGCGCGTTTTGGGTCGAGTTTTTTGAGTATTTGAAATAGTTCCGCTATCGATTTTTTAGAAAGTATGGCGCGCAGTTTGGTATTTGGCGGCACATTAGGAATCGGCAGGTTATACAAAACCGTATCAACATAAAAACCTGTTCCTCCGCAAAGTATGGGAACTTTTCCGCGCTCATAATTATCTTTTATTGCCGTCTCCGCGCATTTTTTAAAATCTGCAATCGTAAAAACTTTTTTCGGCGATACGAAATCAATGCAGTGGTGAGGAACGTTTTTGTATATAAATATTTTGGAAGCCCGGTCGTCCAAAAACTGAATTTCGTCATTGCGAGCGACCGCGGGGAGCGAAGCAATTTCTTTATTTAAGCCAATTTTAGAGATTGCTTCCTCGTTTCGCTTTCGGCGGAACTCTTCGCAATGACATTTTTGGACAGTCGGACTTTCCGATATTGTTTTCCAGTTTCCGGGTACTTTTCCCGTTCCAATATTCAACCCCTTATAAACCTGCCTTGAATCAGCCGAAATTATCTCGCCCTTGAATCGGCGAGCGATTTTAACAGCCAATTCCGATTTTCCGGAAGCGGTCGGCCCGACAACGGCGATAATTTTAATCTTTCTTTGCATATAGTTTGGTATAATAAAAAAGCCCGAAGCGGGCTATTCCTGGATTAGCTTTTTTGTCCGGCCTTCCTTTTTTACGAAAACGCGGACCTCTTTTTCAAAACCAAGTCCTTTTAGGATTAATAGTTTGCTTTTAACCGTATCCCAATGGTTTTTCATTTTTTCTATATTAACGTTAGGCGAACGAGAGGCGGTATCGCATTTAGTGAGTTCCGTTTTTATATCTTGAAAAATATAATCGAGGAGAGCTTGATTTTTTTGAATAAGCTCTTTACTCCATTGTATTTTCCTGAAAAACCAGTATTTTTTGGCGTTTTGTAAACCGTAATTTTTGAAAGCGATTTCCTGCGATAGCGGGTCTTCTCTAAAATTCTGGAGGACGAATTGGAACAGAGCTTCGTTTTTCTGCGCTAATTCTTCGCAGATTTGCCTGAGATTTGAACCGCGGTTTTTAAATTGTCGTGCAATATGGTCAGTTGTCGGCGTTTCATTTCTCCAACCCATCCCCGCCTCCTTAGTTAGGTTTTTTACCGCAAAAAAGCCAAATAAAAGAACTTCTATATATTATACTTAGGTAGAAGGTTTTGTCAAGGGTTTTATTATTTATCTGCGAGTTTTAAGAAATCTTCAAGAGCCATTTTGCCCAAATCTCCTTTTTTGTGTTGTCTTACGCTTATGGTTTTTGATTCCATTTCCCGGTCTCCAATTATGATAATATAGGGGATTTTTTGGAGTTCGGCCTCTCTGATTTTTTTGCCGATGGTTTCGTTGCGTTGGTCATAAGATACCCGAATTTCCTTATTTTTAAGTGTTTTTACGATTTCTTCAGCATAGGAGTTGGCCCGGTCGGTTACGGTTAAAACGGTTGTTTGAACTGGTGCCAGCCAAAATGGGAATTCTCCGGCGTAGTGCTCAATAAGAAAGGCGATGAATCGTTCATGCGAGCCCAAAGGCGCCCGGTGAATAACATATACCGGTTTTTCTTTCCCATCATTATCAGTATAGGTAAGGTTGAATCTTTTTGTGGCAAGAAAATCCAGTTGGTTGGTGGAGGCAGTTTCTTCCCGGCCGATAACGCTTTTTATTTGGAAATCAACCTTGGGGCCATAGAAAGCCGCTTCTCCTTCAGCTTCAATAAACGGCAGTCCGGATTTTTTCATAGTGCTACGCAGTATTTCAACAGACTTTTCCCATCCCTCGGGGATATTGGCAAATTTATCTTTATTTTTCGTCGGTAAAGACAGGCGCATATAAAAGTCAGTAATGCTGAATACGTTTTTGTACCAAAACTCATGAAGTTTCATGACTTTTAAAAATTCTTCTTCTACCTGATCTTCCCGGCAATAAATATGGGCATCGTTTTGAGTAAATCCCCGGGTCCGAAGAAGTCCGGCGAGTGTTCCTGAAAGTTCATAACGATATACTGTTCCATATTCGGCGTATCGTATGGGCAGGTCGCGATAACTGCGCGGTTCTGATTTATAAATCATGTGAGTATGGGGGCAGTTCATTGCTTTAAGGTAATAGTTGCCGTCATCAAGTTTCATTGGCGGAAACATGCTTTCGGCATAATAAGGAATATGTCCAGACATTTTATATAATTCTTCTTTGGCGATATGCGGAGTGGCTACGCGTTCATATCCCCAGTCTTTTTCAACTTTTTTAGCACGATTTTCAATCTCTTCCCTTATAATTGTCCCTTTGGGTAGCCAAAGCGGCAGGCCGGGGCCGACTTTTTCCGCGAAGGTAAAGAGTTTCAGTTTTTCTCCTAAGATTCTATGGTCTCTTTTTAATGATTCTTCCTGTTGCCAGAGATATTTTTTCAGTTCTTCCTTGGTTTCAAAAGCAACTCCATAAATTCTTGTAAGTTGCGGATTTTTTTGCTCACCTTTCCAGTAGGCGCCCGAAATCTTTGTTAATTTAAAGGCGTCCGGATTGATTTCTGATGTATTGGAAACATGTCCGCCACGGCATAAGTCGAAGAAACATGCTACATGCGACATGTGACATGTGACCGGGTTTTTAAATTCCTTGTCTATTGTATCTTTTCCCTTGTCACTAAAAGTATGATAGGCGGTTATTTCCTTTTTTTCTTTTGCAAATTCTTTAATGAGGTCTAATTTGAAAGGTTGTTCTTTAAAAATTTTTTTTACTTTGGCCGTCGTTAATTTCTCTCTTTTGAAATCGAGATTTTGTTTGAGCATACTTCGCATCTCTTTTTCAATATCCTTCAAATTTATTTCTACGGTCGTTCCTTGTCCCATGTCGCTTGTCCCTTGTCCCTTTAATAAAAAATCGTAGTAAAATCCATTTTCAATGACCGGCCCTACGCCCAGTTTGGCTTGTGGAAATTTTTTGAGCACGGCCATTGCCAAAATATGGGCAAGGGAATGCCTGATTGATTCAATCTTGTCTGTTTTTAAAAGTTTTTTCATATTTATGTTTGAATAAGGTTAAGAAGTTAAAATCGTGTCAGAGAGTAATAATGGGTCGCTAATCTTAATTTAATCAATCATTTAACCAAAACATCCCAGTGGCTTCCTTCGTCTGCGTAAACAGCTCCGGTCGGGCTTCTGTATTGTTTGGCGCCATCGCTACGGGTGCCGATAAAGCTGTAATTTGACGTAATGTATGAGTTCAGCGCCGGGTTTTTGCCAGCGTCAAATTTAAAACCTGCCGGATGGCTGAAAGGGCCGGTTGCGTGGCTGTTGATTTCAGAGCCGCCGGTAATGTTAATAGAGCAACCGCACTTTTGTTTAATGTTATATATTTCTTCAATTGTCGCGGGTCTAAGTCCGCCAACATTAGTACAGCCGCTTTGCGTTCCAGTATATGGATCGCATTTCGGATTATTTATGGTAATTCCTTTGCTTGTTAAGGAGGCGCGTATCGTAGCTTCATTGGCTTCTGCCGAAGGGCATATGGTAGATCCTTCTATGGGGCAGGAACCTACGGCCGTGCAAAGTCCAAATCCTGGTTTTGTTGATGAACAAAAACAAAGACTTGTTCCGCAGTTCCAGGTGGTAAGGGGCGGAGGCGGTGGAGGAGGCGGAGGCGGTGGAGGAGGAGGCGGGGGCGGAGGCGGTGGAGGAGGAGGCGGAGGAGGAGGAGGCTCAACGACTTCAACCGGTACGCAATATGTTTCTATAAAATTCGGCAAGATTAATAGAACAGTTAAGATAAGAATAGTATAAAAAATAATTTTGCGGGTTTTGGTAATGGTGTTTGGATTTCCGCTGCCGGTAATATATAGAAAAGCGGCGGCCAGTATCATAATGACAGCGATTGCGGCTCCGATTATTCCCGATGCTTTTGCCAATATCAGGAGTAGTACGCATATTTGTGATGTGGTGAAAGGATTTTGGATTATTTGTCCGAGAACGGGCAATGGAAAAATTAACGTTGATATGCCGATGATAATTAGTGATGGATAGATCATAAGTTATTGATTCGCAATTTGCAGATTAGCATTATATTGCATTGGCGTAATTGTTTAAAGTATTTCCTCTGCCTCTTCGCACAATATTTTTATTGTATCATCCCTGCCCGCGTCGCTTATTCTGCCCTTTACAAGCAGAATTTTTTCTTCCTGCCAGATGGCGGGATTTTTTTCCAACACCCGGGGAAATACCAAAACCTCGGTTTTACCTGTCAGGTCCTCAATCGTTACAAAAAGCATGGGGGAACCGGCTTTGGTGATTATTTTTTTTATTCCGGAAACGAGCCCGCCGATACTCAATAGCTTGTCTTTTGGCTGGTTTTTAAGTTCGTTTACGGCTATGACCCTATTTTGCAGTTTTTCTTTATATTCTTCAAGCGGATGTTCGGTTACGTAAAGCCCCAAAAGTTCTTTTTCCCAGGCGAGCATTTCGTTTTTTCCGGCAGACGGGAAAGATTTTAATTTTATTGATGAAACTTTAACTTCTGGGATTAAGGAGAAAAGGCTGGTTTGCCCCATGGATTCATTTTTTTGGTGGTCTCTGGCATATTCAAGAATGTTTTCAAGATTGCCCAGTAACGGGCCGCGTTCTCCCAATTCATCAAGCGCGCCGCATTTAATAAGTGATTCCAGGGATTTTTTGTTTAAATCTTTATGGCGGACTCTTTCTATAAAATCGGTAATGGATTGGAAGTGATTTCCTGATTCGCGCGCGTTGATTATTGCCTGAACAATATTGGCGCCGACGTTTTTAATTGATTCCAATCCGAACCTTATTTTATCGTTTTCGTTGTTATTCTTAATAAGAGTAAATTTGGCAAAACTTTCATTGATGTTTGGCGGAAGGACAGGAATTTCCATTCTGGCGCATTCGGCAATTATTTCGGCAGCTTTTTCAATGTTGCCGGAATCAGCCGTAAGAACCGCGGTCATGTATTCACCCGGGAAATTAGCTTTCATATATGAAGTTTGATAGGCGACTCTGCCGTAGCATGCCGCATGGGCTTTGTTGAAACCGTAACCTTGGAACGGTTCAAAAAGTTCCCATAGTCTTTCTGCTTCTTCGTGTTTCATTTTTCCGTGTTTAACACAGCCGTCCACAAATATAATATGCTGTTTTTTCATTTCTTCGGGAATTTTTTTACCTACGGCCTTTCTGAATTTATCAACTTCACCCCAGCTATAGCCCGCGATCTCCATAGCTGTCATTAAAAGGTCGTCTTGGTAGACAAGCACGCCGTAGGTTCTGTCCAAATAACTTTTCATTTTGGGATGAAGGTAGGTAAACTTTTTTAATCCATTTTTTCTTGCAATATATTCATCGATATTATTAATTGGGCCGGGCCGGTATAACGCAACCATAACGTTTATATCGTGAATAGTGGTGGGCTTAAGTTCTTTTAAGTATTTCGTCATCCCAACTCCGTTTAATTGGAAAAGTCCAACGGTTTCACCTCTTTCCAAAAGCTCAAAAGTTTTTTTATCATCCAAAGGTATTTTTTCAATGTCTATTTCAATATCGCGGAATTTTTTTACGAGATGAACCGCGTCTTCAAGAATGGCAAGGTTTCTTATTCCTAAAAAATCGAATTTTAACAAACCCAAATCATCTACGGCATGCATGTCGTACTGGGTGATTATTTTTCCTCCTTTGGGGTCAAGCTGGAGCGGTACATATTCCCAAAGAGGTCTTGGCGTAATTACTACTCCTGCCGCGTGTACTGATATGTGGCGGGCGCATCCTTCTAATTTTTGCGCTTGAGTAATTACTGTTTTTACGTCCCTCTCTTTTTCTAATAAGTCTCTTAACTCCGGAGTAATTCTTAGCGCTTCTTTAATTGTCATGGGGAACCCCTGCGAGCCCAAAGGAATGAGTTTTGCTATTTTGTCTCCGATCGCATATGGATATCCGAGGGCTCTGGCAACATCGCGAACGGCGGCTCTGGCCATCATAGTTCCAAATGTGCCTATTTGCGCCACATGGTCTCGGCCATATTTTTCTTTGGCGTATTGGATTACTTCATCCCTTCTGTTATCGGCAAAATCCATGTCAATATCGGGTGCTGAAGGCCGTTCCGGGTTTAAAAATCTTTCAAAAGGCAGTTTATATTCAATAGGATTTACGTTGGTAATTCCTGTAAGATACGTAACAATGGAGCCGGCTACGGAACCGCGAACCGTGGTAAAAATGTTTTTGGAATGAGCGTAGTTTATCAAGTCGGCCACCGCGAGAAAATACGGGGAAAATCCTTTGTCTTTTATTATTTTTAATT
This sequence comes from Parcubacteria group bacterium GW2011_GWA2_42_14, assembly GCA_000998135.1. Lineage (GTDB taxonomy): Bacteria > Patescibacteriota > Minisyncoccia > Sungbacterales > GWA2-42-14 > GWA2-42-14. The sequence goes on from LCCV01000003.1 coordinate 19,301, forward strand.
CATATTCTACGCGCTCTTCCAGTTCTTTTGTTTTGTTAAGTCCTCGGTTTTTGATTCCGGCATAGGTTATTTTTTTCAGCTCGCTGTCATAGGTTTCTCCTTCCGGAATTTTGAGGTCTGGGAATGTCCAAGTCCCGAACGGTATTTCCAAATTTATTTTATTGGCTATCTCTTGGGTGTTTGCGATTGCCTCGGGCAGGTCCGGAAAAAGAGAAATCATTTCTTCCGTAGACCTCATTGATAAATTTGCTTCTTTCATGGTCAAGCGGTTTTCATCATCCATTTTGCTTCCGGTTTGCACCGATACCAGAATGTCCTGAGCTTCGGCATCAGTGGGCAGGGAATAGTGAGTATCGTTTGTGGCAACAAGTTTCGCCCCGGTTTTTTGCGAAAGCACCAGCAGTCCTTCATTTATGGTTTTTTGTTCAGGAAAATTAAAATGAGGCTGGATTTCCAGATAAAAATTTTCTTTGCCGAAAATATCCTGATATTCGCGGGTTAATCTTTCGGCTATATCCATTTTTTTATTTTTTATTGCGTGTGGTATTTCGCCGTTGAAACATCCGGAAAGCGCGATTAGGCCGTTTGAGTATTCGCGGAGAATTGTTTTGTCCACTCTGGGTTTATAATAGAATCCTTCCAGATGCGCCTTGGTTACGAGTTTAATGAGGTTATAGTATCCGGCAAGGTTTTGAGCGAGCACGGTCAAGTGGTAGCGTTTATTGTCAATATTGGGCCTTTTTTGATGAAAATTTTCATAAGCAATATACATTTCGCATCCGATAATGGGTTTAATTCCCGCTTTTTTCGCTTTTTTATAAAATTCAATGACTCCGTACATGGAGCCATGGTCGGTAATTGCCAAAGAATCCATTTTCAGTTCAACAGCGCGGTTGATTAATTGATCAATTTGCTGGAGACCGTCAAGAAGTGAGTAGTGGGTGTGGACATGGAGGTGGGTAAATTTCATGAATCATGAATCATGCAACATGTACCTCAAAACGGTTTATGTTTCAAGTTTCATGTTCCAAGATTTACTCTTATTGTACACTTTTTCTTTTTTTAAACGCAATATGTGTATAATTTAAAACCCTCGTTTGGAGACGAGGGTTATCCGCAGTTTTGTTTTATGGCATCAGCGCTTTTTGGGTCGTATTTTAATTCAGAAGTGATTTTACTGTGCATGATTGATTCAATTTTTTCCGCGCCGGGAATAGTTTTATCATCGTCAATGTGAGTTGCGCCGCAGTTGTGGCCAAGTTCGTGCAACAGCACCTTCTTTATTACTTTGATGTCGGAATTATATAAAATCGTGGATTCTTTGCTCTTTATGTAGTCAGACTCGTGCCTTTTTACATTAGCGTATCCGCTTTTTGATTCGCCTGTTATGCTTTTTATTTCTTTTCCGGTGACAAATACTATAAAATCAGTTGTTTGGGCAAGTTTTCCCAGCCAGTTAAGAATTTCAAAGCCAAAAACCGATTGTCCGTTAATTTCTTCGGCAGGTTGGATATTAAAAGTTACTTTTCCTATTTCAAGCCTTCTTCCGACCTGAGTAAGAAATATAGAAGAAGCCTGTTTGGCAACTTCTTTGATATTTTCTTCTATGTTTTCTTGGGGAATAGATTTTGTCAGTTCCGGGTCTATGATAAATTCGATTGTCAGCGGGGATTTTTCTTGTAAAGCGGAAATTTTGAAAATATTTGTTTCTTTGTTTTCCAGAATATTCCGCGGTACGGCTCCGGTGGGGCGTGGGAATTTTAAATTATTCTTTGGCAGCTCGATATCCCGCGATAAGATTGAATTTATTGCGGTAGTAATTAACTGCGGGAGTAATATCGCGGATATCAGCAGAATAACCAAACCCGCCTTTTTCATTTTCATTTCTCCGCGTTATTTTTCCAGATTTTCTGATTTCTCAAAGAAGGAAGGATTTTTTTAATGGGATTTATTGGGATGGCAAAACCGATTTGGTTTGCGTTTTGAATCATGCTTTGGATAATGCCGATAACCTTATTGCTGAATACGTCAATCAGCGGACTTCCGGAATTTCCTGGATTGAGTGATGACTGAATTTGAATGAGGGGAATGGGATGGGAGTATATCGTTCTTTTCAAGCCGCTTATTGTTCCCGAAGACACTGTAAAATTGATGCCAAGCGGATGTCCGATTATCAGTATTTTATCGGATTCCATTATAACGTCCGAGTTGCCGAGGGTTAAGAATGGAAAATTGGATTTTTCGGTATTTATTTTTAACAGCGCCAGGTCATTGGGCTTGTCAATTCCCACTACGTCAGCCTTGAACACATTGCCGTTGAAAAGCATTATAGAAATTTCTTTATGAGCGTCAATTACGTGATAGTTGGTTAGAATTTCCCCGTCCGGAGTAATTATGAAGCCGGTGCCGACCAAGAAGGATTGAATTAATCCCAGTTCTTCATAAAGTATGGTTTCTTTATATAGCGGCGGTATGATTCGCGGCATGAATTTTTGGGCAGGATCGTTTTCTTGCTTGTCGTCATTTTTTTTTGCCGGATCTATTTCTGTTTTTATAAAAACAACTGCTTGCCTGTTTTTTTGCGTGATATCCCGATAATAATAGGTTTCGTTTCGGATATTATCCTCGGCACCATGGGCAAAGACAACGCGGTTGGCCTGGGGAACGGTGATAGTCGTAAAAAGCAATAATGCTGAAATCAAGAATTTTGTGTTCATTTTTGGCTGTTTTTCGCGCTTATCAAGGGTCTGATTTCATAGTAATATAAGATTTGAAATTAGCAATATTGAATTGTTGGACTAATTATGGCAAAAAAACCTTTTTATTTAATTGGAATAGATGAAGTTGGCCGCCCCAATGGGCGAGCCTCGCCTTATCAATATATTATTGGGATAGACGAGGCGGGACGGGCCGCCAGATATGGCCAGCCTCGCCCAAACTTTATTATAGGAATAGATGAAGCTGGGCGGGGACCATTGGCCGGTCCTGTGGTTGTAGCCGGAGTGTTAATAGCGACAAGGGGCAAGAGGCATGTGGCAAGACAACTTTACGGTATTCGTGATTCAAAAAAACTTTCCGCCAAAAAACGCGAAGAGTGGTTTAGAAAACTTACGAGCAATTCTAAAATCGAATGGGCTGTGGCCAAAGTTTGGCCGAAAGTTATTGACAGGATTAATATTACTAACGCGACGAACCTTGGTGTAAGGAGGGTTTATAAAAAATTAAAGTTAAACAAAGTAGCTTCTCGACTCGGCTCGAAGAATAAAAATTTTATTGTTCGAGCTTGTCCCGTTAGAAATTCTATTTCTAACGGGGCTTGTCGAGAACATACCTTACTCGACGGCGGTTTAAAACTTCCATCCCATATTTCTTTTGAATCAATTATTAAGGGCGACGAAAAAATTCCTATTATTTCCGCCGCTTCAATTATTGCTAAAGTAATCCGCGACCGTCTGATGATTCGTCTTCACAAAAAATATCCAAAATACCGGTTTGACATACACAAGGGTTATGGCACAAAACTGCATAGAAAATTGCTCAAAAAATTCGGTAGAAGCGAGATACATAGAAAGTCCTTTCGATTTAGTTAAAGTTACTTAAGAAAGATGTGCGATTTGCATTTTTTAGTTCAAAATGGTAAAATTTTCTAGGCTCTTTTAGAGGGGGGGATAATACAGACTATGGCTTATGATATGGAACCAATTATTCATCCTCGTCATAATTTGGTTCGACAAATGCTGTGGGAAGAAGAAAGGAATAAGTGTCCGCATGATATGGGAAAATGCGGAGGCAACATTATCCTAACAGGAATTGCTGATGCTAAGAATTTGGTTTGTGATAAGATAGCTATTTTGGCGTGTACTAACGGTCATAAGTGGATGAGTCCGGTAATTGATTAATTTATATTTGGGCAGAAATGCCCTTTTTATTCATTTGCCAAAAAGATAATTATTTGTTAGCATCTTTCTATATGGTAGTTCGCATGAGACATACAAAAAGCAAGAGAAACCGCGTGAGGTCGCATCACGCTATTTTGGCTGCCAAATTTGTCCGGTGCGGACACTGCGGCGCGGAAAATTTGCCCCATACGGTATGTACCAATTGCGGTTATTATGCCGGCAGGGAAGTCGTTGATGTTTTGGCAAAACTTGATAAAAAAGATAGAAAGAAACGGGAAAAAGAACTACACGCTCATGAAAAAGAGCAGGCGGAGAAAGGAAGGGAATTGAACGCGGAAGAGTTATCGCATCATTAGAGACAAGTGACATGTGACAAGTGACAAGGTAGCATAAACCATGTCTCATGTCCCATGTTTCATGTCACAAATAGTGGCATCACGGCATTTAGCAAGGTCAATCGCTATGCAGTCCTTCTATGAATGGGATTTTAATGGCAAGGACGATTCAAAATTAGAATCAATTGTTGAAAAAAATATTAAGGAATTCGGTCCTGGTCTTGAAGAAATTGATTTTATCAAACGGCTGGTCAGCGAAACCATTAAAAATTTACCGCAAATTGACAAAATTATTGAAAAAGCCGCGCCGGAATGGCCCATTAATCAGATTGCCATAGTTGACCGTAATATTCTAAGAATCGGCCTTTATGAGCTGTTGTTCGGAAATCATGAAGAAGTGCCGCCTAAAGTTGCTATAAACGAATCTATTGAAATCGCTAAAAATTTCGGAGGAGAAACATCCGGAAAATTCGTAAACGGTGTTTTAGGCACGGTTTATCGTGAAATAGGAGAACCGGGAAAAGATTATCCGACCAGAGCGGAATTGGCAAAGAAAAGGGAGGAAGAGGAGGAAGTGAAGAAAGAAGAAGGAAAAACGGTTGATGGGTCTGAAGAAAAGAAGAAGAAAAAGAAAAATAAATTAGCAGATTAAGTGAATTAAGCGAGTTAAGCAGGTTAAGCCCGTATGAACTATCGGCTTAATTTATTTAATTCACTTAACTCGCTTAATAAGCACAGTTAAGTGAGTAATCTATCACTATTTGAAGAAAAATTTTCTATAAAATTTAATAGCACTGATTTACTTAAACAGGCACTGACGCATCGTTCATATTTGAACGAAAATCCTTCTTCGGTTTTGGGGCATAATGAGCGTTTGGAATTTTTGGGGGACGCGGTTTTGGAATTGGTGGTAACGGAGAATCTTTATCAAAAATTCCCGGAAAAGCCGGAAGGAGAACTTACCAGTTTCCGGGCCGCTTTGGTTAATTCAAAAATGCTTGCCGATGTTGCGGTGGAAATAGATATCAATGATTTTTTGCTTCTTTCCAGGGGCGAAGCCAAAGACATGGGCAGAGCCAGACAATATATTTTAGCTAACGCTTTTGAGGCCCTGATAGGAGCGATTTATTTGGACCAGGGGTATGATACGGTCAAGAATTTTATAAACAATGTTTTGATAACAAGATGGCTTGGAGATGTTCTTCAAAATAAGCTTTATAAAGACCCCAAGTCCCTTTTTCAAGAAGAAGCGCAGGAAAGAGTGGGGATTACTCCTACTTATAATGTTCTTCGCGAATGGGGGCCGGACCATGACAAGCATTTCGTCGTTGGCGTTTTTTTGGGCAGAGAATTGGTTGCCGAAGGCGAGGGTCCGTCAAAACAAGCGGGACAGGAAGAGGCGGCGAGATTGGGGCTCAAGGCCAAAGGATGGGGATAATTTAACCAACAACTGACAACTAATAACCGACAACGCGCTGTTGTGAGTTGTTAGTTGTAAGTTATAAGTAACCAACGGAATGTGGGTTGCTTTTTTATTTATGGCGTGCTACTTCTTAAATAAAGTTCATTGAAAATACGGAGGTTTTTGTGCCAGATAAGAACGGTGGCACTCGTCCTAAAACAAACATATTAATCTGGTTTATAATCGGTTTTTTGGCTTTTATGTTTTTTCAGATTATTAGCGGGGTAAAGGATACGTCTCCCCCCTTGCTTGATTATTCTTCGTTTAAGCGGGAGACGGAAAAAGGCAATGTCGCGATTGTGATTTTTTCCAGACACCGCGAGTCGCTTATTGTTGATTTAAAAACAGCGATTGAGATTGATAGCAGTATAAATCCTAATAAAAAAAAGAGCGAGAAACTGCCGTTTGTATCCCAGCGTTTTATTGTCCATATTTCCAAAGAGAATATTTCTCAGCTTGTTAAAGAATTGGAAGAAAAAAAGGTCAGGGTAATTTTTGATGAAGCGCCTAATCCGGATGATTCCTTTTGGAGCGGAATTATCAGCTCTTTAATTTGGATGGGTTTAATGCTTGCTATCTTTATTTGGGTTATGCGCAGAATGCGGGGTGGCGCCGGCGGAAGCAACAATCCTTTTTCATTCGGTAAGAATAAAGCCAAATTGGTTACGGAAGCTGATGCCAAAAAAGTTACTTTTAAGGATATTGCCGGTTGCGATGAGGCCAAAGAAGAACTTCGGGAAATTGTTGAATTTTTGAAAGACCCGCTTCGGTTTAATAAGCTCGGCGGGCATATTCCCAAGGGTGTTCTTCTTGTCGGTTCCCCCGGAACCGGGAAAACACTTCTTGCCAAAGCGGTTGCCGGAGAAGCTGGCGTTCCATTCTATACCATTTCCGGTTCTGACTTTGTGGAAATGTTTGTCGGCGTGGGCGCGTCCCGTGTCAGAGATCTTTTTGAGCAGGCAAAAAAACATGCTCCCTGTATTATTTTCATGGATGAGATTGACGCGGTTGGCCGCCATCGCGGAGCAGGCATTGGCGGTGGGCATGATGAGCGGGAGCAGACATTAAACCAGCTTTTGGTTGAAATGGATGGATTTGGTACGGATTCAAGCGTTATAATGGTGGCCGCGACCAACAGGCCTGATATTCTTGATCCCGCGCTTCTTCGTCCCGGAAGATTTGACAGGCAGGTTGTAGTTCCGCGCCCCGACCTTAGAGGACGTCTGGAAATTCTTAAGGTTCATATCAAGGGCAAGCCCATGGATGAATCGGTTGACTTAACAATGATTGCGCGCGGTACTCCGGGATTTTCGGGAGCCGACCTTGCCAATCTTTTGAATGAAGCCGCGCTTTTGGCATCCCGTCAAAATAAGGAAAAGATTGAACCGGTTGATCTTGATAAAGCGCTTGATAAAATCTTAATGGGTACGGAGCGGAAAAGCGCGATTATTCCCGAACATGAACGGCGAATTACGGCTTGGCATGAAGCCGGGCACGCTGTTGTTGTTCACGAACTTTATTTGGAGGATACTTATAATTCAGACCCGCTTCATAAAGTAACCATTATTCCGAGAGGCGAGGCGGGCGGATTAACACAGCAGCTTCCCCACGAGGACAGGCATTATTATTCAATGAAGTATTTAAAGAACCGGCTTGCTGTTCTTATGGGCGGCCGGGTAGCGGAAGAAATTAAATTCAAGGATAAGTCAACGGGCGCCGGGAACGATATCGGGGTGGCGACGGAGCTTTCGAGAAAGATGGTTTGCGAATGGGGCATGAGCGATAAATTAGGACCGATAACTTTCGGCAAAAAACAGGAATTGGTCTTTTTAGGCAGAGAAGTGGGCCGGGAACAGAATTACAGCCATGAAGTCGCCAAAGCCATTGATGAAGAAATAAAGTTTTTTATTACTGAAGCGTATCAGAGAGCCGGTAAAGTTATTTCTGAAAAATGGACCGAACTTGAACGTTTGGCCGCAAAGCTTTTGGAGGCGGAAACATTAACAGGAGAAGAAGTTAAAGCAATTTTAGAAAGCAACCCCGTATAATTATGGGGTTTTTCTTTTTGATTACCGCTTGCCTGTGAGGGCGAAAAATGATAGTTTTATTTAAGATACGTTTATAAAACATGAAACATGTAACATGGAACATAGCCTTTTTAGTCAATGATTCATGATTCATGATTCATGATTCATGATTCATGAAGTTAAAGCGTTTAGAACTTTCTGGTTTCAAGTCGTTCGCCCGAACGACTGTTTTGGAATTTCCGGTTTCCACAACCGCCATTGTCGGTCCGAACGGCTCGGGAAAATCAAATGTGTCGGAAGGAATACGTTGGGTATTGGGAGAGCAGTCAATGAAGTCGCTTCGCGGAAAAAGGGGGGAAGATTTGATTTGGAACGGTTCTCCGACTCTTCCGCGTATGGGCAAGGGTCAGGTTACCCTTATTTTTGACAATAAGGATGGGAAAATTTCATTGGATTTTGATGAGGTTTCTATTGGACGAAAGATTTTTCGCGATGGAATTAACGAATATTATTTGAATGATTCGCAAGTGCGCCTTAAGGATGTTGTGGAACTGATCGCTCGCATGGGTCTTGGCGAAATAAAACATAATATGATCGGACAAGGCGAGGTTGACAGGATTTTGCTTTCCACGCCGCGAGAACGCCGGGAATTGATTGAAGAAGCAATCGGCCTTAAGGTTTACCAGATAAAAAAAGCGGAAGCAGAAAGAAAACTCGGCGCTTCCAAAGAAAATTTAAAGGATGTTGAATCGTTAATACGCGAATTGACCCCGCATTTGAAATTTTTAAAAGAGCAGGCTAAAAAAGCTGAGTCGCGCCAGCTCGTTTCGCGGGAATTGAACGCGCTTCAGAAATATTATTTTCAGAAAGGTTTTGAGGAAATGAGCTCGCTTTTCAAGAAATTTGAAGCGGAGCGCTCTCCTTACGAGAAAAAAATAAAGGCGATTGAAGAAGAAATTCAGGAGATGTTCCAGAAAATACGCTCCCTTGAAGGAAAATCAAAAGATAACGAAGAAGTAAGGGAATTGCGTTCCAGAATTTCCCAATTGGAAAAGGAAGAGCGTGATTTATCGCGCGACCTCGGCCGGATCGAGGGCAGGATTGAAGCGGAAAAGGCCAAGCCCAAAACCGTAACTAGGATAATTGACCTTGGTTATGTGAAAGAAGCGGTTTTGCGTTTTATCGTCTTTTTGGAGGAATCGGAAAAAGATAATGAGCTGGAATCGCTTCGAAGAAGGGTGGCCAATCTTAAAGATAATATCGGCAGATTTCTTAAGGATTTGGAAAAGGGTTCGGTTGAGGAGGAGCGGAAAATTGAAAGCGAGATTGAAGAATTGTCCGCACGTGAGCAAAAATTGCAGGGTGAAATGGAAAAAATCAGCCAGGGTTTGCTCTCTGCCAAAGACGCGCTTTACGGCAAAGAAAGGGATTACGCGTCGCTCCAGCAGGAGTTAAGGCAGTCGGATAAGCTGATTCGCGACAAAGAAGAAGAAAAAACCATGCTTCGCGAGTCCTTAAACCGCACCGCCTTTGAGGAAGAAAAAGTCATGCTTAAACAGGAGGAGCTGGAAAAAGAACTCGTATTTCTAGGATTAACCCATGAGGATATTGGCGGAGAGCTCGACCCGGCCATAAGCTATGAAAATTTGCAGGAAGCGCGCCGTCGCATTGAAAGATTGAGAGCGCGCCTTGAAGAAATCGGGGGAATTGACGAATCCGTTGTTAAGGAATATCAGGAAACCGAAGCGCGTTATACTTTTTTGCAGAAAGAAAATGAAGACATTAAAAAGGCCATTGATTCAACCGAAGAATTGCTTGAAACCCTTGAAAAAACATTGAAAGAAAATTTTCATGAAGGTTTTTCAAAAATCAGGGATGAATTTCACAATTATTTCCGGGTCATCTTCGGAGGGGGCGGAGCAAAATTGAAATTGGTTGAATACGGAAGGAAGAAGTCCGCCGAAGAATTGCAGGAGTTGGAAGAGCTGGGAGAAGAAATAGAAGAGCCGTATGAAGGAATTGATATTGAAGTTGATTTGCCCAAAAAACGAATTAAATCCCTGGCTATGCTTTCGGGTGGCGAGCGCTCCCTTTGTTCCATCGCTTTTCTTTTTGCCGTAACCGCGGTAAATCCGCCGCCATTTTTATTTTTGGATGAAACGGACGCGGCTCTGGACGAAGCCAATTCCAAAAGATACGCCGAAATTTTAAGGGAATTGTCCAAAAAAACCCAGCTTATTATCGTTACTCATAACCGCGAAACCATGCGCGTGGCCGGGGTTTTGTACGGCATTACCATGGGAGATGACGCGGTATCTAAGCTCCTTTCACTCAAACTTGAAGAAGCCGAGGTTTATACAAATAGATAACATTTGACTAAATTATTAAAGTATGATATAATTAAAATAATAACTACCCGGCCTGAAAAATGGCCAAAAAGGAGGACCTTGACATGCTTAAGAAGATTTTTGGAATTACTCTGTTCATCGTTTCAATGTTGTTTGTCAGTTTCCCCGCGTTTGTTGTTGCGGGGGCTCCCAAGGCAAAGTTTTTTGTTGTTCCGGTGACTGGTGTGGAAGTTCCTTTCCTGGATGTTATGTCGGATCGTTCCTTTGTCGGCGAAGGCCACTTTGCGGCTAACGGGATGCCGGTTCTTTCTGTGGTTGAAGCGTATTTTGTCACGATTGACCTGTTGCTTCCGGGAAGAGAGCGTGTTGAAGATCCGGAAACGAAGAATTTACGGCCGCATCTGATTGAATTGCGGCTTGGCGGTCTTCCCGTCTTTACTCACCAACTGCCGATTTTGGCAATTGTGTGGGACGCGTCCGGCAAGGGGAACGCCGAGTATCTTGCCGTCGCCAAGTATTCCGAGGGTGAGGAACCGCGGTTTCTCGGATGGGCGACTTACGCCATCAAGGGAGTTAAAGGAGAAACGCTCCCGATGACGAAAGTCGGTTTTCGGGAAATCATTTTTCTCGTACCGGTCGGTATCGAAGGAAGTTAGGCCGTTTAACTCCGTACCCAAACGGGTCGGAAGGGCGTCTCTTAACGGGACGCTCTTTACTTTTTACGCGGAAGTTAAAATTTTTTATATTTTATACTTTCAATTACGAAACTATCAGTATCAGCGTATTGTCGGCGTACTTTATCGGCGTTTTATCAGCTTCTATGGAAAATAGAAGCAGATTTGACGCTGATTAGTACGCTGATACCTCGCTGAAACTGTATTTCGTATTCTTTGATAATCGCGGCGGTTTTGCTGGTTCCTGTTTTGGTTTTTGCGGCTGAACCGTCAGTTGATTCTCATCCGATTCTCAAGGAAACAAATTGGACATTGGTAAGCCGTTCCACAGACTTTCGAGATGATATTGTTATGGAAGGATATGAAAATAAAGACAGAAGCTATCTGATGCTTGTTGATACTTATTTGGGAGAAGAAGTCATCAGGCGGTATTTTGTGAGAAAGGATTCAAAGATGGTTCTAGCTATACAACAAGTAAAAATTCAAGATGAGTGGCGCATCATAACTAATGCCTACTTTGATTTTGAGAAAATACGTGATGAGTCCGGCAAGCTAAGTGCTATCGTCATTATCGTTAAAGATAATACGAGAGAATTTTTCCGGCGGGAAGTGAAGAGAAAATAAAAAATTGAAGCGCCGTATTACGGCGCTTTTTAGTATCCTACCTGGCGGTGTTGGACATGAGTGATGAAAATGAAAGACGGTTTGCGGAAGATAAATTTTATTCTATAGTCGCCGACCCGCAGTCGGAATTCTTCGTATTCTTTTCCTCCGAGCTTAATGACTTTTTGGTGTTGCAGGGGGTGGCTAAACCGGCATAATTCTTGGAGCTTCTCAATAATACGCCCCTGCTCTTTCAGAGGAATGCGCGATAATTCTTTTTCAGCAGCGGGATGAAGAAAGTATTTAAGCATAAGGTTGTTTGGAAAGATTCAGCCGTTTTTTTAATCGTCGTTCAACTTCTTCTGCCGGTATCCAGGTTTTTTTTCGGTCCGAGTTTTTAACGCGTTTTTCCGTCTCTTTGGAAATTTCAGGATTGGAAAGTTCAATAAAATCAACAAGGTTTTCCAGCGTTTCTTTAGAAACGATTTCCGGCGGGGCGAGCACTCCGCGAAGATTTTTTTCGTCAATAATTGTAATTGTTGATGATTTATCCATGATATAACTACGATAGCATGGCGAGCATATAATAGTCAATAATTTATTGGCAACCGTATTTTGAATATGATACATATTTTAACACAGCATGAAGAAGGTGGGGAGCAAAATGAAAAAGCTTTGTTCTTTGATAATTGCCGCGGTTTTGCTGGTTCATGGCTTTGTTTGGGCGGGCGAGCCGGCTGTTGATTCTCACCCGATTTTGAGCGAAAAGAATTGGATTTATTCTGATTCAGATATGTTTTATCTAGAAGACCTGAACGGCGATAAGGTTTTATTTTCTGAAGTCAAGTTTTATCGCGCTAATAACGGCAGTTATTTAAGTGGTGTTCATTATATTTTTGGAGAAGAGGTGATTAGAGGATATGGCGTTCGTGACACGAATGCTGATAAGTTGCTTGGGCATTGGGTTCAGGTTGAGAAAGACGGCCAATGGTATACATCTTCGGTTGAGGAAGTGAATTTGGAAGTTGTAGTTGATGCTTCCGGCAAAATTGTTGCCGCGGTTTTGGTCCTTCAGGACAAAAATGGCAACGAAATCGTCCGGCGGGAAGTAAAAAGAAAGTAATATAAAGTAGGGCGCCGATTTTCGGCGCTTTTTGTTTTTTAAGGTCATAGTGTATAATCAAAGTATATGAGAAAAAAAGTGTTTCCAATTTTTTCTATTGCCGCTATAATTTTGGTTTTTGTTTTAAATAGCGCGTCAGCTTATATTGCCAAAATTGGCAATCATTATGGCGAGGTTGGTGATTTGCAGTATTCTATTGAATAGCTTGAACCAAAAGGGATAACGACTGCGGATAGTTTGGGCATTACATTCGATCCTTTTGATTTTGGTTGGTCTTTTTTGCCGACTGTTTTGCCGTCAAAGTATTTCGGCGACTACCCGCTTTATTTTACCGGTGAAACCATGAATTTTAAAGTCCATATAAAAAATACCGGAAAGCGTACTTTTAGGAATCTTAAAATTATTGCCATTCAGGAATTTTTAAATCCTGACGGCGGTAAAGGAGAAAATATCGGAAGCGGTAATATGCAGGACTGGTTTTTATCGTATCTCGGCCCGGGCGAAGAAGTTACGCTTGACGGCGTTTTTGAAATTCCCTTGGTCGGCGAATCTGGTCTTGACCAGACGCATTTGCAGATTTTGCATTATCCCGATGATGCTTTAGCCAGTGATAAGGGCGCTGGACAGATAATTGTTGATGATTTTCAGGCAGGAATTTGGTGTCCAGTTTCCGTGAATTAAGAATTATGATTATGTCGGTGGAAAAACCACCGATTTTTATTCTTGACTTCTTGTAGACATTGGAGTAATCTTGGAAAAGTATGCTAATGCTTAAATTTCAACGTGTTGGGCGGACTAATGACCCGGCTTTCAGGATTGTGGTTACGGAAAAGAAGTCAAAGCCGAAATCGGGAGAACATGAGATTCTAGGGTCATTTCATCCCAAAACCAAAGCAACGAACCTGAAAAAGGAAAGGATTTTGTATTGGCTTTCGGTTGGGGCAAAAGCTACCCCGAGAGTGCATAATCTTTTGGTTTCAAATAAAGTGGTTGAAGGGAAGAAAATACCGATAAAAATAAAATCCCAAATCCCAAATCCCAAATCCCAAACAAATCCCAAATCAGAATGACCAAAATTCAAAACACGTGTTTTGGATTTTGAATTTGGAAATTTGATATTATTTGGAATTTGGTGCTTGGTGCTTGGAATTTAGTTTTTTGTCTTACAGATTTTTACAAAGTGTATATATTTGGCTGATTCGCGTCGGCCTTTTTGTAATTCCATTTTTATCCCTTTTCGTATCCTCCAGCATGCTTTTTCCCTATATTACCGGAAGAAATTTCAGTTTTCGGCTTATAATTGAGGCCGTGTTTTTGTTATGGGTTGGCCTTGCGGTTTTGAATAAAGAATATCTGCCCAAACCATCCAAACTTTTATGGGCGGTTTTTGGTTTTGTGTTTATCGTTGGGTTTGCGGACGTCCTTGGAGCGAACCCCTATCGCAGTTTCTTTTCCAATTATGAGCGCATGGAAGGTTTTTTAATGATAAGCCACATGGCTTTATTTTTTTTGGTATTAACCAGCGTTTTTAAGTCCAAAAAAGAATGGTATTGGTGGTTCAGCACGGTCATTGTTGCCAGCATCTTCGTTAGTTTTAACGCGCTTTTGCAAAAGCTCGGTGTTTACCAGTCACTGCAGGGTGGTACCCGCGTTGACGGAACAATCGGCAATCCTACGTATTTGGCCGCTTATTTGATGTTTTCCTTTTTTCTTTCGCTGTTTCTTTTTTCCGAATTCCGCAAATCCCTGTTTCGTTACGCGTATTTGGCAGTAGCGCTTTTTGAACTCGTAATAATTTATTTTACGGCTACCAGAGGCGCGTCATTGGCGCTTTTGGGCGGAGGTTTTTTGTTTATCGTTCTTTATTTAATTTTTGTAAAAGCCGAAAGCGGTAGAGAAAGATTATTCAAGAAAGCCGCGGCTTTAGGCATTGCGGTTTTAATCTTAGTTCCTCTGGCGCTATATCTTTTACGTGATTCTAACTTCGTAAGTAGAAGTAATACGCTTGGCCGTTTGACCCACATTTCTTTGAATGACAAAACAACCAGGTCGCGTTTTATGATTTGGGGTATGGCATGGAAAGCGGTAAAAGAGCGGCCGATTTTGGGTTATGGTCAGGAAAATTTCGGCATAATTTTCAGCAAATTTTATAATCCGCAATTATTTGACCAGGAGCCCTGGTTTGACCGTTCTCATGACATTATTTTTGACTGGCTGGTAAATGCCGGTATTATCGGTCTTCTTTCATATCTCTCGCTTTTTATAATGTCTTTTGTGTTGTTGTGGCAGGGGGCAAGATACGGCGTGGTATTGCCGAAAGAATCAATAATTTTGTTTGTGGCTTTGATAAGTTATTTTGCGCAGAATATTTTTGTTTTTGACAATTTTAACACTTATTATGTTTTTTTCGGAATCATGGCGTATATAAATACTTATTCTTATTCTTTTCCTCCTCCGCCAGGGGCGGATGCGCCTCCGGCGCAAAAGGCAAACTCTGCGCTAAATCAACAAAAATTCCAACCGCAAGACAAAAGAAAATCATTTAATACTTCAATTCTCGCCGTGCCAAAATCCCTTTCGGCCGTATGCGCTTTGGGAATTTTTATTCTTATATTTGCGTATTTTTTAAGCATCAAGCCCTTGAAACAATCCCGCGCCCTGATTAATGCTCTTCGTTCGGGAGCTGAAGCAAAATCCGCCCTTGATGTTTTAAATTCATTTAAATACGCACTTTCTTACCGTTCTTTCGGGGACTCGGAAGTGCGGGAACAATTGGCGCAGTTCGCTCTTCAGACTTTTAATAATACAAATATTCCACAGGAGCAAAGAAATGAGATAGCGCGTTTTGCCGTTGAAGAATTGGAAAAGCAGGTCCGGCTCATTCCGGGAGACGTTAAATACAAGCTGTTTCTTGCCAATCTTTTTATGGTTTTTAGTTCGGCAGACCCAACCTACAGCCAAAAAACGGAATTAACTTTGCTGGAAGCATTGAAGCAAAGCCCGACCAAACAGCCGGTTTATTTTACTTTGGCGCAATATTATTTTAATACCAATCAGGCGGAAAAAGCTCTTGAAATATCCTGGAAAGCCGCTGAACTTGCGCCTAATTACGTTGATGCCCAGGTTAATTTAGCAATGGTGGCCATATATCTTGGCAAAAAAGACATTGAGGAGAGAGTTACCGTTTGGATTGAGAAAATGTTTGAAACCGCGAATGATGGCCATAATCAATATCCTAAATTAATCAATGCTTATTCCGCCGTAAATAATTATTCTAAAGTTGTTGAATACTACGGGAAGCTTATAGATGTCAGAAAAAAAATAAATCAACCCGATAACGCTCAAGACCGTATTAATTTTGCCATAAGTTTAGCTAAAATTGGCCAAATTGATTTGGCCAAAGAACAGGTTAAGGAAGCGGTCAGGCTTGACCCGGATAAATACGGAAAAGAAGAAGAGGAGATAATAAAATATTTAGAAAGCGGGCAGGATTTGCCTTAGTTTGGCCTTGATTCGTACAGTCAGCGGAATTAGAAAATATTCAAGGCTTATCGCAAAAATAAAGAAGTGCAAAGGATATCTGTATCCCACTCTTCCCAGAGGTGAATGCAGAAAAGCATACCATAGTAAAAATATCAAGCACCAAAAAATAATTTTTTTTCTCTTTTTGTTTTCATCTTTTGCCGCTTTCCACCCCGCGACAATCAGCCCCGCCGTAATTGTCAGCCAAATTATTTTTCCGGCAATATAAACGCTGAATGCCGGAGCGGTCAGGAGGATTTGCAGGTTGGCAAGAAATGATGAAAAATCACGTTGCATTAAAAAGGTATATAAATTAGGGGAAGCAGAGAGCAATGGTTTGGCAAAGAACATTTGCAGAAGGTCTACGTATCCGTCTTGTATGAATAAGCGCGGGGTAAGGGCCAATACAAAAAAAGCATATTCATAAAAATGTTTCATAATAAATTTTCTGGCTTTTAGTCCGGCTTCTTTCAGGACAAGAGTGTCATAAGGTTTTACCAAAGGAGGTTCGGCTACTGCTTCGGGGTTATCTTGGAGATTATAAAATTTTCCAAAAAGATTCAGGTTGCCGAAATATAAATTGTGATTGGCAATAGAGGAAAATTGCCAAGTGCCTAAAGATATTTTGTTTCTTATAAGCCAGGGTGATGTTATGGCGGCAAAAATAACCAGCGCAATTATGGTTGTCTTTATAAATTTTTTGAACGAATCAGAAGAAAATGCCAAAGCCAGAATGAGCAATGGTGAAAGAGCCAAGGTAACCGGCTTGGTTAAAGCCGAGAGAGCTAACAAGGCCGCGGAAAAATAAAAATATCGCGTTTTTTCCGTTTTAATTCCCATAAGGGCAAAAAGGATTGATGGCAGAAGAAATAAGTAATTTAAATTTTGAGCGGTGATAAAATTTGTAGAAAATATGCTGTGCGGCTCTATCGCCGTAAAAATTACGGCCCAGCGCGCGGTTTTTTCTTCAAAAACAGTTCTTCCCATAAAATAGGCCATGACCATTATTGCTCCAAAAATAATGATTTGCACGATTGCTGTTACAAAAAAAGGAATCTTAAAATAAATAAATGGAAGCAGGAAGAAAGGATAAATAGGGGTTCTGAAGTTATCCGGATAAGGAGGAGCCCCCGTATCAATGGAAAAAGTAAAGTTGTTGATAAGGTTTATGGCCGGTTGAATATAGGAAGAGCCGTCACTGGCATCTAGATAACCCGGACCTAGCATCAACAAATAGGCCAAGGCAATGATTCTGGGTATAAATGCCAGAAGAAAAATAAACAGAATTATTTTTTTATCCCGTAGTTCAAGCGGCTTCATTTTATGACAGATTTAAATTATAAAAAAAATAAAGTTATAGGGTTTGTTTTGGCTTATAACGCAGCCCCTTTTCTCGAAGGTCTTTATAAGAGGATTCCTAAAGAAGAATTTGATGATATTATTCTTGTTGATGACAGCTCGCCGGACGATACTTTAAAAGAGGCCGGGCGTCTCGGAATAAATTTTTTTACGCATGAACATCTTGGTTACGGCGGCAATACGAAATACGCGTTGAAAAAAGCTATGGAAATGGGCGCGGAGTTTATGGTGGAAATACACGGCGATGGCCAATATGATCCGGCGGTTATTCCCGCGGCCCTCAAGAAAATGCGGGAAGGATATGGCCTTATTCTCGGCTCTCGTTTTACCGATTGGCGCCAGCCCTTGCGTGACCGCATGCCTATTTCTAAATATCTTGCTAATGTTGGTCTAAGTTTTATTGACCGGACTATACTCGGCGTTCCGTTGACTGAATTTCACACCGGGTTTCGAGTATATTCGCGCCGTCTCTTGAATGAAATTGACGTAACCCATACGTCAGACGACTTTCTTTTTAGTTTTGAGGTGATTGTACAGGCGCGGTTTTGCGGACTGAAAATAGGCGAAGTTCCTATTCGCTGTGATTATGCAAATGAGCATAGTTCCATTAGCTTTAAAAAATCAGTACTGTATGCGTTTCAGACCCTTCGTGTTTTATTTTGGTACTTATTAGCCCGTCTCGGCTTTAAACATCCTCTTTTTTTGTGTAGTTCGGCAAAAAAATACTCTTAATGTTTTATATGTTTTATTAAGTAATTTATGTATTCGCGCATGGCCTCTTGCCACGGCCTTAGCGATATTTTTTTTGATTTCATTCCTTCCATTTTTCCTCGTTTAAGTTTTGTTGAAGCATGGTTGAGTATTTTGATGGCCCGTATTTTTGCGCTAAATTTCCCTGATTTTAGCATAAAACGCGCGATATCAAAATAGGACGCAGTACCGCTGTTTACTAGATGGATTGTTCCTGTTAGGCGGCTTCTCATGAGCTTGGTTATCCCTTGAACAAGGTCAAGCACATACGTTGGAGAGCCATAGCGGTTCTGAATCGCGAAAATAGTTTCCCCTTTTTGCATCATCTTGAAAAACTTGAGGGCGAATTTTTTGTCCCCCTTTTTTCCTCCGCCAAAAAGCCACCCCGTCCTAAGAATCAGGTGATTTTTAACCAGATCTTTTATGATGATTTCTCCGATGTATTTGGTGCGGCCATATACATTAAGAGGTGAGGCAGAATCTGTTTCCATATACGGCGTTTTTTTTCTTCCATTGAATACCGCTCCGGTAGAGAGAAATACCAGTCGTATATTTTTTTCTCCGCAGATTTTAGCAATATTATAGGTCCCGAGAACATTTGTTTCGTAAGCTAGTTCCGGGCTGTTCTCACATATTTGCATGTCTACTAAAGCCGCAAGATGGAGTATAGCAGACGGCCTGTATTTTTTGACAGCGTTTTGAATGCTTTTTTCATCAAGAATGTTTAGAACCGAGCGTGGCGGCTTTTTACCGAAATCGATTTGCGACCCAACCATCCCACTGCCTCCTGTTATCAAAATTGATTGATTTTGAAATGAAATATTTTTTGACATATTTATTGTTAGCGAACCCTATTACAATCCGGTCTAAAGACGGAGTTTTTATTTAGTTTTTTTAGAACTTTTCTTTTTTCTTTGGCCTGAATGTCGGAGTTTCCGGGTTGTAACGGGGTGAATAGCGGGTTTTGGAACAGGAATAATGAATTTTCCTCCTTGTTTAGAAAACCACTCCTCTTTTTGTATGATTGCGTCGGCATAATTCCACGCGAGCAATAGGATATAATCCGGAGTGGATTTTTTTAGCATGCTCGGGTGTACTATGGGAATATGGGTTCCTGGGGTAAATTTATTCTGTTTGACCGGGGTGGTATCAATGATATAATCTATTAGGCCAGGGCCGATGGAACAATATTGAAGAAGCGTATTTCCTTTGGCCGGGGCGCCGTATCCGGCAATTTTTTTACCGTGTTTTTTTAGAGTTTGAAGAAGCTGATTGAGCATATGTTTTACAAGCGGAGGGCGTTTGGCGAATTTGCGGTATGTAGCAAGGCGATCCATGCCTTTTTTATGTTCTAATAGGCGAAGTAAAGATAATGATTTTTTAACGGGAAATCGCAAAGGAGAGTGTGAAGCAAAAACTCTTATGGAGCCGCCTTGGGTGTCAACGCGCTTCACGTCAAAAATCTCCAAACCGTGTTTTTTCAAGAGATATGTTAATGGAAATAGCGAGAAATAGCAGATGTGTTCGTGATACGTGTTGTCAAATTCATTGGAATCAAGAAGGTCAATTGCGTATTGCACTTCAAATACAAAGACCCCTTTTTCGTCAAGAAGTTCTTTAACGCCCGCGATAATATCATGAAGCGTATCGGTGTGGGCAAGGACATTGTTGGCTACGATAAGGCCCGCTTTGCCGTATTTTCTCAATATTTTACGCGCTAATTTCGCGCTGAAAAAATCGGCAATGGTTGGAATTCCTTTTCTTCTTGCAATCTGAACTACGTTTCGCGCCGGGTCCACTCCCAAAACACGCGCCCCTCTTTCCTTCAGCGGTTTTAGAAGAATGCCATCATTGGAAGCAATTTCAACTGTCAGTTTTTTTGCTTGAGCCGGAAAACGTTTGAGAAGTTCTTCAGCGTAATTTTGAAAGTGTCGCAAAAGCGGTGTGGACGCGGAACAAAAATACGCGTATTTTTCAAATAATAATTTTCTGTCAACAATATCAAGGAGTTGAATAAGGTGGCAGGCGTGGCAGTAATAGACGGTAAGGGGTACTTTGAGTTCGCGTTTAAGAAGGTCTCTTTTGGTAAGAAAAGAATTCGCAACGGCGGTTTTACCCAAAAATAAAAACGGCGTAAGTTTTTTATCTCCGCAAACCATGCATGTGGCGCGTTTTTTCACGAAACGGGGCGCTATATGCCGTAATGGTGAATTAAGGTCATTTTGTGAACGCATGGGATGGTATTCTTACGCGTGTTCCGTTTTTCTAAACACCCGCTATGCCAGTAACAAGATATCCAGTGGGGGCGTCATAAAGCGAGAAGGCGCGCGAAAAATTATACTCGGTCATTATAGCAAGCAGTTTTTGATTAAGCAAATTTTATTGCCAAGCAGGCATTATTTATGGTATATAGAATAAGGCATTATAAATAATAATTTTCTTAGAAGCCGAAGCGCCAATTGGAAAGCGGGTTTTTGCTTTCAATTCTGGGGTTTGGCGGTTAATTTCTTATGAAAATAGGAATCATAGGTTTAGGATTTTTGGGCGGTTCCATGGACCGTTATTTTACCGAGAAAGGAGTAAAAACATATCGTTATGATAAAAAGGGCATCGGCTCTCCCGAAGAAGTTAATGAGGCGGATGCGGTTTTTGTATGCGTGAATACTCCTTATGACGGCGTTAAAAAAGATATTGATTTATCGTATGTTGATTCGGCGGTGAAATTGCTTAATGGTTCAAAAACCGTTGTCTTGCGCTCAACCATGCCGCCGGGAACCACTGATAATTTTCAAAAAAATTATCCTCAACACAAGTTTCTTTTTAACCCGGAATTTTTAAGAGCAAAATTCGCTTATGTTGATTTTATTAATCCGCCAAGGCAGTTAATCGGATATACTGAAAAAAGTAAAGATGTTGCGCGTGAGGTTTTAGCCATGCTTCCGGAAGCTCCGCCGGATTATACCAAAATACTTCCGGCGCGTTCAGCCGAATTAGTAAAATACGCCGCCAACACCATGCTCGCGGTTAAGGTTGCCTTAGCTAATAAGATGTATGATTTTTCGCAAGCGATTGGAGCGGATTATGACGAAATAAAACATCTTCTTGGGGCTGACGCGAGAATAGGGCATTGGGGGCTTGACGTGATGTATGAAAATTTCAGGGGATATAACGGCACGTGTTTTCCGAAAGATGTTCGAACATTGGTTGCTCGCGGCAAAGCGTTAGGGGTTGATGTAAAATGGCTTGAAGCATTGGATGATGAAAATTTGGCCTTACTTGCCAAACAAGGCATGGAGGCGGATTATGGGCATCCGAAGATTCAGAAAACCTAAAGGAATTTTTTCAACGCCTTTATTTTGGTTATTACGTTTTTTGATTCCACTGTCCCTTTGCTTCTCGCAAAAGCCCTGGGTTTGCCCTCGGCAAACCCGTCGCTTGCGACCCCGATTGAAAAAATTCCTTTAGGTTTTCTTCATAAAAAAGTCATATTGTGTTTTTTTGGACGGTGTGATACATTTTTAATGCTCCACAAACCAAAGGAGTGGGCGAATGAAAAAGATTTGTTCTTTGATAATTATGTTAAGTTTTTTGTTTATTCCATCAGTGTTTGCGGGTGTACTTGATAACCCCTCGCATCCCATTTTTAGCCAGGAAAATTGGGTTTTTGATGGTAGTAAGGAATATGCTGATTTTGATCCTGACGGTACTAAGGTGATTTATACAACATTTAATCTTTATCGTAATCCGGACCACAGTAGTTATTCTTTGGAAGAAAGTATAGTTTTTGGGGAGACGGTTGTGAAAGTATATTATCTTGAGGACAAGGAAAAAGGTTTATATGAAAACGCTTTTCGGTTAGAAAAGGATGGGGTATGGCATGATGGTGGCGTTGTTTTATGGCCGCGTTTGATTAGAGATTCTTCAGGGAAAATTTTAAGAGCCTTGTTAATTATGATTGAAGTCGTTGACGGTAAGTTTAAGACAGTGATGACTCGAGAAGTGGAGAGGAAATAATAAAATATTGCACCGCGCTTGCGGTGTTTTTATATCCGCGTTTATCCGCTTCTACAGTTATCTTCCGCTTCGGGAGAGTATGGTTAAAATTGTTTTTAGAATGATGTTTAAGTCCAAGAGAAACGACTGGTTTTTGATATAAAAAAGGTCATACTGCATTTTTTCCGGGGCGTCTTCAACCGAGGCGTCATCTTCCATGTTTGTTTGCGCCCAGCCGGTAATGCCCGGAGTTACCAATAGCCGCATCTCGTAAAACGGGATGTTTTTTTTAAGGTCAGACACGTATTCCGGTCTTTCCGGCCTCGGCCCCACAAAAGACATTTCTCCTTTTAAAATATTCCATATTTGAGGCAATTCATCCAAATAACTTTTTCGTAAAAACAGGCCTATTTTAGTATAACGGAAATCCTGCTCGCCAGTTTTTTTAAATCCACTCATTTTATCCGCGTCTTTTATCATGGAGCGGAATTTTAATAGCCAAAACTCTTTTCCATGGTATCCGACCCTTGTTTGGCGGTAAAAAACCGGCCCTTCTCCCGATAACTTTATTAAAAGTGCAACAAATGGGGTTATAGCCAGCGTTGGAATAAGAAGCAGAATGGATATGGCAATATCGTTTATTCTTTTAAAAAGTTCAAAGACCCGTTTTTTGCCTCCCACCAAGTGTTCAAGAAACCAGACCTCCTGTATTAAAGAAATGGGTATTTTTCCGGTGATGCTTTCATAAAATTCCGGAAAATCAATTATGGCCGCGCCCAAAGGAATAATTTCAAAAAACATTTTCACGAAAGTTTTGTTTTCTTTGATATTTTCTGAAACAATAATGGTATCGCTGGCAGTATCGCTGATAACATGCTTCAAGCTTTGGTCAAACGCAAAAACCTTATAAGGAAGGGGGTTAAGATATTCTTCTTTTTCCGCAAGCATCATGGCTGTTGTTTCGTACCCCAGTTGCGGATTGTATTTTAAGTAATCGGCCATGGCGATTACCTCCGGGGTCATTCCAAAAAAAAGTACGCGGTTTTTAACGGCCGCGGAAAGGAAGCTGTTGAAAATAAGCCTCCAGCCAAAAATTAAAATTGTAGATAGAATAAGCGTTAAAAAAAGATTTGTTTTGGGAGTAATACGAAAAGAAGGAATAAGGTAAAAAACAAGTATGGCAAAAAGAGCGTTAAAGATTATAGTGCGGATAAGTTTTTCCAGAAATTTTGATTCGTTCTTGATTATGCGGAGGTCATAAAGCCCGGCAATTATAAAAACAATAAGCCATATTCCGAAAGCTATAGAAAAAGGGTAAAGATGCTGTTGCCATATAATAGTTTCGGGAAATTCAAGATTGCGAATAGTGAGAGCTAAATATAGCGAAAGATACAATATGGCCGTATCTCCGCCGAAAAGAACAGTCAATTTTAATTTTTTGCCAAAACCGTTCATGCGTTTTATATTATCATAAAATAGCGGGATTTTGAAGGGATTCCTTCTCGCTTGTCTAAATTACGCCTTTTATATATGATACGCTTGATGACTGATAAAAGTTCAAAAATAATAGTAACTGGCGGTGCAGGTTTTATCGGCTCTAATCTCGTTGATGGGTTAGTTAACGAGGGGTATTCAAACATTCATGTTATTGATAATCTTGTCGCGGGAAAAGAGGAGTATGTAAATCCTTCAGCTCAACTTCATAAACTTGATATCAGGGATTTTGACGCGATTGTTCCTATTTTTCAAGGCGCCCGTTTTGTGTTTCATCTTGCTGCTCTTCCGCGGGTTCAGCCGTCCATTCTTGACCCGCGCACAACACACGACGTTAATGTTACCGGAACGCTTAATGTCTTTCTTGCCGCCCGCGATGGCGGAGTAAGGCGCGTTATATATTCGGCATCTTCTTCGGCCTACGGCGACCAGAAAACATTGCCTCTTAAAGAAGAAATGGAGGCCTGTCCTCAAAGCCCCTATGGACTTCAGAAGTATGAAGGAGAGCTTCTTGCCCGTCTTTTTTCGGAGTTATACGGCCTTGAGACAGTGTCGCTTAGGTATTTTAACGTGTATGGTCCTCGCGCCGCCTCAGACGGGGCGTATGCATTAGTAATCGCCATATTTCTTAATCAGCGAAAAAAAGGCGAACCAATGACTATTGTTCCTGATGGAACACAGTCGCGCGATTATACGCATGTCAGCGATGTTGTCCGCGCTAATATTCTTGCGGCAACATCTTCCAATGTCGGCAAGGGAGAAGTTATTAATATCGGGGGAGGACATAATCGTACGGTGTTGGAAGTAGCCAAGTTTATCGGTGGCCCTACGGTTTTTATTGAACATAGGATTGAGCCTAAACATACGTTTGCGGACATTTCCCTCGCTAAAAATCTTTTGGGCTGGGAGCCGCAAGTAAAATTTGAAGAGGGGATTCAAGAGTTGAAAAAGATGTATGATTTGACGGATTAATATTTTTTTACCACACTCGCTCGCTAGTTAGGATTTTTCTAAAATTTATCTAAATTTACATTGAACGATCGGTCAATAGTGATTTAGATAAAAAATATGGAATTAAAACATCTTATACTTCAAAAAATTGCTGAATTGGGCGAGGTGATGCTTAACGGTTTTTTCCCGTCCAAATACCCGGAAGCAAGATTATGGCGTAATCTGCTCGGAGCCGAGTCCTCCTATAAATTTTCCAAACCGACTTTTTCCGCGATACTGACTCAATTACGGGAGGAGGGATTTGTTAAGCGGAAGAACACAAGAAAGAAATCTGAGTGGCATATTACGTCCAAGGGTTTAAAGCATCTTCAGTTTAAAAAGGCGTTCAATGCCAATGCGATAATGGTAAAAAAAGACGGTATTGCGCGCATTGTGTGTTTTGATATCCCGGAGCGGGAAAGGAAGAAACGGCGCTGGATTCGGGAAGAGTTATTAAGTTTGGGGTACCAGCCGCTTCAAAAAAGCGTCTGGCTGGGATTTTCTCCAATATCGGAAGATTTTTTTAAAGATCTGGAGTTGCTTTCATTGCGAAGTTATATCCATATTTTTAGCGTGGATAAAAAAGGCACTATTGAAAAGACGTGGCAGGGGTAGTAGACGTGAAAGTAAAAAATTCCCTTTTTATGCTTCTTTCCTTGTTTAGAAAATTTATCTAAATTGCTATTGAACGACCGTTCAAGGTAAATTTAGATAAATTTTTTACCAGTTTTTCCTGGATAATAATCGATACCGGAATCATTGTGTTAGTTTCTTGAAGTCGCCCCGTCGGGTTTGCATTTTAAGCTGGTTTTTGTTATAAAGGTTATGCCGTTGGCTGGGGTCAGCTTGACGGGTGAGTTCTTTGACGGTGTGTCCCTCCCTGTAGAATTGAGGGGCAAAACAAATCTTGTCCGCCAGGGCGGACATGACAGCCTGCCCGGCTGTAGAAAGAGGCAAAATGTCCGGCACGAACGACCTTATGCGCATTTCGGCTATTGTCCAGGATGTTTTTGAACCGCTTCATACTGGCATAAGTTTGGTTTTCACCATCGCGCCAAATGGCAAAGTGTGGGGGAAACGGCTTGATGTAAAAAGCACAAGCAGAGATGTTGAGCTTGAAATTTTTTCCGGCACCGATGACGGGTATGTGCTTTGGAAATTAGACGGGGGCAACCGGGTCCGGCGTTACCCCAATGTTTTGACTATCGAACAAAGGCGTAAGGTTGATATGATAATGTTTGAGGAGCGAACGATAACTCATCTTTTGAGCACGATCGTTGTGCTGGCCCCTATAAATCTTCCCGACAATTATTTGCCGTCAATGCGGCCATATTTACTTTTTCGGGGTCTGCATGAGCAACCTGCCTTACGGCGAAATATTTTTGCGCATGTTGTTGATTGTTCAGATGATTCTTCTCCGTTGGCGGGGAGTAAGGGCGGCTTATGGTCAATTCAATATTGTGATAAAAGATTTTCTTTCGTCTTTTTCGATCCCAGAGAACAAGATGAATACTTGCAAGGAAGAAAGTTAGAGAGGAATGAATATTCTATTGCTAATGTATGTTTGCATCAGCGCGCGGAGAATAATAAGACAATTTTTCCACGGCATGAATTTTATGCAGTACAAGCGCAAAATGGCGAATTCGACCTTTTTCGTTCCGGCGCGTTTCAGAGACAGAAGCTCTTTTTACGGCCCGTTGTGCGCGTAACATATGGCGGGCATGATTTCTTTGATTATTTCAAGGTGGATGACGTTTTGCTGCTTCTTGAAGAATTCAGGACAACAGAAACGGATTCGGAGTTTACGTGGACTATCGCGGTTGCTCAAAATAAGTTTATACGGAACATATTGCGTTTGCACTCAAATAGCAAAACTCTTTTTCAGGCGTTAAAAATTCAAAAATAAGTGGCTTTTATGCCGCTTTATTTTTTTTAAAAAATCTATATACTAAGTAATGGTATGTTAGAAATATCAATTGGGGCGGAAAAAATATTTGAAGTGGCAGGGTTTCCTATTACTAATACGCTTTTGACGACCTGGATGGTGGTCGGTTTTTTTGTTGTCGTAAGCCAGTTATTGGTTAGGCGGCTTCAGTTGGTTCCGGCCGGCATCCAAAGTGTTTTTGAAGCGGTCATTGAAGGGGTGCTCGGCATGATGGACGGTGTTTTGGGAGAGCGGAAAAGGTCAGAAAAATATTTTCCCTTGATCGCAACAATCTTTCTTTTTGTCATATCTTCCAATTGGTTCGGTATTTTTCCCGGGTTCGGGTCAATCGGTTTTAATGAAATTTATGAAGGAAATGAAGTGTTTATCCCATTTTTTCGGTCCGGGGCGGCAGATCTTAATTTTACTCTTGCTCTTGCCATCATTTCCGTTATTTCGGTGCAGTTTTTGGGAATCGCGGCGATAGGGTTTTTCAAGCATGCAAAGAAGTATTTCACCTTTAAAAACCCCATTGAAACCTTTGTTGGGCTACTTGAATTTATCTCCGAAATTGCTAAAATGATTTCGTTCTCGTTTCGGCTGTTTGGGAACGTTTTTGCCGGGGAGGTTCTTCTTATTATAATGGGGTTTTTGGTGCCGTATTTCGTTCCTGTTCCATTCTTGTTTCTTGAGTTATTTGTCGGTTTTATCCAGGCGCTGGTGTTTGCCATGCTGACGCTTGTGTTTCTCGGCATGGCGGTATCGGAGCATCATTAAGTTAACCAACAACCGATAACCAACAACTCACAACAGGACTGTTGTAAGTTGTAAGTTATAAGTTGTAAGTCAATAATATGGAGTCAGAATCAATGAAACTTTTGGCAACGGCCATTGTTATGGCGGTTGGGACCGTCGGTCCGGCGCTTGCCATCGGCATGCTTGCCTCAAAAGGCCTTCAGGCAATAGGTCGGAATCCGGAAGCATCGGGAAAAATTCAGACGGCGATGATTTTAGCAATTGCTTTTGCCGAGGCCATTGCGATATACGCGCTGGTAGTGGCCCTTATTATAAAGTTTGTGTAGAGACAAGAGACATGAGACAAGAGACATGGAAGTTGAAACATGTCGCATGTCGCATGTCGCATGTCGCATGTCAGAATTAATTCACCAATTTGGCATTGAATGGAAAATTCTGGTCGCCCAGATAGTTAATTTTTTTATTTTGCTTGTTATTCTGAAGAAATTCGCGTATGGCCCGATTTTAAATATTTTAAAGGAGCGAAGGAAAAAAATTGAAGAAGGGCTTTTGGCCGCGGAAGAATCGCAAAAAAAGCTTGGTGAGGCCGAGAAAGAAAAAGAGGGGATTTTGACAGATGCCAGAAAAGAATCGATCGGTATCATCCAAAAATCGGAAGTAACGGCCAGAGAAAAAGAAAGCCAAATTTTAACCGAGGCAGGCAAAAAAGCCGAAGGAATTTTCGTTGAAGAAAAAGCAAAAATTCACGAGGAAAAGCTAAAAATGAAAGAAGACATATACAAAGAATTTTCGGTATTTTTGAAAGAAGCATTAGCAAAAATTGTTGAAAAGTCGCCGCAAGATTTGGACGATAATTTAATACAAGAAACTTTGCGGGAATTGAAGGAAATGTAAAAAGTGTCATGGAAAATGAAAAACCCGCCAGACGTCTTAAGGACTTGGCGGGGGCAGAAAGTTGCCAGCTGTTTTCAAGAAGCGACAGAGATATCACGGGAAGTGATATCTCGCAATCCTGCCTGTTCCGAGCAGTGCCGGGGGAAGCGAGATTGAGGGATAAAAAGTGTTATATGAACAGCAATTCGTGAAGAGCCATACGGTTGGGAAAATTTGTTGGAGCTTTTGTCCGATTCAATTAGAATAATGTTATGCATAAAAAGGAGAATAATTTCGCTTTTATAGATAATACCAATGTGCATAAGGGCATCCAGATGCTCGGGTGGAAATTAGATTTAGCGAAATTTAGGAAACTGCTTATGGAGCGATACGGTGTTACCCGTGCATATATGTTTATAGGGTATCTTGCCGGTAATCAAGACATGTATCGGGATTTTCAGAATATGGGATATACGTTGATTTTCAAACCGACGCTCCTTAACAAAAACGGTGAAGTAAAAGGCAATTGTGATGCGGAGTTAGTGTTGCAAGTCATGATTGACCTTAGTGAATATGGGAAAGCCGTGATTGTTACGGGTGACGGCGATTTTCAATGCCTCGTGAAGCATTTGAGAAAAATCGGCAAATTGGGCTATGTCGTTAGCCCAAACATAAAATGGTGCTCAATTTTGTTAAAACGCGAGGCGAGAAGTAACCACGTATTTATTGAAGAAATGAGGTCTAGGTTGGAGTTGAAATGAAAAGGGCCCCTGATGGGACGAACCTATTAAGGGACCTTTTCGTATTGATACCACTAGTATAGCAAATGGAGGACTATTGTCAAGCGGGTGGGGATAACTAGATTTCTCATTCGCATAGCACATCAAAAAGTGTTATGGAAAGCAATAATGAGAAAAAAGAGAAATTCTACGCTGGCGGATTTCTGTATAACCCCCAAATAAAATCGGTGCTTTTGCATCACCGCGATGATAAAACACCAATTCACCCGAATCAGTGGGGATTTTTTGGGGGTCAGAACGAAGGTAGCGAATCGCCAAAAGAATGTTTTATACGGGAATTGAAAGAAGAGCTCGGCGTTGAAGTGTGGGAAAGTGAAGTGAAGGTATTGTGCGATTATTTGAATAAAAATCGCGGAACTTGGCGTTCTATTCTATGTTCAAAGTAAACTAGATAAATCGCAAATGACACTTGGGGAAGGGGCGGGTTTTGACTGGATACCGCTTGCAAAAGTATTTGAGTATGATTTAACTGAGAAAACGGCCCACGATTTAAAAACATTCCTGCGGTTAAAGGAGTAAATATAAGAGGAGTTAGGGTAATAAATAAAGAAATTTAAAAAAGTCAGGTCATTTTATGAAATACCAGTCCAAAATTTATGCCCGAGCTTTTTTGGGGGCGTATGAAAAAAAATCCGCGCCGGAAACGGTCAGGAGGTTTTTAGGCCTTGTCAGAAAAAACGGCGATTTTTCAAAATTGCCGAAAATTTTGTACGATTTTAAAAAACTTTATAATAAAAATCATGGAATTAAGGAGGTAAAAGTGGAAATAGCGCGAGAGGATAAAAGCATAATCAATCAAGTTAAAGAAATTTTAAAATTAAAACAGGAGCCGGAAGTTGAAATCAAAAAAGAAATTTTAGGAGGTGTTATTGTTTCTATTGATGATGAAGTTATTGTTGATGGAAGTATTAAGTCAAGAATTGATAATATGTTTAGGAATTAGAAACGGAATTACGCTGATTGAGTACGCTGAAATACGCTGAAAAAACATGAACAAAGTTAAAGATTTTTTATATGAAAGAGAATCGTATGAAATTCGTGGCGCCATTTTTGAAGTTTGGAAAAACTTTAGGGGAGTTTTTAAGGAAAAGATAATTGAGAATGCCCTGAAGAAAGAATTGAGGTATAGAGGATTTATTGTAGAATCACAGAAGAAAATAGACATTTACTATAAAGGCGAGAAGGTTGACAATTATACTCCAGATATTATTGTTAATAATTCCATTCTTATGGAATTAAAATCGAAGTCATTTTTAACCAAAGAAGACGAAAGGCAATTTTGGTATTATTTACGAGGAAGCCAGTACATATTAGGATTTTTAGTTAACTTCGGTTCAAAAGAAATAGAAATAAGGAGGAGAATTTATGATAAGGCCAGAGAGCAATATAAAGAAATTAGCGTTTAATCAGCGTACTCATCCGTAATATCAGCTTCTACACACATTAATGCAAGAAATAATTAATAAGTTAAAAAAAGAAATTGAGGGTTTTAAATCCGAAATCAAGGCCGAAAAAATCGGGCGGGTTTTTGAAGTGGGCGACGGGGTATGCAGAATTTGGGGGTTATCGGATGCCATGGCGCAGGAGTTGTTGGAAATAGAAACTGATTCGGGCGCGGTAAACGCCATTGCCTTGAATTTAGAGGAAGATTCTATTGGGGCAGTAATTCTCGGCGATTTTTTGAAAGTGAAAGAAGGAAATGTGGTAAAGGGAACCGGCCGCGTTCTTTCTTTGCGCGTTGGAGATGAACTGGTTGGCAGAGTTGTAAATGCCTTGGGTGACCCAATTGACGGTAGGGGACCTGTATTTGATACCGTAGACAGTCGCGGACAGGACGCAGTCAAAGCGCGGACAAACGCAGACCATACGCAGACTGACGCAGAAAGTCCGCGACTGTCCGCGTTAAGTCCGCGTGAGTCCGCGCCTGGATATTACCCGGTAGAAAAGATAGCCCCCGGTGTAATTACCCGTGAATCCGTAAATACCCCGCTTCATACCGGAATTAAAGCGATTGATGCCATGATTCCCATTGGCAGGGGGCAACGCGAACTTATTATCGGCGACAGGCAGACCGGAAAAACAGCAATAGTTATTGATGCCATTATTAATCAACAGCAGGATACTTCGCGAAGAACGCCGATTTGCATTTATGTTGCTGTGGGCCAGAGAGAGTCAAAAGTCGCCAAAATTGTTGCTGAATTGAAAAAGAAAGGAGCGATGAAATATACGATTGTGGTTTCCGCATCCGCATCCGAGCCCGCGCCCTTGCAATATTTAGCGCCATTTGCCGGATGCGCCATAGGCGAGTACTTCATGGACAAGGGTCAGGACGCATTGGTGATTTATGATGATTTAACCAAGCATGCTTCAGCTTATCGCCAGGTTTCTCTTTTATTGCGCCGTCCTCCGGGGCGAGAAGCATTTCCCGGAGATATTTTTTATCTTCATTCGCGCTTGCTTGAAAGAGCCGCGAAACTCAATAAAGATTACGGAGGCGGTTCTTTAACTGCGTTGCCGATTATTGAAACCCAACTTGGCGATGTTTCCGCGTATATTCCAACCAATGTCATTTCAATTACCGATGGCCAGATTTATCTTGAGCCGGATTTGTTTTATCAAGGGATAAGGCCCGCTGTAAACGTTGGGTTGTCGGTTTCGCGCGTGGGTTCGGCCGCTCAAACCAAGGCCATGAAAAAAGTCGCCGGCCGGCTTCGTTTGGATTTAGCGCAATTCCGGGAATTACAGGCATTTGTGCAGTTTGCTACTGATTTGGACGAATCAACAAAAAAGAGAATTGTCCGCGGACAGGTTTTAACCGAAATTTTAAAGCAGAATGATTTGGAGCCGATGCTGTTTGAAAAACAGGTAGCGGTTTTATACGCGGGAGTAAACGGATATTTAGATACTATTGATATTGCGGAAATTAAAAATTTTGAAAAGAAGTTTTTGGAATACATTGAAAAAATGAATGACGACATTTTAGAAAAAATAAAAACCTCCGGAGAATTATCACAGGAGATTGAAGATAGATTAAAGAAAATCATAGAAGATTTCAAAAAAATGTAGCAGGGTGTCATCCTGAGGCCACAGCCGAAGGATCTTATAAGATTCTTCGCTCCGCTCGGCTCCGCTCAGAATGACGAAGGCTAAGTTTTGTTTTTCTCTTTATCCCAAGTGAAGTGATAGCTAAGCGAAGAATCTTTCTTTATGAAAAATTATTATGTATACATTGCAACAAATTGGAAAAATACCGTATTTTACACCGGAGTAACAAACAATTTAGCGAGACGCATGCGCGAACATAAAAATAAATTATTCGAAGGATTCACCAAAAAATATAATGTAAATAAATTAGTTTTTTATGAAGTGTTTAAAAATCCCATTGAGGCAATAGGCGCTGAAAAGAAAATTAAGGGTTGGTTGCGGAGAAAAAAGATTGATTTAATAAAAAGCAAAAATCAAGAGTTTAAAGATTTGTCTGACGAATTATTTTGAGATCCTTCGGGTGCGCCCTCAGGATGACGAAAAAAGTATGCCTTCAGTAAAATCAATAAAACAGCGAATAAAATCAGTAAAAAATACCCGCCAGATTACCAAGGCGATGGAAGTTGTTTCTGCAACGAAAATGCGAAAATCGCAGCAATTTGCTATTGAAGGCAGGCCTTATGCCCTTGCCGCCATGGAGATGCTGGGAAATGTTTTGGCAAGAACAAGGTACAGACCGCCGCTTTTACGAAAACGAGAAATTAAACAGGCGGCGTTAGTTGTGGTAACTTCTGATAAGGGCCTTGCTGGCGCATTTAATTCCAATGTTTTGCGAAAAGCCGAAAAATGGATTTTAGAAAATAAACAAAATTATCCTGTGGATTTAGTAACGGTAGGCAGGAAATCGCGTGATTATTTCCAAAACAGAAAAGAAAATGTTGTAAAGGAATTTATTGGTTTCGGCGATTTTATTGAGCCGAATCAGACAAAGCCGTTATCTGATTTTCTTACGCGCGGATTTTTAAAAAAGCAATGGGATTTAGTTGAAATAATTTATACTAATTTTCGCTCCACTTTAAAACAAGAAGTAAAAATGGTTCAGCTTTTTCCGGTTGATTTGGAAAAAATAAAAGATACAATTGTGGGTATAACCCCAGAATATGGAAGATTTGCAGTTAATAGTGAAAATCCCAAATCCCAAAATTCGCCCCCTCGGCGAATTCCAGGGCTTCGCCCGTCGGAAGCAAATACTTTTGCTTCCGACCCAAATTCCAAACAAATTCAAAATTATCTTTATGAGTATAAGTTTGAGCCGTCGCCAAAAGCTATTCTAAATTCACTCATTCCTCATTTGCTCGAAATGCAAATTTTTCATATGATACTTGAGTCAAATGCTTCGGAACATTCAGCTCGGATGGTGGCCATGAAAAACGCTTCGGAAAACGCAGCAGACATTATTCAGGAGTTGACTTTGCAATATAACAAGTCAAGGCAGGCGGGAATTACGCGTGAATTAACGGAAATAACTGCTGGTAAAGAGGCATTGGAGGTGTAATCATGCGAATGTTTTTGCAAATGTCTCCGAATAATATGCTAGTTAAAATATAATTTTATGGTTGAGCAACCAGGAGAAAAAATTCATCAATCGCCGGAGTCAGTTCATGAGCGTATCAAAGAATTAAGAAAAATAATCTATGGTATAGCCAAAAAAAGTGAGGGTGCGGATTTATTTAGGAAAATAAATAGTCGAGAATATGATTTTGCAATGCAAATTCAGAAAAACCACCCTGATTATGTTAAATATCGTTCTTATCATCAGCTCATTGGAAGTACGCCATCCCATAGGTCTCTGGATGGAGATTTTGAAGGAATAGATTCTGTTGAAACATTCTATAAAATATTAATAGAAGAAATTAAAAATAATGATAAATGAATGCAAAGTTATGAATGGTAAAATAACACAAATCATCGGTCCGGTCGTTGATGTGGAATTTCCGGAAGGAGCAAAACTCCCGTTGCTTTTGAATGCGCTCGAAGTCCGACTTCCCGGGGAAGTCGGACTTCAACACATAGTTTTAGAAGTGGCAAAACACCTTGGCTCGCAAAGGGTTAGGGCTGTTTCTTTGGGTTCTACAGATGGTTTGCGCCGTGATTTGGAAGTAACCGATACCGGTGCTCCGATTGCTGTTCCGGTTGGCGCCGAAGTTCTTGGCCGGCTTTTTAATGTGTTGGGCAAAACTGTTGATAATAAACCCGAACAGGAGTTTAAGACGCATTGGCCGATTCACAGAAAATCTCCGTCGTTTACGGACCAATCAACCAAAACGGAAATTTTTGAAACCGGTATTAAAGTTATTGATTTAATCGCGCCGATGGTTAAGGGCGGAAAAGTCGGGCTTTTTGGAGGAGCCGGAGTTGGGAAGACGGTATTGCTTATGGAATTGATCCGCAATGTTTCTGAAGTGGCTAAGGGGGTTTCTCTTTTTGCCGGAGTGGGAGAGAGGACGCGCGAAGGAAATGATTTATACCGTGAAATGAATGAATCGGGC
Source organism: Parcubacteria group bacterium GW2011_GWA2_42_14 (assembly GCA_000998135.1). Taxonomy (GTDB): domain Bacteria; phylum Patescibacteriota; class Minisyncoccia; order Sungbacterales; family GWA2-42-14; genus GWA2-42-14. The sequence goes on from LCCV01000003.1 coordinate 53,767, forward strand.
GTTATTAATAAAACCGCGCTTGTTTTTGGGCAGATGAATGAGGTGCCGGGCGCGAGGTTGCGCGTTGCCTTGACCGCCTTAACCATGGCCGAATATTTCCGCGACGAAGAATCAAAAGATGTTTTGTTATTTATTGATAATATTTTCCGTTTTTCGCAGGCCGGCTCCGAGGTCTCAGCTCTTCTTGGCCGTATGCCTTCAGCCGTCGGTTATCAACCGACACTTGCAACAGAAATGGGAGAGTTGCAGGAGCGCATTACTTCAACAAAGAAGGGCTCAATTACAGCGGTTGAAGCAATTTATGTTCCGGCTGATGATATTACCGACCCGGCTCCGGCAACGACTTTTAGCCATCTTGATTCAACGATTGTGTTGTCGCGCCAATTAACCGAGCTTGGAATTTATCCTGCGGTGGACCCCCTGGCTTCAACTTCAACAGCGCTTGACCCTAAAATCGTCGGGGAGGAACATTATAAAGTTGCCCGGGATGTCCAGAAAATTTTACAGCGTTATAATGAACTTCAGGATATTATCGCCATTTTGGGAATGGAGGAATTGTCTGAAGCGGATAAGCTAACAGTAAATCGGGCGCGTAAAATTCAACGCTTTTTATCTCAGCCGTTTTTCGTTGCCGAGACATTCACGGGCCGTTCAGGAAAGTATGTTTCCCGGAAAGATATGATTCAGGGTTTTAAAGAAATTATTGAAGGATTGCATGATGCCAAGCCGGAAGACGCGTTTTATATGAAAGGAGGAATTAGCGAGGTCTAATTTTCAATTTTCAATTTTCAAATACGAAATGACGGCGCGACTTGCGAAAAAATAAAAAGCTGTCACATAGACAGCTATTAAGCCTCTCGCTTATTTCACCTTTTTTATATTAAATTCCTTACGGCCATATCTCGCTGAATTTCCGGCAGTTACCGCAATAATAACAGCAAGCAGGTTTAGTGAGAAGATAAATTGAAGTTATTGGTTTCATGTTTCCAAGTGTGTTGCATTTAGGACATGAATGCGATGATGGCTGTGAACGAGAGAGCATTTCCGATATACATGCTATAAGCGTTATAAGCAGCGGACTCGCAATGGCAAAAGTTACAAGAAGAGCGCGAATGAGAACATCCATGTTTTACCACTCGGTTAATTAGATATAGGAACTATTAGTAACAATATCTTCTTTTATGAAATTGTCAATTTATAGTTTGCAAAAAACTCTTTTTGAGGGCGAGGTTGAAAAAATAATCGCCCGCACAACCACGGGCGAAATTACGGTTTTAGACGGGCATATTCCTTTGATTTCTTCTTTAAGGGGGCCGGGTTTAGAACTTATTGACAAAAAAGGAAAAAAGGATATAATTAAGATTGACTCTGGTTTTTTGGAAATACGGCCAGAAAGCGAGGTAGTTATACTTGCCGATACCGCATAACCAAAATCCGAACCGATCTTTTAAATACTTAATGAAACGGATATACCTTTTTAAGCAAAAAATAACTCTTGATCACTACGTTGCGGAAGCGTATACGGTGCGTTGCGTGGATGATCGTTTTTGGAAAACATTTAAAAATTTTTTGCGGGAGCAAAACATTACTCATGTTGATCCTAAAAGCCCTGCCGGCGGAGTAAAAGTATTTGCGTCTCCAAATCGCGAGAGTGACCGGGAATATAATCTGGATGAACTTGCAATTTCTATCAAGCTTCATCATGTGAAAAAAGTTATGCTTTTCAGCCATAGCGACTGCGGAGCTTATGGCGGGCTTAAGAAATTCAACGGCAATAAAGATAAGGAATTGAGGTTTCATTTGAAAGAGCATGAAAAAGCCAAAGAGGTCGTGGGTAAACGTTTCCCCGGGTTAAAAATTGAAACTTACTTTATTGACGAAGAGGGCGTAATAAAAACCTCCTAAGGAATTTAAAAGAACCGGCAGAAGAGCCGGTATTTTTAAATTTGATTATTTCCAGATCGTCCTAAAACGCCAAAAAGTTACTCCCTGAGCTTGTCGAAGGGCAACTTTTTGGCTTATTTATGTAATCCTTCGACAAGCTTAGGCAGTAAAAATATAGTTTTTGGACGGTCCGGGAGGTTCATTCATTTTTTAATAATTAGGTTTTCGGAGCTACCGACGGTAAACCTTCTATTCATAACCGCGAGTTTTAGAAGCAGATAAAATATTATTGAACCGCCAATGACTAAAATTGCCACCGCGAATGAATCATATTTTATGATAAACCATTCTTTATCCCACGGGAAAGCGATATTCATTCCGAAGAATCCGGTCAGGGCCGCCGCAAAGGTGGTCATTTTAATTACGGCAAGTTCCCGCTGGGTGTTTTCCTCATAGAGAGTGTGTAGAAGCGTTATGGTACCCTCCAGATACTCCCGGGTCATTTCCCATAAATGTTTTGTGTAGGCACCCGCTGAATCCAGCGGTTCAAAACGGCGGAGTCCGTATTTTTTAAGGAAATCCGATTCGTCTTTGGCGATAGTATGAAATCGTTCTTTTAAAATATCCTGCATTTGAAGGAGTCGAGCTTCCACATAAGTAATGGTTCGGCGTATTTCCAGAAGCCGCCGCCTTATTTCCGGAAAATCTTTGTAGCGAAGCGAGCGGGAATCCCGGATTTTTGATATTTCATCCCAAAAAGCCCTATGTCGTCCAAGATAATCTTCCAGCTGGAATTCAAATTCACGGAAAAAAATATCGTGTTTGACGAATGATTCCAGTTTAATCATGTCTGGTAGTGTGTTTTTGAAGCGAAGTATGGTAAGGGAAGGAGAGCGGTGTATTTCCATTTCCGGCCCCTTTACCACAGAGGTCGGTCTTTCTTGTATTGAGGAATAAATTTCGTTTATATTTTCATCGCCGGCTTCTGAAATTACGGCAATGAAGGGTAAAACGGTTTTAATATCGCGAATGTCCCGGGGAATGGGCGCTCCTAAACTGAAAAGATAATTTATTGCAGGGCCGAGTTTTTGAGTATAAAATTCCAAAAGAAAAGTTCTGGCCTTGGAAAATTCGTGGTCATGGGATTCAATAATATTTGCTGTTTTTATAAGCAAAATTCCGTCCTCGGTAATTATAAATTCTCCGTTTTGGAACGAGGCATTAAGAAAATCAGCGTCAAATTCTTCATGAAGTTTGAAATCGGTTAAGCCAAGCGTGTCATGAAGTTTTTTGAGCTTTTTAGGGTCCAGGCCCTTAATACCTTCCCTCTCATTTAAAAAATTAAAAACCTCCTTCAAATGGATTGAAGTTCGGGGAAACCATGTGCCGAGATAGAGTCGGTGGATGATCATTATGATTATAATATTATACCTCATAAGATTTTTGGACAATTGTGCATAACTTTCAATTTTGTCGGAAATCTGTTATATTTTATTGGTATGAAGGAAATATATTTAGATCACGCCGCTACAACTTATTTAGACCCGCGGGTAAAAGAAGCGATGGATCCGTATTGGGAATTGGAATATGGAAATCCATCCAGTTTATATCGGGTTGGCCGTAGGGCAAAAGATGTTCTTGATGGAGCGCGTGTTTCGGTTGCAAAAATTTTAAACTGCCGTTCAGATGAAATTATTTTTACCGGCGGAGGAACCGAAGCGATTAATTTAGCGATTTTTGGTGCGGCAAGGTATTACGGCCAGCCGCAAGATACAAGATACAAGATACAAGATACAAGTTTTCGCGGTCATATTATTACTTCCAAAATTGAACATCACGCGGTTTTGCATTCAATGGAGGCGCTGGAAAAAGAAGGGTTTGAAGTAACTTATCTTGATGTTGATGAATACGGGTTGGTTAGTCCGGAAGATGTTAGAAAAGCGTTGCGGCCGGATACTATCTTGGTTTCAATTATGTATGCCAACAATGAGATTGGAACGATTGAGCCCATCGCGGAAATTTCTAAAATTATCAAAAATTTTCGCGAGGAATTAAGAATTAAGAATCAGGAATTAGGAAAAAGTCCCGAAACCATAATTCATAATTCATCATTCATACTTCCCGTATTCATGACCGACGCCTGTCAGGCCTCCGGTTCACTGGACATGGATGTTCAAAAATTGGGCGTTGATTTACTCGCCTTCAATGGCTCCAAAATTTACGGCCCGAAAGGAGTTGGGGCGCTTTATAAAAAAGCATCGGTGCGTTTGAAGCCCTTGATTTACGGCGGGGGACAGGAAAATCAGATGCGTTCCGGTACGGAAAATGTGCCGGGGATTGTTGGATTAGCTAAAGCGTTTGAATTGGCGCAAGCGGAAAAAGAAAAAGAAAATATCCGTTTAATTGAACTTCGTGATTACTTCACAAGGCGGCTTTTAACGGAAATTCCAAAAGTCGTTTTGAACGGGCATCCGGCAAAGCGTTTGCCGAATAATATAAATGTTTCAGTTTTGGATATTGAAGGGGAAGCGGTTATTTTGTATCTTGACTCAAAAGGAATTTATATTTCTACCGGTTCTGCTTGCACTTCAACCACCCTTGACCCATCGCATGTTATTTTGGCGTTAGGCAAGCCATATGAATACGCCCATGGTTCATTAAGATTTACTTTGGGTAAGCGAACAACCAAAGAGGAGCTGGATTATATTATGGAAGTTTTTCCCGGTATTGTTAAAAAACTACGCGCAATTTCTCCGGTTCGGATGGAAGTCGGACAAACAAATGTCAGTCATCCCGAGGCCTTTGCCGGACAAGGTTCGAAGATAAAAGTAGGTGGTAAAAATTATAAATAAAAAAAGGGCTTTATGCCCCTTAAATATTTGGTCCATTTTCAACTTCGCCTTTTTCACTTATTGTAAATACAAAACCCTTGTTTTTCAAAAGTTCAGAGATATCGGTTTCGGAATGAACAATGAATGTTTGAGGATTTCGCACAAAGGCCTTTCCCCTGATACCATGAACCGAGGAAAGCGTTTCCCGCAGCTGTTCAATGCTGGTATTGCCGTGTCCGAGATCTATAATGTAGATGTAAAGAAACTGTTTGTCCATTTTTTCGTTTCGCGTACTTTAATGGTCCGGAAAGAATTATTTTTAAGCATAATAGGATTATAGAGAAAACGCAACAAGTAAAAAAGCCGCACGGGTTAGGTGTGGCGGTACGGGTTCTAATCGGAATAAGAAGAACGCGCAAGAGATAGGGTGACATATTCTTCTACTGAAAGTGGTTCCCATACCCTAATGATGTTTATTAGTTCGTATCCCGGAAGGGGGTTTTCGCGACAGTATAAGGAAACTGTTTTCTCCGGCCAATCAAACTCGGTCTTCATGCGGCTTTTTACTTTACTGGCAATCGTCTTGATTTCATTGTCCGTAAGTTCGTATTTTTCTAATTTGTAGCTGGTTGTACTGATAAGACGTTCGGGGTCAGGCGTAATAATATACGGGAAACGTTGAGAAAGATACAATTCCGGGGGCAATGAGTTTAATGCTTTGTAGAGCGCGAGAAACCTTGCCATTATTAGTCCCTTTTTGAGTTAAAGAACAGTATATAAATTATAAGTTATTTAATTTAAAAAGTCAAATATATGGATGTAAATCCCAAAATAAACATCAACGCAGATGTTGTGAATCAGTACACCGGCGAGAAGTGGTATTATTCCGATATCGTTAAGGAGCATTTTTTCAATCCCCGGAATTTAATGCTGGATGAGCCGGATGAGTCGCAATATGACGCGGTTGGGATGGTCGGGAGTCCGGCGTGTGGAGACATGATGAAGATGTGGCTGAAAATTGAACAGGATTCAGAGCGTGTGAAAGAAATGAAATGGCGTACTTTTGGGTGTGGTTCCGCAATTGCCGCAACTTCTATGTTCAGCGTTATGGTTACGGAAAATGGGGGACTGCCCATAGGCGAGGCATTAAAAATAAAGCCCCAGCATATAATGGAGCGATTGGGCGGCCTGCCCAATAGGAAAATTCATTGTTCGGTTTTGGCAGATAAGGCGTTTCGAAAAGCGGCTAATGAGTATTTCCGCAAGACAGGACAAAATCTTCGTGTTATGATAGAAGGAGCGTGCGTGATTGATTCAAAATTGAATATTACCGATAAGGATATTGAAGAAGCTGTTTTGGAAGGCGCGACGGATTTGGAATCGGTTCAGAAAAAATTAAAGGTCGGTGTCGGCTCTCCGGAAATTATTACTGAGGTAGAACAATTAATTAGATTTTATAAAGAAAAATATTATGGTTAGATTTAAATTTAATCCGGAAAAGGGCGGTGTTGAAAAAATTATTGATCCCGATGAAAAAAAGCTGGAAAGAATGCGTGAAGAGGTACTGTTGTTGGAGTCCGAAAAAAAGAAAAGGATATTGTCTCCAGAAGAAGAAACCCGCCTTTGGAATTTTAAAAAGAGAATCGGAGTTATAGATATTCCCGATTCCGAAATTCATACCGGGCAGTATTTATAAAAAATAGCCCAATAAGGACTTGGGCTTGAATTTGTCAGCGGAAGTTTTTTTGTCGGTTTTCCAAGCGCGAAAGAATATTTTCTATTTCTCGTTCATCTTGCTTTTTAACGGCTTTTTCCATTTCGTCGAGGTTATACATCATTTCAATCGGGTCATAACCGTAAGTTTGTATAATGCGCCTTGCAAAATTGTCAAGATTTCTGTTCATGAATGCCTGAATTATTTTTCCAAGTCGCATAGCTTTTGGATTGTCAACAATTGGCATGTTCGTTTTACGCCCTCTTATTCCAAAGAACATTATTAATGTATTATAATCTAATATTATGGAAGGTCAAGTTCCTCAAAATAACTTAACACCGCAATCCCCCGAAGTTAAAAAACCTGTAAAAATCGGTAAAATTATGGCCTGCCCCGCACCAATTCTGGTTACGATGCTTTACTTGTTTTAAGTGTGAGCCGAAGGCGATTCCGCGAAACAATGTGCCGCTTTTTCTAAAAATATTTTCGGAATTTGGTGCGGGGTTAACCGGAATCTTTCAAAATAATTATGGATGAACAAAATCAACAAAATAGCCAATCGCAAGAGAAGAAGCCCCTGAAAATAGGGAAGATAGTTGTTGATAGAAATCTTTGTATTGGCGCGGCCTCCTGCATTGCCGTAGCGCCGGGTGTTTTTGAGCTTGATTCGGAAAATAAGGCCGTGATATATAATGATAAGGGGGCGGATGACGAAACGATTCTTTTGGCCGCTAAATCATGCCCTACACAAGCAATATTGGTTTTTGATGAAGAAGGAAATCAGATTTATCCGTAAACGTGAAGCGTTTAGCGGTTAGTGTATAGCGCGGTTCAGAGTCCTTACGACCCCCTATCGAGAGGGGTTATAAATCAGAATTGTGAAAAAGTCTAAGGTGTTGAATAATTATGGATTTATCTAATCAATATAATAAAATTGCAAAAGAATTTTCTCGCGTTCATGATATTGGCGAGAATAGCAATCGAGAAAACCGGAAAGTTTTTTATAGCAACCTTGACTTTATAAAGCCGGGGATAAAGTTGCTTGACCTCGCTTGTGGTGATGGTCTTGATTTGGCCTACTATAAGAGTTTAGGCGCGGAGATATATGGTTTGGATGCTTCGGAAGAGTTTGTCGCCAGCGCTAAAGAGAAATTACCGAAATCAGATATACGAGTCGGTCTTTTTAAAAACCTTCCGTTTGAGAATAATTTTTTTGATGTCGTTTTAAGTAAATATGCAATACAGACATCACATGATTTGAATCCGGTATTTTCAGAGATTCATCGCGTTCTCAAGTCCGGCGGGATTATGATGTATCTTGTTACTCATCCTTTTCGCCAGTATTTTGAAAAAAGAGACGTAAAAGCCGATTATTTTGAGCAAAAAGTTGTTGAGCCGAGGATTCTTAATAACTCAATTATTGTTCAGGAGCCAACCCACACAATGAACGAATATTTGAATGAATTTCTTTTTAAGAATTTTGATATCCAATTTTTTCAAGAATACTGGGATACTGCCGCTGAACAGATTGATGGTAGAAAGTATCCAGGGTATTTTATTCTTAAAGCGAAAAAGCGCTAAACGAGAAAGCTGGTTAATAAATTAAAATCATAAATTATGTACGAACCAAAAAACTTTGACCACCTTTTAGGAACCGCTGGTTTTAGCGACACGCTTCTTAAAAATCACTTCACTCTTTATCAAGGATACGTTACCAACACAAATAAACTTGCTGATGCTTTATCACAAATGATAGAAACGGAAAAAATCGGAACACCGGAGTATGCGGAACTGAAGCGAAGATTCGGTTGGGAATTTAACGGAATGCGGCTTCACGAACTTTACTTTAGTAATATGAAAAAAGGCGGAGTGGCGCTTGATACAAATTCGGAACTCTATAAAAAAATTATTGCAGATTTCGGAAATTATGAAAACTGGGAGAAGGATTTCAAAGCTACGGGAGCAATGCGGGGAATCGGGTGGACAATTCTTTATTACGACCCAGAAGTAAAACGCGTGTTCAATGTTTGGATTAATGAGCATGATTTTGGGCATTTGGCCGGATGTAAGCCGCTTTTGGTGCTTGATGTTTTTGAACACGCTTACATGCTTGATTACGGACTTAAACGCGCCGATTATATTGAAGCGTTTTTTAAAGCCATAGATTGGGAAGTGGTTGCTTCGCGTTTTTAATTTTATCCGCAACTATTTTTAACAACCATGAAAGAGAAAGAAAAATATACTTCTGAACAAATCGAAAAATTTGAAACGTCAAGAACAATTTCTGACGCGGAGCTATTAAAATCCGGCGCGCGTTACGAAATTGACGGACAAACAGGGGAAAAACGGCTAATTGCGTCAGTGGAACAAACAGAACGTATTCATCAAGCGGTGGAAGATTTGCTTGCCAAGAACATTCTTAGTAAAAAAGAATTGAAAGATGTTGATTTTGATTTAACGTTTGAGGGGGAGGAGGGCGGAACCGGTTTTGAATTTGAGGTTGAAGAAGAGCAGAGGATACTGGTATCGCCTGAAAATATTGAGATTAAGGAGTGGAAGAATCATATTATTGACGTATATGATCAGTCCGGTAGGTGCCGCATCAGGGTGAAAAACGGAGAACCGCGGCTTTCCTTAAAGGTGCCGCTTTTATCGCGGGATACGGAACGCGCGAAATGCTGTGTAAGGATTGAAATAAAGCCGCGAACTAAGGGGAAGGCGGCTATTTTTGAAAAAATGCGTGAGTTGATACTTCATGAACCGGGAACAGAAGTCCATGAAAAATGGGGAACCCCTATTAAGACCAGGGACGGTAAGAAGATTTGGATTAATAAGGATGACCAGGGAAATTACTGGATAGAAACGGACGAGGGTGTGTCTGTGGAGGAATTATTGCCCGAAGGTGTCAGATATATAGGCCACGAAAAAAGTAAAATATCAATAGACAGGAACAGAGCCGTTGCGTCTCCTATAGAAAAATTGTCTAAGCTTAACATAGTTCGTGGCAATGCTGAAAATTTTGAAACTTTTAAAAAGTTATTTCATGAAAATTTGGAATCAACCAGCCGGACCGCCAAGGGTTTAGTGGATGCATCCGTGAGTTCAAAAAAAGAAAAGCCGTCTATGGGAAAAGAAAAAATTACCGAATTTATGAAACAAAACGAAGAAGAAGTTATACAGTATATTTGGAATAGTCGCGATAGAGCTTATAATACTTCCGAGGAGATAAAACAATTGCTTAACGATATTATCGGAATAATAAACAAAAATATAGCATCGGAACCTTATAAATTAAGGGAATGGCCATGGCGGGATTTGCCCGCGGAAAGAATACGCGAGGAAGTGGAGCAATTTACATATGATTTATTTTCTAAGTTAGCCGGCATTGAAAGGGGCGCGGAAAAACCTTATGAAGTAGCATGCTGGGCGGAGCTTGAATATGACAGGAGAATCCACCCGCTTGTTGACGGATGCGGAAGGGTTTCAAAAGCGATTTCGGCATTTATATTATTACGCTATAAACATCCACTTCCGGACTACGGGTCGCGTGATGAGTATTATAAGGCAATGAATGATGATGAGGACTGTTTTAAAAATTATTATCAGGGAGCGCTTCTTCGTTCAATAAACAAGGATTATCTAAAGTAATGAGAAAGTCCGTTAAAAAAGATTTACAATTTATAAAAAAATGTTTTGGACAGAAAAAAGACGCGTCTGGCCGGTATGTTTGGCGCCATGCGCATGATGCCGCGTTATATCTTGAAAAAATAGCCCGGAAATATAAAGAGACAGATCCTGCTATGATTGATAAACTTTATCTTGCTGTCTTGGGTCATGACCTTTTGGAAGACACCAAAGCTACTAAAAACGAAATACAAAAAAAGTGGGGTAAGGATGTATTGAAGTATATTGAGGCCTTAACAAACAAAAAAGGCGATACCGATTTTAGCGGTTATATAAAACAATTGCGAGACGCGCGAGAGGAGGTATTACTCGTGAAATTCGCGGATATATTCAGTAATGTATCAAATTCTGTTAGATTCTTCGGTTCATTTGATTCGCATTGGATTAAGACATTCTGGCTGCCGTTACTTAAGGATTATAACCAAAATTTATTTGGCAGAAAATTCTTATTATATCCCCGGACGGCATCGGCCATGATAAAAGATATTCAGAGAGAAATTCGCAACCTTTTAAAAAATGCGATAAAAAATAAAAATTAGCTTTTTATAAATTAATATGTTATAATATAAATATGGAACCAGAACGCAATTATTTTAATATTAAAGGCCCTGAAGAAATTAATCGAGAAATGGTTGATGAGCTTATGGCCGGTGGTATGACTAAGGAAGAGGCCGAAAAAGAGGCGGCAAGGCGGATGGATTTGAGAAAGAGGGGAATGCGCGAAGAAGCTGATAAAAATCTATAATCAAAGATATGAAAGAACGGGTGGAAAAAGCCCTGGATGAAATTCGTCCTCTATTGGCTCGGCATCTTGGCAATGTTGAATTTGTCAATTTTGAAAATGGTGTTGTATATGTTCGCATGCTTGGTACTTGCAATGGTTGTCCGTTGTCGCGGTTAACTTTAAGGGCGGGGATTGAAGGATTACTGAAAGAAAAAGTTGAAGGAGTGGAGAGGGTAGAAGCTATATAAATTCAAAATTCAAAGCATTAAATCCTAAATAATATAAAAATTCAAAACATAAAAAGTAGGTGGTTTTGGATTTTGGCATTTGAATTTATTTGGGTCGGAAGCAAACAGTTTTGCTTCCGACGGGCGAAGTCCGGGAATTTGCCGAGAGGGCAAATTTTGTGATTTTGAAATTGGGATTTTATGTTTTTTGATATTGAAAAACAAAATAATATAGATAATAAAGAATACCACAATTTGAACCAGCGTCAGGTTATTATTTTGACCATTGTTTTAACTTTTATAATTTCCGTTGCCACCACTCTGGCAACGGTTTATTATCTTTCGGATGTTTTGAAAATTACCATTACCCCCAACATTTATCAGAATACTCTTCCGGTTCAGGAAAAAATCACTAAGGAGATTAACGAAAAAGTTTTGCGCCAGGATGAGTTGGTTGTATCAGTAGTAAAAGAAGTTTCGTCGGCGGTGGTAAGCATTATTGCCGCTAAAGATGTTCCGCTGGTTGAGCAGTATTTTATAAATCCGTTCGGTGGCGACCAGTTTTTTGATGAATTTTTCAGGCAGTTCCAGATTCCGCAGTATCGCCAAAAAGGTACGCAAAAACAGCAGGTTTCAGCGGGCACAGGTTTTATCGTTTCTTCAGACGGCCTTATTATTACCAATAAACATGTTGTTTCCGATACTTCCGCCGAATATACCGTTTTTTTCAATGACGGTTCCAATACTTCGGCAAAAGTTTTGGCTTTAGACCCATTTCAAGATTTAGCTATTTTAAAAGTTGACAAATCAAATTTGAAAATTGCTGTCTTGGGCGATTCTTCAAAAATTGATATAGGTCAGTCGGTTATAGCAATTGGAAACGCGCTGGGCGAATTTAGAAACACTGTAAGTGTTGGTATTGTTTCCGGACTTGGCAGGTCAATCATCGCTTTCGGTTCCGGTATAGGCGGGGAAGAATTGCAGGAGTTGATTCAGATTGATGCCGCGATTAATCCCGGGAATTCAGGGGGTCCCTTGTTAAATTTACGTGGAGAAGTTATCGGTATAAACGTTGCTATGGCCCAGGGCGCGGAAAACATCGGTTTTGCCATTCCGATAAATAAAGCCAGACGTGATTTGGAAAGCGTTAAATTAAAAGGAAAAATTATTTATCCTTTTATCGGCATTCGTTACCTGACAATCAATAAAACTATCCAGGAAGATAGAAAATTATCGGTTGATTACGGGGCATTGTTGGTTGAAACCGATGATGGTCCGGCAATCGTGGCCGGAAGTCCGGCTGAAAAGGCAGGATTGAAAAACGGCGATATTATACTTTCAATAAATGGTGAGAAAATTGAGCAGGAAAAACCGCTTTCGGAAATTCTGCAAAAATATTCGGTGGGAGACGGCATAACTTTAAAAGTGTTGAGAGAAGGAAAAGAGTTTGAGGCATCACTTATGCTTGTAGAGAGAAAGTAGTTTAATAATTTTTAATTTTCCAATTTCCAATTTTCAATAAATTATCCAATTTCTAAATTTCCAAACACGGCGCTTCATAATTGAAAATTAAATCATTGAAAATTGATTGAAAATTTATAATTGATAATTGAAAATTCATAAGACTGTTTATGGGACTTATCCACAGCTATTATTACCGACCTCTTGACAAGTTTTTAAGACCTGCTATACTTAACTCTTAGCCTTTTAAATATAAAGGAGGGCTCCCTGGCCGCTCGCAGTAATGGGTGGGCTAGGCAAAATTAGCTTGTTTTATTTGCGATTTTTAAAGAATTTCGCTCCTCTCGGGGGTTTAAAGTACTCTCAAAAAGGGCGATAATATTCGCAAAACTTAATAAACCCTATACCACAGGGCCTATTTATTTTTTTGTGTGTCAAAATCCTACAAATTACGAATTTTGCCGAATTACGAATTTGATGATTTTTCTCCATTCGTAATTCGATTTTATTCGTAATTCGTAGGGGAACATTTGAAGAAGTATTTTTCCAATTATAAAATGCCTCCGTTGAACCTGCCCAACCTTTCGGCTATCCAGCTGGATTCTTATCAGTGGTTTTTGGATAAGGGCCTGCGGGAATTGTTTGACGAAGTTTCTCCGATCAAAGGGTTTGCCGGCAAAGAATTGGCTCTGGAGCTTTCATTAGGAGATTATTACATTGACCAGCCTAAATTTACCGAGGTTCACGCCAAAGAACATAATTTGTCATATGAAGCGCCTCTTCGCGTTAAGGTCCGTCTTGTTAACAAGAAAACTGATGAAATAAAAGAGCAGGAAATTTATTTGGGAGATTTTCCTTTAATGACGGATAGAGGAACTTTTATTGTAAACGGGGTGGAGCGTGTTATAGTTTCCCAACTTATCCGTTCTTCGGGCGTATATTTTATTCTTAATCAGATACGCGGCAAAAAATATTTCGGAGCAAAAATCATTCCTAACAGGGGCGCTTGGTTTGAATTTGAAACTGATTTTGACGGTTCCATAAACGTAAGAATTGACCGAAAAAGAAAAATTTCCGCAACCTCCATTCTTCGCATATTTGGCATGGAGAAAAACGAACAGATAATGGACGCGTTCCGAAACATAGATAACGGAGAATTCTCTTTTATAAAGAAAACGCTTGAGCGCGATTCTTCCAAAAGCAGGGATGAAGCATTTATTGAAATTTATAAGCGCATTCGTCCGGGAGAGCTTGCCGCCGTTGATAACGCGCGTTCGCTGATTGAAGCTATGTTAAGTTTTGATAGATATGATTTGGCCGGCTGGGGACGGTTTAAATTCAATCAGCGGCTGGGACTTAAGAAAAATCCCCAAAAAGAAGAAAACAGGATATTGGATCTTCAGGATATGATTGCGGTAATTTCGGAAATTATCCGTATGAATAATTTGCAGGATGTGGTTCCGGACGATATTGATCACCTGGGAAATCGCAGGGTGCGCGGCGTGGGAGAGCTTTTGCAAAACAAGCTTCGCGTGGGCATGTCCCGTCTCATAAGAATTGTAAGGGATCGCATGTCAACCATTGATGTTTATACTATGACTCCGGCCCAGCTTATCAATGCCAGACCTTTTATCGCGTCGGTCAAAGAATTTTTTACGTCATCCCAGCTTTCACAATTCATGGACCAGGTTAACCCTTTGGCCGAACTTGAACACAGAAGGCGGCTTTCGGCTATGGGGCCAGGCGGACTTACTCGCGAAAGAGCGGGTTTTGAAGTCAGAGACGTTCATCCTTCACACTACGGAAGAATTTGTCCTATTCAGACGCCGGAAGGACAGAATATCGGTTTGGTTGGCCATCTTGCCGGATTCGCCCGCATTAATGAATTGGGACTGATTGAAACTCCGTATAGAAAAGTAAAAAACGGAAAAATTACCGGAGAAATAGAATATTTTGACGCATCATCCGAAATTCATTTCAGCATTGCTCATGCAGGAATTAAGTATGACGAACAAGGTATGATTATTGATGAAAAAGTTGAAGCTAGAATACACGGCAGTCCCGGATTGGTTAACCGCGAAAAAATCAATTATATTGATATTTCGCCGCAGCAATTTATAAGTGTGGCTACATCATTGATTCCGTTTCTTGAGCATGATGATGCCAACAGGGCCATGATGGGTTCAAACATGCAACGTCAGGCCGTTCCTTGCGTAAGAGCCGAAGCTCCGTTGGTTGGAACTGGTGTTGAAGAAAGGGCCGCCTGGGATTCGGGCAGAGTCATTCTTGCTGATGACGACGGGGTCATTACTGGTGCGGATGCTTGTTCTATAACCTTGAAATCAAAAAAGGGGAAAGAATATGTTCATATTCTTAATTCTTTTTTACGAACGAACCAGTTTACCGCTATCAGCCAGAAGCCGCTGGTTAAAAAAGGAGATAATGTTAAAAAGGGCCAGGTTTTGGCCGACGGTTCGTCAACCGATAAAGGAGAGTTGGCGCTTGGAAAAAATTTGCTGGTTGCTTTTGTTTCCTGGCGGGGAGCAAATTATGAAGATGCCATAATTATTTCCGAAAAACTCGTTGAAAAAGATATTTTTACCTCAATTCATATTGAAGACCATGCTATTGACGTCAGGGATACGAAACTCGGACCCGAGGAAACATCCCCTGATATACCCAATGTATCTGAGGAAAAATTAAAGAATCTTGATGAAGAAGGAATCATAAGAATAGGCGCGGAAGTCCGTTCCAACGATATTTTGGTGGGAAAAATTTCTCCCAAGGGCGAATCGGATTTGACTCCTGAAGAAAAATTGCTTCGCGCTATTTTCGGCGAGAAGGCTCGTGACGTCAAAGATACTTCTTTAACTCTTTCTCACGGTAAAAGAGGACGCATTGTGGGTATAAAGATATTTTCGCGTGACAGAGGCGATAAACTGGAGTCCGGAGTCATAAAAAGAGTGCAGGTTGAAGTGGCCCAACTTAGAAAGATTATGGTAGGCGATAAGCTTGCCGGAAGACACGGAAATAAAGGCGTTATTTCAAAAATATTGCCGCCGGAAGATATGCCGTGTCTTGCCGACGGAACGCCGGTAGATGTCATTTTAAATCCTTTGGGTGTTGCTTCGCGCATGAATATAGGACAAATTTTGGAAACCCATCTTGGATGGGCCGCTCAAAAATTGGGATATCGGGCTGTAACGCCCGCTTTTATCGGTGTTACCGAGCAGGAAATAAAAGATGAGCTTATAAAGGCGGGGCTCCCCGAAGACGGCAAAGTTGATTTGTATGACGGTTTAACCGGAGAAAAATTCCATCAAAAAGTTACGGTGGGAATGATTTATATAATGAAGCTGATTCATTTAGTTGAGGATAAGATTCACATGCGTTCCATCGGCCCTTATTCCTTGATTACCCAGCAGCCGCTTGGAGGAAAAGCGCAGTTCGGGGGCCAGCGGTTTGGAGAAATGGAGGTGTGGGCCTTGGAAGGTTACGGTTCCGCGCACACTTTGCAGGAAATGCTTACTATAAAATCGGATGATGTGCTTGGGAGGTCCGCAACCTATGAAGCGATAATTTCGGGAGAGAAAATCAAAAAGCCGAATTTGCCGGCATCTTTTCACGTTTTGGTAAATGAATTAAAGGGTTTGGCCTTGAATGTGCAGTTGAAAGGAATGCAGGGGGAAGGAGCCGGAACAGGGCAGGCAAAAGAGGTGGCGGATAGAAAGGAATCAAGGGAAAGAGTGAGAATGAGAGGATAGAAAGAAGATGAGGGAAAGAATGAAAACTGGATAGATAGAAGGAAACCTTGTGCCTTTTTTCACTGCCTCCATTGTATATACGGTTTTTTGATCCTACCGCCAGTCCGAGTGAAAAAAATTCCGCAAGATTTTCTTAGAAGAAGGCATCTTGCCCGGGAAAAGGGAAAACAGGCGTTTTACATGGCGTAACCGTTGGCGTATAAATTGGCTTCTACATTATTTATGGAAACTCAACGTATTCAGGATTTTGAATCAATTTCTTTAAAACTCGCCTCCCCCGAGGATATTTTGAATTGGTCGCATGGGGAAATTACGAAGCCGGAAACAATCAATTACCGCTCGCAAAAGCCGGAAAAAGACGGTCTTTTTGACGAACGGATTTTCGGGCCGACCAAGGACTACGAATGTTACTGCGGAAAATATAGAAGAATCCGTTATAAAGGAATTGTTTGTGATAAATGCGGGGTGGAGGTAACAAGAGCGGTTGTAAGAAGAGAACGCATGGGTCATATTAAATTGGCAACGCCTGTTTCGCATATATGGTTTTTGAGGGGGGTACCTTCAAAAATCGGAATGGTTCTTAATATGTCCGTGAGTAATCTGGAAAACGTAATTTATTTTCGCGGATATATCGTAACCAAGGTTGATGAGGAAAAAAGAAAGGAAATTTATGAACAGATTGAGAAGGAATTCAAGTCAAAAACAAAAAATTCCAAAGGAGCCGAGCTGACTTCTTTGAAGCAGGCCAAAGAAAAAGCGTTTGAAGAAGTGCGCTCTCTCAGGCCTCTTCAGGTAATTTCCGAAGTTGAATATCATCGTCTTTCTTTGAAATACGGCGAAATGTTTGAGGCCGATATCGGGGCGGAAGCAATCAGGAAAATTTTGGAGGGAGTTGACCTTGCAAAAATTGCGAGGGAAGTTGAAGCCGAAGCGGAAACCGCGGAAAGTATTCAGCGGGCCAAAATTTTTAGAAGATTAAAAGTTGTCAAGGGTATGCTTAAGGCCGGAATTCGTCCTGAGTGGATGTTTTTAACCGTTGTTCCTGTTATTCCTCCTGATTTAAGGCCGATGGTTCCGCTTGACGGAGGAAGATACGCAACCGCCGATCTGAATGATTTATATAGGAGAGTTATTAATCGCAACAATCGTTTGAAGCGCCTTTTTGAATTGAAAGCGCCGGAAGTTATTACTAGAAATGAAAAAAGAATGCTTCAGGAAGCAATTGATGCTTTGATTGATAATACCGCGAGACGCGGACAGTCTCCGGTTGCTTCGCAGGCCCAAAAAAGGCCGTTAAAATCTTTAGCTGACATGCTTAAGGGCAAGCAGGGCCGTTTCCGGCAGAATTTGCTTGGCAAGCGGGTTGATTATTCAGGGCGCTCCGTAATTGTTGTAGGGCCTGATTTGAAATTGGCCGAGTGCGGCTTGCCCAAAGAAATGGCTCTGGAACTTTTTAAGCCGTTTGTAATAAGAAAATTAATTGAAAGAGAGCTTACTCATAATATCAAGGGTGCGGGAAGATTAATTGAAGAAAGGCCTCCTGAAGTGTGGGCAATTTTAGAGGAAGTGATTGAGGGAAAGTATGTGCTTTTAAACAGGGCCCCTACGCTTCATCGTCTTGGAATTCAGGCATTTCAGCCGGTTTTAATTGAGGGCCATGCCATTCAGATTCATCCTATGGTTTGCCCGGCTTTTAATGCTGACTTTGATGGCGACCAGATGGCAGTTCATCTTCCCTTGACCGATGAAGCCCAGATAGAATCGCGAGATATAATGCTTTCCACTAAAAATCTTTTGAAGCCGGCGACCGGCACTCCTATTGCCCGTCCTACGCAAGATATTGTGCTTGGGTGTTTTTGGGTAACGGTTATTGAAGAAGGCCTTAAGGGAGAAGGCAAGATTTTTGCCACGCCCGAAGATGCTATTCTTGCTTATGATTTTGGGGTGGTGGATATAAGGGCGAAAATTAAGGTTCAAATACCTAATTTACAACTTATAACTAGCAACTTACAACAAACGGCAATCTTAAAAAAACAGAAGTCGGAAAAAGAAGAGTTGTCAGTTGTAAGTGGTGTGTTGTCAGTTACATTGATTGAAACATCTGTTGGTCGTCTGCTTTTTAACAAATCGTTGCCTGATGATTACCTTTTTGTGAATAAAGAAATGAATTCCAAAGACCTTGAAGAATTGGTTGACAATATGATTAAAAAATACGGAGTTCAGGCGGTGCCTACGATTTTAGATAAAATAAAGGATTTTGGGTTTACCTATGCCACCAAATCCGGAATTTCCTGGGGAATGGGCGACCTTAAAACACCCGAGAAAAAAAATGAACTTATAGAAAAAGGCGAGAAAAAGGTTGAAGAAATAAACAGCCAATACCAGCGTGGTCTTCTTACCGATAAAGAGCGATATGACCGCGTAATTGAAATTTGGAGCGAAATTATGAATGAAATTAGGGGGTTGATTCCGGAAACCCTTCTTAAATACGGCCCGATTTCTTCCATTGTCACTTCCAAAGCCAGAGGGTCGCTTTTGCAAATCAACCAGATGTGCGGAATGAAGGGCTTGGTGGTTAATCCCGCGGGACGCATCATAGAGCTTCCCATCATATCTTCTTATAAGGACGGTTTTAATGTGCTTGAATATTTCATCTCAACTCATGGCGCAAGAAAAGGAACGGCCGATACTGCTTTAAAAACCGCAGTGGCCGGATATCTGACGCGCCGCCTTGTTGACGTATCGCAGGATGTTGTTGTTTCTGAGGAAGATTGCGGCGCTAAAACCGGCATCGTTATTTATCGGAAAGATTCCGAAGAAATAGGCAGGCAGTTTGCTTCCCGCATTTTTTCAAGATACGCGCTTGATGATATTAAAGACAACGAGGGTAAGGTTATAGTTAACGCCGGAGAAATTCTTACCAAGGAGTTAGCTGAAGCGGTGGACGCATCAGGCATTGAGTCATATCATATCCGTTCTCCTCTTAACTGCAAATCATTCGGCGGAATATGCCAGAAGTGTTATGGTTTGGATTTGGGAAAACTTGAGCCGGTTAAAATTGGCGAGGCGGTGGGAATTGTCGCGGCTCAGTCAATCGGAGAGCCGGGAACACAGCTTACCATGAGGACTTTTCATATGGGAGGAGTTGCCGGAGGAAGCGATATTACTACCGGTTTACCTCGCGTAGAAGAAATTTTTGAAGTAAGAATTCCCAAGGGCAAAGCTGTGATTTCTGATGTTGACGGAGAAGTTATTGAAATTTTGGACGTAAACAGGGAAAAAATAATCAAGGTTAAAGTTGAAGAAAATTTGGATGAAGTCGTCGCGGGAACGGCCAAGGGAAAAAGAGGAAGAAAACCTAAAAAGAAACTTCCTTCCGATACCAAAGAATTCCGCATTCCTCCTGGAATGGGATTGTTTACTGAAGCCGGAAAAAGGGTGAGAGTCGGTGAAATTCTTTGCGAGGGGCACGCCGATCTTAAGGAATTATTTAAGCTTGCAGGAAAAGAGGATGTGGAGCGATATATTATCAAAGAAGTTCAGAAAATTTATTCTTTGCAGGGAGCGCCCGTGCATGACAAGCATATTGAGGTCATTGTTAGGCAGATGTTTTCCCGTGTTCGCGTAAAGGGAGCGGGCGATACTTCATTTATTCCCGGAGAAGTCATTGAAAAAATAAGATTTAGGATTGAAAATAGACAGTTGGAAAGAGCAGGAAAAAAGCCGGCAACCGCGGTTCAGATTTTGCTTGGAATCACCAAAGTCGCTTTGACCACGGATAGTTTCTTCTCCTCGGCTTCTTTTCAGGAAACAGCCAGGGTTTTGATTAATGCCGCCATTGAAGGAAAAGAAGACATGCTTCGCGGATTAAAAGAGAATGTAATTATCGGACGGCTTATTCCGGCGGGCACTGGATATAAGAAACGATAAAGTTTGTCGGCGCGGTTCCCTCGGCATTTTATTTTCGCGACACGCTCATTCCGCTCCAGCGGCGGGACTCGCTAACACTCAGCGTGATTTCAGACAATCCGAAAACTTATGATTAAAACTGGTCATTCTGAGTGAAACGAAGAATCTCTTCCCAGATTTTAAAAGTTTTCGGATTGTCTGACCAAGCAAATCGCGCTTCGTGATTGTTGCGAGAAACAAAATGCCTTCGACCGCGCCGACCTTTTGTCATTTGTCATTGCGAGGAGCGAAGCGACGAAGCAATCTAAAGAATCTCATTTATCCGCTTCGATGGGGCTGAGGAGGGAAAATAAAAATCCGGCCAAGACGAACTTGGTCGGTTTTTTGACAAATGATTTAATACGGCAGTATGTCGTTTACCGGTAGCATTTCTTTGAGAAATCCTTCGCCAAAGTTTGCAATTAAGATTTTCCCGTTTGCATAAATTGGTCCAACGTTCGAAAAATTTCTATAACATTTTTTGCAGTTTGTTATAATTATGGCGCCTTTTGAATATCGTTCCATTTTTTCAGTGCAGTAAGGGCAAAAGCCATCATCTTTAAACGTGGGGCGTTCGGCAACGGCTTCCGGCGGCAATGTTTTCGCTAACGTAAATTCTCTTAATCTTTCAGAAAGAATCTCATCCTTGTCAACAGTGCTTGAATTGTCTTTGTGCGTTTGGTTATTTTTAATGGTATTACAGGAATTTAACAGCAGAATAAGGATAACGAAATAAAAGCCAGTAAAAGCGAGAAGTGTCATGTTGTTTTTTGTGTATCCGTAATAGGCGCTTATTACAGCTAAAACAACAAGAATTACGCATATAATGGTTAAAAATAGTTTGTTAAAGAACCGTTCCATATCACACCTCCGCTTGTTAATGATGTGTGGTATTATTATAAACAAAATTCAGATATATGTCAATAGTTGGTTGAAATTTGTTAAGGGTTGCCTTATAATCTAATTATGGCCGTAAAAAACAACAAAAAGAATGGGCAAAAAAGGAAGTCGGAGGTTGGCCGTCGGAAGTTGGAGGTTGGCAAGCCATGGCATGAAGACCTGCACCCCGAAACCAAAAAATCGGTCTTGGCGATTGTGTTTTTTTCTTTGACCGTTTTGACGCTTTTGAGCTATTGGGGAAAGGCCGGTTTTGTGGGCCAGTTCTTTTTTGAAATACTTTTATGGCTTTTTGGCAACGGCTTTTTTCTGGCTCCGCTCACTTTTGCTCTTATCGGTTTTTCTTTTTTATTTTCTTTTCGCAGGCATATTTACGCGGCGACCTTAGTCGGCGGATTTCTTTTTTTGGTTTCTTCCCTCGGAGTTATTGATTTAGTTTTGGGAAACCAGGCAGGCGGACATATCGGCCGTTTCGTAACTTATCCTTTGTTTATGCTTTTTGATTTTTGGGCAACTCTTACTATTGAGGCGGCTTTATTCATTGCGGCTCTCTTGATAATGCTTAATATCCCCATGCTTTGGTTCGGAAGAAAAGTTGAAGAATCTGAATCCTCCTCCGCTGAAGCTACGGAGGACAAGGAAAAAACAAAAGAACTGGCCGGAGTCATAAAAGACGTAATGACCGAAGCGGTAAAAGCGGTAAAGGGAGATACGATGGCGGGTTCGGTTGAGGCACAAAAAACAATAATGCTCGATGAAAAAACAAAAGGAGAAGAAAAATTTTCTTTTGAAAAAAAACGCCCCGGCGCCGCGCCTTATAAAAAACCGCCTCTGGCCATTTTGAATAATGATAAAGGAACGCCTTCTTCGGGCGATATCCGCGCTAATGCCAATATAATAAAACGCACTTTGCAGAATTTTGGAATTGAAGTTGAAATGGATGAAGTTTCCGTCGGCCCCACCGTTACCCAATACACCTTAAAACCCGCTGAAGGAGTAAAACTTTCGCGCATAGAAGCATTGCATAAGGATTTATCGCTTGCTTTAGCCGCTCATCCTATTAGGATAGAAGCGCCGATTCCCGGAAAATCTTTGGTTGGAATTGAGGTTCCTAACCGTTCCATAGCGCTTGTCGGACTAAGAAGTTTATTTGAGCAAGCCGCGTTTCAGGAATCCCAAGGACCGCTGATTTTTGTTTTAGGGAGAGACGTTGCCGGAGAGCCGGTTTATGCCAATCTTGCTAAAATGCCGCATTTGTTGATTGCCGGTTCCACGGGTTCAGGAAAAAGCGTTGCCATCCATTCCATTCTTACCTCTTTTCTTTTTCGTAATTCTCCCGATACTTTGAAACTTATTTTAATAGATCCCAAAAGAGTGGAGCAGGCTATGTATAACGGCATACCGCATCTTTTGTCCCCGGTAATTACAGATTACAAAAAAGCGATTCATGCTTTAAGATGGGCGGTTCATGAAATGGATAAAAGATACGAGTTATTGTCCCAAGAAAAAACCCGCGATATTTTAAGTTATAACGCCAAAATTTCGCAGGTTCAAAATACTGACAAGGAAATTCTTCCATATATAGTTATAGTAGTTGATGAATTAGCCGATTTAATGGTTGCCTATCCCAGAGAAGTTGAGGGTTCAATCATACGCCTCGCCCAGATGGCCAGAGCCGTTGGTCTTCATTTAATTGTTTCTACCCAGCGCCCTTCGGTTGAAGTTATAACCGGTTTGATTAAGGCCAATATAACTTCCCGCATTGCTTTTCAGGTTGCCTCGCAAGTTGATTCTCGAACGATTTTAGACATGGGAGGAGCGGAAAAACTTTTGGGAAACGGCGATATGCTTTTTCTGGCAGGGGATATTGCCAAGCCACGCCGTATTCAGGGAGCTTTTGTTTCGGAGACGGAAGTGAAAAAAACCGTTGAATTTTTGAAAAATGAATCTGGAGAAGAGCCGGAATATGCGGAAGACATTTTTTCTCCCATTACTTCCGTTTCTTCGCCCGACTCGCAAATAAATTTTGAGGACTTTGACTCGGATGTTGATGATGAACTTTATGAAGAAGCGGAAAAACTTGTTATTGAAGCAAACAAGGCCTCGGCCTCATACCTCCAGCGCCGGTTAAAAATTGGCTATGCCCGGGCCGCCCGCCTTCTTGATATGCTTGAAGAAAACGGCATAATCGGGCAGGGAGCAGGAGCAAAGCCGAGGGAGATATTGGTGAGGAAAGAGGATGGGGTTGCTTAGATAGTTTGGTTTTATATAGAAAACCTTTATTATCAATCTACTCTTGTATATAGTTATCCACAGTTGTTAAAAAATGGCTTAATAAGGCCATTTTATTTATTATTGACGTCTACTTTTGTTCATATATAATAGAAAAATGGGTAATGTATCAATTAAAAATTTGACCCCAAAACAGAGAAAAGTCCTTAATATGATTTATGAAAGTGTGAATTCAGCTGGCTATCCGCCGTCTCTTGCTGATTTGAGAACTGGATTAGGGGTTTCTTCAAATCAGTCAGTTTTAAACTTCCTTGACGCCCTTAAGAATAAGGGTTTTATTAGTCGGCAAAAAGGCGAGGCCAGGGGTATTAAAATTCTTCCTTTGGGTTTTAAAATTCTTGGCAAAGGTCATTTGCTACAAGTAGCCGGAGAAAGTTCGGCCGGTCCTTTCATTGAATCTTATTCAGATTCATTTCGCTGGATAACTTTACCCGGGACCGTTTTACAGAATGAAGAAGTTAAACAAGCCCAAGACGAAGTTTTTGTTATCAAGGTGCATGGCGATTCAATGATAAATGCCGGTATAGACGACGGAGATTCGCTTTTAGTCAAAAAAACGCGCGAGTTTAGGTCAAAAGACATTGTTGTCGCGAGAAACGACGACGGGACAACAGTAAAAAGATTCATCGCCGAAAGCGACGGCCGAGCATATTTAAAACCGGAAAACCCCGCTTATAAAATAATCCCTATTTATGAAAACACCATTTTTGAGGGCAAAGTAATTTTAAATTTAAGCAAAGTAAAATAATTTTATGGCTAATGAAAGAAAAACAGAAATCATTGTCCGTTCTCACTTTGAGCAATTCAAAGAAATTGTTCACATAGAAGAACAGTTATCGGATAATCCCAAAATTGATAAACTTTTAAAAACCGCTTCAAAAAAAGGAAGTGGTAAGGGGAAACCTGAATTTCTGATAACTTTTTCTGGAAATTCTGATTTAATTATTGTGGTTGAATGTAAAGCAGAAATAACAAGACACGAAAGTTCTACGAAAGACAAATTCTCCGAATATGCAGTTGATGGCGCGTTATTATACGCCTCCTATCTCTCAAAGGAATTTGATGTTTTAGCAATCGGAGTAAGCGGTCAAACAAAACAACAACTAAATGTTTCTCATTTTTTACAACTTAAAAATGAAAGAAAAGCAGTTTCGATTTTTGGAAGTAAACTTCTTTCGGGAAATGATTATTTAGACGGATACTTAAAAAGTCCTGAAAAACTTAGACAGGACTACAACATACTTTTAGAATTTACTAAGCAATTAAATGACACCCTACATTCTTATAAAATTTTGGAAAGCCAGCGCAGTTTATTAATCAGTTGCGTTTTAATTGCTTTAGAAAATAAAGCATTTAAAACCGCTTATCCTCTATTCGGCTCAACAAATGAGAAAGACACAGCAGACGAAAAAGGGAAAAAAGTTGAAAACGCAGCAAAAGAATTAGCAAATTATTTAGTTGATACGGTTAGCAATGAATTGAAAAACGCAAACATTAAGAGCGATAGACTTGACAATTTGAATATTCAATTCGGTTTCATAAGAACAGATACATCCCTATCAACGAAGAAAGATGTTTTAAAAAATCTTATTAAAGACATTGATGACAATATAAACTCATTTATTAAGACACACAAATATTGTGATGTTCTCGGACAGTTGTATGTTGAATTTCTTCGTTATGCAAATAGCGACAAAGGGTTAGGAATAGTTCTTACACCACCGCATATTACAGAATTATTTTCTGATTTAGCGCAGGTCAATAAAAATAGCATCGTTTATGATAATTGCGCTGGCACAGGCGGTTTCTTGATAAGTGCGATGAAAAAAATGATTGCAGATGCCGAAGGCGACCAAGCAAAAATTAAAGAAATTAAAAAAAATCAATTGTTCGGAGTAGAATATCAAGCGCATATTTTTGCTTTGGCTGTTTCAAATATGTATATCCATCAGGACGGAAAAACAAATATTTTAAATGGAAGTTGTTTTGATGAGGATATAATACAAGAAATAAAAACAAAAAAGCCAACCGTTGGTTTCTTAAATCCACCCTATAAGGGTGATAAGAAAAAAGATGTCGATGAACTTGAATTTGTGTTAAATAATTTAGAATGTTTGGTTGATGGCGGAACTGGTATTGCCATTGTGCCAATGCAAAGCGCTTTAGCGCAAACAGGGAAAGTGTATGAAATTAAAAAGAAACTTTTAGAGAACCACACATTAGAAGCAGTGTTGTCAATGCCAAACGAATTATTTACAAATTCAAAAGTAAATGTTGTTTCTTGTGTAATGATTTTCACGGCTCATAAACCGCATCCCAAAAATAAAGAAACTTATTTTGGTTATTACAAAGATGATGGATTTGTGAAAAGAAAAATTCAGGGAAGAACTGATGTTTATGGAAAGTGGGAAAATATTAAAGATAAATGGGTAAATTATTACTTAAACAGGAAACAAGAACCAGGATTTAGCGCAAATAAAGTAGTTGCAGCATATGATGAGTGGTGTGCAGAGGCATACATGGAAACCGACTATTCTAAGTTAACACAAAACGATTTTTTAAAAACCATAAAAGAATATATTTTGTTTAATGAGTTATTTCTAAAAGATGAATAAACTAACTCCACTTAAAGAATTATTTACGCCGGTGTATGGTGTTAACCTTGAATTGGTGAACATTGAAGAATGTGAAAAAAGTGATTACAACAGTATCCGTTTTGTTTCACGGACAGAAGTCAAAAACGGAGTATCGGCGTACGTAAAAAGAATGGACGATGTTGTGCCAAATCCGGCGCATACAATTTCTGTTGCAGTAAGCGGTTCTGTTTTATCCTCTTTCTATCAGGATAAAGAATATTATAGCGGAAGGGATTTATATTATTTACTTCCAAAAAGAAAAATGAACAAAGAGGAAATGATATTTTACTCTCTTTGTATCAAAGCAAATAAGTATAAATATAATTACGGCAGAGCAGCAAACAAAACATTAAAAGATATTTTACTTCCCGATGAAATGCCAAATGATTTTAAGAAAATAACTTTTACTCAAATTTCCATTCCGTCTGATAAAGGAATACTTAAAAAACAATTTGATCTGAATACAAAAAATTGGAAATCATTTACAATTGAAGAGTTATTTAAAATTCAAAAAGGAGAAAGATTAGTAGAATACGAAAGAATTGAAGGGGAAACACCATTAATAACAGCAACTTCTGAAAATAACGGAGTTGCTTCGTTTATTTCTTATGATGACTTCAAAAACGAAAAAAAGATTTTTGAAAACAAAATTACAATTGATATGTTTTGTAATGTATTTTTTCACAACTATAAATATTTTTCGGATGATAATATTCATACTTTAATACCGAAATATAATAATAGTAGCCCATATGTTTTTTTATTTATAACGACTATACTAAAACAGTTAAAATATAAATTTAATTTCGGAAGACAACTTAGATTAGAGAAAATAAAAAAAGAATGTATTAAACTTCCGTCTGAACATGGGCAGCCCGATTTTGAATTTATGGAAAACTATATTAAGTCAATGCCTTATTCAGCATCTCTATAATTGATATGATAAAAGAAGCATTAAAACTTGAACATATTGCTATTGTAATCATAACTGGTGTAACAAATGGGTATTATCCTCATTGGAAACTTAATACCGGATTTAGAAGAAATGAAATAAGCGACATTAGTTTGCAACATATTGCCCAATCCGTTGCAAAAGGAATAACTCAAGGAGAAGTAATTGAAGAAATAAAAAATAAGGAAACTCTTACTGGTTGGTGGAAACTTAAAATTCAAGATGAATAAATATGTTGCTCTGTTTTTAGTTACCATTCTGAATTTAGAACAATATCGTTACAATTATGGTCGCAAGTGCAGTCAAGATAGGATGAAGCAGATAAAAATAAAATTGCCTGCCAAAGACAGACAGCCAGATTTTAATTTTATGGAATATTACATTAAATCGTTGTCGTACTCATCAAACTTGTAGTAAATTACATTAATAATTTTTTTTAGATATATTTTTTTATATGTGTTAACAAAACCATGCTATCCAAAAATTGCCGATTTAATTCGCCAATCCCACGAAGCCCGCAAAAAAGCGAAAGAATTACTGGAAGAAGCCAAACAAAAGGTCGAAAAATTAATTGAACAATAAATAGTGTTTAACATTTTTGCGTTAGCTTTGTTGCGCGTAGAGTCTTATAATAATGGCGTTATTTAGTGGTTAAGAAATGGCTTTCGATAGCAAAAAAATAGTTTATATCATTGTCGCAACCATTTTACTTGCGGTTTTTTCTTTTTATCTATTTTATCAATTCCGTTTCTATGTTCGCTTTCCGGAATTGATTTTGGAAGTTCCGGCAGGGGATATGGCCATAAGCGAGCCCCATATTGAAATTAAGGGCAGGATTGATACCGAAACTGTCTTGACTTTAAATGGGCGTCCGATATACATTAAGGAGACCGGTGAATTTCAGGAAAGAATTAACCTCGGTGACGGCCTTAATGCCTTGGAGTTTGAGGCCCAAAATAAAGCCGGAAAAATAACTAAAATAATTAGATATATATTGGTTAAATAACTTTCTCTAATTAAACACTAATTTTATTCGTGAATATTCGCGAATTTAATTCGCGATTGATTAGTGATTAATGGCATGGAAAAAGACGACAAACAATCAAAATTAAAAGCCCTGGAAGAAGCGGTTAAAGACATTCAGGGAAAATACGGAGAGGGTTCAATTATGAAATTGGGCGACGCGCGCAGGGTTGATGTTGATACTATACCAACCGGTTCATTTTCTTTGGATTTGGCTTTGGGTGTGGGCGGAGTTCCGCGTGGACGAATTATTGAAGTTTTTGGTCCGGAGTCATCGGGAAAAACAACTTTAGCTCTTCATATTGTGGCCGAGGCGCAGAAGAAAGGCGGGTTGGCCGCGTTTGTTGACGCGGAGCATGCTTTGGACCCGGAATACGCCAAAAAAATCGGAGTAAAAATAAATGACCTTTTGATTTCCCAGCCCGATACCGGAGAGCAGGCGCTGGAAATTGTTGAATCGTTAATTCGGTCCGGTTCCATTGACGTCATTGTTATTGATTCGGTCGCCGCTCTTACTCCGCAGGCGGAAATTGAAGGAGAAATGAGTCAACAGCATATGGGACTGCAAGCCAGATTAATGTCTCATGCCCTTCGGAAACTTACCGCGATTGTCGGCAAGTCAAGAACAGTTGTAATTTTTATCAATCAAATCCGTATGCAGATTGGCGTATTTTTTGGAAATCCGGAAACAACTCCCGGAGGAAAAGCGTTAAAGTTTTATTCTTCGGTAAGAATTGATATTCGCCGGGCCGCGCAAATTAAAAAAGGCGAAGAGGTGATTGGAAACCGCGTAAAAGTAAAAATCGTGAAAAATAAAGTTGCGCCTCCCTTTAGAACCGCGGAATTTGATATTTTTTACAATCAGGGAATTTCTCCGGAAGCGGAAATTATAAATCTTGGCGAGAAATATGAAGTTGTAAAAAAATCAGGAGCAAGTTATGCGTTTGGGAGCGTTAAATTGGGACATGGTTTTGATTCAGCGCGAAAATATTTGCAAGATAACAAAAAAGTGATGGATGAGATAAAGAAGAAAATTAAGGAAAAACTGGCCGAAATGCAAACAGGAGAGTAAGGTTTATATGTTGTTTTGGGTGGTGTGTCATTCTGAATCCTCCGGTCGTCATTCTGACCCTGAGCCATGCGAAGGGGAAGAATCTCAGTATAAACCCTGTGGTGAGCCTGTTGAATCCATTCGCGAAGAATCTATTTCCAAAATCTCCGCAATGAAAATTTTTTAAATATTTTTTCTTTGTTCCGTTTCAAAATGAAATAAAAAATGGATATTTCGCAAGAGATTAAAAATAAGTTTATGGCCAGAAGCGATTATTGGGACTGGATTAATAAAGAAACGTCTATTATCGCGTATTTGGACTTAACCAATATGTTTCACTGGCAGGATGTCTTGGGTTGGAAATTTAGGATTGAAGATGCGGTTGGGCAACTTTTTACTTTCTCAAACATTAAAGAGATTAAGGTGTATTATGGATTAAACGAAAGAGATAAGAAAAATTCTGAAGCTTTTCATAATCGCATTAAAAAGACCGGGGCGATTTTAAAAACTAAGCCGATGAAGTTTATTACAAAAAATATTAATGAGGGCTTATTCTTTCAGCGCCGTACAATGACTTTGTTTGATGGGCTGATTAAAAATAAAATTCAAGCATTGATAGATGAATTGCAAAAATCGGGAATAATTATTGAGGAACCCAAATGTAATTTTGATGTTGAAATGGCAATGGATATGCTGGATGATGCCGAGAAGTTAACGGCAGTTCTGCTTTTTTCCGGCGATTCAGATTTATTGGAACCGCTCGAGCGTTTGAAGGTGAAGGGTAAGAAAATCGGAATTGTGGGTGTTCGCGGCAGAGTAGCCAGTGAGCTATATGATATCAAAGATAAGTATATTGATTTTGGCAAGTTTTATACTGGTAAACGGGCCTATATAAGCGAAAATCCCGCTTTGTAAGCGGGACCGCACAATTAGTAGGATTTCTCCTACAGTTGGAGTATAGCATATTTTCAAATAAGTTGTCCACACCCCCTACCGGGACCCCTTAATAAAATAAGGAACTGGTGTTGGGAACTTTTTTCCGATTTGTTTTAAAAATATTGTAAAATAATGTTATGGAAACACTTATCAAACAAGAATTAGAGAGGCAGGATTTTGTGGATAACGAAATTTTTGAATTGATTCAAAAACTTCTTCCGGCAGACAAACAATTAGAATGGAATATTGAAATAATCGGAGATGTTCGTGACGCGATACAAGAGCAGATTGTCGATAAACAAAAGGCCATGAGCGAAGAGCAGTTTTATTCATATTTAAAAATATAAAACCTGATAAAATGGTCAGCAACAATCCTTTTATTGAAGATTTAATGGTAATTGTAATTGGTGTCAGGTACTTTTTTTCTTTTTTGATTTGTCGTAAATTTCACGCGCGCCTGCGAATGTTAAAAAAATTATCCGGAAACGGCAACCAAACAACAAACAACATACCAATATTCTCCCTCCAGACCTGTCCGCCTTTGGCGGAGGCGGGCAGGCAAACTTGTTAGTATGTTGTAAACATGTTGTAATATTATAGGCGGCTATCCTCCTTCGTAAAAAAACATTCTCATATTCTTAAGAATATGAGAATGTTTATTTACCCCGCGCATTACTTGCAATGTAACTAAAATTTTGATACTCTCGTTGTAGGATTGATTGGGGAATTAAATAGTAAAGGAGTTGCCTTGAAGGTCTTTAAAAAAGAAATTGTTTATGACGGGCCTTATATTCAGATTTGGAATCATCATTTTGTTTCTAAAACCGGAAAAAAAGGAATTTGGCAGGTGGCCAAGCGCAAGCGTTCGAGAAATGTCGTAATTGTTTTTGCGCTTACCCAAAAGAATGAGGTTCTTTTGGTAAAACAGTTCCGTATTCCCCATGAATCAATGGTTATTGAATTGCCCGCCGGGTTAACTGATAAAAAGGGCGAGTCGTATGAATTAGCCGCCAGGCGCGAGCTTTTGGAAGAAACCGGTTATCATGCTCCGGAAATGATTAAAATTATAGAGGGGCCGTTTAATGCCGGAATGACTGCTGACAAGGCAGTAGTATATTTTGCTCCGGATGTTGAGTATAAACAAAGGCAAAAGCTGGATGATTCAGAAGAAATTGAAGTAATTAAAATTTCTTTGAAAAAAATAGTTAATTTTATAACCTATCCGCCCAAAGGAGTTTTGATTGATTTAAAAATTTTGGGATATATTCCGATTCTTAAGAAAAGAGCATTGATTTAAAAAATATTTTGGTTTTCTGCCCGCCTTAGTTTATTCCAATATTCTCTCAAGAATATTAGAATAAGGATATTGGAATAGATTTTATGGAAAAATAAAAAAGCCGCCCGGCCTAAATTGCGAAGCAATCGGCCAGGGCGGTTATTTTTTATGGCGAGGGCATAATGCGCGTAGTTTCGGTCAAAGAATTAGTGGAGCACATAAGGCACAAGTCCCAAAAATCGCGCGCGTTTAATCGCTTGGGAGAGTTCTCTTTGGTGTTTGGCGCAAGTTTTGGTTTTCCTTTTTTTGGATATTTTTGCCTGCCCTGACATAAAACGCCGCATGGTTTGTGCGTCTTTATAATCAATAGGAGATGAAGTTATACAGAAGTGGCAAGCCAATTTAGCTTTTAGCTTTTAGCTTTTAGTATATAGCCCTGAAAGCTATACCCTATAACCTAATGGCTAGAATGGAATTTCTTCCGGCTTTATTTCCTCTTCATCAGCCGGATATTGCACTGTTTCCAAAATTTCTTCTTTTTCTTTGGGGGTTTCTGGTTGTGCTTGGTTTTGTCCGGCTGTTTCGTTGCGGAACGGTTTAGGACCGAATTGCACGTTTTCGGCAACGATTTCGGTTCTATACTTTTTCTGGCCGGTTTGTTTGTCATCCCACGACCTTGTTTGAATTCTTCCTTCAACGAAAACTGATTGTCCTTTTTTAATATATTGGTGGCAGAGTTCTCCGAGTTTTCCCCAGGCAACTATGTTATGGAATTCAGTTAATTTTTGCCTTTGTCCTGATTTATCGGTGAATTCGCGGTTGGTGGCTACGCCAAATTGCGCAACACTTTGCCCTGTGGTTGTTGTTCGAAGTTCCGGGTCTCGGGTTAAATTTCCCAGTACAAAAGCCTTATTTAAATTCATATTGTTATTAAGGCGACTCTAATACTCGAATTCACTCGAATGTCTCGAATATCCTTACGTTATTAGAGTCATTCGAGTGTCATTTGTAGATTGGAGTCGCTTTACTTACCAAGTATTTCTTCCAACTTTTTATCCAGCGCCGTTATATCCACTTGTTCCTGTTTTTCTGCTTCGCGGGGCGGGGGACGATAAGTAGGCGTTACCGGTTTTTCCGGTTTGGGTTTTATGTATATTGGCCGTTTTCTTAATTCTAAAACTTTTTTCGGAGTAAATACAACCAAAAATCTCATTACGGACTTTTCTTCAAATCTAAGTTTTTTTTTGAATTCTTCCAGATT
The DNA here is from genome assembly GCA_000998135.1 of Parcubacteria group bacterium GW2011_GWA2_42_14. Taxonomy (GTDB): domain Bacteria; phylum Patescibacteriota; class Minisyncoccia; order Sungbacterales; family GWA2-42-14; genus GWA2-42-14. The sequence goes on from LCCV01000003.1 coordinate 86,328, forward strand.
TTCCGGAAGCATGGAAAAGATTGTCCACCCGAAATAAGCGCTCCATTGTTTTTTGATGGAATAGGCAAGTTTTATTTTTTTTGGCTCCTCTATTTTATTGGCAGCACCTTTGGCGTCCTGAATCAGCGAGGTGATTTTTCCGGCCACGCCAAAAATTTGCTCCTCGGAAACATTGGGGGAGATTAAATACGCAATTTCATAGTTTTTTACTTCTGTTTCCACTAATTAATCACGAATTTTGACACGGATTTCACGGATATCAGTTTTATCCGTGTTTTTATCTGTGTTTAATTTTCCGTGGTTAGAAAATACACTGTTTTTTACATTAACAAATTAAGTAACCTCTGCCAATATTGACAAGTTATTTTATTTATGATATAATGTAAATAGGTTGGAATAGGCCATCCTATAACGTAGAACAGTAGAACCCGACGAACCAAAAAGGGGGTCAAAATGACTCAACCAGTCGGATTCGAAAAGGGGACACATTCCTGTCAAAACATGCCGAACCATGTTTTGGCGAGAAAAAACCTCTTAGGTATTTCCCTGATCCGCGTTCTGGCAAAGTCATACTGGTTATTGTTTCCGAGAGTGGCAGTTGGTTTCTGAAGGAAAAGGCTCAGGATAGTGTAGGAATGATTCTCAAGTTTGAGATCGAGTTCTGCCCCTTCTGCGGGATAAGGCTGGGGTAGGACCAAACGCTTCGTACAGGAGGAATCCTCGCGCTTCCGTTGTGCAAGGCTTCTTTTTTATTTTTTCAGCGTATTATCAGCGTACTCATCAGCGTTAAATCAGCTTCTATTTTTAAATCTTAAATTCAATCACATCCCCGTCTTTCACAATATATTCTTTGCCTTCGGTTTTGAGCCAGCCAAGTTCGCGGGCTTTGACGTAGGAGCCGGCTTCTATTAATTTATCATAAGGAATAACCTCGGCGCGGATAAATTTTTCTTCAAAATCGGAATGGATTGCTCTACCGGCTCTGGGGGCGCTTGAGCCAAAAGGAATCGTCCACGCCCTTGTTTCATCTTCGCCGATTGTAAGAAAAGTTATAAGATTCAGGGTTTTGTAGGCAGTTTTAATTAACCGATCAAGGCCTGATTCTTGAAGCCCGAGGGTTTTTAGATATTCTTTTTTTTCTTCTGTTTCAAGTGAGTTAAGTTCATCCTCTGTTTTTGCCGACAGTAAAATCCAATCAGCATTTTTTATTGCGTTTAATAGAGATTCTTTCGGATGCCATTTTTCCGAAACCTGTTTTTCCGAGCCGTTGAAAACAAAAATGTTTGGTTTAGCAGTTAGTAGCGATAATTCTTTGAGTAAAATTTCTATTTCCTTTTTTTCAAGAAATTCTTTCTGCTCTTTTTTTAATGCTTCGCCGGCGGTTTTTTCATTTTCCAGCGCCATTTTTATCCGCGTCATAATTTCTTTTTGAGCGGGCGCGAATTTATCTCCTCCCCGTATTTGTTTGTCTATTGATTCAAGCCGTTTAGTTACGGTTTCCAAATCTCTCAATATAAGTTCCAGTTCAATTATTTTAATATCCTCCTCCGGGTTCACTCGGTTTTGCGTATGAATAATATCCTGGTCATCAAAAACTCTTACCACTTCGGCAATGGCATCAACCTCTTTTATGTGGGATAAAAATTTATTTCCTAAACCCTCGCCCGCAGCCGCTCCTTTTACGAGTCCGGCAATATCAACAAATTCCACCACAGCGTGGATTTTTTTCTTTGATTTTGAAAGCTCGGTAAGTTTTTCTACCCGTTCATCCGGTACCTCAACGATTCCTACATTCGGCTCAATGGTTACAAAAGGATAATTGGCAATATCAACTTGTTTTTTGGTCAGCGCCCGAAAGAGAGTGGATTTTCCCACATTCGGCAGGCCGACGATACCTATTTTCATAACAAGATAGTATCATATTTTATAAATAAAAAAAGCAGGAATCCCTGCTTCATGTTTGTTTGTAAGAAACGACGACGGATTTTCTTCCTTTGCGTTCACAGTATAACAATAAAAAACCCAAGGGGGATGCCCTGGGTGTCGTCGCGTTCTATCGCGATAAGTCGACTTCGTAGAGGAACTCTGTTCCCCCAATCAGCTTTCGGTTGTACGATGTTGACTGTACGAATGCCGTGTAGCCATGAGGTACAACGGGGCGGGTACGGATACTACCGGAACGAGGAAGGCCAAGCAGTTCTCGGGCCTTTTCTCCGCTATACAGATCGGATGTATGGTCATCGCGAAGAACGATTTCTTTGTATTCTTGAATTGTTTCAGTCTTTGTAAGCTGATAAAACCCACGGCCTTTCTTGAAAGTAAGGCCGTTGTCTTCAACAAAGTCTCGGATTGACTGGTCGGTATCGACCCTCATAATCTGAAAGCGTCCAGTGGGTACTGCTTCAAGGTCCCGTGATTTACGGAATCGGGAGCTGGGCGTTCGGCGTCCGGAAAGGATTCCAAAAGCTTCATCAAGACTGCGGCTCATATGGCCGGAGCGTTCAACTTCTTTCTCCCATTGAGAGAGATTCTCCGAACTGGCCTGTTGGTAACAAATGGCCATGACCAGCTCTACGACATTAGAAAACTGATCAAGAGTAAGGTGGAAACCGCCGGTACGTTCGGCAATTTCTCGATAGAAAGACGTAGCGTGGCTTCGGTTGAGCGCTTGTACGCCGTAAACATTTACTCCCATCTTCAGGAGCAGTTCAATCTCATTTTTCCAGTCCAGTCTATCCTTGTTATCCGGATAAGATGGTGAATGTGGTACATCATCGCCGATGACAATGAGGGTTTTGGCATCAGGACCCCAATTGAATGAACGCGCCTCGTGAAGTACGAGCTCATAGCATTCGGGTGCATCGCCGCCGCTGGTGGCTGGCACATCAGATACGAATCTATATAGACGGTTGCGATCACTGGTTAGTTCTAAAGTTTTGGTCACGTAAGTGCTGTAACGATCGCAATAATCGCCATGCGCAATAATTCCAACTCTCAGGCTGGGAATCTCCCGGAAAAGACGGTCAATCATCTCATTTACTCGACGCCGTACCTGTGTTAAACAGGGATACATTGAGCCTGTGGTATCGAAAGACACAACTACATCGACATTTTTCAAGGTGCCCTCCTTTTAAGGGAGTGTGTTTACTGCAAGTATATATTATCACTAATTTATGATACTTGTCAAGTTTTTTATCTGATATTTCCAAATTTTTCACCCAAAAATTACCAAAATGCCAGTATCCAAGCCAATATATGCTCTGAAACAAATTTTTAGATATTGGAGTAGTCGTTAAAATGATTTTTTAACCCCGATAAGAGTTAAGTTAAAAATACTTAGTTTTCAAGCCCTTTCTATCAGTTATTTTTTTTGGAATATTGTTTATCACAAAATTCTTATACAAATTTGTAGGAATAATTGTTAAAAATCCTAGAAAATTATTCTTAAATTCTAATTTGTTTCAAAATCATTTATTGGCATAAATACTAACAAAAATAGCAACTTTTAGGCTAAAAAATGGCAAAATTTTGGAAACGTAAGTTTATTACTCAAGTTTATTACTTGACTTACGTATAAAAGTGTAGTACCATATTAAATGGTGCATCCGGGGAGTTCCTGCTGGGAGTTCCCTGGTGTTTCTTTGACAATCAAACATCAAGGAGAGTGACAGATGTATGGTCTGAAGTTTCGCGGAAGGCCGCCGATCCGGTTTGCCGAATCGGTGCAGGATGTGGTGCATTTCAAGAATCCATATACTCAGGCAATCGCTGATCGAAGTGTGCCTATGACTGAGGAGTTTGTAGATGCGGTAATTGCCCAATCTATTTTTGGTTGGGAGGGGCGGCATCCTGCTCCGGTCTTGGACGAAGATGGAAATTTCCAGGGTACTGACTTAGACCTACTTTCATTCCTGGTTCCGATTGCGGAACGGGGAGCGGTCATTGAACTTCCATCCTATCGCAGTCGCCGGGTATCGGTCGCTAAGGCCAACGAAAGACATATCGGAGAGGGCAATCGGTTCGGTGCAGTTACCGGTCTGACTTCCAACCAGGATGTTTTCAGTTTCTCAATTCGCATTTGGGACAATACGGTCGTGGTACGTGATCCCGAAACAGAACGAGAAAGTGTGGGTGCATTCCGTAACTTTATGCTCGTGGATGTGACCGGCAAGTGGCACGACGGATGGGATCGCATTGTTTGGGATCCGATTGCCAAGGAAAATGATTTTCTGACCAAAAATGGTCTGTGGACCGGCAACACGGTTTATTTCAAGAACGCTGTCCATCCAAATAGATGGCAGAGCGTGTTTGGGGCCCCATATCTACTGCTGAAAATGCTAATTGAGCGTCTCCGTGAGGAAAGCTCATTCTATCGTCAAGAGGTTACACGCCTTGAGGCACATGGTTTGGAATTGCCCGAGGGTGAGAAGAAAGAATCCGGACCAACGGTTTCTTCGGTAGAACAACAGAAAATCAAAGTTGAGACGCTGGAGGCCTTGATAGACATGCCTGTATTCAATGGTACTTATCGGTCTGTACCTAATACAGAGGAAGGTTTGGTGCAGGCCTACCGGCATCAGAAGAAGTTGACTTGGACGCTTAAGCCAAAGGCACAGCTTGTTGTTCGCGCGGATGAATTGGCATACTTCCTTTACGGCAAGGACCGGGTTGCTTCTTGGATGAGCGAACGAGGTTGGAAAACTTTCACGCCTCCACGGGGGCGAACAGTTTGGAAGCAGATGGTTCTTTCTAATGATGTGGCTTACCGTTTCCGGCGCAAAATCGTGACGGAGACTGTGGCAACTAACTTTTCATAGAGTTTATAAAGCATGAGCATGACCTATCCGGGTTTTTCGGGTAGGTCTTTTTTTGTTTTTATAGTGATGTTCTTGGTACTGTTCTTCAATCCGGCTGAGGAAGTTTTATAGTGAAAGAAAATTTAGAAACAAATAGGGGGTGTAAATCGTTTAAAAAGTATGTTAACATAAGAACAATATATGAAAAACGATATTTTAGCAACAGCTATTAAGGCGGCGAAGTCCGCCGGAATAGTATTAAAAAAGCGGTTTCGGGCGGATGTTTTGGTTGAAGATAAGGCCGACGGTTCTTTTGTAAGCGTTGTGGACAGAGAAGCGGAGAGGGCGGCGCTTTCGGTAATACAGGAGAACTTTTTGGAACATTCCATTTTTTCCGAAGAAGCCGGTTTTTTTTATAGGAATTCGGAATATATGTGGTATGTTGACCCCTTGGACGGAACTACGAATTTTTTGCATCACGTTCCGTTTTTTTGCGTATCCGTTGCCTGCACTCTTCGCGAAGAAGTTATTGCCGGAGTAATTTATGACGCGATTCATGATGAACTTTTTTATGCTTCCAAAGGCGAAGGAGCGTTTTTAAACGGTGGTTCAACCAGGTTCACCACAGGCAAAAAAATTTCCGTTTCCAATCCCAAAATGGAAAAAGCAGTGATTTCGGCAACGCGTCCGTCAGATAGGATGGGAAAAGAACTGGGTTTTAAAATCGCATCCGCCGTTGAGCAACATGTTCACGGAGTAAAATTTATGGGGTCGGCTGCCCTTGACCTTGCTTATACCGCTTATGGCCGCTTTGACGGTTTTATAGGATTTGGAATCAAGCCCCATGATGTGGCCGCAGGAATTCTTATTTGCGAGGAAGCGGGCGCTATCACTTTGGATTTTTCAGGCAAGCCGGGAAAGTTCAAAGATGCCAATATGATTGTTGCTAACAGGGAAGTTGCCAAACAGTTGGTAAAATATATTAAGAAAGCGTATAAAAATAATAATAAAAATTAAACTTTTTTATGAAAATAAATCCTTATATATTTCGAGAATATGATATCAGGGGAGTTGTGGATACGGGCGTTACCGAGAAAGCGATCAAGGAATATGAAAAGTGGTATGGTTCATTTCCTGGCGTTACTCTTCCTGATGAGGTGGTAAGCGCGGTTGGGCGCGCTTACGGCGATTTTATTCGTCGGGATGGCGGAAGAAAGGTTGTAGTTGGATATGAAATTCGGCCCGGCGGCGAACGTATAAAAGAACTTTTTGTAGAGGGAGTTCTTTTGTCTGGGTGTGACGTGGTGGATCTTGGTGTGGCGTTAACACCGCTTGTTTATTTTACCGTTGGAAACGGAGGGTATGACGGCGGAGTAAATATTACCGGAAGTCACAATGTATATTTTTTTAATGGATTCAAGCTTATGAAAAAAGGGGTACAGCCGCTTTTTGGAGAGGAACTTCAGGAGATGAGAAGAATGATTGATGACAATCAGTTTTCTGAGAAGGGTACCCGGGGAACACGGGAATCAGCTGATTCGTTTCCGGCATATAAAGAATACGTTCATTCGCATATTTCACTTGCGAGAAAACTTAAGGTAGTCATTGATTGTGGAAATGGGAGCGCAGGAGTTTTTGCGCCAGAGCTTTTGCGTTTACTCGGGTGTACTGTTGTGGAACTTTATACTACGCCTGATACAACTTTCCCGAATCACATCCCTGATCCGGAGCAGAGCCAGTTTTTTGGTGAACTCAAGGACACGGTCCTTAAAGAGCGTGCTGACATAGGAATCGCTTTTGATGCTGATGGAGATCGCGCGGGGTTCATTGATGAAAAAGGGGTATTTTGGGAGTCGGATCTTATAACACTTCTTTTTGCGAAAGATATTCTTGCTCGAAATCCCGGCAAGAAAGTGCTTTTTGATGTAAAATGTTCTCAACTTCTTGAGGAGTATATTCCACGTTTTGGCGGAATTCCGCTTATGCACAGAACCGGACACGCGCCGATTAAAGATACTTTAAGAAAGGACTTGGAAATCATCTTTGGGGGGGAGAAGTCAGGACACTTTTTTTTCGTGGAAGATTATTATCGAATTGACGATGCGTTGTGGGCGGCCTGTCGAATGCTCGAACTTATTTCAAAGAAAGGACCTTTGTTTTTGCTCATGGACGAATTTCCTAAACGTTTCGCTACTCCGGAATTCAAACTTCCGTGTCCTGACGAAAAAAAATTCATTGTTGTACAAAAAATCACCCAATTATTGTCCGCGAGATACCCGGTTATTACCATAGACGGCGTTCGATTCAAAATGAGCGATACTGGTTGGGGGCTTATTCGCGCCTCAAATACCTCGCCGTATCTTACCGCGCGAGCGGAGGGCAGTACCGAAGAGGAGGCGATAAAAATAAAATCTATTCTTGCGGATGAATTGGAGAAGTTTCCGGAAGTTGCGGACCGCCTTGATAGAAATGTTCTTGCCCGTCTCGGCGGACGGCTTGGGTGGCTGTAAAGTTTGGTTTTTGAATCCAAAACCGAAGAAGGATTGAAAAAAATAGAGCAGATTTTTCGCGAAAAGCTTTCGCGGTTTCCGGAAGCGGGGAAAGAATGGGAGAGCGGATAAGCATATTTGCATTGTTACTAAAACATTGTATACTTAGTAAAGTATGGTAGTTGCCAACATAAGCGATAAAAAGTTAAAATTTCTTATCAAGGAAAGCGTTAAAGAGGTGCTTGAAACCGAAGTTATGAAACTTCGTATTTTGGGCTTGCCGCATGTATCCGACAGAGAGCAGAAAGATATTGAAAAAAGGTATGGCCAAAAGCCATCTCGGCTTGGCACTCGGAGCCATGAATTGCATATATGAAATGGCGGATTGAAACATCACACGATGCAGAAAAATTCCTTGAGAAAAACAAGCTATCCAAGGAAGAGATACATGAACGCATCGGCAGGGCTCTGCGTTATTTTCTTGGAGAGGACATTAATATTGATATCAAAAAGTTGAAAGGAGAATGGGAAGGTTTTTATAGGATTCGAGATGGAAAGATTAGAATTATTGCCGAGTTTGATTTTGATCGCTCGGCCGTTTTTATTGAAGAGATAGATTGGCGCGGGAATGCGTATAAATAATTGAGAATAAAATGAAAAAAATTGAGCAATTTTTCGGGAAAAATTATCAATGTTTCTGGAGGTAGAGAATAAGTGGGAGAGTGGATAAATCGTCGGTATGCTTCCCTTGGTATCATGCCATTTGTTTTATGAATAAAAATAGACTTCCTTCGGAAGTCTAAAAGTTTGAGGGGTTTAGTGTAGTAATGGAGCTACGGTAATAATCCAGACGAGTGTGAGTATACCGAATGCTGTTGCAATGCCCCATAATAGGGCATTACGTTTATTGCCATTGCGCACGTTGGAAATAGTAAGAAGACCAGTTATGATAGTAAGGCCTAGATCTATCATTATTCCCATTGTTTTCACCCCTTCCTTTTCTGAGGTTCTAAATGTACATATTACTTGTAGGTTTATTCTTGTCAAGTATAGTTATGAACATTGCAACGCTTATCATATTAGTCCCTATCGCTGTAGCCCTTATCGGCATTTTTTGGTTTGTTTATAGATTGTCGAAAATTAAAAGTTCCGGCCCCGATGATAACCAAGCGCTTTTGATGCTGCAAAATCAGTTAAACGAGCTTAATCGTTCCGTTGATACTAAATTGGGTGAATCTACGAAAGCGATGCAAAACCAATTTAGCCAGTCGGCGCAAATAATCAGGGATGTTACCGAGCGCCTGACCAAGCTTGATGAAACCAACCGTCAGGTTGTTAATTTTGCCGACCAATTGCAGAATTTGCAGGATATTTTGCAAAATCCGAAACAGCGCGGAATTTTGGGAGAATATTATTTGGAGACGGTTTTGAAAAATGTTTTGCCTCCCGGCCGGTTTCAGATGCAGTATAAATTCAAAGACGGTGTTATAGTGGACGCGGTTATTTTTCTTGATAAAGAAAAAATTATTCCGATTGATTCAAAATTTTCGCTTGAGAATTATAACCGCATTTTGGCGGAACGCGACCATGGTGAAAAAGAAAAATTGGAAAAATTATTCCGGCAGGATTTGAAAAATCGTATTGATGAGACATCCAAATACGTGAGGCCCGAAGAGGGGACAATGGATTTTGCTTTTATGTTTATTCCGGCAGAGGCGATTTATTATGACTTGTTGATAAATCAAGTTGGCACTGTAAAAGTTAATACGCGTGATTTGATTGAATACGCTTTTCAGGACAAGCACGTTATTATTGTTTCTCCTACTTCGTTTTTGGCATATCTTCAGACAGTGATGCAGGGTTTGCGGGCGTTACAAATTGAAGAATCGGCCAAAGAAATTCGCAAGCGAGTTGAAGAACTCGGCAAACATTTATCTTCATACGACCAGTTTATGAAAAAACTTGGAAGCAATCTTTCCACAACCGTAAATATGTATAACAGCGCCTATAAAGAATTCGGAAAAATTGATAAGGATGTTTTGCGCATAACCGGAGAGGGGATGGACATTGAGCCGAAAATGCTTGAAAAACCGGAGGAATAGTTTTTGAGGAATGTGGGTATCCTGTTTAATAAATTTTATACTGTAAGGAACAATTCGCGCGAATTGGCGAATGAGTTCTATATTAGGAAATATATGAAATAAGAAAATTTTTGTAATTAGGTCTTTATAGAAATAGAAAATAAAGATAAAAAATAAAAAACCCGCCAGATCCTTTGTGGCATCATGGCGGGCCGCCCAATGGGCGAGCCTCGCCTTCTGGCGGGGAGCTTTTTGGGCGCCTCAATCCTTAGTTGTTTAGATGCGCCGTACTAGCGTAACTCTATCCGGAATCAAATCGAACATTATTTCGATCGGAATCGTTCCTTCTGATGGGGAGTAGTTATCTGTTCGCTCGAGGATGTACTTTCGTCCCTCGCTCCGGGCCTCCCACTGCTCGTTTCCATACTTAGGATTGAAACCTTTTTGGAAAACGAGCTTCATGGCATTTGCGCGACGTTCCTCAAGTAGGCGCAGTTCTTTCTGAAACGCGCGTTCTTCCCGCTCTTCCCTGTGTGTACGATTTTCTGTGGTGGTGGATTTGGCATGAGGATTGACGCACGCCTGTTGCGCCTTTTTCAGCCACGTCTGCAGCGAGCGGATACTCACGGTATACTTGCCCGGTTTTCCTGTCAGAAGAACCGCACCGGGCATGGTGGTTGTGAGTGCATTGCGGCGTGACCCAACCAGTTTACCCCAGCGTTGCTTGAAGAATAGCGCTATGTCGATCTTCTCCTTTTTCTTTCCGTTTTGTACGGTTAGAACAAGTTGTGAAGGAACAATAATTTCGCCCCAACCATAGCCGCGGTTGCGAAAATATGAACCATCAGGGCTCTTTCCGTCCCCCTGATACTGTTTGACCCCTTGTACGAGGTCAAATGAACCTTGCAAATACTTCAGACTGACGCATTTGGCTGATTGCACCTGTTATTCTCCCTTGGTCTCGAGTTTTTTTGGAGTTTATTCCTTATCTTAATTATAGCATTTATATATATATATGTCAAGTTGCATGGTTTTTCTATTTGTGGTTAATTAATAACAGGAGTTATGCTTTCATAAAAAACTCTTTATTTAAACCAAAATTTTAGCTTTTAATAATGATTTTGGCAACGACTCCAATATACAAATAATACTCTAATGACTCGAATATCCTTTGCTCTGGTAAACAAATCCTTAAACATTCGAGTCATTCGTGTGAATTCGAGTATTAGAGTCGCCCCCCAAGTCGAAGCAGAAAGTAATAAAAAGTTTGATGATTATGCTGTTTTAAATGACTGCGTAAGTCCTGTTAATAATAATGTCCGAAGAAGTCATAAAAAAGCGGTTTTTGAGCGTTTTTATTATTGTTATAGCCCTGGTTATCGGGCTTTTTGACGCGCCCCAGTATTTTAACAGGGGTGTTGATTTTTTAATGCGAAAAACCAATCTGCCCGATTTTGAAATTATAAAAATAAGGCCGCCTCTTGAACAGTCGTTTCGTCTCGGCCTTGATCTTTTGGGAGGAACTCACCTTGTTTACGAGGCCGACCTTTTCAATGTTTCCACAATTGAAAAAGGAAATTCTATGTCTGCTCTTCGCGATGTTATTGAGAGAAGAGTTAATCTTTTCGGAGTTACCGAGCCGATTGTGCAGGTGGAGCGCCATGGAGATTCTCATAGATTGATAGTGGAACTTGCCGGAATAAAAGATATAAATGAGGCCATTCGTTTAATCGGTGAGACCCCTTTTCTTGAATTTCGTGAGCCGAGGTCTGAAGAAGAAATGAATAAAATATTAGAAGCGCAAAAAACCGGGGAACAAAAAGATGTTGACCCTTATTTCATTCCCACGCCCTTAAATGGCAAGTATCTTAAAAGGTCTATTGTTGATTTTGACCAGACAACGTATAAGCCGATTATAAGTTTGCAATTCAATGACGAGGGCGCTAAACTTTTTGAAGAAATTACCGAAAGAAATATTGATAAGCCGGTTGGAATTTATCTGGACGGGTTTCTCATAAGTGCTCCTAACGTAAGGGAAAAAATATCCGGGGGCAACGCGCAGATTACCGGAAATTTTACTCCGGATGAAGCAAAAAAACTTGTTGGCCGTTTAAATTCCGGAGCACTTCCTGTTCCCATTAAAATTATTTCCCAGCAATCCGTGGAAGCGTCTTTGGGAGAAGTGTCGCTATATAGAAGCCTTACCGCGGCTATTTATGGTTTTTTGGCTGTTGCTTTTTTTATGATGTTTTGGTATCGGCTTCCCGGAATTATCTCGGTATTAGCCCTTTTGATTTATACGTCTTTAGTTTTGGCTATTTTTAAGATTATTCCGGTAACCTTAACCGCTGCCGGAGTCGCGGGGTTTGTGCTGTCTTTGGGCATGGCGGTGGATGCTAATATCCTTATTTTTGAGCGTTTTAAAGAGGAATTGCGAAAGGGAAAAAATATGGAAGATTCTTTCCGGGAAGGGTTCGCGCGCGCATGGACATCTATTCGCGATTCCAATGTTTCAAGCATTATTACGGCTCTGATTCTTTATTGGTTTGGAACGAGTTTGGTTAAAGGATTTGCTCTTACTCTTGGTATCGGGGTTTTGATAAGTATGTTTAGCGCGATCACTGTATCTAGAACCTTTTTATATTCTTTGATGAGTCCGAGGTTATCTAAGTGGAGGTTCCTGTTTCTTAGCGGGATATCCCATAATCTCTAATCACCCTCTAATTATTTCGCGAATTATCTCTAATGCGCGGTTCGCGATTATTAGAGATATAATTCGAGATTGATTAGTGATTTATGCAAATTATTGCCAATCGAAAAATATTTTATATCTTCTCCGGCATTCTGGTTTCGGCCAGTTTGATTTCCCTCTTGACTTTTGGATTGCATTTTGGTATTGACTTTACAGGAGGTTCTTTGCTTGAAGCTGAATACAGGGGAGTCCGTCCGGATTCGGAAGTTATCCGAAGAAATCTTGAATCATTGAATTTGGGAACAATTGTTATACAACAAACCGGTTCTCAAGGATTGATTTTAAGATTTCGCGATGTTGATGAAAATACTCATCAGGAAATTGTTGCCTTATTAAAAAAAACCGCCACCGGTTTTTCAGAAAAAAGATTTGACGCCATTGGTCCTACAATCGGCAAGGAACTCAAAAGAAAATCCATTTATGCCATTATTGTTGTTCTTGTTTTGATTGTTCTTTATATTGCCTGGGCCTTCCGCAAAGTTTCCAAACCAATATCTTCATGGAAATACGGGGTGGTAGCTGTTATTGCGTTATTTCACGACGTATTAATTCCAGCCGGACTTTTTTCTGTTTTGGGAAGATTTGCCGGAGCAGAGGTTGACACTTTATTTGTAACCGCTCTGTTGACAATTTTGGGCTTTTCGGTGCATGATACAATTGTGGTATTTGATAGGGTAAGGGAGAACTTGCGGAATACCACGGGACGAGGTGTTGACTTTTCAGCCATTGTTGAGCAAAGTGTTAAAGAGACCATTATTCGTTCAATAAATACTTCGTTTACTGTACTTTTATCGCTTCTGGCAATATTTCTTTTCGGAGGTGAATCTATAAGATATTTTACCCTTACTTTAATAGTAGGAGTAATAATCGGCACTTATTCTTCAATATTTATAGCCAGCCCCTTTTTGGTTACTTGGCAATTGTTTGGCAGTAAACAAAAATAGGCAATTTTAAGCTATTAGTTTCCTATTGACTTTTATAACTATATTATTGTATTATTTTAATAAAGGTGTATTTCGTAAAAAAGGTGCGAAATAAGTCAAAAATACAATGGAACGTATTAATCTCTCGGTTCATCCTAAGGATGCAGCCGCAAAAATATTAAAAACCCTTTCAAGCAAGCGAGCCGAAGACGTTTTGGCCAAAAGGTTCGGTATCAAAGGTACGGGCAGACATACCCTTGAGTCCATAGGCAAGTCCTATGGAATTACCCGTGAGCGGGTAAGGCAGATTGAAGAAGCCGGGATGAAATCGCTTGCTGGAAATGATGAGGTGCAAAAAGAGCTTCAGAGCATGCATCCGGTTTTTCGGAATCATCTGTCAAATCATGGAGGCGTTTCTGAAGAAAAACGGTATTTGAATAGTTTGGCGGACGCGAAATTTCATCCTCATATTAATTTCCTTTTGTCTTTGGGGCTCCCGGTGCGTAAAGCCGAAGAAGATGAACATCACCATCATCGCTGGTTTGTTGATGATGAGACCTTGAATAAAGCCCAAACCGTTGTAAGCCGGGTGGTAGACGAGCTTGACGCTAAAAAGGCCGTTGTTTCTGAAGATGAATTGGCTGCTTTGTTTTCCAATCACGCGCGCGAAGTTTTTGGCGAACCCAAAGATGAAAAATCAGTAAAATCATACATGAGCATTGCCAAAACCATTTCCAGGAATCCTTATAATGAATATGGACTTGTTTCTTGGCCGGATATAAATCCCAGGGGCGTGAGAGACAAGGCCTATGTTGTTCTTGCCAAACACGAAAAACCTCTTCACTTTACCGACGTTGCCAAAGCCATAAATAAAAGCGGTTGGTCGCAAAGAAAAGCCCATCCTCAAACCGTTCACAATGAATTAATCAAAGATGCCCGGTTTGTTTTGGTGGGACGAGGCCTTTACGCCCTGAAGCAATGGGGATATGAGCCGGGAACAGTAAAAGATGTTTTGGTTTCTGTTTTGAAACAATCCAGTCGCCCCATGTCTAAAGATGAAATTACTAAAAAGGTTTTGGAAAAAAGAATGGTGAAAGAAAATACCATTCTTCTCAATCTGCAGGATAAAAAGAGGTTTAGGAGGGCGGAGGAAGGATATACACTCGTATAAATTCCTAATTCCTAATTTCTAATTTTCAATAAAATCCGCTCTCTGCGGATTTTTTTGGTGCTATTGACTTATTTCTTAAAATATGCTAATATATATAGTATAGTTCGGAAAATGGCAAAAACGCCGTTTTTCTGTTGAAATCCAAACGAAAGGAGGAAGGCCATGCGTTGTTTCCTGTGGGTTGTTTCGGAAACGGTGTTTCCACTCGACGAAGAGGGCACCGTGGATGATCTCTACCAAGTACACGAGTGTTGCAGTCAGCGGTGCGACAAGTACAAGGAGGGCGTCTCCGAAATCTCGACTGATGGTGCGGATGACAAAATGCCGTGCGAGGACAAGCTCCGTGGTATCGGAAGCTGGAGCTTGAATAATCACTCTTTCGCTGACCTTGACGAGAAAACCGGCGGACTTCTCCGAGAGGTAGTTGGCGATTACCAAGAGGGCGAGTGCGTCCGGCTCTTCCACAACCGCGAGGAGCTCAAGCAATTGCGCGTGATTGCCGAGGGCATGGAGGCGGGACACTACAAGTTCTTTCTCGTCATCCTCGTGGACTGCGCGGAAGATGCTCTTCAGAAGTATGGTGAGCAAGCCGCCATCAGCAATGCGTAACTCCGCCATCAAGGGTGCGTGTGAGGAAACTCCCGCACCCTGTTTTTTTCTTTTATTCTCTTGTTTTTGTTGATATAATTGAGATAGCGCGATTCCAATATACAAATGACATTTGAATGATTCTAATAACGCATAGGTATTTGAGACATTCGAGTGAATTCGAGTATTAGAGTCGCCATAAAGTTAATGCTTTTAGAGTTTATACAATTTCAACTCAGTATTTTAAGGCCGCTTTGGCCATATATTCAGCTTACCTGGTGGGCATGGCTTCCGCCGCTTCTCGCCTTCGGGGCGTGGAAGATGTGGGTGTTTTATTTGCGGGTCTGGTATTTTGCCAATTTGAAATGGGTGCTTTTGGAAGTAAGAATCCCCAAAGAAATGGCCAAGTCGCCGCAGGCCATGGAGCAGATTTTTGCCGGACTTCATTCGGCTTTCCGGCGTTTTGATTTTGAAGAAAAATATTGGAAAGGCCTTCAAACCGATTATTTCAGTTTTGAAATTGTTTCCGTCGGCGGCAAAGTCCACTTTTATATTTATACGCCGTCAGATTATATAAATCTTATTCAGGCACTGGTATATTCGCAGTACCCGGAAAGCGAAGTTAAGGAGGTTGAAGATTACTCGCCAACTCTTCCCGAAAATATTCCTAATGATGAGTGGAATCTTTTTGGGACCGAATTCGCCTTAGCCAAACCAGACCCTTATCCTATTAGAACTTATAAGGATTTTTTGGTTGAAGATATATCATTGAAAGAAGAGGCAAGAAAGGTTGACCCGTTATCCGCTTTGGCCGAAGTACTGTCCAATATTAAGCCGCATGAAGTTGTGGGCGTTCATTTTTTAATACGTCCGACAGGAGATGATTGGAAAAAGAAAGCTGAGGAATTGGTGTTTAAACTGATTGGAAGGGAAATACCTAAAAAATCCGGTTTGTTGGAGCAGTTATTGCCGGGAGGAAATATGGACCTTTCTTGGCCGATTCGTGAAGTTGTATGGCCGGGTAGCGATGTTTTGACCGGGAAGAACGAAAAGAAATCTGAAAAGTCCCCTGATATGCTTATGATGCGGTTATCCCCCGGGGAACAGGAAATTGTTAAGGCCGTTGAAAAAAATATAGCCAAAATAGGTTACGAGACCATTTTGAGGTTTATCTACATCGGCAAGGCAAAGGAATTTGACATGATGAATTTTGCCGCCATTCAAGGGGTCTTGCGCCAATTTAATACTCTTAATTTAAACAGTTTTAAAACACAATCTAAGGGAATGACTACTGCCAAGTGGTATAACCCTTGGAGGGTGCGCGTAAAACTTAGAAAAAAGAAAAAATTTTATAATTATTTTAAATTGCGAAAGCCGTTTCTTGATACTTATATTCTTCATTCCAAGCCCTTTATTTTTAATATTGAGGAACTGGCAACCGTGTATCATTTTCCCGGAGGAACTGTGGGAGCTCTTACCACTCAGAGAATTGAAGCGAAGCGAGGAGAGCCACCTTCGGATCTGCCTATTTGATGGTCTTTTTAAGTTTTAGACGTATGGTGTTAAGTTATCGCAGCGAAGCTGAGCACTTATATCGGATAAATGCTTGGCCAAAAGAGGGGAGCCGCTTTCCGACTTGCCAATTTAACAATTTTATTGTATAATTATAATAGAGAATTTAGAAGCGATATTAAACGCAATAATTACACGCCAATTTAAACGTCAACAGCGTTTATTATGGTGTGTTGGCGGTTTAATATGGCGTAATAGTTGGCGTACAACATGGCTTTTACAGAAGAAATAACTTTTTTTGCCGAGACCAACTTCCGCAACCAGCGGAAGCGCTTTGGCATTAAAGCCCCTGACCGCCGAAAGCACGCGTATATAATCGGAAAAACCGGCATGGGTAAAACCACACTTCTTGAAAATATGGCCATTCAGGATATTGCGAGCGGCAAAGGTCTTGGGATTATTGACCCGCACGGGGAATTCGCGGAAAAGATGTTGGCCTTTGTTCCTAAAGAAAGAATTGATGATGTTATTTATTTTAATCCGTCCGATACCAGATTTCCGATTGCTTTCAACCCGATGGAAAGGGTGGCCTTGAACCAGCGCCATTTGGTGGCTTCCGGCCTTCTTGGCGTATTTAAGAAAATTTGGCCGGATGTATGGTCCCCGAGAATGGAGTATCTTTTATCAAACGCTATTTTGTCTCTTTTGGAAATTCCAGGGTCTACGCTTCTTGGCATAAACCGGATGTTTGCTGAAAAAGATTTTCGAAAGAAGATTGTTGCCCAGTTGAGCGACCCCGTTGTAAAAGCTTTTTGGGAAAAAGAATACGCCCAATATCAGGAGCGTTTTGCCACCGAGGCCTCGGCCGCGATTCAGAATAAAGTTGGTCAGTTCATTTCTAATCCGCTTATCCGCAATATCGTGGGACAGGAAACATCCTCGTTTGATCTAAGAAAAATAATGGATGAAGGCAAAATTCTTATTATGAATTTATCCAAGGGCAAAATAGGAGAGGAGAATTCCCGTCTTTTAGGAGCAATGCTTGTGACCAAGATTTATTTAACGGCCATGACCCGTGTTGATATCCCCAGAGAAGAAGACAGGCGCGATTTTTATCTTTATGTTGATGAGTTTCAAAATTTTGCTACCGAGTCTTTTGCCAGCATCCTTTCCGAAGCCCGTAAGTACCGCCTCAATTTGACCTTAGCGCATCAGTATGTAGCTCAGATGGATGAAACGGTACAAGACGCGGTTTTTGGAAATGTCGGAAGCATGATTAGTTTTCGAGTCGGAGCGCAGGATGCCGAACTTCTGGAAAAAGAATTCAGCCCGGAGTTTATGATTCAGGATTTGGTTAATCTCGGATTTGCCCAGATTTATTTAAAACTTATGATTGACGGCGTTGCTTCCAGACCCTTCTCGGCAACAACGCTTGCTCCGTATCCGATTCCTAAGGATAATTTTAAAGCAGAAATAACACGGAAGTCCGAGGAGAAGTACGGAACGGAACAGATAAAGGTTGAAGAGGGCATAGCGGAATATTTTGCCAAGGATAAGGAAAACAAGCTTGTTTCTGAATTTGTTGGTCAGGGGACGAAAAGCGAAGATAGAGGAAATGAAAAAAGGAAAGAGCAGAGGCCGGCTGATAAGACTTTTGAAGCAAATTGCATTGTTGACGGAAAAAGAATTTTTGTTTCTTTTGAACCGGATGGGCGCCGGCCAATATATTGCCAAGAGCATCTGGAGCTTTTAAGAGCGGGTAAGCTTGATAAACCGGAACGAATTGTGCCGGATAGGGCTTCTGTTGGCGGGGTTTTTGAGAAACGGATTAATTCGTCTTATGCGCGTCCATTGCCGCCTCCGCAAATAAAAAGAGAATTTGTTTCGAGACACGTTGAAGCGGTAAAACCGATATCTTTAAAGGAACTTCCTAAAAAAGAAAATAAGGAAATCAATTTGTTTGAATTAAGAGCAATCCTTGAAGAGTCTATTAAAAATAAAGAAATAGAAAAAAATCCGGAACCGCAAGTGTATGTAAAAAGCGAAGAACGGGATTTGGGAAAAAAAATGAGTGGAGTGATAAGACCGGGGGAATCAGTTAAGTTTTAACCCGCAACTTATAATCGACAACTCACAACACTTCTGTAAATTAAAAACAGCCAACAACTTTTCGTTGTTGGTTGTTTGTTGTCAGTTATAAGTTACGATTTGGTTACTCTCTCTGTATATTCTCCGGTTTCAGTATTTATCCTGATTATATCTCCTTCTTCTATAAAAAGCGGAACGTTTATGGAAGCGCCGGTTTCAAGTTTTATATTTTTAGTTCCGGATTGCGCCCTGTCTCCCTTTAATCCCGGGGGAGATTCAATGACTTTTAGTTCAATTTTAATCGGCGGTTTTATGGATATTATTTTTCCTGTTAGAAAAACAGCTTCGCATTCCGTATTGGGTTTAAGCCACTTAAGAATATCGCCGAGCGTTTCGGTCGGCATAGAAAGCCGTTCGTTTGATTTTCCAGGATTTATAAATACGGTATTTTCCCGATGGGTATAGAGAAACTTAATTTTTCCTTTTTCAACGTCCGCGTCTCCGAATGAATCCGATTCTTTGAAGTTTCTCGATAAAACCTGCCCTGTGGCAAGGTTTTTTATTTTGGTCTGAATTGAAGACCCGCCCCGTCCCATGTGAAGATGTTTGACCTCAATAACTTGATAAGGGGCTTCGTCCATTAGAAAAATTGTTCCGTTTTTAAGATTGTTTGCTGATATCATGGGTTGAATATTATTCTTGAATTGGAAGCTCGTTAAGTGGCGCGCATTTTTTGCACATTTTTTCTGTCTTGTTCATCCCGTTACCGTGGCCGCGATATCAGGTTCATTCTTATTTTTTAAGGAGTCCTTTATTCTTTCAATGATTTGCGTGGTTGTACTTTGAGCTTTGATAATGTATTCTTTGGCGCCGAGATTTTTCGCGCGCTTGATATTTTCTTCTCCGGCAAGGTTGGAGATTACGATAACCGGAATGCGTTTAATAAGTCCGGATTTATTCAGGCGCGCTAATAACTCAAAACCATCCAGTATAGGTATTAAAAGATCAAGCAGGACAATGTCGGGGGAAGAAGATTCTATAAGTCGTAAACCGCTGACTCCGTCGGCGGCATCTAAAACATTAAAGCCGTCTTTCTTTAATCGGGTTATTATTATTTCTTTTATAAAAACATCATCTTCTATCACAATGATAGTAGGTTCTTTTTTAATTGTCTTTTGGGTTGGTTCGTTCATTTTATTAACAGGACTTACGTCATCATTTAAAATAGCATAATTATTAAACTTTTTGTTACTTTCTGCTTTGACTTGGGGGCGACTCTAATATTCTAATCCACTCGAATGACTCTAATGACCTTTAAGTTTATTTGAGGCATTAGGGTGGAATTCGTATATTAGAGTCGCTACAAAGTCATTATTTAAGGCTAAAATTTTGGCTTAAATAAAAAGTTTTTTACGAGTGTATAACCTTGTTATTTAAGAGGGGATGGTTACTACAAATATTGTACCATTTCCCGGTTTGGAAAAGAATTGTACGGTTCCTCCCTGATTTTCAATAATATTCTTGGCTGTGGATAGGCCGAGCCCGGAACCGTCCGGCTGAAGTAATTTGGCGTTTTTTCCCCTGAAGAAACGCGTGAATATATGGCTTGCGTCCTCCGGCGTAATTCCAATGCCGGCATCTTCAACCCGGAAATATACGAGATTGGTTTCGCGCCAAAGGGAAATATTTACTGTTTGGTTCGGCGAATAACGAATGGCGTTGTCAACGATGTTTTTTAAGGACGTTTTTAATTTTTCCCGTTCGGCTTTGACAAAAATTTTTTGGTCTGGTTGGGACAAGGTGACGGCAACCATTTTTTGTCGGGCAAAGTTATCGAGTTCCCTGGTAATTTCTTCCAGGAGCGATAAAGCGTCGAACTGCTCTTTTTTATTTTTTAAAACATCGGGGGGGGGCGTGTGTTTTGCTTCAAGCATCTGGTCCACAATTTTTACCAGACGATTTATACTAAAAAGGCTTTTTTCAATCGCGGAGCGCGCTACCGTATCAATGCCGGGCTGCTGCAGCGCGGCTTCAAGACCCCAGCGAATTTCCGTAAGGGGAGTGCGAAGCTGGTGAGAAGTTGTAGTAATGAATTCAAGTTTTTCCCGGTCTATCTCCAAAAGTTTGCCGTATTGTTGGCGTGTTTCTTCTGTTTCGTGTTCCGCCCTTAGCACCTCCCGCATGAGTTGTAAAATATACGATGAATAAATTCCGACTAGCATCACGATTAAGAAAAGAGTAAGGGGGGTTGCGGTAAGATAGAAATTTTTTATGATAACCGCGGTTAAAAGAATATTGCCGAGCGTGACGGTTACCAATGTTCCTGGTTCAAATGTTGTTGTACGGATTGCGGTATGCGGCGCAAAAAGAAAATATAGAGTAGAGCTTATAATTATAAACAGGATTATTATTCCGCCCATGATCCAGGGAGCGGTTATTTGCGGAATTTTTTCAATTTGAAAAATTTGCCAGGTTACTATCAGAAGGATGGCAATGAATAAGGGCAACCTGAATTTGCCGGTTCTTTTTAGGACGGAGGCGGTTTTATTTACCCCGTTAGAACGTTGCTGACTACTGCTCGCCTCGCTGAAGTTACGGCGAAGCGGGTCGGCGGTAACGGTAGAGATAGCCGATGGGAGTGTAATGCTTTCGTCGGCCGATCGCGGAACACCCGTTCTAACGGGGTTTACAGATTTAACTTTTTCGTTTAGTTGGTTATTTTTTTCAGTCATGGAGATTATTATTTTAATTACCTTGAATTACGAAAAAGCGTTTTCGGTAACCCTTCGACTCGCGCAGTTCGCTCAGGGAGTATCATTTTATTGCCTGAGCCGAGTCGAAGGCACACATTCAGAAAAAGCGTTTTCGGTAACCTCTTCGACTCGTGTAGTTCGCTCAGGGAGTATCATTTTATTGCCTGAGCCGAGTCGAAGGCACACATTCAGAAAAAGCGTTTTCGGTAACCTCTTCGACTCCGTTGTTATTATGTTATTATAATAACTTATTTCGGAGATTTTTTAAATAGTTGTCAGAGTACTGCAAGTTTTTAATTTTTTTATCGTAGATACCCACGGGCAAGTTCGTGGAACTTCGCGGTAATATTAGAGAGCCGATTTTCTATCGGCCTTTTTTCTTTCAAAATTTTTGAAAATAAAAAACCTGTCAATAGTTAATAACGGTTTTTTTGATTGATTTTATCAGTTTTAAATCTTTTTCTGCTCATAAAATGACATTTATAAACCTTTATAATTACAATCTAAAAATTATTAATGTTTATAAAAGTTAATTAAGCATTATATAGGGATATTTTTTTGATGCAACATATAGTGTTTTATAAGATTTTATTGAGTTTTTTTGTTATCCACAGAAGTTTTTCGGCTGATTCTTAATACCTAGTGCTATACTAAATTATATATAAGGAAGTTTTCCACAACCGCTTAACTATCAATCAACACGTTATACAGAGTTTATCCGATATACTATGCGATTCTTTCCAAAAATTATTTTAATCATTCCGATACCGTATGGGATTAATTCAAAAAACAATCTATATTAAAAGGATTTATGCGTTTGTTTCGTTAGAAGTCTAAGAGCAAGTTTGAATGATTGAGTTGGGTTCTGGTAACTTTTAATCAAATTTTTAGGCTATGTCTAAACACAAAAATAAGATTAATTATGTTTCTCTTTCTGAGGCGTCAAGGGGTACGCCTTATTCCCCCGAATATTTGAATTTGCTTGTACGCAAGGGTAAGCTGGACGGAAAAAAGATCGGCCGCAGCTGGTATATCACCCAAAAAGCGCTTGCCAAATACATTGTTGCTCAACAGCGCGCTTCGTTAATTCAAATTCAGAAGTTAAGTGGAATTAGAGCGACCTCGTCCAACTCGTTTAAGGCCGAGGAGCGGATGAAAATGCCGTTTAAGGACGGCTCTTCGTCGTTAAGGCAAAGAGAAATGTCAAAGAAAAATCGTGAAAAGAAACGTTACATAAAAACGTCGACTCCGCCTTCTAAATCAAGTTCTCAATTATCTTCATCTCCTTCTCTTCTTCCAAAACCGTTACCGGCTCCGCCTCCCGCTTCTACTTTTCGGCAACAGTCGTTTTCTTCGGTTCCTCCGCCGTCTTATCCTAAACCGCCAGTTACTCCCACCCCTCGTCAGGTGTTTTACGCCAAAGAATCGGTTAGCGGTAGTCGGCCTGTTATAGATTCTGATATTTTTATAAGGCCAAAAATAGCAAGGCCGGAAATAATAAAAAGAAAAATATCAGAAGAAGCCGTGCCCAAAGTTGAATTATCGCCGGCTAAAAAAGGACATGCGATTCAAGAAGATTTTCTTAAACTTAAATTTAATTTTTCTTTTCGTAAACTTTTTGCGCGTTTTCCGGGAATACAGCAGGTGTTAAGGCCCGAATTGTTCTTTGGTTTGTTTAGGCGCGCCATTGTTTTGGGGGCGGCGGCATTTTTGGTTTTAACCCTGATTGTTTTTGGAAAGAATATTTTTTTGGCCGATTTTTCCCATTTGAATTTTGCTCAGATTCAGGAAGGATTGCGCGGCGTTTCCGAGCAAGAACCTTCTTCGTCTTCCGGCGGAGTTTCCGAACGGGCAATTGACCCAACCGATATCAGCATTATCGCGCCGATAGAAAACGATGATGCGATTGTAGGCGATGTCGTAAGTTTGGTGGACGGCAAGTATCAATTGAGCCAGACGAAGTATGATAACCGTATTTTTGGCGTGGTAAGCGCCAAACCGGCCGTTACCATCGGCGATCCTAATTTGGAAAAAGGATTTCCCGTTCTTTCTCAGGGCGTATCTTTGGTGCGCGTTTCCACCATTAACGGCGAAATACTGAAAGGAGATTATATTACTTCTTCTTTGATTCCGGGTATCGCCGCTAAGGCAGAGGCCTACGGACATATTCTTGGCGTAGCGCTCGAGGATTATAAAAATTCTGATCCGGAAAAGGTCGGCATTGTTCCGGTTTCGGTCCGCGTTAGTGAAATATCGCCGCTTACTTATTTTACAACCAGCCCGACAAAAACGCTCCGCTATTTTCTGGCGTTTGTCATCGCGTTTAGTTCCGTGGTTGTCGGGCTTGTTTATTTTGGCAAGGTTGCCAGAACAGGAGTTGAGGCGCTTGGCCGGAATCCCCTGGCAGCCCGTTTTATAGAACTTGGCGTCTTTTTAAATTTGTTCTTAACGCTCGGCATCATTGCCTTAGGCACGGTTATTGCCTACGTCATAATAATTTATTAACTCAATAATATTTTCAATCAATATCTAGTTAATTTTCGAATTATCCTATGGGCGATTCGTATTAGCGATTGATTGACGATTCATATGTTGGCACTGTCACAATCTTATTTAATCCCGGTTGCCGTTAGCATTTTGGTTTTTGCGCTGCTTCTTGTTTTTTTCTGGAAATTTTTTCTTAAGCGTTTTTGGCCCGGCTTCGAGGACGCTCGGAAACGGATGCGGCAGAGAGATGAGGAGGCGGAGAAGATACTCGCGCGTGCCCGTGAGGATTCTTTTGCCATTATTAAGAGGGCGGAGAAAAGCGCTACGGAATTGTTAGCTTCTACTCAAAGCGCTGTTTCAGTTTCGCAGTCAGTATTGCAAAACGCCCTCGAGGAGTATTTCGAGCGAGAACTTGAAGGGCTTAAACTCCTGTCCGAAGAAATTAACAGGGCAGAGAAGCGTACCGTGCAAGATTCACAGGAAGCTTATTGGCGCATCATGGAAAATGTTGGCGAAGAAATAGCGCGTGAATCACGCCGGGGCGTTGTCTCCTTTTTGCAGTTTCTGAAAGAAGAAATATCCCGGGAAGAAGATGTAATGAAGGTTAAGCTTGCAGAGTGGAACAGTAGCGCCAAAAAAGAAATAGAGGAGCATAAACGTGAAGCCATTAGAAAAATCGAAGAATCCGTATTCAGCATAATTTATTTTGTTTCCAAGGAAGTTTTGGGAAAAGCGCTAAGCGTTGAACAGCATCAGGGATTGATTCTTGATGCCCTGGAGGAGGCGAAAAAAATGGGATTTTTTAATAAATAACAGGAGTTACGCTTTCATAAAAAATACTTTATTTAAGCAAAAATTTTCAACTTTTTATCACGTTTTGACAGCGATTCTAATTTACGAATGACACTCTAATGACTCTAATATTCGAGTCATTCGCGTGAATTAGAGTATTAGAGTCGCCCCCAATATGCAAGAGCAACAAGAAACATCTAACGCGGTGAATGAATTGTTAGAAACAATTGAAAAAATGCTTGAGCACATGAGGACCAAGGAAGAACGGGATGAAGTAAGTTTTGCCATTGAGAGCGCTTTGAATGGCGCCTATACGCTAAAGGGTGTTAAAACCGAGGATATTTTAAGAATGCATATGCCCTATAGATTTTTCCGTTTTTTAGAAGAAATGACGGGAAGAGGGGTGCCGGAAAAAAAGTCTGATAATTGGGGGCAATTCCTGCAAGATTTAAAAAAGAAGCTTGGCGCCATGGAGGTGTTGAAGATTGATTTGGCGGTTGAACCGAATGAAGAATTGATTAATCAGATGCATTCGTGGATTCACCGTGAACTGGGAGGAGGCATTATTCTTGATATTCACAGCGATAAAACAATACTTGGTGGAATTCGTATTGTATATCGCGGTCGATACGGAAATCTGACGTTAAAAGACCGCATTTTGAAAGTAATGAATCGTGAAAAGCAAAAGATACTTGAGGAAATAGGTTATAAGTAGAAGTTATTTCAAAAATGATTATTGCCTGAGCTTGTCGAAGGCGTACCCTCAAAAAATTTAGGAAAATTCGCAAAATTTATTCTTCGACAAGCTCAGGAAGTAAATTTTGCTGGTTTTTGAGATAGCTTCTAGTGAGTTTGTCTAATTATGAAAATCGATTTTAACAAATATTTGGACGAAATAGGAGAAATAGGATTTGTTGAAAAATCAGTTTCTTCTCTTGTTTATGCCAGTGGTCTTCCGGGTGCGAGCCCGGAGGAGGTGGTGGTTTTTGAATCGGGAGAGCTG
Source organism: Parcubacteria group bacterium GW2011_GWA2_42_14 (assembly GCA_000998135.1). Classification (GTDB taxonomy): domain Bacteria; phylum Patescibacteriota; class Minisyncoccia; order Sungbacterales; family GWA2-42-14; genus GWA2-42-14. The sequence continues at coordinate 111,763 of LCCV01000003.1, forward strand.
GGCCAGGTCACGGCGCTTTCCGAATCAAGCGTGGAAATTCTTAGTTTTTCTCCAAACCCTATCAGGACTGGAAGCCGGATTGTCAGAACAAACAATTGTCTTAAGGTGCCCGTCGGTGAAGAGCTCTTGGGAAAGGTTATTAATCCTTTGGGAAATTCTATTAATCCGCAAAAACCGTTTTTTCCCTTGGCCGAACAGAGATCGGTGGAAGTGGTGCCGCCGGGAATTAAGTTTCGTTCAACCATCAAACGGCAATGCGAAACCGGAATTTCCATGATTGATTTATTGCTGCCTATCGGTATGGGACAGCGGGAACTTGTAATGGGTGACCAAAAAACGGGGAAGTCGAGAGTTTTGACGCGTATTCTTCTTTCTCAGATTAAACAGGGTTCAGTCGGAATTTATGCCGCGGTTGGAAAAAGCCAGCTCGCCATAAAGCAGATTGAGGAAATTCTTGCTCAATTTAAAATTCTGGAAAAAACAGTCATGGTGGTTTCCAGGGCCGATGACGCGGCAGGAATGATTTTTCTTACGCCCTATACCGCCATGACCATTGCCGAATATTTCCGGGATCTGGGGCGCGATGTGCTTATTGTTCTTGATGATTTAACGGTACATGCCAGAACAGTTCGCGAGATAGCGCTTTTAGGGAAACGTTTCCCCGGCAGAAGTTCATATCCGGGTGATATATTTTATACTCACGCGCGGCTTTTGGAAAGAGCCGGAAATTTTATAGCAGACGGCAAAGAAGCGGCAATTACCTGTCTGCCGGTAGTGGAGACCGTACAGGGCGATATGGCCGGATATATTCAGACCAATATTATGTCTATGACGGATGGCCATCTTTTTTTCGACCATAAACTATTTGTTGAAGGGCGGAGGCCCGCCGTTGACCCGTTTATTTCCGTAACCCGTGTCGGCAGGCAGACTCAATCCGTACTTCAGCGCGAGATAAGCCGTGAAATAATTACGTTTTTGAGAAATGCGGATAAGATGCACAATTTCGCGAGTTTCGGAGCCGAACTCGGGGAGCATATCAAGAAAGCGTTCGAGAAGGAAGATCGTATTATGACCTTCTTTGACCAAACCGTATACGACCGAATTCCGGTAAAATTGCAGGTATTTCTTTTTGGTTTGGTCTGGGGGGAAGCGCTTGCGGGCCGTACACATCTGGATGTGCAGAAGGAAATTCAAAAATTTGTGCTGCTTTATGAAGGTGATTCTAAAACTAGAGAATGGGTCGATAAATTTGTTGACGGCTCACTCTCGCTGGAGACGCTTTTAAGCGGCATTGCTGAAACAGATTTCTCGCATCGCTAAGTATGCGGTTAATAATCTATCTTGAGTTATGAAATAAATAATCCGCGTAATATTAGCGTACTCATCAGCGTAAAATCAGCGTTAACGCTGATTGGGCGCTGAACGATATGCTGAAGAAAACGCCGATAATCCGATTTCGTAATTGAGGGTAATCTGTGGTTAACGAACAAACAATCAATATAGAAATTGAGCGCCTGCATAGTTTGAAGAGTCTGGTTGAAACATACGAAACTATTGCCGCCACCTCCATGCGGCGAACTAGAAACTCGGTTTTGGAGAATCGTTCTTTTCATTTGGGGCTCGCCCAGATTTTTCAGGAAGTAAAAATGGCTTACCGTAAAGAAGTTCTGCGGCTGATGAAGCGCCGTGATATTGAGGAAACAAAAGCCCTTTCTTTAATCAAGCGCAATGGCAAGACGGTTTATGTTCTTTTGTCGGCCAATACGGGTCTTTACGGCGATATTATAAATAAAACCTTTTCTCTTTTTATGGAAAAAATAAAGGAAGAAAAAGCGGATTTGGCTGTGATTGGAAAAGTCGGCAAGGCCATGCTGGAAACGGCCGGCTTTAAAACAGGATTTTTCTATTTTGATTTTTCCGATACCAAAATTGAATTGGAAACTCTTAAAGCCATCACGCGCTATTTGCATGAGTATGACAGGGTTATTGCTTTTTATGGAACGTTTAAAAGTTTTGTGGAACAGCTTCCGGTGGCTTCCAGCGTTTCCGGGCTCGGACTGCCGTTTGCCCCTTTGCCGGAAACAGAAACCAGATATATTTTTGAACCGTCGCTTGAGAAAATAACAATTTTTTTTGAAACAGAGATTTTTGCGTCTCTTCTTGAACAAATATTTAATGAGTCGAGGCTCGCGAAAGTGGCAAGCCGGATGATGCTTTTGGATGGGGCAACGATTAACATTGACCAAGCCGTAGAAAGATCGTCATTTGAAAGGCAAAAGATTAGACATAGGTTGTATAACCGGCGTCAGCTTGATGCGCTAAGCGGCATATTGCTTTGGAGTAGGAGTTACGGCGCTTATTAAAATTAATCATTAATTTGTAAAAAATATGGAACAAAATCAAACCGGAAAAATTATCGGCATTGAGGGCCAGGTGGTTGAAGTCAGATTTGTGGCCGCTTCGCCGTTGCCTTATGACATCGTGGTGTTGTACGACGACCCTTCGGTAAAAATGGAGGTATATTCGTCTTCGGGGCCGGAAACATTTTATTGCCTTGCCTTATCACGGGTATCATCCATTAAACGCGGCGCCAAAGTTATAAATACGGCCAAGCCCATTGTAATTCCGGGTTCGCGGGAACTTTTGGGCAGGGTTATTGATGCGTTTGGCTCTCCTTTGGATGGAAAACCGGAGATTCCTGCCGTCGAAGGTCTGGCTATTAACAGGGCTGCGCCCGCCTATGGCGATATAGTAACCCATCAGGAGGTTTTAGAAACCGGTGTTAAAATTGTTGATCTTTTTTGTCCTTTTTTGAAGGGTGGAAGAATCGGGCTTTTGGGCGGAGCGGGCGTCGGCAAGACCGTTATGCTTACGGAAATTTTGCATAACACCGTGGCATTGCGCGACAATCAGAAAGTTTTGTCTGTTTTTGCCGGAATTGGGGAGCGCACGAGAGAGGGTCATGAGCTTGTGGAACGGTTGGCGAAAAAAAAAGTTTTATCTCGGGTTTCGGTTATTTTGGGGCCGATGGGCGCTCCTCCGGCCATCCGTTTGCTCGCCGGTTATTCCGCGGCGTCAGTAGTTGAATATTTTCGAGATGTCCTCAAGTCCGATGTAATTTTCTTTGTTGATAATATGTTTCGTTTTGCGCAGGCAGGCAATGAATTATCCATGGTTATGCATATGATTCCTTCGGAAGACGGATACCAGCCTACGCTTGCTTCAGAGATGGCGCTTCTTCACGGCCGGTTGATTTCAACACTATCTGGTACCGTTAGCACCGTTGAGGCGGTATACATTCCTAATGACGATATTTTAGATCAGGCGGTACAGTCCGTTTTTTCTCACATTGATTCCGCTGTGGTATTTTCCCGGGATGTTTACCAGCAGAATTTACTGCCGGCCGTTGACCCTCTTATGTCATTTTCTTCAGCCCTGAGTCCGCAGACGGCCGGAGAGCTTCATTACGAGATCGCGCGCGAGGCGCAAGCGCTTTTAAAAAAAGCTATTACGCTTGAGCGGGTTGTGTCTCTTGTTGGAGAGTCGGAGTTGTTGGCCGAAGACCGGATTTCCTATCAGCGGGCAAAGAAGTTGAGGAATTTTATGACGCAGAATTTATTTGTGTTGGAAGACCAAACCGGAGTTCAGGGGAAGTATGTGCCGCTGGCAACCACCATTGCCGACGTCGGTAGAATTCTTGGCGGAGAATTTGACAGCGTTTCGGAAGATAAATTCCTTTATGTCGGCAGTGTGAGTGAGATTCAGTCTTAGAAATTGATAATCGAAAAATTTTTAAACATGGAACAATCTACCACTACAACACAAATTCTTGATGTCGTTATCCGTGATCGCTCGGGCATTCTTTTCGAGGGAGAGGCGGATTCCGTTTCTTCTTATAACGATACCGGTGATTTTGATGTTATGCCGTTTCATGCGAATTTCATTTCCATTATTAAAAATAATATAGTTTTGCGCCTTAAGGGCGGTAGGGTTCAAACCATTCCGCTAAAGACAGGCATTATTAAAGTTAGCCAGAATAAAGTTGAAGTATATTTGGGGATAGTACATTAACCCCGTTAGAAATCCGGCACTACGCCAATAACAGCATAATGGTGTGAAGCGAAGCGGCTCCGCCTTGCACCTTCAGGGATAAAATTATGACTTATTTAGATTTTTAACGGGGTAAATTTTTAAATGGCCCTATGAACATACTGAATTTTTTAAAGAAAATATTTTTCTCAGGCGGTTTACGGTTTCGCTGGGCTATTTTTGCAATTTTATTTTTTATTCTCACGGCTATCGCGTTATTTGCCGTAACGGCGCGGGGGCGTTCAGCCCTTCAAAAATTTTTCGTGGAGCGCGTAATTTCATCGGATCAGGTTGGCCAAAATATTGACGGACGGGCGATACGGCAAAAAAACAGTTCTGCCGCAGTTCCTGTCCTGTTCTCTTCACGGTCTGTTTTTACGGTCCACATCCCCAGTGTTTTTAAGGGTGAAGCTGATTTTTTTTCCGCCCTCACCAGTAATGCTTCTACCACGATTAATAAGGGGATGATTGTTAAGGGTTTGATTCGCGGCGAGAATATTGACCTGGCGACGGGCACCATTTTTGCCTCTAACATAATTTATGATGTTTTGTCCGGTGACGGTATTACTGTTTCCGGCGGACAGCGACCGGTTGTCTCTCAAACGTTTTGGACCAGGCAGGGTTCTATTCTTGCGGTTCGCGATCCTTCGCTTTTGCTTCTGTCCCAGGGCGGTCTTGAGCTTGGCGCTTCTGCCACAAACTCGTTACTGTCGTTTGCGGGCCCGGCAGAAATTGCTTTCGGCTCTTTTGCCACGACAACTATTGTAAGTAATGCGGCCAATGCGTGGAGCATTGCTACGTCAACGGATGGCGTGCCTATTTTTAGCGTTGATACTCGCGGTGAAGGATTAGTTTTTATCGGGGTTGCTCCTGAAATAGAAAGCGGCACAACTTCGGTTTCGTCATCAACTACGATTTCGACCGGAACGCCATCCCGCCTTACAATTTACAGTAACTCATCTACCACCGCGCTGTTGAAGCTTATTGCTTCTTCCGGCGCCACTGCCAATATTTTTGAAATTCGTTCAGCAACTGTTACGCCGCCCATTCTTTTTGTGACGAATTTTGGCTCTACGTTCAACGGAGCATCCACTTTTAACGGAACATCCACTTTTAATGACGCGTCCACTTTTAACGACACATCCACTTTCAACGGCACATCAACTTTTGGCGCGCCGATTATAGCCAGCACCAGCGCTTATTTTGCGACTGGAGCCGGAAGTGTCGGTATCGGCACAGTAAAGCCAACGCACACTCTTACCATAAGCGGCACTCAAAGGGTTACTGGAGATGCTTTCTTTGACGTAAATCCGATTTTGGCCGAAACTTGCATAGGTGACAGATTTTTTAGAACCGATGATGCCGGAAGACTCTTTTGCAAAACATTTGTTGACAGGGTTGGCGGCAGTTTTCCTCCCGGAGGTATAGAAGGTGCCGTTCAATTTACTAGTGGCACTCAATTTGGCGGAGATGCGAGCAAGTTTTTTTGGAATAATACCTTAAAACAGCTTTCTTTGGGAACAAGTTCGCCGACGAGTAACGCCCTTTTAACCATTGAACCCGTATCATCAAGCACTATTCCGTTGGCGATTAAATCAATATACGGACAGCAGGGAGACCTTTTTCAAATTACCAACACCGGAGCAACTTCAACCTTCCTTTCGGTATCTAACGTGGGAGTTGTTATCATTGGCGCTTCCACCACCATTCAGGGTTCATTTACCCAAAACACGGCAACCTCAACATTGGCGGGTCTTAATACAACATACATTTCGAACACAGGAAATATCAATGTCGGAGAGAGCGCGTACATCTCATCCCGCTTAGGAGTAGGCAACGCCAATCCAACTCAAACCGTGGATATCACCGGAAATTTGCAAACATCCGCTTCTTCCACTTTCGGAACGCTCATTAATGTCAACGGCGCATCAGCTACTTCCACATTTGCCGGAGGATTGGTTGTTACCAGTGGATCAATATATGAACAAGGCCAAAGAGTGTGTACCGCAAATAACAATGTCTGCGCCGGAGCAATGCCTTCAGGATGGACCGATTCAGGAACGTATGTTGAACTTACTGCTACCGGAGACCAGGTCATTGTCGGAACCTCATCTGTTTCTTCGCTTTCACAATCCGGTGTTTTGACGGTTGAAGCCACGTCAACTACCGCGGTACCTCTTGCTTTGCGAGCCCGTGTCGGACAAACCGCGGATCTTTTCCGAATTATAAACGCCGGAGCAACTTCCACTTTTGTTTCGGTTTCTAATGTTGGCGCGGTTACCATTACCGGTTCAACCACTATTCAGGGAATATTAACCGCTAACTCCGCCACCTCAACCCTGTCTGGACTTAACACTACTTACATCAATAACACCGGCAATCTAAACATCGGTCAAAGCGCGTACATCTCATCCCGCTTAGGAGTAGGCAACGCCAATCCAACTCAAACCGTGGATATCACCGGAAATCTGCAAACATCCGCTTCTTCCACTTTCGGAACGCTCATTAATGTCAACGGCGCATCAGCTACTTCCACATTTGCC
>LCCV01000004.1 GCA_000998135.1 Parcubacteria group bacterium GW2011_GWA2_42_14
GACCTTGTATCCGGTAACCGCGACATTGTCCGTGGAAGCGGTCCAGGCAAGATTGATTTGCGAAGAAGAAATTGCCGTGGCTGTAAGGCCGGTGGGGGTGGAAGGAGGAATGGTGTCGCCCGCGGCAGGTGTAGTAAATGGCCTTACGGTGCCGGCTTCGATTCCTACGGAGTTTGATGCAAAAGCGCAGTACCAATAATTGGTTGAAGCAGTAAGGCCGGTAACTGATTGTGAATACGGCTGAGGAGTATTAAGCGCCCCCAAAGATGTTCCTCCTGTTGTTGGCACTCTTGTTCCGCCGGAATCTATGCAAGAAGCTTGTAAAGCGGTCCAGCGCCTGAACCAGCCCGTAGTTAAAAGGTTGTTCGGGTTGGCAGAACCGTTAAGGGTTACACTGGTAGGGGCAAGATCGCTTTCTGGGTTAGTCGTAACAGTCGGAGCAATATTATTTACGGTAACGGTTATTACCGAAGATGTGGCTCGATTGCCAGCCGCATCCGAAGCAACTGCCACTAATGTATGAGAGCCGTTGGTGGCGGTAGTTGTATCCCAAATAGCGCTCCATGCAGGAACAGTATCGTCAAATATACGCACTTCGGAAGTTAGCGTTGCATCGCGTTTAAATTCCACTTTAACAACTCCGACATTGTCGGTAGTATCGGCATTGATATTTATGGTTGCCTGAACAGTAGCCGCATTGGCAGGAGAAGTGATATTTATAGTTGGCGAAAGTGTATCCGGTCCGGAAATAACCGTAAATCCGTTATCAAGACTTCCGCTGGGGGTGCCGGTCAGGCCATTATCAATTACTACTACATCCCATTGTCCGGCCGCTACACCAGTAAGATTGAATGAACCGCCGCTGATGGTGGTTGAAGAAACGCGGGTAAAACCCGTGCCTACAATATCGGTATATCCCAATTTGATAAGTTTAACCGTTATGGTACCGAATGCGGCAAATTCGGTTCCTTCAATAGTAGAAATGCTGGCAGACCCGCTGTTATTTCCGGATGAAGGAAAGATGGAGGTTACGCTGACCGTTAAACCGGTACCGCCCCAGCCGCCTCCCGTAGGACCGCTTCCGGTTGTACTAATAATATTATTTTTGGAACCGATTTCATAAAATTTCTGACCTCCTGGACCGCCGTCATTTCTCGCGGCCTGATTGTCCCTTCTTTCCAGGCGTGCCGCCAGTTCAAAATCGGAACCCTGACGTTTGTAGTGATATTGAAACGGGTCAATATCAATAGGGTCTGACGGAACAATGCGGATATGGGTGGGAATTAAACCGGGAATCCAGTTTGGAACGCCGTTTACGTATTCATCGCCGTCAGTGCCCGGAGGGTTGCCGTTGTTATCGGAACGATAAAGTTCAATCGCTTTTTCAATTTGATTGAGATCGGCAATGCGTTTGGCATCTCTGGCCTTTTCACGGGTAGAAGATACGGCGGAAATAATTATAGACGCGATAAAAGAAATAATTGCGATTACCAATAAGAGTTCAATTAAAGTAAATCCTTTTTTAGGAGTCATTCTGAGCACGGCGAAGAATCTCAAAACGCGTATTTTAAGCAAAAATTTCAGATTCTTCACGGAGTTTATCCTGAGATTCTTCACGGAGTTTACACTGAGCAAAGCGAATGTGTTCAGAATGACGATTGAAGGATTCAGGATGACGGAAATTTTTTTGAAACAGTTTTTAGTTATTTTTTTGAAAAAAGTCATGAAAGAATATAAAGTTTATATAAAATTAAAAAAGCCGTCCCGATGAATAATAACCAGATTGTTCCGGTAACTATTTGGGCGGCTTGCTTCTGTGTTTTAATGAATTTTAAATTTTTCAGCAAAAATAAAATAACGTATGGGGTTTCCGGTTCCCCTAAAAAAATAACGCGGCGGGATTTATACTCGTGATGTTTATGATGAGTTGTATGGTGGGGTTCGGTAGTCAATTTTTTATTAAGTACTGAATCATTCAACAAACTTATTCTAATATATTACTTTCTAACTATCCACCCCTTTTTATCCACATCATCAATGATTTTTCGCATAATTTCATCTATTTCCTCGTCTTTTAGCGTTTTTTCTTTAGATTCAAACCTTAAGTGAAAAGCCAGGCTTTTTTGGCTTTTATTCTTCATTTTCTCGTCATAAAAATAGTCAAAAAGGTCGATGTCTGTCAAAAACTCTCCGCCGGTGTTTTCAATAACATTTAAAATTGATTCGGTTTTTATGTTGAAGGGAACAATTATAGCGATATCGCGTATAATCGCTGGATATTTTGAAATCGGTTTATATTCCGCTTCTTTTTCAGCTAATTGCCAGAGAGAACTGAAATCAATTTCCGCCGCCACAATCCGTGCTTTGGATTTTATGTTTTTCGCGACAACAGGGTGAATTTCTCCTAAAATACCAATTGCCTGGTTGCCAATATAAATTTCAGTTTTTCTATACGGATGAAATAATTGGAAATTGGAAATTGGAAATTGACAATTTTCGTCTTTATACCAATATTCCGCAATTCCCAGCGATTCAAGCGTATCGTCAATAACCCCTTTTAATTCATAAAATTCTTCTTCGCCCTTACTGCCTTTTTGGGCTATTGTTAAAATTAATTGCTTGCGTTCGCAACCGCCGTTGAGACCCGGTCTCCAGCGGGAGACCGGGTCTTTAATAAACGCTTTGGCTACTCCAAAAACCCTCGTCGAATCAAAATTCTTAAGATTCTCCGAAACCTGCTGAATATATTTAATAAGCGGGCGCGCAGTCAAATATTTCGTTTCTGGAGAGGTCGGATTTTCCAATTCTAAATAATCCTTTGCCGGTTCTTCAAATCCGGCCAATTCCTTATCGCCGGTAAATTCATATATGAAACTTTCGTTAAACCCAAAGCCCAAAAGATTGTTTTTGATTTTATTTTCCCAAAATAATTCGGCGTTTTCTTCGGGCGGGAAAAGGGGGATTCCAGGCAATATTGCAGGCATTTTTTCGTAGCCGTAGAGCCGCGCCGCTTCTTCAATAACGTCTTCTTCAATTATTAAGTCTCTACGCATAGTAGGAATTTCAACGATGAAGTCCGTCTTGTTTTTTTCTTCCAAATTAATGCCAAGACTCAAAAGCGCGTTTTTATAAAACTGGGGCGGGATTTGAATACCTATAAGGCGGTCGGCGTATTCTAAATGAAACAGCAATTTCAATGGAAGAGTTTTTTGGGGATACACATCAATTATTCCTTTGGCGTTTTCTCCGGAAAGCCGCAAAATTAAATCGGCGAGCCGCCTTATGGCAAAGTCGGTAAGATTCGGGTCAAGTCCGTGTTCAAAACGGTAGGACGCGTCGGTTTTTAAATTAAGAGATTTTGAACCGGAACGAATTAAAATTGGATTAAAGTTGGCGGCCTCTAAGACAATTGTCCGCGTTTCACTGTTTATTCCCGATTCTTTACCGCCCTTGATGCCGGCAATTGCCACCGGTTTTTCCGAATCGGCAATAACCAGAGTTTCCGGATTTAACTCATATTCTTTATCGTCAAGACAAAGAAGTTTTTCTCCTTTTTTTGCTTTTCGTACGACGATTTTTTTGTTTTTTGGATTTTGGGTTTGGGATTTGTTTGGAATTTGTGATTTGTGATTTGGATTTTCATATTTTTGGCCCTCTTTATTATCTAATTTAGAATAGTCAAAAACATGCAACGGTTGTCCGGTTTCGAGCATTGTGTAATTTGCCGCATCAACCAGATTGTTGATTGGCTGCAATCCGCAGAGTTCCATGCGCTGTTTCAACCACGCTGGAGATTCTTTCACTTTAACGCCATCAATCATTAAGGCCATATATCGTGGGCAATCTTGACTATTTTCAACTTTTACGTCAAGAAATTGGCGGATAAGGCCAGTACTGTATTTTTTTACCCCGAAGGCGTCATTTTTTAATTTTGCGCCGGTAACAGCGGATATTTCACGTGCGAGTCCCATATGCCCCGACGCGTCCGGAATGCGGTTAGGCAATAAAGCGATGTTAAGAAGCCAATCTCCTCCGGCTTTTTCAACCGATTCAACTTCAAAAGATTTTAACGTCAAAAGCTCCGCCAGCTTTTCAGGCGATTCTTTGAAAGAAACGAATTCTTTTAGCCAATTATAACTGAATTTCATTTTTTTCTTTTTTTAATTTCTTCGGCCTCTCGTTTCCAAATAATTCCGTTTCCGATATTTCCGGCAAGAGAAAAGAAACCGTGACGAGTAGGGCTTTCTTTCTTCCCGGCCTTTTCTAAACTTTTCAACCAAAGCCGGTATTTTTTAAAATTTTCATATTTTATAGTTTCTTCCTTCACTTTCTTCCAAAACAAAAAATCTTCTGTTGTTAAATCTTCCGGTTTAAATTGTTCGCCCTTGTCCCGTAGCCACGCAAAATGAGCTTTATTTTCTGTTTTCCCATCTTCTTCGGCATAGGCGGCAATTTCTTGACGAAACGCTTCTAGTTCTTCTGCAGAAACTTCTTTTTTATGAAATTCAAATTTTTCTTTACTCATATTTTTATTTTTAAAACTGCTTTAAAAACCTCAAATCTCCTGAATGGAATAACCTAATATCCGGAATTTTGTATTTCATCATGGTAATTCGGTCAAGCCCAATGCCGAAAGCAAAACCCTGTTGGTTACGCGGTATATATCCGACCGCTTCAAATACTTTCGGATGCACCATTCCGGCGCCCATTATTTCCGACCATCCCGTCTTTTTACAGACCGGGCAACCCTTCGCATTACAAACAATACATGATAAATCCACTTCGAATCCTGGTTCCACAAACGGAAAATATGACGGCCGCAGACGAATTTTCACTTCTTTACCAAAAAGTTTTTTAAAAAGTTCTAAAATGACCGCCTTGAAATTAGCAATTGAAATATGCTTATCAATCATCAGTCCTTCCACATGATGAAACTGAATATCGTGACCGGCATCGGTCGCCTCATACCTATAAACCCTTCCCGGCGCGATAATCCTTATCGGCGGATTATGCGATTGCATATAGCGTATTTGAACGGGAGAGGTGTGTGTTCTCAATAAGAGCGCAGAACTACGCAGACTTGACGCAGAATTACGCAGAAAATTTTCTGCGACCTTCCGCGTTCCGTCTGCGCCGGTCTGCGCTGGCTTCAGCCAGAACGTGTCCCACAAATCCCTTGCCGGATGGTCTTTGGGAATATTCAAAGCGTCAAAATTATACCACTCGGTTTCCACTTCCGGTCCCTCCACCACGCCAAAACCCATTGAACTAAAAATTTTCTCAACCTCGCAACGAACCAGTGTAATCGGATGCAAAGAGCCCCGCTCAATTTTTGCGCCGGGACGCGTTACATCAAGCCATTCTTTTTTGAGAATTGAATCAAACTCTGTTTTTTTTAATTCCTCCCCCCTTTTTTCAAAAAGTTCTTCCGTCAATATTTTTAAATGGTTTGCGTTTTTACCTATAATTTTTCGTTCCTCTTGCGGAAGATTTTTTAAATTTCTTAAAACTAAAGTTAATGCTCCGCGCTCTCGCCCCAGGAATTTAATGCGCAAATCATTCAATTCATCAAGGTTTTTTGCGCCGGAAACCTCATTCTTTGCCGTTTTTTCAATTTTTTGCAATTCGTTGGAATCCATATTAAGCGTCAAAATTTTATGCCAAATTATACCCTATTTTATTGTACCAAAATTTGATTCAAAGCCAAAACGCTTATATTATTGATATCATGGATAATGTTAAAGAATTCTACGGCATGCATAAAAATATAGTTCTGCCGGCAATTATTTTTATTGCCGTTTTTTCGCTTTTTTCACGCTCTCTCCAAAACAATTTTGTTTATGACGATAAGTTTCGTATTGTGGCAAATCAGACTATTAAAAAAACGATTAACCCGATTTATTACTTCACTCACCCCGACGCAGGAAGACCCCTTGACGGCATTGAGCCGGATGTCTACCGCCCCCTTTCTCTTTGGTTTCTTTCTTTGGAATATAAAATGTTCGGCTCAGACCCGTTTTATTATCATCTTTTAAACCTATTGATTCATTCCGGCAATGCGGTATTGTTTTTTTTGCTCTTAAAAAAAATATTAGGCAAAGAATTTATGGCCGCGTTCGGAGCTCTTTTATTTGGAGTTCACCCCGTAACCACCGAATCGGCCGCCTGGGCCATACAGCAAAACAACCTTTGGTCATGGTTTTTCGCCTTACTGGTTTTAAATTCGGCTTTCTCCAAAAGCAACAAGTTTTTTAACAAAAATAGGATTAAATTATTGATGTTGGCGATTTTAAGTTTTGTTTCGGTGTTTTCCAAAGAACAGGCGGTGGTTCTTCCATTTATTTATTTTTTATGCTTATTTTATTTTAAATCAGGAATTTTTCATACATTTAAAGATATATTCAAATCTGGCTGGAAAGAATTTGGGGCGATAATTTTTCCGGTTGTTCTTTATATTTTGTTTCGGGCCATTTTCATGGGTTCGTTTGTCCAGCAGGAACCATGGGGAAGCGGGCGATATTCAATATTTCTTACTATGGTAAACGGTTTCGTTTATTATTTGAAACTTTTGGTCTGGCCGTATCCGCTGTCAGTTAACTATGACGCTTTTCCAATCGTCAGAGGTCTAGCGGATAATTATGTAATCTTTTCAATTTTCATTCTTGCCTTAATTATTTTTACGGCAATTATTTTGTGGCGCCGTCTTCCGCTTTTTTCTCTTGGAATTTTTTGGATTTTTGTAGTTTTACTGCCTGTTTCAAACTTCATTCTTCCGACAAAACAAATTATTAACGAGAGATTCATTTATTTTGCCCTGCCCGGATTTATTATTTCCGTCCTAGGCCTCTTTAGTTATCAGGCGCGAATCCTCTTTTTTGAACAAACAAAACATTCCAATATTCTCAAGAATATTGGAATGTTTTGTGAGAGAAAACGGGTTAATTATATTGGTTACGCAATCTTAATTGCTGCAGCGGTTTTAATAATATTGACGGCTTTTTCGACACTGACTTTTATGCGCCTGGGCGACTGGAAAAATGAACTTACGCTTTGGGAACATGAAATTGCAATCAAGCCCAACGACTGGAGAAATCAAAAAAATTACGCCTGGGCGCTGGAATCGGAAAATAAAACCAAAGAATCAATTAAGCACTATGAGTTTTCGTTGGAATTAGCGCATAATTCCGACCTTGCCTTAAAATCGGTGAATGTTTGGGCCATAGCTTATATCCGCGCCAATAAACCCCAAAAAGCGGTCGAAATAATATCAGAAGCGCTAAAAGATTTTCCGGATAACGACGCGCTTTTATATACTCTTGGTCAAGCGCATTTAAAAAATAAGCAATACGGGGAAGCGGAAAAAATATTTTTGCGTTTGTCTGAAAAAAATAATGATGAAGATGTTGCTTTGTTTTTTGCCGTTCTTTCACAAAAATTAGAAGGTAAAAAAGATGAAGAAAAAATTAATATAGCAAAAATAAAAAATCCCCGTTTTCGGGAACAGGCGTTACTGCTGATTCAAGGGCGGGAAAAAATGCTTGAGAAAAAATGGCAGGAAGCGGTTTCATTATTTATTACTGGCTTGAAAATCACACAGTCGCCGATTATTGAACCCTATCTTTGGCTCGCCGAATCCTTTGAAAAATCCGGAGAAAAAGAAAAGGCCCTGGCCGTATACGACTTAACGCTTTCCGTGTATCCTCTTTCAATTGATGCTCTGCAGGGAATTAAGCGCATGGAACAATAAAAAAGCGGCGAGTAATGGCCGCCGCTATCGTTGATAACAAAAAGTTGTTTAGTCCTTGTTTTGTAATTGATTCCACGCCATTGCTTCTTTTCTCGCGGCCTTACAATTATGCTTCGGCATACATTTCTCGCATAAACTAGCACTAAGGCCGCACTTAGGGCATTTGGGAAAAGCACATACCACAAGATGTTTTTCACACCCATCGCAGACAACCTGGAATTCTCCACTCATTACTTCCTCCCAATTTCAAAGAGCTATTAATAAGTAAAACAAATATAGCATTTAAAGTTTTTTAAAGCAAATAAACCAGGATAAATCTATCCCATATTTAAAAACATCTACATAATGCGCATAAACAAATTCAATCCTAAACCTTTTACGTCTTATTCCAATATTCTCTTAAGAATATTAGAATAACAATTGATGCTTAAGACAGGGTAGGACTATTCAACCTCAAGACGCCTTATTCTTTTTATTCCGGAACACAACGAAGTTGTCTTTCCCGAACCATTCGGCCCGATAAGGGCGTAAATTTGACCTGTTTCAACTTCAATATTAAGGGGCAGTTACTTCACCAAACTTTTTAGTTAGATTTTTAAGAGTAAGCGTATCGCAAATAATAACATAAAAAGCGCTTTACTTTAATAGAAAAGCGTTTATTATAATAATACTTAGACCTTACATGCTTAGGGGACACATGAAAGACAATATAAATATGTACGGATTAATGTCGCCGTGCGGTTGTTTCAGCTCTTTTAAAGAACAGGAAGTTGATTTTTTGAAAGAATTTAAATATTGGTTTTTGGGTCTGAATTGGGAACAGGGGTTTTTGGGAAGAACAATTTTGTTTTTAAAATCGCATAAAACAGATGAGGCGGAGTTAACCGATGAAGAGGTTTTGGAAAAACACAAAATTTATTGTCTTTGGAGAGGCGCCCTTGAACTGGCGTTTGCTCCGGACAAAATCAATCAAGCACAGCTCGGAAATGAGGAACATATTCATAAGGGCCATCTTCATTGGCATTTAGTTCCGCGCTACCGCCGGCCCGTAACTTTTGCGGGAGTTAAATTCCGACACGATACTTCGGATATGCAAAAATTAAATTACAGCCGCGTGGCCCAACGCGGAATCTGCCCCAAAGAAATCAGGCAAAAAATAAAAGAAGAAATTTTAAAATATTTATAAAAACCGGGATACTCGGTTTTTTTAATAAAAAACCGCACAATAAACTGTGCGGATTTCACTTTAACTATCATAAATTGCCTATGGCAATTTATTTAACGCGGGCGATGGGATTTGAACCCACGATCTTCTGATCGACAATCAGACGCTCTTGCCCCGTACAAAATTGTTCCACAATTTTGTGCGGGGTTGAACCACATAAAAGCCGCCCCGCGGCTTTTATGAGCTACGCCCGCGCAAAATTAAATACTGAGCGCGGCCAAGGGGATTTGAACCCCTGATCTCCTGATCGACAATCAGGCGCTTTGAACCAGACTAAGCTATGGCCGCGCTCAGTATTTAATTATTTCTTCTTTTTTAAATGTTTAAAAAATTCAATTTGCCGTAATCGTTTTTTTGCTTCAGCTAAAGTTTTATACGAACCAAACGCTCGGCCGGTGGTTTCTGACAAAACAGCATATTTACCTTTTATCTTTTTGATCATTTTTTTAACTTTTTAATTCTGTTCAATTACCTTTTCTATAGATAGAATGGTCGCCGATATTTATCAAATTCACAACATCCTTTTTAAAAATAAAAATCACTCTTACCTTATAAGTGATTAGAAAACTCCATTCATCTTTATCTTTTAACTTGTGGGTTTTAATCCTTGGATCAAACGGATCCGCTTTAAAAATAATTTCCTTAAGCCGAAAATCATTTTGCAAATCCGCCGGCAGTTTGGCAAACGACCTCAAGAATTTTGATGAATAAAATATTCTCATTTCCTTTTCGATTTAGCCAAGGCCTCGTCTACCGAACCGGCTTCAATGCTTTTGCCATTTCTATATTCACTAAGGGCCCGCCGTCTTAATGCGGCAATATATTTATAATCATAAGGATAAAAACGTTCAATTTTGGCTATTTCTTCGGCAATTTTAACATAAGCAGAAGAAAACCGCTTGAGTTTATTATATTCTTCTTTGGGAATAGTAACGGTGCCCATATTTTTAATTTACCAAAACTATAAAAATTATTCAAATTTTATCTTTTTTATCAAGTTTTTCTATCTTCAAGAACACTTACCATATTCATGCTTGCGGACATGCCGTATTTGTCAAAAAATTTGAGCGATAGTTCGCAAAGTTTTTTTTGTTCTTCGTTTTTACTATTTTCCATAAGGGTTTGCAATTCCCTACGACTGTTTTTATAAAAACTAAAAGTGTTATGAAGCGTTTCAATAAAAAGGTTTTTATCAAATCCAGCCAGTTTTTCAATAAGCCCGAAATCTTCCGGTAAAATTTTATGCGACTCAATCAGCCGCTGAACATCGCGGTCATTAAAAAACGGACTTTGTTCTTGTGGTGATTTTTCGGGATTCATAATGCCGGTGGCGTAGTTTATGGTTTGACTTCGGATGCGTTTATATACCCGGATTTAAAATTATACTTAAGCTGTTCAAGAAACAGCAGGCCGTCTTTAAAAAACAGCTTGTTTCCTTCCGGCGAAGAATAATCGCGAATGCCGCCATTTTTCAAATTTTCTATAAAAATAAACCGGCCAGCGCATTCAACGGCGTTTCTATTAATTTTGCAGGTGGCAATAATTTCCTGGCTCCCATCATTTTTTAATTTGTAAATTTCAACAAAAGGCATTTTACGCGGGATTAAATTTAAAATCCTCTATATTGCTCGGAATACGACCGCCTTCCAATAATTTTGATATATATTCCAGGCGGCGGAAACATGCCTCAACCTCCTCTGATTCAAGCAATTCTAAAAGCAAATCTTTTAATATTGCTTTTCCCTCTCCCCATCCCAAAAAGTTTTTTAAATTTTCTAAAATAGCGGAAGGGATTTCGTATCCGGCACACTGTTTAACTGACACAAAATCATCTCTGCCAAAACTTAACCCATTATCAATCGCTAAAATTTTGCCATCCTTTACCAAAAAATTGCCGCTATGGCGGTCAGTATTCCAAATGATATAATCAAAAATTAACATTTTTATTAAATCATTTCTATATTTATCTTCTCGCCAAATTTCTGGTAATTCATATCCTTCTTTTGCGTCCGTGACAAACTGCTGCAGACTGCCAACCCTTCCTTCAATTTCCCGAATAATCGTAGGAGGAACTAAATCAAAATTCAAAAAACGGTTTATAAGATAAGCCGCCCTCTCTCTTAAATAATAGCTTCCATGCGGTATTTCGTCTCTAAGATATCTCTGTTCTCCATCCGCGGGTTTGAATATTCCCGAACCGTCATCTTTCAGTTCAATAAAAACAACCTCATTACTGCCGCCGAACATGGTTTTTTCTTTTGTTTTTTCACGGGACTCAAGGATATTCTCTTCCGGAGTTTTTCGCGAGTATTCTTTAGCGCGGACAAGCGCGGGGTCTTTTGGAAAACCGGCAGTTTCAGCATCAATTTTTTCTTTACCAAAAAACTTCATATTTTTTTAATTTTATAATTACTGCACGACTTCTTCAAATTTATCATAATTTTCTTTCATAACTATATTATTATGCCGACGGCAGGGATCGAACCTGCGGCCTAGGGCTTATGAGTCCCTCGCTCTGCCACTGAGCTACGCCGGCAAAACTATACCTATTATACAAAAAAATTACCGTTTAAGCAAGAAAAAAGCCGTTCGCAAACGGCTAAATCAGAACAAGAAAAATATATTCTCCCAGTTCATAGTAATAAGCGGAATAATGTTCTTCTTTTATGGTGTTACCTCTGTGACTATCCTTAAAACTTTCAGTTACCCTGACCGCGGCGGGACCGCACAAACTATCATCATCTAATTCGCCCCGGTCCGTTACCTCAATCGTAGTATGCATTTCCGAAACACTATGCTGTTGCTCCAACTCCAGCTTCATCAGTTTACTTTCGCGAAAAATAATTTTATGCCAACCGCCATACATCCTCTCTCCGGGCCTGAACGTAACCAGCATAACCCTTTCGCCTGCCTGTTTCATCTTTTCCTCCCAAGTTATAAAAGAACCTCCTTATTATAATAAGGGAATTAAAAAATTTTGCAATAGCGCGTATATTTAAAATGAGTCCTCTTGCGAGAACTCATAATACATTAATTTTTACCAACTTCCGGAGGCACCGCCCCCGCCGAATCCTCCGCCTCCGAATCCGCCAAAACTTGAACCAGAATCAGAACCGGAACTTGAGGACCAGGAAGAACTCGAACTACTATTATAAGAATCGTCATCACGCCGCCTTTTAGCGGCGGATTTATCCGATTTCGCGCCATTTTCGGCCTCATTAAGCCATGCGTCCGCCAAAGTCAGTGCGGCAAACACCGTAAGCCAATCTATCGGTGAACCGGAAGTTTTTCTTTTCCCTTCTTCATATTTCTTTTTCGCTTCCGAAAACTTTTGCTTGGTAGAACTTGAAACGTCAGAATGCGATACCTTTTTTCCGACTTCTTCAATTGAGGCCGGGAGCTCTTTCAAAAGCATGGGGCCTTCTT
This sequence comes from Parcubacteria group bacterium GW2011_GWA2_42_14, assembly GCA_000998135.1. GTDB lineage: Bacteria > Patescibacteriota > Minisyncoccia > Sungbacterales > GWA2-42-14 > GWA2-42-14. The sequence continues at coordinate 12,399 of LCCV01000004.1, forward strand.
GGCGCGCTTTTTTTGCTTGAGAAATATCCGATTCAATTGAAGCAGTAACTTTTTTCAAAAGCGCGGAAGCCGTGCCGAGGATAGTGAATACAACTAACCAATTTATATTGCCGCGGCCGGCAGTAAGCGAGGCATTGCTATATTTGCTTTTCGCGTCTTTAAATACGTCTTTGGTCGCGCCGGTAACATCCTCATGCGAAATTTTTTCTGCCAATTCTTTAATCATATTTGGCAAAGAACGCATTAAATTCGCGCTTGAATCTTTAGCTTTCTTTACTTCGTTAATTTTTGAATTGGCAAGTTCTAAGTAAGAAGCTTTCTCTGCCGCTAAAGCAAAAAATCCTTGAACGGAACCGCGGATTTCTTCGGATTTTTTCCAACCGCGCTCTTGGTCTTTTGAAAGCCGCTCGATTTGTTGTTTTAAAACAGCCAGTTGCTCGGGCAACGGCAAAACCAGCGTCTCAATATTTCCCCAAACCTCTTTCGGATTATCTTTTTTTAGAACTTCCACTTTTTCTTTGGCTCGGGGATATTCTTCTTCCGCTTCTTTAATTTTTGCCAAAGCATCACGAAGCATGCTTCCGTTTTTATCATGAAGCGTTTTAAGTTCCCGCCTCTTTCGCGTAGCGCTTTTAACTCCTAAAACAACCGCCAGTACGACAAGGCCGGTTGCTAAAATCAAACCCGCCATAAACATAAAATTTTTGAACGATTCCCGAGATTGTTCACTTTCCCTCCGCGCTTTTTCTTCTGCCGCTTTTCGTTCTTCAAGGCGCGCCTGATACGGCTTGTCGCCAAGTTTTTTCATGATTTCGGCCACACCCGCAACTATGCCATCAGACATTTTTCCTTCTTTAAAAAGTGGGGCAATGCCTTCTCTGATAATTCGTCCCGCGGCAGAATCGGGCATATCCGGCTCCATCCCGTAACCGACTTCAATTCTCATTTTTCTTTCATTGGGCGCAATCAAAAAAACAATGCCGTTATCTTTTCCTTTTTTGCCTACTCCCCACGATTTAGCCAAACCGATGGTATAATCTTCAACGGTTTCGCCGCCAAGAGAGGATACGGTTACCACGGCGATTTCAATTGATGTTTTTTGTTCATACTGGCGAAGTTCCGCCTCAATCCTTCTTTCAGTGTCCGGAGAAAGAATACCGGCAAAATCATTAACGTATCCGGTTGGTTTCGGATAATTTACGGCCGCAAAAACATATTTGGGGGATGTCAACGACCTTATTGTCGAAACGTATGATTTAACCATCACTAGCGTAACGACGCTGGAAACTATTGAAACCACCAAAGCAAAAATGGCAAATTTAGTAGCAAACGATAATTTCTTGTTCTTCATTATTTATCCTCCACAATCACATCATCTGACAGTTCATTAACATCATCCGTTTTTCGGGGGAAATGGCGTGAAAGTTCTTGCCCAACGGACAAAACAACTTCAGAGACACCGCGAGCATAATTTCCCTCCCTAAAATAACCGGCCATGGTTTCGGCTTTATGGTCCCAAAAAGATTGAGGAAGTTTTGAATAAATTCCCTTGTCAGCCATGATTGTAAATTTCCTTTCTTTAAGAACGACTAGGACCAAAACTCCTGTTTTGTCTCTGGTATTATGCAATCCTGCTTTTTCAAATTCGCGAAGGGCTTGTTGGCGCACTTTATTTTCAGCATACCTATTTGCATCGCTTTTCAGGTCGTCATCGCACTCCTTCATAATTTTTACTCTGATTTCTCCGGAAGTATTTTTTTCCGCCTCAAAAACCGCATCCTTTATTTTGGCCAGCATCTCGGGAGAAAAATAGTCAGACACGCGGCCTGACTTATTTTTACCCAAAGCCGTTTGCCACAAAGAAACCATTGGCTCGAACATACCCATTATTTTTTTTCTCCCGAGTCGGTTCCAAAATTAACCTTGGGAGCTTTCTTTGCGCCCTCTTCGGCCTGGAAATACGGCTTTTCTCTAAAGCCAAAAAAATTAGCGAAAATGTTGGTCGGAAATTTTTTGACAACAGTGTTATAATCCTGCGCGGCCTGATTGTAGGCCCTGCGTTCAACAGCAATTCTGTTTTCGGTTCCTGAAAGCTCTGTCATCAAATCTTGAAAAAGCGTGTTGGCTTTAAGTTCCGGATATTTTTCCATAATTACCATCAAACGGGAAAGGGCGGAAGAAAGTTCTCCCTGAACCGCTTGAAATTTCTGCATATTTTCCGGAGTCAAATCCTTGGCGCTGATGTTAATCTGGCCGACTTTTGCACGCGCTTCGGTAACTCCCAGAAATGTTTCGCGTTCATGCTTGGCATAGCCCTTCGTGGTTTCAACGAGATTCGGGATGAGGTCTGCTCTTCGCTGGTACACGTTTTCAACCTGCGACCACTTGGCATCAACATTTTGGTCGAGCGCCACAAGGCCGTTGTATGAATTCATAAAGGAAAGCGCGCCGCATCCGCCGACAAAAATTAAAACCGCCAAGATTACTAAAACTGCTTTGCCCATTTCATTGCCCCATTGTCTTATTTTGTTTTCAAGGTACGCTATTCCCCGGGTTTCTTAACATCCCCAAGGAATGCCTTTAATTAGTTGCATAAAATCAAAAGATTGTCAAGGGTAACGGGTAATTAGACGTGTTTGCCGCAAGGTTTACCTCCTCGCAAATTTCTTACAGACGATTTAAAGTCGCTTAAACCAGGGGATTACGCCATAGAACAATTCTATGGAGGAATTGTCCTATAAACCCGCTGTTTGCCTCTAAAAATCTTATCCACAGATGGTATTGTTTCTTGGCGTTCCGGATGCGATAATAGAATTAAGCATTTATAAAGGTCGTTTAATTAATTTAATATAAATTTTGCCATAAAATTATGCAGCCAAAATTTTTACAATATCTGCCCGTAGCGGCCCATATCGGCCTCTGGGTATTTATATGGTTATGGGCCGGACTTACTTGGGGTCTTGTGCTTTGGATTCCTTTTATCAGCTGGTCCATGTGGTATATTATCGGTCCCACGTTTTCTTTGCGGAAAAAACGGTTTAATAAAAACCTGATAGGAGCGGTTGGGGGAACTGTTTACGCCATTGTTTTTATTCTTTTGATTCCGGTGGCGTCAAAATTGTTCGGTTTTTACGGCATTCCCGTGCTTGGTTTTTTTGCCGGCCTGACGATTGTTCTTCTTGAACTTACGAATTTATTCGAGTACGCGATGTCGTATTTTTTCACTTTCGGAAGTTATTTTGCTTTCGCGTTCGCGGGTAAGGCGTTTGGGGCAGTAGGGGATTACGGCATTGTTTTTGCCGGAACAGTCGGTCCGCTTGAGGGATACATGAAAGACGTGGTGTATTTTCTTTTTCTTGTTTTTGTCGGTTTTCTGCTCGGTTTTATTACCGATATTGCCCGTGATAAAATTCTTAAGATGGAGGGCTTGGCGGACGATAGCGCGCAGAAAACGATTTTTGACCGAGAAGCCATGTAAGCAAGAGCGTCATGAATTGGCAAACGCCTGGTATTCCGGCGTTTGTTTTTTATTTTCGTACGAATAATCAATTGGCGTAGCTTGGCGGCGGCGGGTCAATATGCCCCCAAGTATTTTTTTTGTGGCCCAGGTCCTCGCAGGTTCTTTCAAAGTCCAGTTCCCAAGAAGTGGTTCCTATGATTTCCGAAATATCGTTTTTGTTTTTCCTTTCCTCGGTTCCTTTAAGCTTGAGTATGTAGTGGTCCTGAAAGGCCTGGTGGTCGCACGGCCTCCACCATTCCGGCGTTTTATAATGGCTGAATGTCCGGCCTTCAAGCTCGCGGCTGACAGCGGCCGCGTCAATCGGATAAGTTCCCAGTTTCCGGATTGCGTAAAAAATCTCGCAGGCGCCGCTGTAACCGTACGCCGAATAAGAGGAAGGTACTTGCCCGAAGCGCCTTTGATACGCGGAAACGAATTTTTTCGCGGCCGGCAAAATATCCGCCAATCCCCAGTAAAAACTGACACCCCAGTACATTCCCACCGCTTCTTCGGGTGGAACGCGCTCTATCACATTAATTTCGGAAAGAGTGTTAACAATGCTCATTTTCCTCTTCAAACCCATTTTATTCGCCACCTCCATAAAGATAAGCTGTTCAGCGCCATAATTTGCTCCGATAAGCACCTCGGGCTTTTTTCGCAAAATTTCCGGTACGTGCTTCATTATGTCTTCTTTTCCTTTAAGCGGAAACGGCGTTTTTGCCACCCCAACGCATCTTGCTCCCATGCGTTTGGAAAGATTTTCATAATCTTTTTGAACGGCCTGGCCCCAGGCGTAGTCGGCGACTATTATGAACCAATCTTTGCCTAAATTTTCAAAAACCCACTTGCCCGTTCCCTGCACGGTCATATAAGGAGTGAGGGCATGGTGAAAAGTATACGGGCCGAGATTTTGCGCTTTGGTCAGGTCATTTGACTGGCCTAAACTCATGAAAATTTTTCCCGCCGCTCTTGTTTCTTTGTTTATCCAAAGTTGCGTATCCGCTGAAAGGCCGCCGATTATGAAATCCGCTTTATCTTCCTGAATCAGCTTACGGGTTAATTTTGCCGCCAATTCAGGTTTAGTTTCATCATCTCTTATAATGATTTCTATTTGCCGGCCATCAATGCCCCCATTTTTATTCATTTCCTGGGTTGCTAAAATAACGCCCTGCAATTGGTTTTGCGCCGACCAGCTGTATACTCCGGAAAGCCCGGATATGAAACCAAGTTTTATTGTTTCAGTTTTTTTCATGCTTGAATTTAAAACATTTTGTTATTGCGATTGATTTTTTGGGAAACGTTTAATTTTTCGTGGACGCAAGCGGCAGTTCAATAAAGAAGGAAGTTCCTTTGTTCAGTTCCGAAGTCAGCCATATTTTGCCCTTGTTTTGAAAAATGATTTCTCTTGCGATGGAAAGCCCCAAACCGGAACCTTCCGGAATATGTTTGATGGCGTTGGGGGCCCGGTAAAATTTGGTAAATATGAATTTTTGTTCGGCCGCCGGTATGCCTATACCGGTGTCAATTACTGAAATAAGCGCCGTTTTTTCTTTTTTTTCCAATGAAACGCGGATGGAACCTTCATTGGTATATTTTATGGCATTGTCAATAATATTTTGCAGGGCCATTTGGATTTTTGACGGGTCGCCTGTCGCGATTATAGGAATCCGCGGGGGTTCATCGATGATAAAATTTATCTTCCGTCCGCTTTCTTTGATTACAGATAAGGATAATTCCGTGGCTTTTTCTATTATTGAATAAATGTCCATGTTTACTTGTATAGAAGTAAACCTGCCCTCTTCCAGTTTGGTTATGTCAAGCAGGCTTTCCACTATGTTAATGAGCCGCGTTGTTGATTTAAACGCTTTGGTTATTTCGCTTTCCTGTTTTTTGTTGAACTCCCCCAGTTCTTTTTGAAGAAATGCCAGCAGTATCCATTTAAGCGCTGTCAGAGGGGTTCGCATTTGATGTCCGGCAACGGATATGAAATTGTTTTCCAGGAGTTCAACCTCTTTTTCCCGGGTAATGTCGTGAATTATCCGCATGGAGCCGATTTGTCCGGCTTCTTCGTCACGAAGGGGAACAAGCGTTATTCTGAAAACCTTGTTTTCAGGGGAGGTTACGGTTAAATCGGTATTTTCAAAGTTTTTCAGCGACAAGGCGGAAATCGTTCTGATATTTTCAAGAAATATATTTTTGTCGCCGGAAAGGGCTTCGACGTGTTTGCCGATAACCTCCTGGGATCTTACGGAAAAAAAGGTTTCGGCCCGCGCGTTGAAACCCATTATCCTGTTTTCCATGTCATAAACAATGAGGCCGTCATAAAGACTGTGGATCATTGAGCCCAATTTTTGTTTTTCGGCGGCCAGCGAATTAAATATCCTGATATTCATAAGGGCTATTCCTATATAGTCCGCCAGCATGGAAAATATTCCGATTTCTTCTTTGGAAAAATCATGCCGGTATTTGTAAAAAATAGTCAATACTCCTGTTATCTCCCCGCGCGGTTTTAAGGGGAATACTCCCAGGGATGTTTTTTCTTCAACGGACATTAAGATGCGCAGGGGTTTGGCGGCTCTCTCATCAACAAAAATTTTCGGAGTCCATTTGGCTTTTTTCTCCAAAATTGATAACCCTATTAAGGAACCCTGCCCTTTTAAAAACGGATTTCCTTCAAGAAAACGGCGATGGCGCTCCGATATTCCGTAGGCGGCTTCTAAAAATAATTTATCCTGTTCCTTGTCAAAGCGAAAAACGGCGATTGCGTCGGCGCCGAGAAGCTTAATAATGTAATTAGTGAACGGTTTGAGGGAATTTTCTACGGATTCATAAAAACCGAGAGCAAGAGAGTCGGTAATTTTTTGAAGATATAAGACCCTTTCTATTTGTTCAAGAAGTTTTTTTTCGTTTGCCTCTATCGTTTCATAATTTTTTATGTTTTCAATCGTTACGGCAATCTGGTTGGCGATAATTTCAATAAATTGGCGCTGGTAAATATTGATTGCCCCCCCTTTTTTTTTATAATAGACATTGAACGCTCCCACGATTTTTTTTCCTATGAACATCGGCGCTGAAACGAGCGCCGTAAATCCTTCTTCCGCCATGATTTTTCTCCAGCGCGGAATATCAAGGTGTTTTTCGCGCTTGATATTCATGGAATAGAAAGTTTTGCGTTCAACCATCACTTTTCCGACAATGCCCTTACCGATGCGCACCCTGTCGGTTTTGTTGAAATAACGGATGTATTCTTTTTCAAGTCCGGCAGACGCGTCAATTTTCATGAAATCCGTCGGTTTTTCAAGCGTCCATACCGAAATGGCGCTTGCCCCCAATTCTTTTATCAGGTCTTTCAAAATCAATTTCATAACTGTATTAATATCTCTGGAAGCGAGATTAAAAGAGGTGGAAACCTTGTTTATGGCCTGTAGCCAGTATCCCGAAGTTTTTTTATTTTTTATTGTATGAACGGTTTTCATATTGCGATTTTTACAGTTTAATTATAATGCCATTATTCCGCCTTAAAAAGAGTGTCGGCGGTGGATAACTTTCTTGACAAATACGGCGCGGTTTTATAAACTCTAATAAAATAGTGGTTTTTATGCTATTTAAGCTGAATTATCGGCTAACTGCTTATGAGCAAGCATATTTTATTTGTTGAAGATGAAGAACTTTTTTCCGGCCTGCTAATGGAATACCTTCAAAAGGCCGGGTTTAAGGTAACCTTGGCCAAAGACGGAATAGAGGCGCTACAGAGGTTAAAAGATATAGTGCCGGACCTGGTTTTACTTGATTTGTTTTTGCCTTATTTGAATGGTTTTGAAGTTCTTCACCATGTGCGTTCTAATCCGGCAACGGCATTTGTTCCCGTTATTATTTTAAGCAATCTTAGCGGCGAAGAAAATGTAAAAAAGGGGCTTGCTTTAGGCGCGTCTGAATATTTATTGAAAGTATCGCTTACTCCGCATCAGATAGTTGATAAAGTAAAAGAAAATATTAACAAGCCCATTCCCGATACAAGTAAAAAATAATATCGTTGTTAAGTAATCAGCCCATCTCGGTGGGCTGATTTTGTTTTTTAGCTAAAAACATCTTAATTAAACGGCGAGGATTTAGAGCCGTATTTTTAACATTAATATGCGGTTTATGTGCCTTATTTATATGCGCGATTAAAATTTTTTTGCGTTATGAGGTTGTTTTTTAAGGTTCTTTTATGTATACTACATTCGCGGGGTGGAGGAGCAGTACCTCGCGGGGCTCATAACCCCGAGGCGTCAGTGCAATTCTGGCCCCCGCAACTAATTTTCCAGTTTTGGCATCAAAAACCGCTTTCATTTTGAAGCGGCTTTTGATTTGACCCTTTTTTGTTATATGATACCTATTATGTAAGATCATTCACAATACAAGGAGATGAATATGAAGCGGTTTGCCGTTACTATCTTGGCTTTATTGAGCATGGTCTTTCTGCCCGGCATGAGTTCGGCCCACCACAATTCACTTTCAATTTGCGGCGTAAACGGCGGTGAAGTTATTGACGCCTTTGTCGATGACGCTTTTCCTGAAAAACCGGGGGTATATTTTGACCGTGTGCCGATGGTCATAAACGATGTTCGATGCGGAACAGAAGAATACTCATTCAATATCGCAATCGTAGTTATCGAATTACCTCAAGAAGGAACCGGAGTTCCCAAGAATACAACGAAATATTTTGGAATATTTCAGATAAAACTTTCAATGAAAAATAGAACAATTTTGTATTCTGCAATTGTTCCTTGGGAAGATATTTCAGCAAAGGATGATCAATATCTTTTAAACATTTGGTGCGGTTTCATAAAAAATAGTTACCCAAACCAGCAAAAAGAAAACGGATGCTCTCAATAAAGAGCATTTGGACAATGGAGTAAAAATTATACTCCGTGGAACGCCTTACCAAAGATAGCCCCTTGGACTCCACAAAATTACTGTATCAAAAAGTAAACAAAAAGAAAATCCGGGAAGAAATCCCGGACCTTCAGAGCCCAAACTGCGTTTCCGTGGTTAGCATTATCATTATAGCAAACCTATATTATTTGTCAAGAGTTTGTTTGTCCGCAACTAATTTTAAGGGATAAAAAAGCAAACTTTCTGCTCAAACCTCCAAATTCCCTGAAGATTCGTCAAAATGTGGTGCCAAATTCGTCCTATCTCCGCAACAAAATAATCAAAAACAAAAAGGCCCGATTGTTCGGGCTTTAAATTTTTATTTGTTCGCGGTCATTCCGAAAAGCGTCAAAGGCGCCAATGGCAATGTCCAGAAGGTCTTCGCGCAAGCACAACTCATCGCAAAGCATCATGTTCCTGTAACCGAGGCCGTATAACCAGGCAACTTCACAAAAATCAGCGCAGGAAGGAATGTCGCGATTAATAAGCGATAAAAGAGTTGTTTCCACCGTTCTGTCCGGATCAGCTTCTTTGAAGGCGCCGGTTCTAACGAGTTTGATGGCTTCAGAAATTTTACGATTCCTGATATCATTTACTACCGACAGGAAAATCCGCGAAGCAACAGAGGCATCCGGGTCTTTTTGAATAATCAGTTCCAGCGCCTGCAGTATCTGATGCGGCCATTCAAGCTCAATGTAGAGATCTCCGCGGGCGGCCACCAGAATCAGGTTGTCCGTTTTTTTAAATTCGTTCGCGACAAAATTTAAGCCCCGTTTGTTTTCTATCTTCAGCATTACCGTAGCATCCTGCCCCGCAAGTTCGCGGAATTCGTCAATATCTTTCTGGCATTCCACATAGGATAGAAAATAATTTTTGAAGCCGGCAGTGCGCACCTTTTCAAGTTTTGCCCTTTCTTCGTTGGTAAATAAGGGACCGTTGATATGGAAACTGCGATGAAGAATATGAATTGATTCTCCCGGATAAACCATGTAAGCCGGACCGCCCCGGAAAATAAGGCGCTGGCCGCCCTCTTCAAGCCGTTCAAGAACCGCGCTATCAGCTCCTGCCTTAAACAAAACCCTTACCGGTGTTTTCACTGAAACAGGATGATTTAATCTCAAATCCAGATTTTTGGTATTGGAAGTGTCAACCCACTTAACTCTGGCTTGTCGCCCTTTGGCGTCAAACCACAGAGGCACCGTTGGTCCGAAACCGGCTATAGACTTTAGCTCTTTTTCGAGTTCCGGATTATTAATCATAGCGCTATTCAAGCGAATACCGGCAAGCCGGTTGTCATTGGCAAACTTGGAAAAATGGGGAAAACTCGGCCACAGCGTTACCATCAGCTTAAGCGGTTTTAATAAAACGGCCTCCGGAATTTTGTTTTTCGAGAGGCCCGGTATCAACTTTTTTAAGAGGCTCGGATTCATTTCCGTTATTCCTTTTTGGATTTGCGCGTTACCGAATGTCCATCTCCCAAACGGCGTTTGGAATCATTTGCCGACGGCAAGGCGTGAACGGTGCGAAGCGCTGTATAAACACTCTTAACCTGTTCCGGCTTCTGCCGATCTTCAAGTTCCTTTTTGAAGTATTTAACCCTTCCGGCTTCTTTGGCCATAATGCCAAAAATCACATCAACCACACGTTCCGGATCGCCCAGAAGAGCAATGTGGTCTTCGCCGACCAAGTCAGCCCAATCTTCATGAACTCTCTTAGTGGTTCCTGTCAGCGGGCCATCGCTAAGATGATCATCGCCGTATGGTTTCTGAACAAAGTAAACGGAATAATGCTGTTTTAGTTCTTCAAAAACTTGGTCTGTCTTGATTTTTTGTTTGGTATTAATATGTGCCAATGTTTCGGCTTGGTTAGGGTCTACATAATTATACGGAGATTCGTCGCCGATAAAAATTAAAAGCGGTCTTATGGCATTAGGCATATTCACGTTTCTCGCGTAATAAAGAGCGGCAAGTTCATAACTTTCCTGGGTTGTTCCTCCGCCCTGACCCTCAATGACAAGCTCCTTTAGTCTTACGGCAAGATCAGTGCCCTTGGCAAATGGGCGAACCTGCAGCGGATAATCCTCGCCATTATGCGCGTCTCCGATAGCGCCCCAACTAATTTCTACGTCCTTTCCCATATATTCTGTCTTGGCTTCATGTTCCAGATACGGAAGTTTAGAAAACATAGTTGCCGGCCACTCTCCCATTGAACCTGTTTGGTCGGTAATAATTACCAAAGGATTGGTGCTTTCGGTAGAAAGTTTTTTGGGAACAAGATCTTTTGCCTTAACACCCTTGCTTACCGCCTTGCTGTAACTGCCTGCCGCATAACTCCGATAACTCCGGCGGGCACTGTCAAAATCATGACCCGACCATACACCCGGACTATAATCGCCTGCTTCAGACATGGTTTTTTTTCCTTGTTTTTAAAGGTCTAACTGTATAATTATTAGTACTCTATTACCAAAATAATGTCAAGCCCCGTTAGAGGTTTAAAATTGTCTCCTTACCTGCTTTAGTGTAAGACGTAAGCCGCATTCGCTGTAGGTCTAATTTAAACTAATGTCTAATTTCGAACCTCTAACGGGGCAAGGCCTGCGGCTTGACAATTAAAAATTATCGTATATTATATAACAAATGATAGTTCGTTAAAAATCAGGAGGATTTATGGCGCGCTTGGAAACCATTGGAAATCTTTATGAGGTTTTGGAAGTAAGCCCCAATGCTTCGGAAGAAGTAATGCGAGCTGCGGCCAAGGCATTAATGGTAAAATACCATCCTGATAGAGGAGGAGATGTTAATCGTTTTAAAGATGTAAGTTCAGCGCTGGAAATTCTTACCGACCCCAAAGCGCGGGCTCGGCTGGAAAATAATTTTAGAGATATGAGCGGAAAGGTTGTCGGTGAATATCGCATTTTGGCAAAGATTGCCGAAGGCGGTTTTGGAAAAACCTATAAAGCAGAACACATTGCCGTAGGAGAGCCCGTTTGCATCAAACACTGCCATAATCTGGATAAATTAGATGAAGCGATTCTCATAGAAGAGACAAAAATTATGTGGGACCTGCGCCATTTCTCCATTCCGGCGATTCGGGGAATCTTAAGGATGCCGGATAAAAAACTGGCCATGGTTATGAGTTATATTCCGGGACCGACTCTCGCCCAAATCATAGAAAAGGTTTCCGAAAAAAATGAAGAACTCGACCCCGAACACGTCGCCTGGATTACGGAAAGAGTTCTTAACGCGCTTAGATATATTCACTATCAGGGTGTTGTGCACGGCGATCTTAAGCCCCATAATATCATCATTGAACCGGATAAACATTTAGCGTCTCTGGTTGATTTCGGTCTTGCCAAAATCAAACCAAAAGCCAAGTCGGGCAATAAGGGCTATACCGAATTATTTTCGGCTCCCGAGGTAATAGACGGAGGAACGATACTTCCGGAATCCGACTTTTACAGTTTGGGAATGACGATGATATATGCTTTATCGGGGGACGTAGGGCATTTGTTTAGAAAAGAAGTGCCCCGGCATACTCCCGAACCAATGAAAAAGTTTATTTCAAGACTGATTGTGCGTAATCCATTATCAAGGCCGAAATGGCCCAAGGATCCCAATGCCCCTGACCCCTGGGACGAATTCCTTGAAGTAAGAAAAGAATCGTTTGGCAGAAACCGTTCAAAGTTAAAACCCATCCCCGGATTTTAGCAACCATGTTATCCCTTAAACAGCAACAATGGGCATAAGAGAACATACTCATGAAAAACACAATCACCCGGGCTCAAAGGCGGGGTTCACGAGATTATCAGGAAGATTATTATTATTTTTCCCGTATGGAAACGGCGGAACTTAATGGATGGATGCTTGCGGTAATGGATGGCCATGATGGTAAAGAGGTGGCAGAGTTTTGCCGGGAAGAAATCGGTAAACTATTTGAAATTATCAACCCGGACGAGACGGAACCAAAGCTTCGCCGTCTCGTGAGCGAACTGAATTCTCGCACCGCAAACTTCCAAGCCGGTTCAACGCTTTCCGTTGCCGTCATTCTCGAAAGCCATTTTATGGCGTCAATCGCGATTCTGGGAGATTCCCCTGTTGTAGTATTTGATAAGCATGGAAAACTCCATGCAAGTCCTGAACACAATGTTCGTTCGAATCCCGAAGAACGCGCGGCCGTTGAAAAACGGGGCGGTGTGTATAGCGACGGATATATTTTTACCCGAGAAAGCAATAACGGCCTTCAACTTAGCAGGGCTCTGGGAAATGCGCATCTTAACGAAATTCTTTCGCGCGAACCCGATATCTATACAATTTCCGACCCGCAATGGGTACTGGTTGCATCAGATGGGGTTTTTGACCCGTCTCACGAACATACTTCCCATCTTCTTGAAGAAATAAAACAGCACGCCATGAATAATGCTTCGGCGGAAGATATTGTGCGGTGGGCGGAAATTCGCGGATTGGAAGATAACGCCACGGCCATTGTCTGGAGTTTACCGTAAAAATAAAAATCCCGCGGTTAACCCCGCGGTTTTTAAATTTCTCAATCCGGGCTTTTGTCACTCAATAAAATCAAGTTCGTCTAAAGATTTTTCGTAGCCGTCAATGGCCTTGTCAATTTCTTGGCGAGAAACAGGCCGGTTGGGGTCATGAGCTATTAAATTCCTGATTTTGTGCGCTTCCCACAATTCATCAATGGAATTAAGTTTGGAGCGGTCAAATTGTTTCAGCCGTTCTCCCATAGTTTCTCCCTGAAGGCCGATACGCTTCAGTAAATCGTCCGTAATGGAGTCGGCTTCAATTACGGCGAGTTTCCAGTCGGATGGATTGGGAGAGGCGGCTTTGTCCAAAACGCTTTGCCATTTTTGGGAAACATCAGTTTTCATGGAATCCGGAATTTTTCCGAAACTTTCTTCAACTATTTCTTCTATCGCTTCAAGCGCGGTTTTTTTAGGGCGGCGCAAACGGAAAAATAGAACATTTATATAAACGATGGCGGCAAAAAATATTATGGAAAAAAAACCGGCAAAAATTTTAATCCAAAAAATCAGGGTTTCTCCGCCCGAAGAATAAAACCAGTCTAAAAAGTTAAAATAAAGTTCCATAATTGAATTGGTACTGATTGAAACTTGTTTCTTGCTTCGTTCGAAACGAAACTCATAGAAACTAAATCTTCCGTCATTCTTCTCCCCCTAATACTTAGGAAGTAGGAATTAAAGAGGGTGGAGTTAATTTCGCGAGTCCCGAGCACGCCGAGGGATGAGCAAGTTTCTATTAATTTTTATGAATATTTTGAATGCCGAAAAACAGAGTTGGAAATCTCATAAAATTTTTTCCAATTGCGCGGCTATATTAAAAACTCTATCCTCCTGAAACCACGGGGCGATAAACTGGATTCCGACCGGCAATTTTTTACCTTCTTGCTCAACCCCTCGGCCATGCTCGGGGTAAACCCATCCGGCATTCATGGAAAGGCCGGGCAAGCCCGCTAAATTGACGGCAACCGTGTAAATATCGGCCAAATACATTTTTAACGGGTCATCAGTTCTTTCTCCGAATTTAAACGCGGGGGTCGGAGAGGTCGGCCCGGCAATGATATCAACTTCTTTAAACGCTTTTTCAAAATCTTCTTTAATTAACCGCCTGACTTTCTGGGCCTTAAGATAATAAGCGTCATAATAACCGGCGGAAAGCGTATATGTTCCGAGCATTATCCGTCTTTTTACTTCATCTCCAAAACCCTCGGCCCGCGTTTTAGCGTAGATATCGTATAAACTTGTTTCTTGTCTCTTGTCGCTTGTCACTAATCCATACCGGATTCCATCAAACCGCGCGAGATTAGCCGATACTTCCGCCGGCATAATTATATAGTATGCGGCTAAAGCATATTCAGATATAGGCAAAGATATTTCCTTTATTTCATGGCCCAAGTCCTGAAGTTTTTTTATCGCATCACGTACAATTTTTTCTACATCAGAATCAAGGCCCTGACCAAAATACTCTTTAGGCAGTCCGATTTTGAATTTAAGATTTGGGATTTGGGATTTGGGATTTGATTCGACAGTTGTCGAATCTAACGGGTCTTTTCCCTTAATCACATCAAAAACAATTTTGGCGTCTTCAGCTGTTTTGGTTAAAGGACCGATTTGGTCAAGCGAAGAAGCCATTGCTATAAGACCAGAACGCGAAACCATGCCATAAGTCGGTTTTAGGCCCACAACTCCGCAAAAAGAGGCGGGCTGACGGATGGAGCCACCGGTATCAGACCCAAGGGCGGAAATACACATGTTTGCCGCAACAGCCGCGGCAGAACCGCCGGAAGAGCCGCCCGGAACGCAAGATGGGTCATGGGGATTTTTAGTCGGTTTAAATGCGGAATTTTCGGTTGAAGAACCCATGGCAAATTCATCCATATTGGTTCTGCCCAAAAAAATCGCACCTGTTTTTTTCATACGGGCAATAGCAGTCGCGTCATAGGACGCTTCGTAGTTTTCCAAAATTTTTGACGCGGCCGAGACACGTTTTCCCTCAATAAAAATATTGTCTTTAACAGCAAAAGGAATGCCCCAAAGAGGGGGCAATTCGTTAAAATCGGACGTTGCTCCATCCAGCCGTTTTGCTTCATTAAGCGCGTCTTCCCCATAGACCTCGAGATAGGCATTCAGTTCTTTATTTTTATCAATCGCTTTCAGGCAATCAGAAACAAGCTCTGCTATGGAAAATTTTTTGCTCCGTAAACCATCCTGAACTTGTTTAATTGTTAATTCGCAAAGCTCCATTCTCATAAGGCGACTCTAACGACTCGAATTTTGCACACGAATGACTCGAATAAGTTATTAGAGTCATTCGAGTGTAATTCGTATATTGGAGTCGCTAATTAAATACTGACTTCACTTTCACAAATCCCTCTTTATGCTCCGGCGCGGCTTTTACGAGCTGAGCCACTTTTGACAATTTTTCTTCATGGTTAAAAGCATTTTCAATAATTTCATCTTTCCTCATGCAATTTATTAAATCTGTTCCGCCGGTAAGCGGCGCGACATTTTCCGTATTCACTTCATTTAATTTCGTCACAAAATTCAAAACCGCCGAAAGGTCTTTTTCGTTTTTCTCTTCCTCTGCCGGAGTTAAATCTATGCGGGCAAGTTTGGAAATATGCTGAACGTCTTTTTTTGAAATAGCCATTGTTTTTGTCTCCAATCATTCACTAATTTTATTCGCGAATATTCGCGAAATAATTCGCAATTGATTAGTGATTTTGGAGATATTCAGAAACCCTTTTTATCAGTTCCGAAGGGTCAATATTGGTTTTACCAAAAAATCCACGATATTAAGTTTTTCGGTGGCTTCGCGATATTCTTCGCGGCCGTAATTCGTAAGCATCATTACCGGAATTTTTTTAAACTCTCCTTGTTCCTCATTATTTTTAAAACATCTAAGCCGTCAAGTTTCGGCATGCGTATATCAAGAATCACAAAATCCGGGTTTTTCCTGTTGAATAAGCTCAGGGTCTTCTTTTCCATCCTTGGCAAGCAAAACCTCCATCCCTTTGTTATTAAAGAGTTTTTTATAAAGAGTCAGAAGCACCGGGTCGTTGTCAACAACCAAGATTATTTTCTTTGTTTCGTTTTCTTGGGGCATATAGTTTTAATGATAAATTACCTTAATACAAAAATCAATTCTTTAAATTCCAAAATTTGGATTCATAATCTCAAAAAATCCAAAATCCTAATACCCAAATCCCGAATAAATTCAAATTTTAAAATTCAAAATAGTTTCAACATTTGGTCATTCGGGATTTGAAATTTTGAATTTGGGATTTCAATATGCTGAATTTGTTTACTATTTATGGCTTCATTTAATAATATTTAAAAATTCTTCCTCACTCAATATTTTTACTCCAAATTTCATGGCCTTATTATATTTTAAACCCGGATTTTCACCAGCAACGACATAATCAGTTTTTTTGTTTACACTTTCAGATATTTCTCCGCCCAAATTGCGGATTTTTCCTTTGGCTTCGTCTCGCGTGAACGATTCTAATTCCCCGGTCAGAACAAACGTTTTATCTTTAAACTTGTGTTTTTTTGGTTTTTGGGATTCAATTTTAATTTTTAAGCCAGCTTTTTTAAACCTGTTTAAAAGTTCCCGATTTTTTTTGTCCCGGAACCAGTTATAAATGCTTTTGGCAACGACACCGCCTATGTCTCGGATTTTTTCCAGTTTTTCCGGTGAGGCCAAATTTAAAGCATTAATTGAACCGAAATTTTTGGCAAGGTCAATTGCCGTTTCTTCTCCGACATGATGAATTCCGAGAGAATAAATAAAACGGTTTAATTCAATCGTCCTTTTTTGATTTATGGACGCGATTAACTTAGAGGCGGATTTTTCGGCAAAACGCTCCAGCGGCTCCAGTTCTTCTTTTTTCAGAGTAAAAATATCAGCCGCGTTTTTAATCAGTCCCGATTCAATCAGCGCGTCAATTATTTTCGGGCCGAGACCCTGTATATCAAAAGCTTTTTTGGAAATAAAATGATAAAGTTTTTCGCGCTCTACCGCGCCGCAATTTTTATTGGAGCAGTAATAGGCAACGCTAAATTCCTGTTTCTTGTCAGCGCTTTCTATTTTTTTTACCGGCGAGTTGCATACGGGGCAATGAAGCGGCATATGAAATTCTTTCGCGTTTTTTGGGCGCAGACGCCGCAAAACTCCGGTAACCGCGGGAATCACGTCTCCGGCCCGTTCGACTATGACCGTATCGCCGGTTCTCACATCAAGTCGGCGAATTTCATCTATGTTATGAAGAGTGGCATGAGTAACGGTTACTCCGCCTATTCTTACCGGTTTTAATGTTGCCACCGGAGTTAAAACTCCGGTTCTTCCGACCTGAACGATTATATTCTTAACAATGGTTGTCGTTTCCTCGGCAGGAAATTTGAAAGCGATAGCGCCTCTCGGAGCTTTTCCCACAATTCCTAATTTTTCAAAAATTTTTCCGTTATTTATCTGTATCACTACGCCATCAATTAAAAAGGGAAGTTTTTCCCTTTTTCTTCCGACCTCTTTCCAAAATTCAATAATTTCGTTCGTGTTTTTACAATGTTTCGTAAGCGGTACTGTAGGGAAACCAAGTA
Organism: Parcubacteria group bacterium GW2011_GWA2_42_14; assembly: GCA_000998135.1. Lineage (GTDB taxonomy): Bacteria > Patescibacteriota > Minisyncoccia > Sungbacterales > GWA2-42-14 > GWA2-42-14. The sequence goes on from LCCV01000004.1 coordinate 29,948, forward strand.
TTCTCATAATTAAATGTTCTTCCTCGTGGGTTTCTTGGCCGAGATTCGTAACCAAATCCCAGGCAAAGAATTCAAGGTTTCTTGACGCGGTAATTTTTGGATTAAGCTGTCTTATGGAGCCCGCGGCGATATTTCGGGGATTGGCAAAAACCGGCAACCCTTTCTTTTTCTGTTCCTTGTTTGCCGCGTTAAACGCGTCTTTGGGCATATAAACTTCGCCTCTTACTTCAATTTCAGTAATTTTATGGATTGATGAGAGGAATTGCTTAACGCGCGGATATTTTTCAAGAATAATTTTTATTTCCTTGTGTTTTTTGGATAATTCTACGATATTTTTTTGTATGCTCAGCGGGATTGATTCCACTGTTTTTAAGTTTTCCGTAACGTCTTCGCCGGTAATTCCGTCTCCGCGGGTTGACCCCGTTAGAAGTTTAAATAAAATGTTACTTGATTCAAGGGGCATAAGGCGAAAGCCGTTTTGCTTTAAGCTGTTATTGTCATAGTTGGCGTGTTGCCGGACTCCTAACCGGATTGAGCCGGTTTTAAAAACGCCGTTTTTATAAATGAGAGATACGGCAAAACCGTCGCCCTTGGCTTCGGCAAAATAATCTAATTCTGAAACATGAAACTTGAAATCTGAAACAAGTTTTTTGATACGGGTTTCCCATTCATGAAGTTCTTCTTCGGAAAAAGCGTCATTTAAAGAAGTCATGCGAACCGTATGCGCAACTTTTCTGAATTTTTCCAAAGGATTGCCGCCGACCCTTTGCGTCGGCGAATCCGGTGTTAAAAACTCGGGGAACTGTTTTTCGAGTTTCATCAGTTCGTTTTTTAGGGAATCCAAAGCGGCGTCGGAAATTTCCTGTTTGTCCAAGACATGATAAAGATAGCGGTGATAATTGATTTCTTTTTTTAGTTTTTCTATGCGATCAAAAACCCTTTTTTTATCCATGTTTACAAAATTAAAAATGAGTGTGTTTTTACTAACCAGTGAAGGCGCAATATCCTTATTCGGTTACCCGGCCCTAATTCCGAAAATAGTTTACCGCTATGCCATAAGTTAAATCGCGGTATCGCCCGCGGCTTACTTTTTATAAGCGCAGAATTATAACTTAAGAATTAGAGCCGGGTTAAGGTTGGGCAGCCGCAATTTTTTCGTCCTTTGATAAGCTCAGGACTTAAAATTGCGGGCCAAGCACTTAACACTGCCACGCCGGATCTCCCGGGTCTCCGGTCGGCTTTTTATAGTTATATTCCTTTAAAACTTCATTATCCTGAAGGGTTTTTGAAAAAATTTTTATTTCATCCATAATTCCCTGGAAATTCTGGGCTAAATTATCAATATTTAATCCGAGTCGCAGCGGTTCATTGCCCTGAGTCAGACTTTCTCCGCGGGGGATAGGAGAGCCTAAAATAATGCCGTTTATATAAAATCTTACCTGCGACCCGTCGTAAGTAACCGCGGCATGCGTCCACCTGTTGAGGGTGGTTGCTCCGACCGCGGCGGAATCAGTCGTGAATTCCGTTCCGGCCGAATCTTTAAATTTAAAACGCAAGTTAAAATTTCCGGTTACCGGCTGGAACAGATAAAAACCGTATGTTTCTTCGGTAGCCCCCGCTCCTTTTTTTAAAATAGTTTTGTATCCGTTGACAGCGCTTTTATTACAAACCCAGGAGGTTATGGAAATCGGCCAGTTGAGATTTATGCTTGATGAATTTGGAAACGTTACGCGGTCATTTTCCGTGTCAAAATACTGCAGTGCTCCGCCGAATACTACCAGCGGAATCGTATTTTGTCTTATTGGGTCTTCTGTTTCAACGCTTGTGGAAAGACCCAAAACGCCGTCATTATCGTTGGCCGTCCAGTCAAAAACCGTTTGGCTTGATTCATTGTCAAATCTCCACCAGCCCGCCAAGTTCTCTGCTTCAAGCATGGGATACTTAAAAAAGAACGAGCGCTTGGAAAGAAATGAGGAAGTTGTGTCACAGGGCGATCCTCCCGGATATTGTCCTACTCCTAGAATTTCAGTGTAGCCGGTTCCGGTTTTTTTTGACACTTTTACCGAATTGCAGGCGTTGTTGGAGGCGGTTATTAGCGGGGTGGTCCAGCAATCGTTTGAAAGATTCTGACAAATGGCACGGGAAACTCTGTCAAGATAAACCGTTTTTTCAACTATTTCGTCAGCCGCGTAAAGCGCGAAAAACGATGCTCGTATGTCGCCGGAAAGCATAAGTTCGCTGTAAATAATATCAAATATTCCGAGGGAAATTGAGAGCATTAAAGAGAGCAAAAAGACGGTAAGGAGAAGACTTATACCTCGTTCTTTTTTTAATTTTTTCTGCCGCGCTTTCATATTGTTTTTAAATCCAAAATCCCAATATCTAAATCTCAAATAAATTCAAATTTCAAAATTCAAATTAGTTTCGGCATTTGGTCACTTGATTTTTGATATTATTTAGGATTTGAGATTTTGAATTTGGAATTTTAAAGGAATTTTAAAGGTTGACATCTCTCACTCTCTGCGTTACCGTTGTCTGCAAATTCATCGTGGTGTAAAGCCGGAGCTTGGGGTCAAAGGCCTTGGCTTTGAAAGAAATGGTTAAGCGGGGCTGGCCGTCATCGCCGGCAGAGTCAGTTCCGGTAACCCTTATGATTAACGTTTCAACAATAACTTCCGGCGCGGTTACCGGAGTGCCGTTGGCGCAATCGGGGTCAGTTGTCCAATTGTTTATTTTATAAATTCCGCCTGGTAAATCGGGGTCGGGTCCGCTCGGACCATCGGGGTCGGGCGGGTCATAAAAAGCATATCCTATCGCGTTATTGAACTGGTCGCGAAAATTAATTTGGGTATTGCTTTGTCCGTTGCAGGCCTCAAGCAAAAAACCGGTTCCGGTTCTTATTTCTTTGGTAATGGATTCAATCCCGAATCTGACGTTATCCACGACATTTTGAATGGCCGCGGCTTTATATTGGGCGTTTTTGGCGGCAACTAAAATATTGGCGGTTACCATCGCCACGAAAGCAAAAATTCCCAAAGCTACGGTTGTTTCAAGAAGTGATACTCCGCGTTTCATGAATCATTAATCATGAACCATAAATCATTAACTACTTGTTCAATGTTTTATGTTCCAAGTATAAAGTTTATCTCCAATTATATAATATCTCCGTTTGCACGAGCGTGCGCGAAATCGAGCCGTCCTGCCAAAGTATGGTAACATCTACTTTTATACGGTCCGAAGCGGGAATAGTGGTGCTTGTGCCGGAACAAGGCGCGGGACCGGGAGGGTCAATACAGACGGTTTCAGGACCAGGGTCAGAAATAGTTATTTTCCTTTTAAAAGTAGTAACTTGCGGATTAGGGTCGGCAAGGCAGCTGTAGGCGTATAATCCGTAGTTGGGATAAGTGGCTGTTGGCGGAGTTTGGCAGAAATTCAAAAAACGACCGGAGGCGCCGAAAGCAATAAGTCTTGGTTCAGCGTCAGTTAAATCATAAGTTGCGTCAACTTCCCAATTTCCGTTGGCAAGGGTTGTGCAGTTAGAAGAAGTATCGGTAATTGCCCTCCAATCAGGATCAGGGTTTTCATCGAAGTCAGCTCCGTCAGGTCCTACGCAAGACGCAAGAACATTGGAATCCCGGAAATAACGAATCATTTCAATTCCTTCCTGCGCCAAGTTGGCGGCGACCAGACGATTTTTCGCGGATTTGGAGGAAAGAATGCCCCGGGATATAAGCATAAACGGACCGATAACGGCGGCAATAATAATGGTAAGAGCGACGATGGATTCAATTATGGTGAAACCCTTCTTCATGAATCATGAATCATGAATCATGAATCATGTTTTATATTACATGTTCCATGTTTCATGTTTCATCATATTATGGTATTTTACTCCACAACTCCTTAATTCGCGAGCCAATTCCAGATTTCTCTTCTAATTTACCCGAAACAATTTGATGTTTCTTAAGCTCGTTTTCAAAATCTTCCCGCGTTAAATTTTTTGCGCCAACACCGCTGAACTCTTTGATAGATTCAAACGGCAAACCAAACTTTTCATAAAAGTAAAAGGCAATCGGAGCATCAATCAATGAATTTTCGGATTTCTTTTTTAACAGCTCTTTCAGCCCCTTAGCCATCATTTCCGTGAAACCAAGGCGCTCTTTTTTTATTATATCATTTATAATCCTGATTGAGTCCGCCGGATTTTTAAAATCGCTGTTATAAAGTTTAACCATTTTTTCAATAATTTCTTCAAACAGACCTTCTGTAATTTTTATCAATCTTTCGTATACGAATAATCTTCTTAATAAATTCCGGATGCCGATTTTAAGCAATTGTTCCGATTCGCCAGCCGGAATTTCGTTGGCCAGAAAACAAACGGCGCGAAGATGGTCTACCGCGATTCTTTTTTGCCGTTCCGTTAAAGCGGTATTTTGAAGCGGCAAAAATAGGCCATCAAAAATATCGGTTTCAAAAACATTTGATTTTCCATTGGCAACGGCGGTTAATCTTTCGAGGCCGGTAACGCTCGCAATGCCTTGAACATCAAGACGTTCAATTTTTCTAATATTTTTTCCGGAAATAAGTTTTTTGTGCGTATCCGGAAAATAATAATCAACAAACACAACGTTCCAGACGCCAATATCTTTTATATAAATTTCGGAGGTAGAGCCGCAAATTCCTTCGTCGCCGGCCGGCCCCCAAAAATTTTCTTTCAGGCCGAGCCGCTGGATATAAGTTGCCCCGAGTTCTTTCCATATATATTCTGAATCTTTATCCAAAGAAAAACCGGAACCTCCGCTAAAAATCGTCACGTAATCTATGAAAATATTCAGATTTTTGAAAAAATCGCTTGTTATTTTTATGGCGGTTTGTTTTTTGTATCCGCCAAAAGTTAAGGCCGTGAGCATTTCAAAAAAAGTAAGATGCGAATTATCGCCGACATTTTCGGCGTCTTCCGGACGAAAACAGTATTGGGAAGAAACCGCGTTGGGCGCCCCTAGCGGCTTATTTAGGCGCGGTTCAGGGTCGTCCAGGGGATTGATTTCTGACTTGAAATATTTTTCAAAATATTCAATGCCGGAAGAAGTTAAAAGTTTTTTTTGGTTATCAAAAATAAGAGGAGCCGATGGAACAAAAATATGTTCCCGTCTTTCAAAAAATTCAAAAAAGCGCCGTTTTAAATCATGACTCTTCATTACTTAAATTCTACAATATATGGCTATTTTTACCACAGTAAAAATATTTGGCCTCGCAATGCGCCGCGTTGATTTTTCTTGACTTTTCCGATATAATTGTATCATGGAAAATGGCTTCCTCAAAGAAAAATACGGCCTGCATAAAAGTCCGGAGGTGGAGCAAGCCGCAAAACGGACGGAAGTTCGCACAGGCGAAAAGGTTCCACAAAACCCGGAGACACGCATCCAAAACTACCTTGATCGCTTGCAAAATATCATCAACCCCAAGGAATTAGGGGGGCATCCGAACTTCGATAGATGCGAACGGAATTTAGAAATGCTAAAACACTCCCTTTACGATAAATTCGTCATCAAGCCGGAGGAAATTCCCGAGGGTTATTTTGAAAATCAACGCCGCCTTGCCCGCGAGCAGGGTCATGGCGATATTGAAATCACGCGAGATATGCGCGATCGGTTTGCCGAAGTAATCGTTTCCGATCAAAGAAGCACTCTTGATAACTGGGTTGACTATCTCGCCTCACCGGACGCGACATATCCAGACTGGCTTAAGTACTATGCCATAAGAAGCGTTCTTAGTATGGGCGAGTTTGATAAGGATAAAAAACAATTCACAAAACGCTCTAAAGGAACAACTAAACCATTCCCAGACCTCAATCGCGAAGCGTTGGCGTATGTGCTTGATGCGATTGAGAAAAAATACAAAGGAGAAAAACCCGGCCTTGTCGTAATTGAAGCCGAAGACAAAGACAAATTTGAGAAACTTCTGCAAGGCGAAAACTTTGCCAAGCTTTACACTTGGGCGATTGAAAAAGTAACTCCCGCATCTAAGGAAGCGCTCGCTGATACTCGCGGGAAATGGGTGAAATATCTAAAAAGACAGGATCACATGCCGCTTGTGAAATCCCTTCAGGGCCATGGCACCAATTGGTGCACGGCCGGAGAATCAACCGCCAAAGCGCAACTCGAAAACGGCGATTTTTACGTCTACTACTCATTAGACAAAGACGGCAAACCAACCATCCCGAGAGCTGCCATTCGTATGAAAGAAGACCGGATTGCAGAGATTAGGGGTGTTGCTGATAAAGAACAGAATATGGATCCGTATATCACGCCCGTAGTTGAAGCCAAGCTCAAAGAATTTCCCGACGGCAAAGTATACGAGAAGAAAACACTCGACATGAAAACACTTACGGTAATTGAACAAAAAACTAAGACTGGTGAAAAATTAACGAAAGCTGATCTCCTTTTTCTCTACGAAATCAATACGTTCATCGAGGGCTTCGGTTTTCATCCTGATCCGCGTATAGCAGAGTTGCGAGCGCAAAGAAATATAAAAGAAGATATGCCAGTTGTTTTTGAATGTACTCCAGAACAAATCACGTACACTCCGGACGGTATCAATGAAAACACCAAAGCATATGTTGGCAAGCTCGAGCCAGGCATATTCCAAAAGTTGCCGGAGAATCTTGAACATATTTACACTTCCTTTCCAAAAAATAAAATCCGCAAGGAAAATATAGAAATCGGTGGCAAGACCGCTGAACAATTATTAAACGAGCTGGAACAAGCCGGCATCATAACCGATTTCGCTAAAGATATGTTTCGAAGTCGCGACTTTGTTGCAAGTAAAAATATCGAAAGCGCAACTCTCATCCGCCTAACCGTCGCCGACCTTGGATTTACGACAGACGTTAACAACAATAAGATCTACCAGCGGGCAGAAGAACTTGGTTTGGAACTATGTCCATCCGATGTCGGACCTCATTATTATCTCAAACATCAAAATCAGCCGAGGAACAAGATTAACGAATGGGTGGAAATCGGCATGAAGCAAATAAACGCCCATGGCGAACAGTGCGTATTCTTGCTGGCACGCTCCTTCGACGGTATGTGGCGAGATGGCGTTGTGTCCAGATCTGATGACTGGCGTAGTAGTCCGAACCATAGGATTGTGTTCCGTTTTCGTCGTTCGACCCCTTCGATAAACTCAGGGCATGCAAACTCATGACCAGCAAGAAAAATTCAAAAATTTAGTATTTCTCATTGTTGACCCCTTATCTTTTTGTTTTTTAATTCTTTTTTTGATTGAAATGTGTTTGCCTTTTTGCTATAATTAAAAAAGAATCCTTGATTATGAAAACAAATGAAAAACCGCGTAATTATGCGGTTTTTCATTGCTTATAAGAATGTATTTATGCCCAAAAAATCGCTAAAAAAATTAAATAAAAATATCGCTGTGGATAAGAAAAAAGTTGTTGACGGCGATAGTTATACCGCCAAAGATATTTACGTTTTGGAAGGGCTTGACCCGGTGAGAAAACGCCCTGGAATGTATATCGGCTCAACCGGTGTTGACGGTCTGCACCATCTGATATGGGAGGTTTTTGATAATTCTATGGATGAAGCAATGGCCGGATACGCTAAAAATATCGCTATAACCCTGTTGCCCCAGAATCGCGTAATGGTTGTTGATAACGGTCGCGGAATTCCCGTAGAGACCCATAAACAGACAAAAAAGTCCGCGCTGGAAACGGTTATGTGCACGCTTCATGCCGGAGCGAAATTCGGCGGCGAGTCATACAAGGTTTCCGGAGGGCTTCATGGGGTTGGTGTTTCGGTTGTTAATGCTTTGTCAAGCTGGATGAAAGCCGAGGTATGCCGCGATGGTTTCCAATATGCTCAGGAATATTCCAGAGGGAAACCCAAACACTCCGTAAAAAAAACTGGAAAATGCGGCGGTTCCGGAACAGCCGTAACTTTTGAGCCGGACCCGGAAATTTTCGAAAAAATTTCATTTGATTGGCAGCGCATTTTGGACCATATCCGCCAACAGGCCTATCTTACCAAAGGCATAAACGTTTCTGTAATTGACGAACGCAAGATTGAAAAAGCGAAAGACGGCTTATTGTTAAGGCAATCTTACTCGTTTTATTTTGAAGGCGGAATTATTTCTTATATAAAATATTTGAATCGCAATGAAAACCCTAAACATGAAAATATTTTTTATCTGGCAAAAGAAGTTGATGTGGATTCTCACAAAATTTTCGTGGAAATAGCTTTTCAATATACCGATGATATTCAGGCTAAAGAAATTTCATTTGCCAATAATATTCATACGGCCGAGGGCGGAATGCATCTGACCGGCTTCAGAACGGCTTTGACCCGGGCATTAAACGATTATGCGAGAAAAAATGAATACCTTAAAAAGGAAGAAGAAGGGCTTGTGGGAGATGATGCCCGGGAAGGAATTACTGCGGTAATTTCTGTAAAAATAAGAAATAAGGAGCTTCAGTTTGAAGGCCAGACCAAGGCTAAATTGGGAAATCCCGAAGCGAGAACCGCCGTGGAAACGGCGGCCGGGGAGGGAATAAAAGAATGGCTGGAAAAATATTCCAGAGATGCCCAAGAAATTATAGGGAAGGCGTTGTTGGCTCAAAAGGCGCGTAAAGCAGCCAAGGCCGCGAGAGACACGGTTTTGCGAAAAGGCGCTTTTGAGGGTTTGATGCTTCCCGGAAAATTGGCTGATTGCCAAACGCGCGACCCCGCTGAATCGGAATTATTTATAGTGGAAGGGGATTCGGCGGGTGGCTCGGCCAGGCAGGGCCGCGACAGGAAATTTCAGGCCATTCTGCCTCTTCGCGGAAAAATTTTGAATGTGGAAAAAGCGCGGCTTGATAAAATGCTTGCTTCCAAGGAAATAAGGTCTTTGATTATTGCTTTGGGCGCGGCCATTGGAGATGAATTTGACGAAAAGCGCCTTCGTTATCATAGGATTATTATTGCCACGGATGCCGACGTTGACGGGGCGCATATCCGTACCTTGCTTTTAACACTTTTTTATCGATATTTCCTTCCGTTAATAGAGCGGGGGTATCTTTATATTGCCACTCCGCCTTTGTATAGAATTCAGATGGGTAAAGAAATAAAATATGCTTATGGTGATTCTGAAAAAGATGCTGTTGTATTAGAATTTCAAAAAATTAAGAGCCAGAAAGTCCTCCTTCGTCAAGGATCCGGAGGACAAGCAAAAGTTAAAGCTGATGCCAAGAAGTTAAAAGAAGAAGAAAAAACGGAAACCTTAGAAGAAACGGGTGAGGAGCAAGAAGGCAAAATAAAAGGAATTGAAATTCAGCGCTATAAGGGTTTGGGCGAGATGAATGCCATTCAACTTTGGGAAACAACTATGGATCCGGAAGCACGCACTTTAAAACGCATTGCCATTGGTGACGCGGCCGAAGCTGACAGGATTTTTGACATTTTGATGGGGGACGAGGTTTTGCCGAGAAAGAAGTTTATACAAACACATGCCAAGGCAGTGAAGAATTTGGATATTTGACATGGGTTTTATTATGAGTATAATTATAGTAGAGATTAATAAGGGCCCGCGGGCCTTTTAAAAGTGGCCTTTTTAATGCCGAATTATAAATGATGAATGGCTGAATAGGATAATTCATAATTTATAATTCATAATTCTTGTTCACTAAAGTATTAACATTTTTTCAAGAAGTTCAGGTTGAGATGAAAAAAGTTACCTGGCCGACGCGTCCCCAGGCGGTAAATTACACCATCGCCGTTATTGGCATTTCCATCGGAGTGGCCGCTTTTTTAGGCGGGCTTGATTATGTTTTTCAGTTTATTTTGAATACGTTTATTTTGTAAATATTGCTAATCAATCGCTAATTTTTTTTGCGAATATTTGCGAAAATTAATTTGTGATTGTTTGGGGATTAATAATATGTCAGAAAAAGAATTCGGTTATCGCGACGGCGGCCTGCCCGGGCCGGAAGAAATTTCTGATGAAGTAAGGCGAACCAAGGAAAAGAAGGGGGCATATCGTAAAGATTTTTTGGCGGTTGAAAATATTCCCAATTGGTTTACTGATATCGGCGAGGAACGGGAAGATGAAAAAAGCCCGGAAGAAACGGGATGGAAAGAATTGGTTGATGATTTTAAAACGCTTTCAGTTGCGGTCCAGCAGGAGTTGCTTCAGGATATGCAATCTAAGATGAAAAGAAATTTTTTCAAAACTAAAAAAGAAATGCTGGTTCTTTTTCGATACTTGGTTGATAGAAATTTGGAGGTCATAAGGAGAGGAGAGAGAATTAAAAGACAAAAGAAGTAATTATTTATTAGTATACCCAGCCCTAATTCTGAATTTAGTTTGTCAATAGGCAAGAGATTAAAACGCAGTATCACCTGGCGGCTTGCAACTGAAATCTGTCAAAGGATTATTTAGAATTAGAGCCGGGCGCTAAAATTTATTGCTAAAAATTCTTCGTTGTTGAAAATATTATATTTCACAACTGGAATTTTTAGATAAATTTTGCATGCCAAAGCAAACAGGAGAATTCGGCAGGAATTGGTACGCGGTTCACACCTATTCCGGATATGAGGACGCTGTTGCGAGAAACCTGAAACAGCGCATTGAGTCCTTGGGAATGGAAGATAAGATTTTCAGCGTACTTGTCCCCACCGAGAAAAAAATTAAAATAAAGCATGGAAAACGAAAAATAGTCGAGGAAAAAATTTATCCCGGCTATGTTTTGGTTGAAATGATTGTTACCGATGATTCCTGGTATGTGGTGCGAAATACCCCCCGTGTTACCGGTTTTGTCGGCTCGGGTACCACCCCGACACCTTTGTCGCCGGAAGAAATGGATATTTTGCAGAAAAGAATGGGAGTGGATGAGCCGAAATTTAAGATTGAGGTCGGTATCGGGGATCCGATAAAAATTACCGACGGTCCATTTAAGGATTTTGACGGTAAGGTTTCAAGTATTGACGAAGAGCGGGGAAAGGTTAAGGTATTGGTTAATATGTTCGGGAGAAATACGCCGGTAGAACTGGACTCGCTACAGATTAAAAAACTGTAGAACGTTGAGTGTGAAGTGTAGAATGTGGTTTTTTCTGCATCTACTCTCTACCATCTACTTTTGAAACAATGGCAAAGCCAATTAAAACAATATTAAAACTTCAATTGCCTGCCGGAGCCGCAACGCCTGCCCCTCCGGTAGGAACAGCTTTGGGGCCGCATGGAATAAACCTCGGCGATTTTGTCAATAAATATAATCAGGCAACCCAGAATATGAAAGGAGATATTGTTCCGGTTGAAATTACGATTTATGAAGACCGCTCTTTTGATTTTAAATTAAAAACTCCTCCTGCCTCTGATTTATTGCGAAAAGCCGCCGGAATTGAAAAGGGCTCCGGCGCTCCCAATAAAAACAAAGTAGGCAAAGTGACTAAAGAAGACATTCGCAAAATTGCCGAGAAAAAAATGGTTGATTTGAATGCCGAATCAGTTGAGGCCGCCGAAAAAATAATTGCCGGTACTGCCCGAAGCATGGGAATAGAGGTCAAATAAAAAAAGATATTTTATAAATACGAAACAGGCCCGGACGGCCTGTTTTGTTGTTTGACTTTAGATTATAGCTTATCTACTATTTTAAACAGGTCTTTGATTGCCAAAAAAGGTTTAAAAAATGAGCGAGCAGGAAAAGCTTAGCGGGCCCAAGGAAAATGTAATGGTTGTGCATAAAGATGATATTTTCAAGCATGGGGAATGGCAGGGGTTAAATGACAGAAATTTTATGAAACTTCTAGATATTGTAAGGCAGAAGCATACTTTCTTGCCTCGCTGGGATGTGGAAGACGACCCGCAATGGCAGCAGATTATTCCTTTCGGCATATTCGTTGCCCAAAAGCATATTTTTTCTTATGTTAAAGCCGGAGGTTCTTCGGAAAAGCGTTTGGTCGGCGAAAGATTTGTGGGAATTGCCGGACATCTTCGGCAAAGCGATTATGTTGATTATGGCAGTTTGCTGCAATGGTTTGAGCGTGAATGGAATGAAGAAATCAGATATGAGGGTTCACCTTTTGTCTGGCCGATTGGAGTCATTCATGATACATCGCGGCCGGTTTCTGCTTGCCATCTGGCCTTTATTTTTCTCCTTTATGGAAGCAAGATGAATTTACGAATTAAGGCCTTTGAAGAAATAACCGAAGCAAAATTTTTGACTTTGGACGAGTTCGATGGAGTGTCTCCAGCCGTTGATAACTGGAGCCGGGCGGTTTTGGAGTATCTGAAGCAAAATCGTAATTTGCTCGCATTATAATAATTTATCACCTGTGCACAACAGGTGTTTTTAATTTTTGGGGAATTGATACTATAATGGATAACAATGAGCTGGTTAAAACAAAAACCATTATTCATAGTTTTTGAAGGCGGAGAGGGTTCGGGAAAAACCACCCAGACCCGTCTTTTATATACCAGCATGAAAAGAGCCGGCAGGATGGTTATGTATACGGATGAGCCCGGGGCAACGCTTAAGGGGTTTCAAATTCGTTCCATTCTTTTGGATAAAGATACCGAGCCCCTGGATTCTATGGCCGAATTTTTGCTTTTTGAAGCGGATAGGGCTCAGCACGTATCATTGATTTTGAAACCGGCGTTAGAAAAGGGAAGCGATATAGTATGCGACAGGTTTTCGCCTTCAACCTTTGCTTATCAGGGATACGCCCGCGGTCTTGAAGCAAAATATCTTTCAGAAATGAAGCGGGTGGATGCTATTGCCCGCCAAGGCCTTGAGCCGGATTTATACATTCTTCTTGATTTGGATCCAGCAAAAGGACTTCGCCGCATTAAGGGACAAAAAACCCGTTTTGAAGAAGAGCGGATTGATTTTCATAAAAAAATACGGCAAGGATTTTTAAAACAGGTTCGCCAAAGTCCGAGAAAATGGTTTATGGTTGACGCAACCAAGCCGATTGAAACGGTTCATGAAGAAATTTGGAAGAAAGTGGCCAAACTAATTTTGAAGAGTTAAGTAAAAGGTCTTTAAGCCCTTTTTGTTTCAGAACCAGTATAGACCTTTTGCAAAATAAGGTTTATTCCCAAAATTTTATTCCCTGAGCCTGTCGAAGGGTAAAATTTTGGCTTAAAATCAAGGTATGTCTTCGACAAGCTCAGACAATAATGAATAATAGTCTTATTTTGCAAAGGGTCTTATGAATGATAAATATCCAATTGAAAAATTCGCGCCCTTATTTCAGGCCGATGAATATTCGGCAGAAGAACGCTTGCTTCTTTCTCCTTTTTTCACCAATCTTGATAAATCGGTTTATGTTCCGCTTATTTTAGCGCCCGAGCTTATCGGGGCCTTGTGTTCCAGAACCAGCCGCACGGCCGAAGACCTTCGTTTGATTTACCTGCGTGAGTTCGTGGATCCTTTTATAAATCCGGTGCGGGAAGAAAAGGATACGAATGCGTTGTGGGAAGAAAAAGTGAGTTACGGCAAAAACCTTAAGGCCTTCATTGAATTTCTCAAAGGCCATTCGGTTTTGGATATTTTTTCCAATCCCAAAGCCCGCGCCTTTTACATAAAGTGGCTTGCCGAATACGGCGATGATTCCATAGCCCAGATGGCGGGCGGCCATTTGATTTTTTGGGGATTGTCGCAATTAGCTATCAAACATTTTGAGGGCCAGCGTATTGCTTTGGCGCCCATTGAAAAATCAACCCGCTATGTTGATTATTCTAAAAAGATTAAAGGGCATTATTTGTATTATACTGACCCGACGTTCGAGGACCTGAACCTTAAAAATGATTATGAAATGGCTATGGACGGGCTTTTTGATACTTATACCGCTCTTTTGCCGCGTTTGATTGAACGGCTGTCCAAAAAATATCCTGAAGAAAAACCGTATGTTTTGAAAGCAAAAGCATTTGATACCCTGCGCGGGCTTTTGCCTGTCTCAACCCTTTCCCAGGTTTCTTTTTTCGGAAACGGCCAGTCGTTTGAACACATGATCAGCCGGTCGCTTCGCCATTCATTGGGGGAAATAAGGTGGGCGGGGGAGAGGGCGCTGGAAGAATTAAATCAGATAACCCCTTCGTTTTTGCGAAGAGTAAAGGATGATGAGAAAAAAGCGATAGTTGGGGCGTATCAGGAATATTTAGCAAATAAAGGTAGGCGGGTAAAAGAATTCGTGCCGCGTTTATTTGAAGATAATTTGGTTTCCCCGATGCCGGATGCGGATGTAAAACTTGTTGAATATGACTCGGAAGGCGAATCTAAAATTATCGCGGGGATTCTGTATTCCAGCCCCAATAATCACCGAAGTTGGGATGAATTATTAAGCAAGGTTTCGGGAGTGAGCAGAGAAGAAAGGCGGGCTATACTCGCGGCTTATTTGGACGGAAGAGCGCAAAGATGGCAGAAAGTCGGACGCGCTTTTGAAAACGCATACGTGAGATTTGAAATAACAATGAATATCGGAGCATGGCGCGATTTGCATCGCCACCGGATGCTTACGCAAATGCGCCAGAATTTTTCCTGTTTTCACGGCTATGATCTTCCCCAAGAAGTCATTGAGGCGGGGTTTGAAGCGGAGTTTCGAAAAGCGATTGAACGCGCCGAGAATGTTTTTTCCAAAATATTTAAGCGCGATGAGGACTTGGCGCAATATGCGGCAACGTTTGCCCACCGCCTCCGTTTTATGCAATGGGAAAATTTGCGGGAGTGTTTCTGGGAAATGGAACTTCGCACCATTCCCGAGGGCCATCCCGATTACCGCCATATTGAGCAGAAAAAATTCAAGCTTGTTGAAAAAATATATCCGCTTATTGCCGAGTATATGCTTGTGAATATGGGAGAATATGATTTTGCCAGAAGGGGGCAGGAAGAAAAAATTCAGAAAAAAATGGAAAAGTTATTGTAGAGGAACGGGCTTTATTTTTGACAAGCTTGATATTATATGATACATAATTTTTAGATTCTTAACATATGCTCATTGCGGTTTTTAAGAAAAAAAGGGGGGTGATGCCGTATGGCTATAGTTGCCATTGATACTCAAAAATGCATTGAAGTTGCGCGGCACATCCGCGAAAATGGCGGAGTTCCGCCTGATAGAGAAGACCCGATGCTGTATTCTTTTCCTGTCGAAATTGTCCATAATGCCTGGTTTGCTATGGTGGGTATCAACCAGCAGACA
Organism: Parcubacteria group bacterium GW2011_GWA2_42_14; assembly: GCA_000998135.1. Lineage (GTDB taxonomy): Bacteria > Patescibacteriota > Minisyncoccia > Sungbacterales > GWA2-42-14 > GWA2-42-14. Next base: position 45,139 of record LCCV01000004.1, read on the forward strand.
ACTCCTGTGGTTGGGCTAGCTCTTCGCGGTTCGGTAAACGGAGTTAAGCTTCGCGGGTGGGACTATCTTTTACAGAAAGCCATTTTTGCGTCAAATCAAAATTACGGCATGTTCAGCGTTGATTGGTTTTTGAATGTAACGCCGGATTCTCTACGGGCGCTATATCATGACCAAGAAGAAGGCGATACGCTCAATCAGGCGGAAGCGAGGGCAATGCTTTTGAATGACCTCGGCGCTTTTTTGAAAAGAAAAAAATGGGAAAGCATTCACGAAGCATATCTTGAATCAGGAGGATATCTTGTAAGAAGCGACGGCAAGGGCATTATTCAGGTTATTGCGGGAGCAAAAGCTTATCAGGATCCTGTTCAGAAAAAGGCCTATTATTTTTTGGCTATCATGAAAAACGAAGAATTATGGCGGTATAAGGATATTTTGAATCTTGGTCCGCCGGTTAATTATCACGAACAACGGCTGCATCTTCGTTTGGGCACTATAAAAATAATTGATGCTGAGTTTGAAAGAAAAATCCGCAATCGCGAAAATATTACCGACCAGGAAGACATTGAAATCCGTTTTGCGGTCAGGCGCGTGATTGAATTTATATCCCAGCTTCTTGAAGCAACGCCGTCTTCCGAGCATTACCAATTATGGAACCATGCGCGCAATTGTTGTAGTCGTGATAATCCTCATTGCGCCGGTTGCGGGTCCGGATGCAAACTTCCCGAACGTTATCGTGTTTCGGGAGTTGTTCAATGCCTTTTTGCTCCGGTTTGTAAAAGCGCGGGACTTGGACTAAAGAATATACTTATTGAGCCGCGGCTTGATGATACGATTTGGCAGTAAGTAGAATTATATCGGCAGAAAAAAATGCCGATTTTTTTGTGGATAACTTCTTGTCTTTTTTTTGCATCTATGATACTTCTTAAATTGCGGTCTTTGACGATCGCAACATAATAAAAGCTCTAATCTCGGCCAAACCCAAAGCTGCAAAAAGCAGCTCGGCTAAAGGAGAAAAAACCATGCCTTATGTTCCCAGCGAAAAAACAGTTCCGCCGGCAGAGGATAGAAAGATTCTTGACCCGGTTATTGAAGTTTTGGCAAAAGATGCGGCATCAAAGATAACCGACAATTCGTCTTTGATTCCTCTGTACAAAAACATCTTTTGTGAGGTAGCTTGTGAACTTTGGTTTTTATTGGATGGCGAAGCTACTTCCCATATTGGTCCCGCGAGGCATCTTGCTAGAACCATTTATGATGTAGCTAAAAAATATGGCTATTGGGGAGCGCATCAAGGCGAATTAAATTATTCAATTACTCGTTTTATCCAGCGCGTTCCGCAAATTATGGTTGAACAAAAAAAATGGCTTGAAAAAGATGAACTTCGGTATTGGGTTTACGCTTCGACTACTGATGCTTTAATATCTGCCTCTCGGCATACGGAAGATTTGGGAATCGGTGTAAGTGGGGTTTTTGAAGATATTAAAGATGAATATAAGTGGAAAGTGAACCGGCCGTATGAGATTGCGCAGGTTATAAAGAGCGGCGATTGTTATGATGCGCCATATTATATGCGGATCGTTGAAATTGTAGATGAGGATGGAAGGCGTGTAAGTTATTTGGAAATTCCTTTACCACGAAGTGATGAAACGCTTCATAAAGACGTTCTTGATTATGAATTGGTTTTGAGGAAAAAAACCAAATAATTTTTTAGCGATATGCCGCGTAAATTTTACGCGGTTTTTTTGTTGTTTATCCAAAAAAATTTAAGGCATGAACTAAAATTAACACAGTCGGCAACGTTTTTTTGCAAAATTAGTTAAGGTCTGTTACTATGTATTGTAGATATAGAGATTGTGAATTGTGTTATGAAATGCAGTTTTTACTCGTTTCATAATTCATAATTCATAATTCATAATTCGTGAAAAGTGTGGTAATTTGCGGTTCACAACGATACAAAGAGGAAATTAAAAAATTTGCCAACCGGCTTAGGGAATTAGGCGTGCCTATTGTTTTTGAGCCGAATTTTGAGCGGCAACGGAAAAAAATGCTTGCGAAAGCCGAAAAAGAGCGATTGAAAATTAAATCATATAGAGACAGGGTACCCGCAATGGTGCATGAGCATTTTGATAGAATAAGAAAAGCAGATGTTGGATACTTCTATAATAAAAACGGTTATTTAGGAGTTAATTCAACGCTGGAACTCGGATTTGCCCACGGGAAAAATATGGTTATATACGCCCTTGAACCGGAAAGGGAGGTTGCCGAAGGAGGAGAAATCTGCCGTGATATTCTTTATACGGAAATAATTGAAACGCCGGAAGAATTAGTGAAGCGATTAATTTGACTCGCCACAAATACACTAATGACCACTAATTACACAAATACGTATTCGTGACATTCGTGAAATTTTCGTGTATTGGTGTCGATTAATTTTTGACTTTTAAAATATTCAGCGCTACTGATAAAGTAGCTCATTTTTAATTAATGAAGGCAAAGAAGTATGTCTAAAATTTGCGATAACAAAAGCGCGGGCATTATTGTACGGAAAAACGGCAGTATTTTGATGATTGAGCGAAAAAGATATCCTTTTGGTTTTGCTTTGCCCGCGGGACATCAGGACGGGGATACGCCCGAAAAAACCGCGGCTAAAGAATTGTCGGAAGAAACGGGATTGATTGCTGATAAATTGGAAAAAAAGCTGGAAATGTTTTTTAAGAATCCATGCAGGCGTGAAGGGTGAACACATCACGATTGGACGATTTTTGAGGCGAGCCGCTGGCATGGCGTTTTAAGGCCCTCGGACGAAGAAACCAAAAAAGTTTTTTGGGCCGATAACCTGGCGATTTCCGGCCAGACAGCGCGATTTAAAGAATTTATGGGTAAAATCGGCATGGCGGTTGATTCTGAAAAGTTGCCGGAAATGACAAAATTGTTCAGTGAAAATGAGTTATGGAAAGAAAATCCGGGTCTTGAGCCGGTAATGTATTTTTTGTTTAAGGAATTGGGAATTATTTAGGCGTAGAAATTTTAGGGCCCGGCCTTGATTTAAAAAGGCCGGGCCTTGTTTTTTGGGCGATTCCAATTTACGAATATCACACAAATGGCTCTAATATTTATTCGAGTCATTTGAGTTAATTTGGGTATTAGAGTCGCTTTTTTGACTTTTTAATTTGATGATGCTACTTAATTGGTAAGCTCTTTGAAAGGAGGTATCCTGTGTCATACAAAAAGATTTTCCAGTATCTTGACCGTGAGCAAAAAAATAATATTTTTAAATTGCTGAAAAAACATAAGAAAAGTTTGAAAAAGATTTTTATTGTAGTGTTTTATTCCATCGGTTCAATACAGAATAAATATCAGGAGCGGCCCGGAGATAAAGGAAGGAACGGTGATTATGGGAGACGGTGGCGACAGGCCTTAGATAGATTGGTTGAAGCGAGGCAAGAAGAACTCATTAAATCCAGTGTTTTATTGGTTCATATTGACCCTACGAAACTTGATGTGATAGTTGCCAAAAAATCAATGCGAATTCTTCAGCCTCAGCTTAGGTCATTGCAAAAACAATTAAAGCTGGACCAGCTTCACAAGGCATTCAGCCCTATTAAGAAAAAAGAGTTGGAAGTGCTTTTGATGCGTGAAAAAAATATATTGGTTGTCGGCTGGATTCATTTGGCGGAAATGTATGTTTCCGGCGGCTCGGCCCAAGAAGTGATTGTGGCGGAATTGTTCGGAGTTCCCCTGTATTTGAATTCTTCCGAAGATGTGGTGCAAAATTATAAATCCCGCCATGTTCTTGACAGTATTGCCGCAAGTAAAAAAGATGTGGTTAAGAGCCGCAATATATTTTATAACGCGGAAGACACTTTAAATAAGATTATTAAAGATATACCGCGTATCCGCCGGGAAAGAAGCATTCCGGCGCTGGGAAAGCTTTTTGTATACGCGTGGAACAGAAAAATGACGGCTTTGAAATAGTTGCAAAAAACGCTCGTAATTCTGCGGGCTTTTTTTATTGAATGGAGTGTGATATGCTTTAGAGACAAGTGACATGGGACATGCGACAAGGAAAATTAAACCCTTGTCTCCTGTCTCTTGTTTCATGTCGCTAAGATGAAAAGCATTGTATTCTGTTCCAGTCAAAGATTTAAGAAAGAGATGCGCGAATTTATTTTTGATTTGCGGAAATTATCCCAAGAAAAAGGGGCGCATCTTGTAATTTTTGACCCGGAATTTGAAGAGAATCATGACTCGCTTAATTCCCTGCATGAAAAAGACAGGATGCGGAATGAAGAATATAAAAATACCGTTGCCGGAAGAGTTTATGACCATTTGTTCAGAAAAGTCCGGGTGGCGGATGTTTGTTTCATTTTTAACAAAGACGGGTATCTTGGCGCCAACACCAACGGCGAACTTTTTGCCGCGGCCGCTTTGGGAAAAACAATTTATGCTTTGCACGAAAAAACTATGATGGGTCACTATCCGAATGATTTGTATGAGGAGCCGTCATCAAGAAAGCTGATTCATGAAGTTGTGGAAACGCCGGAGGAGTTGTGGAAAAGAATGGTTTAATAGTTTTATGTCTTGATAGTATAATGGCTGTATTAGGTCTTTGAAAAGGAAAAAATATCATGCCGCCGCCGCAATTTTATATTCAATGGATAATAGCCATGGTTGGAGTTTTAATCGGCGGTATTGGCACTGGTTTGATTTTTCAAGGGTATTTAATTTTGGGGTTGGTGGTTGGCGCGATAGGATTGTTGATTTTTAATAAAGCATTAAGGCGTTCATAAAGAACGCTTTTTTTATTGGTTTTTTTATGGTATTTTAATAATGAGGATTAAGTTATATTAGTTGTCATCCTGAGGCCGTAGAGGCCGAAGGATCTCTTATTCGATTATTTTTTAGAGATTCTTCGCTTCGCTCAGAATGACGTCAGAAAAATTGGCAACCTATGCGCCAGTAATCGGCCTAGAAATTCACGCTGAACTAAACACCAAAACCAAGATGTTTTGCGATTCTTTGAATGACCCGGATGAAAAACATCCCAATCTTAACATTTGTCCTGTTTGCATGGGGCATCCCGGAACTCTGCCCGTCATCAATCAGGAAGCGGTAAAAAAAGTAATTCAGGTGGGTTTGGCGCTGGGAGGAGAAATTCCGGAATTTTCGCAATTTGACAGGAAGAATTATTTTTATCCGGATTTGCCCAAGGGGTATCAGATTTCGCAATATAAGTATCCGCTTGTTCAAGGCGGAGTTTTAGAGATTGGCGGCAAGAAGATTCGCATTACCCGAATCCATCTTGAAGAAGATGCCGGGCGGCTTATTCATGAAGGAGGCCCTTCGACAAGCCCAGGGCGACAAGCTTCGCTTGTTGACTTTAATCGCGCGGGGCGGCCTCTTATGGAACTCGTAACCGAGCCGGATTTAAGAAGTGGAGAAGATGTTCGTGTTTTTGGGGAAAAGCTTCAGCAGATTTTGCGGTATGTCGGGGCTTCAAACGCTGACATGGAGAAAGGCGAAATGAGGGTTGAAGTGAATATATCACTTCGACAAATCCCAAATCCCAAATCCCAAATCCCGAATAAATCCGAAATTCAAAATTCAAATGACCCAAACACCTTCGGTACTAAAGTAGAAATTAAGAATATAAACTCATTCAAATACGCGGAGGATGCGGTGAATTATGAAATTAAAAGGCAGACGGAAATTCTTGAAAGCGGAGGGAAAATTGTTCAGGAAACAAGAGGGTGGAATGAACGAAAGGGCGAGTCATTTTCCCAACGTTCTAAAGAAGAATCTCATGATTATCGCTATTTCCCCGAGCCGGATTTGCCCCCCTTGAATATTTCCCGTGAATTAGTTGAGGAATTAAAAGGTTCATTGCGTGAATTGCCGGAAGCAAAAAAATTAAGATTTATTGATGAATATGGTATTGACGCAAAACTGGCGGAAATAATTGTGCGTGAAAAAGCGTTGGCGGATTATTTTGAAAGCGTTGTTTCGGAAGTTAAAGAATGGGAAGCTTCTACTCCAGAAACGATTAAGGTCCAACCTTCCGCGGGAGGTCAGACCCTGAACCTTGCTCGTCTGGCAGCCAATTTTATAACTGGCGATTTTTTGAAACTTTTGCATGAAACTTCGGCATCTGTTTCGGAAACCTTGATTACTCCTGAAAATTTCGGCGAATTTTTAACATACTTGGCCGAAGACAAAATTTCTTCAGCCGGCGCCAAAATAGTTTTTGAAGAAATGTTTAGGACGGGTGCTGACCCTTCGGAAATTATCCGCGATAAAAATATGCTGCAGGTAAAAGATAGTTCGGAACTGGAAGCAATAATTAAAAAAATTATTGAAGCCAACCCCAAACCGGTTGATGACTATAAAAAAGGTGCCCAAAATTCTTTGCAATTTTTGATGGGACAGGTAATGAAAGAAACAAAAGGGCGGGCTAACCCAAAAATGGTTCAGGACCTGATTCAAAAATTTATTGAAGTCAGACTTCCATAGGTTGCCAGGGAAGTCGGACTTTCATAGTTCTACAATAATAAGAAAATTTTATGTCTTTGGAAAAATTAAAAACTTATTATTCCGAGAGCGCGGCTCGAGCCATGATTTCCGATTTTCCGGTTTGCCGGCCCAATCAATCTGTTGAGGAGGCGCGTTCTTATATTTTGGAAGGAGCGAGGCACTTTGAAACCATTAATTATATTTATGTTATAGGAGACGATAAAAAGCTTCTCGGAACCGTTTCGCTCCGCGAACTTTTTCAGGCAGAAAAAGAGCGGAAGATTTCCGGCATCATGAAAACTGGTCCGGTTTTTCTTCATCCTCATTCTGACCAGGAAAAAGCTGTTCTTTTGGCTTTGCATAATAATATCAAAGCTGTGCCGGTGGTTGACCAGAACCATATTTTATTGGGGATAATACCGTCCGACAAAATACTCCAGATTCTGCATTCGGAACATGTGGAGGATCTTTTGAGGGTTGCCGGTATTACAAAATCAATTGAAGAGGTTGCGCATTTGGGCAAGGAATCTTCGTTTAAGCTCTTTGGACGCAGAATCCCCTCGCTTTTAATAGGCCTTTTTGCGGGCATTGTTGCCGCTTGGTGGATAAGCTCGTTTGAGCATATGATTGAGGCCGAGTTTCTTTTTGTCGCGTTTATTCCCGCTGTTGTTTATCTTTCTGACGCGGTAGGAACGCAGACGCAGATATTATTTATAAGAGATATGACTTTTGCCGAACTGTTTCGGACATCGTCTTATATTATCCAGGAATTGAAAGTTGGACTGTTAATATCCATTGCCCTTTCTATGCTTTTTATCGGCGGCGGATTCTTAATGGGCGGTTCCGTGCAATTTGCCGCAATATTAGTCATTACCGTCGTTTTATCGGTGTTTGCGGCCATGGCCGTATCGCTCTTTGTTCCGTGGCTTCTTATTCGTCTGAAACATGACCCGGCCTTGGCTTCCGGCCCTTTTTCTACGGCAGTTTCCGATGTTTTTAGTCTTGTAATTTATTTCACGGTTGCTTCAGTGATTTTGAATTTATTTTCTTAAGACCTTTTGCAAAATAAGGATTATAGCCGAAATTTTTATGGTGAGCCCGTCGAACCATTATTCCCTGAGTATGTCGAAGGGTAATAGTTCAATAAACTCACTATAAAAATTTTGGCTTAAAATCAAGGTATGTCTTCGACAAGCCCCGTTGAAATGTGGTGCGAGAATAGTTTAGTGGCAGAACGACTGCTTCCCAATCCCCGTTAGAAATAGAATGCGAGATTGGTTTAGTGGTAAAACGAGTGCTTCCCAAGCATTAGACAGGAGTTCGATTCTCCTATCTCGCACAATAGTGGACTTTTCGCGCTTCGGCACATCAATCGCCGTTTCTATTTCAGAAAATCTGCGGGTTCTAACATCGTCTAATTGCCCGTATAGAGAAATGGAACTTTTTATTGCTGATTATTAAAATCTTCTGAGAAAGAAATGGTTTTTGAGTGGTCGGGTGAGGTTCTAACCAAAAACCTACTAGCTATTGACTTATTTTTAGTTTTGTAATAGTCTTGATAATAGAAGTTTCAACCTACCCGAACCCCTCAAGCCGAGTGTTCGGCTTCAAAGGTAAATTTCGGCAAAAACAAACAGAGAAGGAGGGACCGAAAGATGTTCGGAGTAATCATCGCGGTTTTGATCGGACTGTTTCAGTACATTTTTGTCACGAAGACGCCGGAGGCAATCTGGCTGACTTCCACGGGCTTTCTGTTTTGGTGGTACATAGTGTGGTCGTCAATCCTTGCCATCATCGTTTTCCTTGTGATGTTGGGTATCACTGGTGCCACGACATTCGCGGCTGGATCCACTGGATACGGTGCTGGTAGCAAGTTGTTGCGGGGTATTGGTGGTTTTGTTGGAGGCGGAGCTCTTTCATTGCTGGTCGGTGTTTTGTTCTTCATTTCCGCTGGCCTAAAAATCGGAGGCATATACTTGCTTTCAACTGCAGTTGTACTTACCGAGCAGGGCTATGTGTGGAATACTACGACTTTGATTTTCGGCACCCTTGCTTTGGTCGTTGGACTCATTATGAGCAAATCTTCAGGTTCTTCATCCTCGTCAAAATCCTAGACTGGCGAGGCAAACGAGTTTGGCTGGTTGAGCGTATCAACCAGCCGTTTTTTATGTAAAATCAGTTCGAGAGAGGTTCTAACATCGTCTATAAAAGTGCACACTAGTGGACCTTTAGCGTTCTTGCCGCGCGAAAAGTATTTAGACTTCAGAAATCTCGGAGGTTCTAACGCCGTCTCGTTGCTTGTATAGGGAAAGAGAAAAATTTTTAATTGTCAAAACCAATTCTTCTGAGAAAGAAATGGTTTTTGAGTGGTCGGGTGAGGTTCTAACTAAAAACCACGAGACCTTGTATTTTTTAAGGGAATGATATAATATTCTCTACAGAATAGAACACAACAGATACACATTAGGAGGTTTAGACGATGGGAAAGATGGCTTTGCTCGCTGTTTTATTGAGTGTTTTCGTTTTGACCGCTTGCGACAATGCGCCGCGTTTACCACAAGGAACGCTTGTGAAAGAAGACAACGCAGAAATCCAGGCGCAGTTTGACCGACTTAGCAAAGATGAAACCGCTACCGTCACAATCGGAGACGAACATGTAATGTTGATGGTTTTAAAAGATTTCATGAGTACGGACAACATCCGTGGTGTTGGTGGCGGTGATCCATGCAAAGCATACCGACTTACTGCGAAGGATGGGACAAAAGAAGTTGGGGTTGTCTGCAAAAGTATGCCGTTCGGCAAGAAGTGGGAACATCGCCCGTGGCGCGAATGGTTTCATTCACTTAGATAATCGTCTAACAGCACAAGCGCCCTTGAGGACACAACCCCAGGGGCATTTTCTTTCAAAATCGAGGTTCTAACGTCGTCTATAAAAGTGCACCAAAATCTGATTTTCGGAAAATTGACCGACTTTTTCGTTGGCGGCGCAAAGCGCCGCCACCGAAATGGTCTGGAAATTTGCAATTCGTCAGATTTTGGTGTGTCTTTACGGTTTGGCTCGAACTCATTTTATCCGAAATTCCTAAAAACTGACTGGAGGCCGCGCTTCGCGCGGAGAATCAGGAATTTTTGATAAAATAGTTTCGAGCCGTACTGTAAAGATACACAATAGTGGACTTTTAGCGCTTCGGCGCATCAATTGCCGTTTCTATTTCAGAAATCTCGCGGGTTCTCCTCCTTCGCTCTACGAGCTTCGGCGGACGCAGTAACACTTGCCTTGCCGTAGCTTCAGCGAAGGCAGGTCGTCTCGCTGCCCGCTTGCCCTGCCGTAGCTTTACGCGACTGCGTGCCACCTTAGCTTTAGCGGTGGAGCAAGGCGGGTATAGAGAAGTAGAACTTTTTATTGCTAAAAACTAAAATTTTCTGAAAAAGAAATGGTTTCTCAATGGTTTTGCAGAGGTTCTAACAAAAAAGCGGCTTGATGTTATCGCGCCGCTATGGATAGTGGAATAGTGGTTTTAAGAATCTTCTTCGTCATACTCGATTTGTTGTTTTAAGATGCTCTCTTGAATATTGTTTGGTTTATCAACAGTCCAGTACTTCCAATGCGGCTTAATCCACCATGAATGAAATTTAATGTTAACCCTGCCTTCAAAAAATATCTCCATCAGATGATCATCCAATACGATTCTTAAGAACGATCTTTCGGGCTCCGGAAGGGCGGGATCATACGGATCAATTCCACGATTTAATATAACCATTTTTCCAACACCATCTTCCGTTGGCTCAATTCTCTCATATGCCAGAGAAAACCCCTTTTGATAATCATTCAAAAGAAAGTGAAACACCTCGCTTGAATCAATAAATAGATGCAGACCCGATTTGTTTTTTTTAAAAGTAAGCGTTCGGCCTTCTAATTTTTTATTGACCTTTACCGTACCGCCCATTGAGCCGACTAATCTAATATACAGCAAATCTACGGGATACTTGTCCAGACACAGCTTTAAATTTTTAAAATCTAACTTTTTTGGCATCCAATATTGTTCCATCCGAAAACCCTCTAATTTTATATTTTGTAAAGTAACTTATCTGATATTACTTTAACGATATTAGACATTTTTGCAAATGAAACAGGTTCTAACGTCGTCTATAAAAGTGCATAAAAAATTAAAACGGCCGTTAAAGCCGTTTTTAAAATTAATTGTCCGGTGCCGAAGAAATTTTCAATTGCGCCATTCTTAATCTTGCGATAAGGCGTACGCGGAAATCCTCCGATTGGAAGGGGTTGTATTTTTTCGTGTCAATCTTGGTCACGATTCTTTCCCGTTCTTCAAGAAACCCCCGTTCGTCGCATTCATGCAGAAGTCCGAAATATCCGTCCCAAGCTTTTTCTTGGGTGATATTTTTGTTTTTAACCAGTTCATCCAGCAGTTTTTCATAATGCAAGATTTGGGCAAGGGCTTCGTTGTTCGTCAGTTTTTTTGCTTCAATTTCGTCAAAATCCATCATATTCCTCCTTGGCAGAATTTGTGCTGATTAAGAGGTAGCATAATTAATTCTTTTAAGCAATCTTGTCAGTGGATTTGATATTTGATTTTATTTATGCAACAAATGGGTTTATTGTTCGTTAAAAATTGCGGAGACACTGTTGAAAATAGTCATATCGGTTTTAGCCGCTATTTTTCTTTTCGCATTCGGTTCAGCGCTTCAGGCAAAGGAATTTTTGCGGGTGAAAGTATTATCTAAAAATACGCGTCCCGGCGATACCGTCATTATCAAACTTGATTCTTCCTACGAAATAAAAGAAGCGCGGGTTTTTACTGAATTTAACAGGCCTGCGCCGTGTTTTAATTTAGACCGGCAATGGTATTGTGTCGCGGGCATACCTTCGGCATATTCAAAAAAATCCATTGAGCTGATGTTTGATGTAAAAACAAAAGAGCCGTATTTCCTGATGATTAAAGAAGAAATTTCTGTCGGAAAAAAATCGTTTCCCAAAATTTCGTGGCCTTCTCCCTGGCCATTGTCCGGTCAGGCGGAAGCGCGTGTTTTTCGGGAAAAAGAAATGTTTAAAATAAAAATAGAAAATTCTTCAACCACATTCGTTCCGTCCGGCGCTTTTGCTTTACCCCTGGCCAAGATTAAAAAAGTTACTTCTCTTTTCGGAGAGCGCAGGGTTCGCCCCAAACCCCATCTTCCCAGAATTCATAATGGTGTTGATTTTAGGGCCAAAGCCGGTACGCCGGTTTACGCCCCCAATGACGGCGTTGTGGAAATTTCCGATGATTTTTATTTTGAAGGCGGATTTATTTTGCTTGACCATGGCGGCGGGATAAAATCGAACTTCATGCATCTTTCTAAATTGTCGGTAAGGACAGGGGATAAAGTTTTGCGGGGACAGATTATTGGATATTCCGGAAAGACAGGGGCGGGGATTAGCGCTCCGCATCTTCATTTTGAAATTTGGGTTCATGATACTCCGGTTGACACGTTTAATTTTATTAAGGATTTTAACAAACTTATTTTCAAAAAATAAGGATTGTTTTTATGAAATATCCGCACATTTAACGTGCGGTTTTTAATTTCACTGTTATTAGTTCTTTTTTAGGTATCTATTTATTTATCTATCGTCAGATAAATAGATACTTTTGGAAAAATGATAAGTAAATACGCGCTTTTTCAAGCGCGCGTATTTTTTTTTAAATTATGGAGATTGAACCTCCATAGATTATTAATCTGACTCGTTGAATTGTTCGTTTTCAGATTCTTGCTGAGATGTTGATTCGGGTCCTTTATTTTTCATAGAAAACGGTTTGAACGGGTCGGTATTTTCCGGAAAAATCTCGCAGGAGCCGTCTTTGTAAATTTCATTCATTATTTTGATGAAGAGCGGTAAAATGTTTTTGCCGCCGGTTTCTTCCTCTCCGAGCGGTAATTTTTTATCAAACCCCATCCAGCCGCCAAAAATGTATGAAGGAGTAAAACCAATGAACCAGTTATCGGTTGCCTGCCCTTTTTCATTGGTGGCGGTTCCGGTTTTTCCCGCGGCCGGGCATTTGAATTCAGGATTTAATCTTTTCCAATTTGCCCGATAAGCAGTTCCGTGCCGGTATTCCACAACGCCGCGAAGGCCGCGAACCATTTGTAGCGCCGTTGATTCATCTAAAATCTTTTCATCTTCTTGCGGTTTATACCGTTCAATTTCTTTATCATTGCGGTCAAAAATTGTTTCAATCATGTAGGGTTCAATTTTTCCTCCAAAATTGGCAATTATGTTTATGGCTTTGGTTAAATCCATGAGAGTTACTTCGGAAGCGCCAATGGCTGTGGTCGGATAATCATAAAGCGCGGTGGAAATTCCCATTTTTTTCGCGAGTTCATTTACTTCTTTGATGTTTAGCAATTTGCATCGCGTTACCAGACAAACTGTGGCTGCATTTCGTGATTCCCAAAGCGCAATTTTTAATTCTGTTTCGCCGCGGTAACGCGGTATATTTTTATACGGGTAATTCTGAATGCATTTTTTGGGTTTATCTTTGCCCATGTTGAGGCAGATGGTTCTTACGTCTTGGGTTTTGCATTTTCCTTCGCCTTCGTCATTGCAGTCAAGTTTGGCGCCGTTTTTAACGGCCGCCGTGTAAACAATCGCTTTGAAAGCGGAACCCGGTTGGCGTTTGGCCTGATAAACCCTGTCAAATTTATCCTGTTCAAAGTCCTCGCTGTTCACCCAGGCCTTTATTTCGCCGGTTGCTACCTGCATGATAACCAAAGCGCCTGTTATTTTTTCCGTTTTTTCTTCGGAAACCGGATGCCGTTTGTGATATTCGGCGATTGCCTCTCCTACCGCCGTTTCAGCGAATTCCTGAAGATATTTGTTGATGGTGAGCTGGATTTTAAGTCCTCCCATCCATACTTCATTTTCATCGTAACGCAGTTTTAATTGTTGTCTGACATATTCCAAAATATGCGAATTGGGAAAGCGATGATTTTCTTGGGGCGGAGCCGGGGGCAGGGGATGTTTGATAAACGCGCTGAACTCTGCGTTGCTGATGATTTTTTCGTCCAGCAACTGTTTTAAAACGCGCGTTCTTAATTTTTCCGCTTTTTCTTTCATTCCTTCGTTGAACGGTGAGCGGCTGGGCGAACGTATGAGCCCTGCCAGCATGGCCGTTTCCGGGATTGTCAGTTCTTTGGCGCTTTTTTGAAAATACCAAAGCGAGGCGGCTTCCACTCCGAAATTGCCATTGCCGAGATACATATGATTAAGCCATAATTCCAAAATCTGTTCTTTGGACAAGTTTTTTTCAATATAATAGGCGATTACGGCCTTGCGTATTTTTTTTCTCCATAAAGATTGGCGCACTAAATTTTGTTCAACATCATTTTCTTGAATAACTGCGATTTGCGCGAGTTGTTGGGGAATGGTTGAAGCGCCCTCGGCCGGACGATGTTCTTTTATGTTTCGCAGGACGGAACGGTAAAGCGAGCAAGGGTCAACGGAAACATGGAATTTTTCAACAACGGAACGCGCAAGTCCACAGAAATTTCCTTCGGGCTCTTCGGCGAAGAATCGTTTGTCTTCGGCGGCAATGAATACCTTTTGTACGGTTTCTCCCATTTCCGAAAGCGGGATTACTATTCTGTTTTCTTTGGCAAATCCCCCTATTTCTTCCCAATTTTCGTCATATACTATGGTTGTGGCCGGGGGCCGGTAATTTAGCAATGATTCCATGTTGGGTTTGGCAAGAAGGTCGGAAAAATAATAAAACAGTAAGATGGCGAGCATTATTTTTAATGTAAATCCCACGCCAAAGATAATCAGCCACTTTTTCAGCCGTTTTTTCATCGGTTTTTGTCGTATTGAATTGTGAAGGTGCTATTCGTTAATGTATAATTTTTCGGCTAAAAGTCAAAGTTTGCAAAATATCTTTAATTCTGCCACTTTTATAATTAGCTTCTTGTAAATTTAAAAATAGCGGAGGAGCATCATGGAAAAAATAATTACCGGTTTTATTGCTGTTTTTTTGCTGTCTTTTGCCAATTCGGTTTTAGCCGAACCACACATACCGAAGCCGGATTCTTTTTCGGCAATTTCCCAGGAGCAATACCAAGAAATGTTGGAACAAATTCAGGCCCTTCAGGAAAAAGTAGAAACGCTGGAAAATTATATTCAGGCCATCGGCCGATTTTCTATTCCCAAAGAAATTGAATTCTGCGGGCAAAAAATGCCGATTGATAAATGGTATGTCCGCGAGGAATTAGATAAGCAATTACTCGCCTTGAGTTATAACCGTAGGCAGGTGGTTACCTGGATGAAAAGATCGGGAAAATTTTTTCCGTACATGGAATCCGAATTAAAAAGGACGAAGCTGCCCGATTGTCTTAAATATTTGATTATTGCTGAATCAAGCTTGTTGGAAGATGCTTCTTCCCGGGCCGGGGCCAAAGGCATTGCGCAATTCATGAAAGAAACCGGACGGCTTTATAATCTTTCCTATTCGGAGTTTGTGGACGAGCGGATGAATTTTGAAAAATCAATTACTGCCGCTTTTTCACACCTTAGAGATTTGCATAATGAATTTGGAGATTGGCCGCTTGCTTTAGCAGGATATAACGCCGGAGCCGGAAAAGTTCGCGAAGTTAAGAGAGTACAAGGAGTAGGGGAATATTGGCGGATGCTCTTTTTGAATAAAAACGGAGTTTCGACCGAAACCAATTCTTATGTCTATAAAATCATTGCGGTGAAATTGATTTTTGAAGACCCGAAGAGTTTTGGGTTTTTGCTTGGAGAAGACGATGTTTTTTTGACGCCGGAAACAAAAGAGATTGTTGTTGCGTTAAGCCGTCCCACTCTGCTTACGGATATCGCGCGCCGTTACCAAACGTCATTTTTTGAAATTAAAAAGCTTAACCCCTGGATCAGGGGGGCTAATCTCGGAAAAGGAACGTGGAGGTTGAAAATACCCGCAAATTAACCACGTTAAAGGCCATAATACGGCCTTTTTTCATAAGCAACACCGAGTGTTGCTTATTTGGCTGGCGGAAAATAATAGGTATAATGGATTTATGAAGAAATATTTTATTGCCAGTTTGGCCTCTTTCGGAATTATCGGCGCTTTTTGGCTGTCTGCCAATTTTAATATTGTCAATATTTCCGGGCTGTGGAATAAAACGCCTTCGCAGGGCCTTGCTCAAAAAGAGGAAAAAACAAATGAACCGGAAAAACCGCGTGAAAAAACAAAAGAAGAATTGGTTGCCGAAGCCCTGGAAAAATCAAATAATATTAAAGGGGTTTATATGACCGCGGCCGTTGCCACCGACAATGGGGCCGCTTCCAAACGTCTTCGCCAATCACTTGTGGATTTGGTTAAGACAACGGAATTAAATGGGATTGTTATTGATATCAAAGAAACTGACGGGGTTTTTCTTCCAGAATCTCTGAAAAAATTTATTGAAGAATTGCATAAAGACGATATTTGGGTGATTGCGCGTTTGGTCGTTTTTAACGACACGGTTGAGGCCAAAGCAAATCCAAAAATAGCATTAAAACGCATCAATGGAAAATTATGGCTAGACCGGCGGGGAAATGGCTGGCTGGATCCGGCAAGTCAAGAGGCCTGGGATTATATTGCCGGAATTTCTAAAAAAGCAATTGATTATGGATTTGATGAGATTCAATACGACTATATAAGATTTCCATCTGACGGCGATACAAAAAATATTGTCTACCCTGTGTATAAATCTAAAACAACTCCTAAATATGTTGTCTTGAAATCATTTTTTGAATATATCAGCAAGGCATTGAAAGAATATAAACCCAGTATAATTCTTTCGGCTGACCTTTTTGGGTACGTGGCCACACAAGCTAATGATTTGGGAGTTGGGCAGAGAATTGAAGACATCGGCAACAGTTTTGATTATATTTCTTTTATGCTTTATCCGAGCCACTATTATTCCGGTTTCCAGGTTCCGGCAGATTCTGTTCGCGGACTCCCCGCCGTTTATTTTCCCTACCGGGGAAAAGTCGTAAAAGATTTGGCTTCCAATCGGCCTTATGAAGTCGTGCATCGTTCATTGCTTTTCGCCATGGATATTTTGTCGGGAAGAGTTGCCACTTCATCTTTGGCTGGCGTTAACGCAAAAAAAATGGCTACTTCAACGTTGATTGTGCGGGAATCCGAAATTAAGCCGTTAAGCAAATCCCGGCTTCGGCCATGGCTTCAGGATTTTGATTTGTCCGCCGACACTTCCAGAGGCATAAAGTACGACGTGGAAAAGGTCAGGGCGCAAATTATGGCCTCCGAAAACGCCGGCGCTTCCGGCTGGCTCTTGTGGAATCCGTCCAATGTTTATACTAAAGAAGCTTTGCAGTTAAAGTAGATTGTCCAGCTCTTGTAAATTAACCTCATTTCGATTATAATCGAAATGAGGTTAATTTTTATCAATAAAAATCGAAACAATATGCTGAAAAAAGAAGCAATTTGGCGGGAAATTTTAATTCAGGCCCGAATGAATAAAAAGGCAATATTTACCCAAAAAGAACTTGCGGCTTATTTTGGCTTTTCTCTAAGCACCGTTTTTAATGCCCTTAAAGTTTTACGGGCGGCGAACATTATATCGGTTAGCGGCAGGAATTTTCGTTTGGAATCATATCAAAAACTGCTTTATCTCTGGGCTTCGTTTAGGACATTTCGTAATGATTTAGCATATAGCGCGCGAATCGCGCTTGATCCAAAAAAGATAGAATCATCAGTTCCTCCCGACAGCGACTTTGGTCTTTATAGCGCGTCTGTTCTTTTATATCATATTGAGCCGGCTGACTACGACCATATATATCTGTATGCTGACGAGGCGCGCATCGCCGAAATTTTTGAACGATTTCCCGGGGCGGATCTTTCCTCCAAAAATCCTAATTTTTTTATTCTTAAAAAAGATCAATGGCTCACGCGGTATGCGGAAATGCCGCTTGAACAGATTTTTGTTGATATTTGGAATGCGCCGGAATGGTATGCAAAAGATTTTTTGAAAAATATAGAGGATAAACTTTTGCCGTAAGGGCAATAGACCTGTTGCTTAATAATTTTTTGGGAAAATTTGATGCAAAAAACCCTTATTTTAAGCCACTAATTTTTTAAAAAAACGGCTAAAATCTTAATAGACGAAATAATAAATATGGAACAATTTTGGCACAATATAATTACTGATAAGTCTTTTGTTTTTTTGCAGAAATTAAGAAAGAAGTTCAAATTTGTTTTAATCGGCGGCTGGGCGGTTTATTTTTATACCCATTCGCTTAAATCAAAGGATATTGATATCATCGTCAATTTTGAAGAACTGGGGCGTCTTCGTGAATCTTTTGACGTGAGAAAAAACGATCGGCTGAAAAAATATGAAATCCAGCAAGCCGGATTTGATATTGATATTTATGTTCCGCATTGGTCGGAACTCGGCCTGCCGCTTGAGGACGTTCTCAATACAGCAACGCTTATTGAGGGTTTTCGGGTTCCGGAAAAAGAGGTACTATTCGCGTTAAAACTATTTGCGTATTCACAAAGAAAATCTTCGCTAAAGGGAAAAAAAGATATGATTGATATCCTAAGTCTTTTATATTCTGGCGGTGCCCGGTTTCCATCCCTTTTTAAAATAATTGAAAAATATAATGCCCGCGGCATCGGCGCGGAGCTTAAGGAGATTTTGACGACAGTTTTTGAAGTAAAAGAGTTAAATCTAAACCGGAAGCATTTTTCGGACTTTAAGAAACCGATTCTCAAAGAATTGCAATCGAGAAATTTTTAAATTTCCCTAATTATGGCCCCCGAAAACGCCGGCGCTTCTGGCTGGCTCTTGTGGAATCCGTCCAATGTTTATACTAAAGAGGCCTTAAGGGGCCGATAAATGTCTTTTAAAGGTCCCTGTTTTATGCTATAATGGGTATATGAAACTGCCGCCATTTCTCCATAAATATTTCTGGGATGTGGATTTTAAAAAATTGGATTCTAAAGCAGACGGTCAATATATTATTGAGCGCATTTTGGAATACGGGGACGAAAAGGCGGTTAATTGGCTGAAAAAAAATATTGAGCGCCGTTTTATCGTGTCAGTTTTAAAAAATTGCCGGTCCCTTTCTCCCCAAAGCGCTAATTTTTGGGCAGTTATTTTTAGGGTTCCGGCGGCTAAAGTTTTATGTTTAAATAAATCGTTTCTAGAAAGACGTTTTAATCACTGGATTTGGTAGTTTGATTTATTTTGAAGACGCCGAAAAACAAAAAATGCCCCGTTTGATTAAAAACGTAAGTTGGCTCGCAGTCAAGAATTTTTTTGCAAGCGAAACAAGGCACATCTGCCTTGAGACTGATTGAACATTTTTTCGTCATTCTGACCCTGAGCGAGACGAAGGGGAAGAATCTTTTAATTAAGCCGCATTTGAGATTCTTCAGTCGTTCTGCTCCTTCAGAATGACGACCGTATGATAATTATTCAACAGTACCGTTTTAGGAAGTTTATTATTTGAAATAAAAGTGTTATCATGAGTATATGCGTCTTGAACATTATCCTGTTGAAAAATTGAAAAAAGAGATTCTGGAAAGTATCGGTCGGCATCTTGACCTTTCGCAGTACCGGGTTTTTTTCTTTGGTTCGCGCGTTGCCGGCAAGGGCACAGACCGTTCGGATATTGATGTTGGTATTGAAGGAAAAGAGCCTGTGCCGTTTATAATTCTTGAGGATATAAAAGAAGATTTTGAGAAAATACCAACGTTATATAAAATTGACATAGTTGATTTTTGCCGTGTTGCGCCTAAATTTCGGGTGGTGGCGCTTCAAAAGGTGGAGTCGCTATGAAATTATGACAAAATTTCAATCTCTCTATGAAGATTTTCGCAGCGCTCTTGAACGTTTTGACGAGATTCTAAAAGAACCCAAGAATGATATAGTGCGGGATTCCGCCATTAAGCGGTTTGAATTGGTTTTTGAGCTTGCCTGGAAAACAACTAAGGCTTATCTTGAAGATTACCATAATGGCACTTGCGTATCGCCACGCGAGTGTTTTCGCGAAGCATTTCGTATCGGCCTAATTGAACATGATGAACACTGGATAGGCATGACTGCCACGAGGAATTATACCGTGCATGCCTATAAACAAGCGCTTGCTGAAAAGATATATGTTGAGTTGCCTCAAACACTTATAATGTTTAAAAAACTCGCCGAAGCCTTCGAAAAAAATAAATCCGCTTAAGGAATGGCCTGTTATTCTTTTTTAACTCAGTTCGATTGTCGCCGAAATGAGTCTTTGTTTTATAGCAAAAAAGCGAAATGAATAAAGCTGTTTAATTAGGCATTAATCGTAAATAATTTTCCGATTTCAAAAGTTTCCAACGTAACTAATAGGGAGTGAAGGTAAGGATAATACCCCATTCTTTTTTTGCCCATTCTTGTAGAGCTTTTAACTCGTGTTCAGTAACGCCCGCCGAATTGCTATAGAATTTTTCCTGCTTATCTTTTAATTGTAAGTCAAGAACAAATTCCATTGTTTCATGGGGCAGCGCTATTAACAGTTCCTCGTCGGTTTTTCCTCGTTTTTTTTCGTATTGCAAGCTTTTTGTAATTTCTTCCATTTTAGGATGAGAAGGGTCTACATCATATTCCCAAATCCCGGCAGGATCCAGTACCGAATGTTTTAACTGGTAACGCATCCCTTGTTCTTTCATAAAAATTTTTTGCCTAAGCAGGGTAAGAATGTCCGCGGAGGAAGGAAGGAACGGAAATTTTGTTTTTTTGTCGCGTTTAGCTTCTTGAATGGTTTCCGGAGGCAGTAGTTTTTTCTTTTCAGCCATAAGAATGGGATGAGTATGGACAAAATGCATCATTTCTATTTTTGCGTCTTCCAGGAGCGGAAGTAGGTCTATGCTCTGGCCCATATCTTCCATCATAACCCCTTCAATATTAAGCCAGCCCTCGGTTTTATTTTTTTTAACGTACGCAAAAAACCTTTCTTGTTTTTCTTCAAATACTGCCGTCCTTAAACGGTCGAGGCCCTGTGCAAACGTTTCATTAAAGAATTCTCTCGCGGGCAATAATTTTTCCAGTTCCGCCAGAGCGCGTTTGGAAGAAAAAATTTCTGCAAAAAAAGCCCCGCCGGCCAAACCGGTTTTCAAAAATTCTCTTCGCGATAATTTTTCTTCCTCGGCCATAATGATTGCGTTAATTATGTTGAAATAGTCGTCATTCTGAGGCCGCAGCCGAAGAATCTCAACAAAATTTGTAAGATTCTTCCCCTTCGCACCGCTCATGGTCAGAATGACGCGCTAGCTATACGGCCCCAGAGCGAGTACTATTTCAACAGACACTAACTAAACAGCGATAGGAAATTAGGTGCAACCTGTTGGCGGCATTCGAGCGCTGACTAAAAGTAAGATAGCGGTATAAATTTAATTTTGGTTTTGCCGATTTTTTCTTCTCCCAGATAATCTTTGGTTAAAATCAGAGCCGTCGGGGGTTTAAATTTTTCTATAAAACTAAATAAACTTTTGCCGACTAATCGCTTAGAAACATATTTAATTTCTATCGGATAAACCGACTGTTCTTTTTCAATGATAAAATCCACCTCGGCCTTGGCTTTGGTGCGCCAGTATTTAATGTGCCCGCCAAAGAAATTTTTAAGCAGGATAAATCCATAGTTTTCCGCGAGATTTCCCGCGTCATTTCTTAGTTCTAAGGCGCGCCAATCCGCTAAAGAATAATTTCTCAATCCCAAATCATTAAAATAAACTTTGGGATTTTTAACCAATTCCGTCCGTTTATTGACAAAAAACGGAAGGACAAAAGAAACAACATAAGTTTTAACCAATATATTTAAATGTTTTTTGAGTTCCGGATAGTTCAGGCCCGAGGCATTAGATAATTCTTGATATTTAACAATGCGGCCAATTTGCCCCGCCAGAAATTTCCCTAATCTTTCAAGTTCCAGGTCGGTCGCCAAACGAAGAAGTTCCTTAATATCTTTTAAAAGATATTTTTCATAGATGCTTTCTAAAATCTTTTTTTTCTCCTCCGGCTTCTCCGATAAAACCGCCGCCGGATAACCGCCGAAAATCATATATTCTTCAAGCAGTCCGGCCAATTTTGCATTTATTTCCCGGCCAAAAACATTACGCAGGTCAAAATCAAAAATGTCGCCGTGGGGCATACTCTCCAAAAGATTATATATTTCTTTGTCGCGCGCTAATAAAAATTCCCTGAAGGAAAAGGGGTTGAGCGGGAATTCAATAAGCCGTCCCACCATATATTTGCCGGTCTGAAAAGTTAGTTCCAGCGACGACGACCCGGAAATAATAAATTTTACCGGCGTAGTGTCGTAGAGATACTTTAATTTCTGGCCTCCTTCCAGGCCGTACTGGAATTCGTCAATAAAAACGACTTCATACTGTTGAACTATTTTTTTGAAATCTTCAATGTTCTGGTTAAACAATTCTAAATCCGCCCTTTTTTCAAAAGTAATAAACCTGATTTTTTGTCCTTCCCGCTTAATCCGGTCAGCTAAATTTTCAATAAAGGTTGTTTTGCCAGCCTGCCTTGGTCCGACAATGGAAATGGCTTCTTTTCTGGCCAAAAATGGCTCTATAACAGCTTCCAATTGCCTCGGTATATAAATAATCCTGCTATTATTCATAATATATATATTTTAGCAGGGTTATAATTTTAGTCAAGTTAGTTATTCACAGGCACAGAACTCTACACGCAAAAGAGAATCGTCCCAGTTTTTTTAAGCGACGCGGCCACCGAGTATTCTTTTGCCAATTTTTAAGAAGAGGAAATTGGTTGCCTTGGTGCCCGGCGCTATATTTGACTTTTTTAGCCACACTATGCTATAATTAAAGTGCTGTAAAAATCCTACAAAAGGGGGTAGCAGCAATGGTCTTTGTCAGAAATTTAGCGTTTTTTGTTGTTCTTATTGCGGTTCTGTCGTTTGTTTTTGTTTTACCCGTGTTTGCCGAGTCAAATTTTCAGCCACAGAACTTGATTGGCGAATGGTGGGCTGATTGGAATTATAGAAATATTGTGAGCGGTAAGTTATTTTTGACTATATTATCCGTTGAAGGAATAAAAGTTTCCGGTAAGTTCGAGCTTACCGGCGCTAAGGCACCAAATGAAGAATTTAAAGATGGCATTCTCGAAGGGAATACGCTTAAGATTACAACTGAATATCAGTATATTGAACTTGTTTTTGAAGGTAAGACGTTGTCTGGTTTTGCCTTGAGCGATCCTTATAAGGCAACGCGTTCAGAAATTAAAAATGGCGTTAAGGTAAAATAAAGATAGAAATTGAAAAGGGCCCCCCTCCCCTTTTTATTTTTCATTCTAAAAATTTTAGTGTTCTGTATTTTTGCTGCGTAGTTTGAATTAAAAATAATTTTAAAAATAAATTGCCCGTCATGCAGTTAAGCCCTCTTTTGTAGAGGACCGTTCTGCATGACGGGCCAGTTCTTGACTAAGCGCCCTCCTTTGAGGTTCTTTTGAACTCGAAAGTGCCGCTGTCGTATTTGTTTTTGTACGTTCCTCTAATGAGGAGCGGATTGACAAGCCAGAACATCATTTCAGTGCTGTTATCGAGGGTACCGATATCGCTGGAAGGAGCGTCAATCAGGATTTTGCCGTTCTCGAATTTTCCGATTGACATGGAGGAGTACGGCGGGGCAGGCGGTTCGGGCGTTTGAAACATCACCACCGTTACGGTATTTGTTTCGGTGTCTGGAGCAAAAGCTGCATGCACCGGCGCATTATCGTGTTTTGGAGCGTCCGAAACCCATTTTCCGGTCCAGATGCCCTGGAAAAGCATGATATTGAATTCTTCCGCGGTCGCCGGTAGAACGGTAAACAGCGAGATGAGTAGTGAAACGGTAAGCGAAAGAGCGGCGTTTTTCTTCAACATTGAATCCCTCTTATTCTTGTTGTTGGTATGTTTAGATTGTTGTGGAAGAACCTCTTATTTTATTATATCAAAATTAAATAAATTTGTCAATAGTATTGACATAATTCGCGCATTTATTGTTGAATTGGTATGATTTTAAGCCATTTTATGAGTATACTAAAAATTTAAAATAAGTCTACCAATTGTAAAATAGATAGAATTTTACAAAAGCATATTGTATAAAGCAACCGGTGGTAAAAGTGGTGGAAAAATCCTTATTAATATTTTGTTTGACAAGTAAGTAAATATAGTGCTATTTTGGTGTAAGCGCTTTAACAATGGTTAAGGATTGGGTATGAAACTTTTAGGCACCGGCCTTGCGCTTCCTTCAACGGAGGTCAAGAATGAAGATATCGCTTTTATACTGCCATCAGATGTTATAGAACGAAAGACAGGTATTCGATCTCGATACATAGTTAGCGACGAAACCGTGAGCCAGATGGCTGCAAAAGCTGTTAGGGAAGCTTGCCAATCAGCCAAGCTTCCCATTGAAGACATTCAGCATATTGTTTGTTCAACTAATTCAGGAGAACAATGGGTGCCGCCTACGGTTGCTCGCGTTGCCAGGCATCTAGGATATTGCGGTCCCGGTTTTGATATCAATGCGGCGTGTGTCGGAAGCATTACGGCTTTGCGTCTCGCGCTTTTTTTGCCAAGTCCGTCTGCTGTTGTAGCTACCGAGCATGTAACGCCTTTTACCGTGCAGCAACCAGGCGATTGGCCTTCTGTTATTTTTGGTGATGGAGCTGGTGCGGCAGTTATTGAAGCAGGAAAGTCGCTAATTGGATGGGTTGGCGGCATGAATCCCGAAGGCCACGACTGGATTCAAGTTCCAAAAGGCGGGTACTGCCAGATGAATGGGCCAAAACTTTTAGAATCTGCGATTCCGCTTATGACCGCCGCACTTACTAATGCCGCTAAGCAGTGTGGTTTACATCCTAAAGAGCTGGATATAATTATACCGCATCAGGCAAATCTTCGGATTATAGAAGCATGCATGCAAAAATGGAACGTTTCATCCGAGCGAGTGATAATAACAGTAGATAAATTCGGGAATACTTCTTCTGCCTCTGTCTTAATGGCGCTTGCCTGGGCGAATCTACATGGAAAGATCAGACGCGGTCAGTGGATTGGCTTAGTTGGATTTGGAGCAGGTCTTATATGGGAAGCATTGGTGACACGATTGGAATAATTTATATAAACAAAACCCAACAAAGGAGGAACCACAATGCAAGCATTGCTTTTGGATAATACTGCGGTGGACGAGGTGATGAAATTTTATAAGACAAATGCAGAAGACGAGGTTCTTTATCCACGAAATCCAGATTGGATAAAAGAACATTTAGGAGATGATTTCTTTTTAACCGGCATTCTGACGGGCGAGGGTGAAGAGTTGATTGCTGTGGCATGGATGGCTAAGTTGAAAAATTTTGTTTACTTTACGGTTGAGAACGAAAAACTTTTTATCAGAAACGACGGCAGTTATGCATACAGCGGCGGATGGTATATTAGGCCTGATTATCGCGGTATGGGAATGTTTAAGCTGCTTGCCGCTACAGTCAATCTATTTTGGTTCACTAAAATAAACAAGAATGAATCTGTTCCTTTGTGGGGGCGGATGGTGGGACAGAAGGATGCGGATGGTAGCCCGCTTTTTTGGAACCGAGTCGGCGAAAGAGTAACAGGGTTACCTTATCATGAACTTTTAGCGCTTCCTTTCGGAACCATGGAGCAAGTAATTTTTGACAGCTGGCCGAAAGATCCCATACCTTTGACATGCATCCCGCAGGACATTCTTCGGCAGACGCTGGGTAAAACTCATGAGTCTTTGACCGGCCCTCTTAATCAATTCATTAGGTGGGGGTGTATAGAAGTTACCGATCGTTTTGTGCCCACGTCTCTTAATCGTTTTCATGTTACTACTAAAAATAGCATTTCTGATCCGGAAAAATTTTTTTATCAAGCGCTTTCCAAAGTTCTTAATTCCATAAGTGCTGCCTAGAAAATTCTATCAGTGAAATGTTCGTATAAAAATAAGGCCAGTCGCAATGTGACTGGCTTTTTCTTGGTAATTTTTCTCAGGGTTTGTACCATTTTCAGATGTTTTGGAAAGGTTTAATAATTTCGGCTGGAGGAAGTATGCGGCTGCCTTTTAGCGAAACATCATATTTTATCTCAATCGGTTTTATGCGTTTTCGCCGTATTGCGTCGCCGAGCGATTCAGTTGGCGATATGCGCACCTCCCGTTCCAAGATTTCTTTGATGGTGCTTGTAATAAACGGGGTTGGTTCGTTGATTGGCCGGATGGTGAGGCATAAAAAGAGCAGAAGAAGATTATTTTCCGTAATTTGTTCTATTTGCAGTTCAAAATCTTCGGTAAAAAATCCCGTAAGTTTTCCAAGCGCCCGTTTTATCGCTTCTTCCCGAAATACAAAGTTTCCGATTTTATATGATTTTTCCGAGTCCCGGGGGCCAATTACGCCGATTGTTCCATCAGAAAATCCGCATGAACATTTAAAGCCGTTTTTTATAATCATACGGTCTCCCGTATTATATCGTATGAGGGGTGCAGGAAGCTGGTGAAGCGCTGTAACGATGGATAAGCCGTTAACCGTCTCGAAAATAAAATCTTGAGTATTAAGATGATAAGCGTTCGGGCTTATAGCTTCTAAGGTGGCGCAAAGAGAAGATCTCATGCCCATAGATGACGGCCCCTCGGTCATGGCGTAGATATAAAGTATTAGCGCTCTTGGATAAACGTGTTTTAAAAGTGAAATGGCGGCGGAGGTGAGCGGTTCGCCTGTAAGATACAGAAACATAATGTGCGATGGTGAATATCCTTGTTGTTCCAGTGTTTTGGCAAAAGATACTGCGGTTGATGGGCGGATACCCAGCCAGTCGACTTCCATTTCGCGCGCGATGTTAGCTGAAAGGATAAAATCGTTAATATCTCCCAAAGATATAATAGAACCGGGTGGAAAAAATTGTCCCTGAAGTCCAGCGCCGATAGACGCCGCAGCATTACTTGCGGGTCGTAGCATGAGGCATGATTTGGGAGATTTATTAGTCAGTTTTTGAATAAAGTTATAATAAGGCGGTATAAAGTGGTGCGATTTAATAGTTATGAGGGGCCGTCCGCCGGTGCCGCTTGAAATATCGGCAAAGTAGTAGTAATTATTTGAGGTAAATATTGTTCGGTCCTGTACCGATATCGAAAGGAGGTCTTCTTTTGTCAAAATAGGAATTTTTTTTAAGTCATTGTCGTTTTGAAAATCTTTTTCAGGAAAAAATTCATTTCTTTTCCATAATTCACGATAAAAGTTTGAATTTTGCCATACATAATTTATGAGTTCAACGAGTTTAGTAGGTTTCATGTTATTTTATTTTAACACAGCCATATCAATAATTGGCCTAAATTTACCCAAATTAGATGGGTGCTCTAGGTGTCCAACTGTTTTTATTTGAAAACTTATTTCACTGCCGATGATAGAACGAAATACATTAGAAAGTTGTTGTTGGGCAGAATTATCAAATGACGGCTGTGGTATGATTCGTATTTCTAGGAAATCCGTAGAAAGTTTAACGATTTGATATTGTAAAATCTTATTGCAAAATTTGTTGAATATTTCGGCAATTTCAAAATGGTGAATTTTTCTAGGTCCGATATTTAAAAAAAGACCAAGCCGTCCATCTATTGTGAATCGTTCTGTTTCAAGGCCGCAGGGGCAGTTATTTTCTAAAATACGCCCGTAATCTCCGGTATCGTAGCGTATGAAAGGCATATTGTAGTTATTTAGGTCAGTTAGGATTATTCTTCCGCCTTTTTCCGGTGGTACTTGACGGCCGTTTTCATCCACTGTTTCCAAAATAAATGATTCGCTATTTAAATGAAAATCTTTATGATATTTACACTCAACGCCCACCGCCCCTAATTCTTCTAGTCCGTATTTATTATATAATTCACATTGAAGCGTTTTTTCAATAAATACTCTTTGAGAGGAATGCAGCATTTCGCCGTATGATAGTGCGTATTTAAATTTAAGCTGGCTTCCAGGCCCCTTTTCCGTTATTAACCTGCTTAACTCTATTAATATAGATGGATAGCTTTGAATTATATCCGCATCATGTTGTCTTATAAGTGTTATGACACCCCCGGGGTTTTTAAGAAAATCCGCAACCGAAATAAAGAGCCGTTGGGGACTGGATGCGGGACTCATACGGATGTTTATTATTTTTGTTTTTCGTATAATATGAGTAAGTGGTATTCCTGTCCAGTATAAAAATCTTAGTGATAGAAAATCTGCATAAGCAGTTTGCGGCGAGAAAGAGGCGGGAATGAATTTGAAAGGTTCCCCTGTTGAGCCGGAAGTATGTTTCCATGGTAGCGTTTTTGATACCTCATTATTTATATAATATTCCTGCGGCTTATTCTTGAATACCCTTTTATTTATAATAGGGAGTTGTTTAAGAATATCAGAATTTGTTATATCCGTTAATTTTAAACCATTAGTATCCCATAAATCATGATATAAAGATATGTTTTTGTAAGCGTAAGCAGTGAGTTTTTGTAATTTTTTCTCCTGCCATTTTTTTATAACCCACTTTGGCATAGCGTGTATGTCTTTCCAAACCTCAAACCGCGCGCGTTCCATATTTTTTTCTAAGATGTTCATAGGATGTTAAAATAAAAAAGTAAAAGTAATTGCGGCGCAATAAGGGTATTTTTGGAGTATTTAACAGCAGTTGACCGGTATGTTTAAAAAATATTTGATAAAAAATATTTTTATCTATTCCCCCATCATGACAGAATTTTCTCTGTTTATTCCGTCGCAATTAAAATTATTTGCCGGAGAATTGAATAGTGCCGTATGGAATTGGGCCGCTGCTGAATCTAGAAAATTTTTTGAAGATAGCGACTGGCAGGAATTGGTATTTATTAAGCTTAGAAACATACTTGTTCATGCCGGCAGAAATGTTCCGTACTGGCGGAGAATTTTTAGGGAAATCGGTTTTAATCCCCAAAAATTTAAAAACTTTGAAGATTTTCAAAAGTTGCCTGTTATTACCAGAAAAAAACTAAAAAAAATTCCTATTGAAGAATTAATCGCAAAAAATATTTCAAAAAAATATTTTATACAAGCAGCTACTTCCGGTTCTACCGCCGAACCGTTAAAATTTTTTCAAGACGGAAAGATAATTTTATTGCGCCGTCTGTTTCTTTTTTACGAATTAAATTATCCTAATTTTCGTGACGGTCCTTTTTTGTTAATTGGCCTTCAGACCATAAGGCATTTAAACGGATTGGGGTATCAAGTAGGCGGACATAAGTTGGAAGACGATAATTGGCGGATAAAGATTTTTTATCCGAACATCCGTTCTTTCCGTCCACGATACATTCTTTCCACCCCATCTTATTTAAAGAGATTTATTTTTTTTTGTCAACGAGATGGTTTTACGGTTGACAGATTGGCCGGGGTTTTTTGTTATGGGGAACATTTTGGAGAAGAAGAGCGGCGAAGTGTTGAAGCATTCCTTGGTTGCCCTGCTTATGCTGTTTACGGTTCACAAGAATGTTCGCTTATTGCCAGTCAATGCGCTAAATATAATTATCATGTAGCCCCCTGGATGAATTATGTTGAAATCATTGATGATAATGATAAACCGGTTTCTAGGGGTGTTTTAGGCAGAATTGTTATTACGTCACTTATGAATGAAACAATGCCTTTTATTCGTTATCAACTGGGGGATTTGGGCCGTTTAAGCAGCGGTAAGTGTTTATGCGGCAATTCGAGTCCAATTATTGAAATTGAGGGCAGGATTGTCGGTAATATAGAATTTTCTGATGGTACGGCCTTTCCATTATATCCCATATTGCAATATTTGGCAGATCATTATTCATCGGAAATTAAACAATTTCAGATTGAACAAATGTCTAAATTTCGGTTAATCTTTAGATACATCCCAATGTATACCGGACAATCTTTAGATTTTGAGCGGGTGATGACAGAATACTTAAATTCCATAGTTAGGAATAGGATGGACATTAAGATGGAGGTCATTGATTATATTTTTCCGAACCAAAATGGAAAAACTCCTATATTTATAAAAAGATAATTTTTTTGGAAATGATTCAGGATAAAAATATAACGCCGGTGATAATTCTAGCCGCGGGCCGAGGCCGGCGGCTGATGCCGTTTACGGCGGACAGGCCGAAGTGTTTGGTGGCGGCTGGAAAGTAGGGTTGGTGGCGATTGGCATAATAAAAGATTTTTGGCTTTTTTGAATTTTGCTTTTGGTTGTGATAGAATAAAGCAATGGATAAGCAAAACGGGTTAATAAGAAAACTAAAAGAGTATTTTGAAAAGCGCGATGACGTGGCGATGGCTTTTTTATTCGGGTCGCGGGCCGAAGATCGGCGGCATTCCGGTTCCGACTGGGATATTGCCGTATATTTTAAACCAGAGGTGGAACGAACCGAATGGGAAGAACATAACCGCGAGTACCCGGAAGAAACCCGTGTCTGGGGCGACTGTGTTGATATTTTAAAAACGGATAAAGTGGATTTGCTAGTGCTTAATCGGGCCCCAGCTACCATTGCCGATTCGGCCATACGCGGCGTCCCGTTAGTGGTAAAAGACCGCGGACTCTGGTTAGAGTTTATGCTTATTATTACCAGCGCTGCTGAAGATTTGAGAGAATTTGCCCGTGATTATTACGAAATTTATATGCGCTCAAAATCTCTTACCTTGCGCGACGCGGAGAGATTAGGCAGAATTATTGAGTTTATTAATAATCAAATGACTCTTTATTCGGTTTTTCGCGAGCTTACTTTTGGAGAATACGAGAAGGATTTGATTAAACGCGGAGCGGCAGAGCGCTGGGTTGAGAATATGGTTAACTCGACAATGGATATTTCTAAAATAGTTCTTTCCTCCAGCAAAAAGCCCATGCCTTACGGCTATGCGGACACGATTCGCGTTGCTCTGCTTTATTTAAACATTAATGATGGGTTTTGGCAAAAATTTTTGGATTGGGTTAAGCTCCGGAACGCTTTGGCTCACGAATATACTGATATTAAGTGGAAGAAAATTGAAGATTTTGCCAAAACCAGCGAACCTTATTTTCAGACCTTAGTTAAATCAGCCCAAACATTTTTGGAAAGAGAAAGAGAAGGCGTTTAGCGTTAAAAATCCTCAATAAATCTCAATAAAATTTTTCATCCCGCCACTCTAGCCAAGGGCGGGATTTATCAAGTTTCATTGATATTTTAATTTCGTCCGCAAGAATTCCCCGCGGCAAGCCGCGGGGATGAATTGCGGAGCACGAAATTAACCCAGCACCAAGTTTTTCGATAATCTTCTGATAACGCAATTGCAAGCCGCAGGCGATTCCGTGAAATAAACAAGTGATTTAAGATAACCGTTTTCGAACTTTGGCGCTGGGTAATGAATATAAAATAAGATACCCCGCGTCGCTTGGCGCGGGGTGACAATAAATTCATTAAGCGAAGGCCGTCGTAAAAGAAGGGCGTAAAACGGCAGAAAGTGGATGATAGAGGGAGTTTGACCAGGAATCAATAGGTATGATACAGTTTATATATGGTTATATTAACGCAAAAAAAACGTTTTAAATCACGCGAGCTTATTATTGATTTTGAAAGGTATCGCGGTCAACACGTGGCGATTTTTAATAATCGCGTAATCGGACGGGGCTCTTCCGCGACGGAGGCAATTAAGGAGGCTTTGCGTTTTTCTCCTCGCCTCGAGCGTTCTCAATTGATACTATTTTTCGTTCCTAAACAGCCGATTTTTATCTACTTTTTTCAAGCATGACAAGTATGAAGGGAATAATTTATCCGTATCGTATACGGCTGCGCTATGATGGCGGCATTGAAACTTTGCCGCTTATTTTATCCAGAATTAAATATGAACGCGGCGAACCTTTGACTGTTCTTTGCCTTTTGGATTCCGGCGCGCAGGTCTCATTGCTTTCTAAAGCTGACGCAGACGAACTTAATATTGTTTTGGCTGATGGAGAAAAAATGGTTGTGGGCGGGGTTGGTGGTGAAGAAATAATTGGCTATCGGCACAATATTACTATTGATATTGGGGGAGTATCGTTTAGCGCGCCTGCTGTTTTCGCGATACGTGACGATGTGCCAAGAGTGCTTGGACGAGATGGCGTCTTTAATAATTTTTTCATTATTTTTGATGAAAAACGGCGCCGCGCCGCGCTCTTAAAATATCAAGCGGCTGCGATTACCGTGATGGAAAAAGAAATTTTTAGTCGATTACCGATTGAGCCGCTATGAGTTTTTTGATTCCCTAAAAGATTTTTCATCCCGCCCCTTATTTAATGGCGGGATTTATCAAATTTTACCGATGTTTTTATGGCCGGTCTATTAAGCAAATGTTAGTATTATTGCACTCGCGGATGGCGTTTCCTATAATAGACCTGTTGCTTATTAAGATTTTAGCCGTTTTTTTAAAAAATTAGTGGCTTAAAATAAGGGTTTTTTGCATCAAATTTTCCCAAAAAATTATTAATGCGGAACAAAGCCATGGTTTCAAAACCGGAAAAATCTAAGCATGATATACGCGTTTTAATCCTTGCCGCGGGCCGAGGCCGGCGGCTGATGCCTTATACGGCGGACAGGCCCAAGTGTTTGGTGGAGGTAGGTGGCCGGCCGATTTTATTTTATCAGCTGCGGGCTCTGGAAAAACACGGCATTAAAAACGTTGTTATAGTTGTCGGTTATCAGGCGGAAAAAATCAAAGATTATGTTCGCGATAATTTTTCCGGTTTAAAAGTTGAGTTTGTTTATAATCCTGATTACTTATCCACTAACGATATTTATTCATTGTATCTGGCGCGTTCTTATTTGAATGACGGCGTTATTATTCTTGATTCCGATGTTTTGTTTCATTCGAAAATGCTTTCCGAATTATCAGAGTATCATTCCGGTCGAAGCGCTATTTGTGTCAGAGTCGGCAGCTGCGGAGACGAAGAAATGAAAGTGGGGGTTAATTCCAAAGGGATGGTCGTTCGCCTTAGTAAGGGCTTGCCGCCTGAAGAAACAGTTGGTGAGTCCATGGGAATATCTTTTTTTTCAGATAAATTTTCAAATTATCTCTCGCGTACCTTGGAAAAGATTATTGATATGGGCGGGATTCTTTTATATAGAGAGGCGGCAATTGAAAGAGTTATTTCTGAACATGCGGAACCATTGCATCTTTTGAATATAAGCCGGTATCCCGCTATTGAAATTGATTTTCCGGAAGACATAGAAAGAGCCGAGAAAGAGATTTTGCCGCAAATAATTGGTGAATTTAAATTGACACAGTATAGATAATTATAGTAATGTGAAGACATATGACAACCAAAATCCTTATTTTAAAAGAAGCAAAGCTTTCGTTGCCCAAGTCGTGGCGTGGTTCTGAAATATTGATGCGGACGGAAGGCGATATGCTGGTCGTAAAAAAAATCCTGAAGTCGCCGGGGCCGATTTTTGATGAGCCGGCAACACGGACCTTGGAATTGCTTGGAAGGCGCGTATCGGCCAAAACCATCCGTGAGGCGGTACGTTGGGCCAGAAAGCGGTAATTTATGCTGGTTGTGCTTGATACAAACGTTGTCGTTTCCGCGATTTTATGGAAAGGGCGCCTTGCTCCTTTATTTGAACTTCTTAACCGGCGCGTCCTCACGCCCTGTTTCAATCCAGAAACCGTTGCTGAACTTTTCCGCGTAGCAGACTATCCGCATATTTTTAAGCAGTCCCGGCGCATGGGCACTGATTTGAAATCTGTTTTTGCCCGAGTCGTTGAGGCGGGTATTGTGGTGGAGGACGTAAAAATTTCCGAAACGGTTCC
Organism: Parcubacteria group bacterium GW2011_GWA2_42_14; assembly: GCA_000998135.1. Taxonomy (GTDB): domain Bacteria; phylum Patescibacteriota; class Minisyncoccia; order Sungbacterales; family GWA2-42-14; genus GWA2-42-14. The sequence goes on from LCCV01000004.1 coordinate 78,484, forward strand.
GGATGATCCATCTGATGAAAAGTTTCTTGCCTGTGCCGTAGTAGCACGGGCAAATTTTATTATATCCGGAGACAGCCATTTGCTCCGCCTCGGAATGTTTCGCGATATTCCTATTCTTTCACCGAGAATGTTTTTGGCAATTTTTAAAAAGGAAATTTAAAAGACAGAGTTTTGTATTAGAGACCTTTTGCAAAATAAGCTTTCGCGTTTTTATTGTCTGAGCTTGTCGAAGACATACTTTAATTTTATAAGATTTTATGCTGAAATTTTACCCTTCGATGAAAATGAATGACCTCTTTTTAAATTTTAAGATCCTGCTGTCGTTTTGGGACATAATCAAGCGGCGGGATTTTATTTTGGGCAAGGCCGTCAAAGATTTTGAGAAGAAACTCGCGTTATATCTTGAAGCGCCTTATGTTTTAGGAGTGGCCAGCTGCACCGACGCACTGATTCTATCCTTAAAGGCGCTTGGCATCGGGCATGGGGACGAAGTAATTGTTCCGGCCGTCAGTTTTTTTTCAACTGCCGGAGCGGTTTCCTGGGTTAACGCCAAACCGGTTTTTGTTGATATTGAAGAAAAAAGTTTTAATATCAACTCGGATTTAATTGAAAAAGTCATTATGCCAAAAACTAAAGCGATAATTGTTGCGCATCTTGCCGGTAGAATGGCAGCTCTGGAAAAAATTTCTGCTCTTACAGGAAAGTATAATTTATATTTAATTGAAGACGCGGCTCAAACTCTCGGCGCTAAATATAAAAATCGCCATATCGGATATTACGCCGATTTGGCTTGTTTAAGTTTTAATCCCCAAAAAATTCTTTCGGCTTACGGCGACGGCGGAGCGATTGTGACCGGACAAACCGCACTGGCGGAAAAAATTTCTATGATGAGAATGTACGGAGCTAACGGCTATAAAGAAGTAAGTTTTCGCCACCCGATTGCCGGTGTTTCCAGCCGATTAAGTTCTTTTCAGGCGGCCGTATTAAATATAAAACTTGACCAATTGAACAAAATTATTGAAAAATGGAGGAAAAATTATTTTTTGTACTCGGAACTTTTGAGGGGCGTTGACAGCATCGTTCTTCCGGAAACCCCTTCCGAGGACTATTACATTAACGGTTATCGTTTTATTATTTTAACAAAAAAAAGAGATGAATTGCTTAAATACCTAAGAGATAATAGGGTAGATGCGCGCAGCCACTATTCGGTTCCGCTTCCTTATCTTGGCGCGTTTGAGTATTTGAATTATAAAAAGGGTGATTTTCCGGTTGCCGAAAAATTTGCCGAAGAATCCCTGGCGCTTCCTTTAAGCCACAGGATATCGGAATCGGAAATGCGCCATATCGCTGATTTAATAAGGAAATTTTTTGAGGTTATCGAATAATTTAGTTATTGCCTGAGCTTGTCGAAGGCATACAAATAAGAATTTATAAAATAAGGTAGTCCCTCGACTCCGCTCGGGGAATATTCAATAGTTTCTTTTGCTGTTTGACGCGTTTTAAATATTTTGTTAATATACGCATATATGGTTAAAATTATTTCGTTGGACAAAATAGAGAATAATTTGACTGGTTTTTTTGGAGGTTTGCAAAGAAATTCTTATGTGGTGGTGAAAAAAAACGGCAAGACGATTGCCGGTATTATTAATGCCGAGGAAATGGAGGATTTTTTAGACGCGCGTGATTTGTCTCTGCAAAAACAAATTAGGCGAAGTTATCGGGAGTTTAAAGGCGGTAAAGCCAAGCCAGCGCGTATTCTTCTTCAAAAAATTACTGCAACAGGAAAATAAATGGCAAAGTATATTGTTTTAACAACTTCGCTTTTTGACCGAGAAGCCGGGAAACTCGCTAAATTCCATAGGAATATCACCGATGTTTTATCCTCGGTGATTTTTGTTTTGGAAAACGACCCTTTCAATAATTCACGGCATTATGATATTCGTAAACTAGAAAGCGTTAAACACGGAGAAGGTCAGTTTCGAATTCGCTTAGGACAATGGCGGATCCGCTATGATGTGGAGGATGATAAGGTTATTCTTTATTCTTTTCGCGACCGTAAAGAAGGGTATTGAAAATAGAGTTTGTTTATACATGGAACAAAAATATTTGTTTGAAGAAAACCCGAATCCCAATGCCAAAATCGCTTTTGTAGTTTGGAACGCTAATGATTTTTATGTTTATAAGGATGTTTACAAGCATCTTCCCGAGGCGGAAATTGTTGTTAGCGATACATTTTATAGCCCTATTTGGCAAAGAGGCGATGAACATATTACAGATTTAATTAATCTTTTGAAACGTCACGGCGTTAATTGGCGGGTTATAAGGCATCTTAATTTGAGCGATGAAAAGGAAAAAGAAATAATTGAAAATTTTTTCGCGAAATATGAAATAATTGTTGCTCTTCGATTATGGACGCCACTAGCAACAGCAATGTTCAATAGCTGGCTTTTTAAGAAAAAAAGCGTATTGATGAATTACGGAGCGGGCAAAGATATTATTACCTTTGCTCCGTGGGTTGCCCACTTTAACATTGTATTGAGCGATGGACCGCGCGAGCATCATTATTTTAATCTTTTAAGCAATTCTTATATTGTTGGCGTGCCGAAGTATGATAATTGGTTTAGTCAGACAATTGATTCAGTTAAAATTGAACAAATAAAAAACCGTTTGGACCCCGCCAAAAAAACATTGTTGTATCTTCCAACTCATAGCGCTTTTTCATCGCTTTATAAATTTAGTGATGCCGTCATATCTTTGGCGGATAAATATAATATTTTAATCAAGTTGCACTATTTAAACTCCATTACTGAAGAAAATATTGTAAAAAAATTCAAAGAGCATAAAAAAATTTTTCTTTTTGATGAAAAGGATGACCTCTTACCATTATTTTGTCTTGCCGATGCTGTTTTAAGCGATTCGTCGTCAGCGTCGCTTGAAGCGATATTGGTGGATAAACCGTTGGTAATTCTTGACACCCAGGAAGATGAGAAAAACATGACCGAGGAAAAAGAGTATAATGGATTATGGTATTCCTCCGGCCAGGTTTACTCTAAAAGCATTGAACAGCAGATTAAAAAGCCGGAAATGGCGGTTGGCGAAGTTGTTAAGAATCCCGAAGAAGTGGGGGTGGCTGTTGCAAGGTCCTTTGGAGCGGAACCCCGGTTTAAGGAGAATAGAAAAAGATTGCGCGATGAGCTTTTTTCTTACAACGACGGAAAATGCGGGGAACGCGCCGCTGGTGTCATTAGAAAATATCTTCATGGTGAAATAAAACCGGAGCCGCCGATGCTCGGCATGGCCATCCGCAGTTATTTTTCTTCTCAGGCCAAAGAATATCAATTGAAATTGCGTAAGAAAGAGAAAGAGATAGAGTGGTTGAAAGAAATAGCGGCAGGGCGTAAAAAGATTTAGAAACAAAATTTATATGATTTCGCGCCACAAACATTATATAAAAACAGCGCTGGTTACAGGCGGGGTTGAGGGTATCGGTCGGGCTGTTGTTTTGCGTCTGGTAGACGACGGTTTTCGGATTGCCATAAATTATAAAGATGCAAAAACAAAAAATTATGCCGAATTACTGGCTGAAAATTTAAGAAAGAAAAACGCCGATTTTATGATTATCAAAGCGGATATATCTCAAGAAAAACAGGTAAGAGAAATGATGCGAATAATCAAGAATAGGTTCGGCGGTTTGGATGTTGTTGTAAATAACGCTGGAATAAATCAAACCGAAATTTTTGCCAAGCTTGATTTAAGGCGCTTTAATGATGTTTTGCAAACAAATTTGTTCGGTTCCGTTTTGGTTACGAAACATGCTTTGCCGCTTTTGAAAAAATCAAATGACCCGCGAATAATTTTTATTTCTTCGGTTAATTCTTTTATCGGCTCTCCTCATAGGGCCGCTTATATCGTTTCTAAAAGCGGAATTTTGGGCTTGTCCCGGGCTTTGGCCGCGGAGCTTGCCCCGAAAATTTTGGTAAATACGGTGGTGCCGGGATATATTGATACCAAGATGTTTCATAAATTCAGTAGGGGTCCTGTCGGCGAAAAAATAAAAAAAATTCCACTGGGAAGAATAGGAAGGCCGGAAGAAGTGGCGTCGGTTGTATCTTTTCTTTGCTTTCAAGATGCCTCTTATATTACCGGGCAATGCATCCACGTAAACGGAGGACTTTATTTTTCATGATTTCTAAAAATAAAATAAAAAAAATTAGGGTTGTGGCAATTTTATTGGCGGGAGGAAGGGGTGAAAGAATGGGAGGCGTTTTTAAACAGTTTTTAAAAATTAGCGGGAAGCCGGTCTTTTTTTATTCTTTGGAGAAATTGATTGACAATGAATTTATTAACGAAATTATTGTCGTTGTTCCCGAACAAAAAGTAAATTATACTAAACGTCTTATTGAAAAAAAATTAAATAATGCAAAAGTTAGGGTTATTCCGTGTGAAAAAACGCGAAAATTATCGTCTTCGCGCGTAATTTTTGATTTTAAAAAAAGAGAATGTCCGCCGGATTATGTCATTTTTCACGATGCCGCCCGCCCGGCAATTTCTGAACGCATAGTCAATAGTGTTATTTGCGAAGCCGTTCGTTGCGGCGGGGCGGTTGTTGCCGGAAAAGCGGCCGACCTTATTTTTGAAGCCGGAAGCGGGTATATACATCGCGCCATACCCAAAGAAATGGCGTATTGTGGTTTTACTCCGCAATGTTTTCGGTTCAAAGACCTATATGAGGCGCATAAAAAATCTGCCGATAAAAAAATTTTTGATTCGGCGGATAATATTGAACTTTTATTGCGTTTTTCCAAAAAATGCCGTATTAAACTAATTGAGTATTCGCGGCCCATTCATAAAATTACTTTTTCGTACGATATCGCGATGATTAAGCAGTTTTTAAAAAAATGACGCTCTATGGAAATTGGTTTGAATAAAAAATATCAAGATAATCCCAATCCAAACGCAAAAATCGGGTTTGTTATTATGTACCCTTTTCAGTTTAACGTGTTTAAGAATGTATACGAGCGCCTTAAAGATGAAGCGGAGTTTATTATTGATGGCGGCCGATTTTTTCCTAATCCGCCGCCTCCGGAAATTATTGAAAACTGCATTAGAACTTTACAAGAACAAGGCGTTTATTTCAGGGTTCTTTATTATGAAGATTATCGGCGCCAAAAATACCTTGTGGATTTTTTTTCAAATTATAAGGCGTTAGTAGGGTTATGGAGAAGCGGCTGTCTGGTTATTCCCCAGACCGATAAGGCGCGCAAGGTTCATATGAATTATGGCGCGGGAAAGGAACTTACTATGTTTTGGTCGCGACACCGGGATTGGGATTTGTATCTTTGCTTGGGGCCGCGCGTATATGAGATTATTAAACTTTTTACCTGGGCGGAAATTGTCGGCTACCCGAAATTTGACGATTGGTTTAATGATACCGTGGACGAAAACGCGGTTTCAGAAATTAAAAAAAAATTGGACCCTTCAAAAAAAACGGTTCTTTACCTTCCGACTCACGGAGACCTTTCTTCAATAGACGCGCTTGCCGGCGAGCTTAGAAAAAATACATCACTTTATAATATTTTGGTGAAGCCCCATTATTACACTCCATTGGAAGAACCTGACCGCATAAAGAAATTGCAACATAATGGTATTATCCTTTTTCAGGATGAAAGTGATACCTTGCCGTTTTTTAAGGTTGCGGATGCCGTTGTGAGCGACAATTCCAGCGCTATTTTTGACGCCATTTTGGCCGATAAGCCGGTTGTGGTTACCGATTTTTTGTCGGAAGAGTATTTAAATGATGAGCATAAAAAACTGAAATCTTTTCGTTTCCGCCTGCCTGAGGGCGCCCTGACTTATTCGCAAAGTATTGAACAGAGAATAAAGCGCGACGGTTCGGTGGTTGCCCTAAAAAAAGCGGCAGAATTTAAAAATGCGGTGGAACAGGCATTGGCCGACGGCCAACAGTTTCAAGAAGCAAGAAAAAAGTTGCGGGAAGAAATTTTTGCTTTCAATGACGGAAAATGTGGGGAGCGCGCGGCTTGCGCGATTCAGAAACTTATTTCTTTGGAACGCCTTCCGGAAAAACCGATTTTGTATCATGTGTTTGAAGCGGAGTATCAGGTGTTTAGAGAATATTCAAACGCGCTTAGCAAAACCGGTCCGTCAGGCAGAAGCATAATGGATTATTATAGCTCAAGAGCGGTTTTTCGAATAAAGTCCCTGCCGTTTTTTAAGCGCGTGGCAACTGTCATAAAAGAGTTTTTTTAACTGTTTGTCTGCGAAAACAAGCGATAGTGAAGTTTGAACAGCAACAAACAGTTAACCCCTCACCAATCTTGTGGTTGCCTTGGGCCGGAATTCAAAAAGCCGAGAACACTTTTCCGGTGTTCGAGGCGAATGCTGTGAGATTATTCCTTGTTTATTCTTACAGTTTTTTTGAGATTGGTGAGGGGTTAATTTCATCTGTTTTTTATTATCATATATTTTCCGAGCCACAGGCAGGCATTTATGTTTATTTCAAGAAAAATAAAAAATAATGCCTGCGAAATTGTTTTTTGAAAAATTTCATCGTTCAGGGCTTTTATAATATGTGATGTTCCGGCAAGAGCGCGCCAGAGAGAAGTTTTGAATGAAGTATTGAACACCGGGCATGTCGGATGAATTTTTGAAATAAGAAAGCAATCATATCCAACGCGAAGCCAGTATCTGACAAATTTTCTAAAATTAAAGTCGGCCTCGTGCGGAATGAATACGGGACGATAGAGAAGGGGCGCGCCGAGCTTGTGGAGTCGGATTTTAAGTTCCCAATCGTTGAATGTTCTTAAATTATGGTTGAACCCGCCGCAATCCAAAAGCGCCTGTTTTCGGTAACATACGTTTGCCGTATCGCCGCAATTGTTGAAAGGGCTCATTGTAGCGGACTTGCATTCGGCTTTCATATAAGGAAGCCGCCGCCAGAACATAAATGTGTCATAACGGCTTGGTTCGGCTCCGTTATCGCGATGCGGTTTTTTCCATCCGCCGACGGCGATGCATTCCTTATTAGTTTCAAACGCGCTGAGGAATTGGTATAGCCATTCCGGAGGAGCGATGCAGTCGTCATCGGTTATAGCTATGAATTCTCCACCCGAGGAGAGTATTCCCGCGTTTCTGGCAAACGAAGAGCCGAGATTTTTTTCAAGCGTTATCAGGGTAATGAGGGTTGACGCGTTTTGCTCGATGAAGTTTTTAACTTTTTCTTCGGTTTTGTCGGATGAACCGTCGTTGACAACGATAATTTCAAAAAAATCTTTCGGCAGGTTCTGGCTGACAAGCGCTGTAAGCGCGCGAGTTATGAGATGGTCGCGGTTGTATGTTGCCACTACTACGCTGATTTTTGGCGCGTTATTTTGGCGGCGCGATTCACGGCGAAAAACCTCTTTGATTAAAGAGCGGTCAACTTCGGCAAAATAGTTATAGGAATCGGTAGAAGTTTTCATAATCTTCTTTGAGCGTTTTTTGAAACGGGGCGAAGTTCATGCCCAGACCCTTTATTTTTTTATTAGAGCAAAAAAAGTTTTCGTTGGCGAAGGGAAATTCGTCTTCGTTGAATTTTTCGCCGTCGGTGCCCGGGTTATATTTTATTTTTGGTTCTTTACCCGCGATTTTGGCCATTTCCTCAACAAGCCCTTTTAAGGTTATTATATCGTCACCGGCGATATTAAAAGCTCCTTCGGTTTTATTTTCCGCAATCCCCGCAATGGCTTCGGCAACTTCTTCGGCAAAAACGAATTGTGTCAATGCTTGTCCGTTTCCCGGAAGAATTATCGGCAAACCGTTTTTTATCTTTGCGTAGATAAAACTTTCCCGCGCAAGATAATTTTTGGGGCCGAGGATATAGACCGGGCGCGCCGTTGCGAATTTGACATCGCTATTTATAAGTGCTTCTTCGCATTCAACTTTCCCTTTGTTGTATTTTCCCCAAAGCGGCCATTCTCCCAGAGGAGATTCTTCCGTAAGCGGAAAAATTTCCGTTTTTTTGTAAGCGGCGGCTGTTCCCATGTGTATGAAAAAATCAAATGAGAGTTCGCTCAAAGCCCTTTCGGTCTGATATCCCTTGTAGGCGCACATGTCTATGATTGTTTGGAAATGCCCGAGATTCGGGAAACCGCTGTTTCTGTCTCCTTGAATGAAACGTATTTCTTTAGGATACTTTTTTTGCGTTCGTCCGCGGTTGAATACTGCTATGTTATGTCCGCGGTTCAGTAAATTTCGTATGATATGCGGCCCTATAAAATTTGAGCCGCCGATGATAAGTATGTTTTGCATGCGATTGTTTTAAATTAAAGATTGCGTTAGTACGCTTTGCGTGTTCGCAAAAAATTATTCGCCCATACCACGGGGTATGGGCGATTTTCTCCGGCTATTTCTTTTTCCGGAGAATCATTTGGTTCGGCAGATTTGTCGTGCGAAGTTCTCCGTTAAGAACATATTCGCCGTTCATGCGCATAAGCCACAAAGTGGCTCTTGATCCGCTCCCGGTCTTGAAGTTTACTGATATTCTTCCTTCGGAGTGTCCCACATAAACCGTTGTTCGTCCTTGAAAACGTGTTCCGGGAATGCCGTAATAAGCCGTTAGGATTGAAGATGTTCTTTGCGGCGGGATAATAAGCATCCGTTCCGCTTCCGGATGTGTTGACCCTGGAATGTTGACCGTACCTTCCCATTCTCCGACAAGATAGGTAAGCGGGTCTCCCTCAAATTTGTCGATATAATTATAATAATGCTGGACAGAACCGCAAGCGCTGATAATGGCTGTAATTGCCGTAAAACACACGAATACGAGAACAAATCGGAGTGATTTATCCATTTGTTTATCTCCTTTTTTCGGACTTTTTACCTCTTAATTTATTGTATCATTTTTAAAGCAGTATGTCAAATTTTATTTCTTCTCTTTTGGAAACGGGGTTTCCAAGTTACCGAGTTACCACTTGGAAACCCCGTTTCCATATGATAACATATTTATTATGAAAAACAAGGATATTGAATTTTTGCGCACCGAAAGATTGCAGAATTATTGGGAAAATTACGCGCGCTCTTTTGAACCGCCTTTTTCCCGGTGGGGTTTTTTAATCGAGTTTTTGGTGAGAATTTTTCGGAACACGGCCATTGCTTTGGAGGGATTATGCGGCCGGAATATTTATGTCAAAAAAGCCGATTCTGATTTTGACCGCATCCCCCCGCGGTTTCATTCTTTGGTTAATCTTCTTGGTCAGGAGGGCATATTGAAACAGGTTTTGTTCCCCAAGCCAATATCTGACTGGCCGCGCATTCCGGCTTTGAACTTAAAATTCGGCAATGGCGCAAGCGCTTCCGGATACGCGTTGGATTGGGATATGGCCGCAACCAAAGCCGTGGCTGAACTTTTGGAATGGAGCGCGTTTGGCGGGCATGAGAAAAAAAATTTTATTTTCGGAACATGGAACGATTTAAAATCAAAAGGGGCGGTTGACCCGAAGCGTTTTATTGCTTTTTCCGAAAAACAGCTCGTCGAACCGGAATATGCCGGGCATCGTATAAATGATGGTTCTAAATTTAGCTGGACTAGATGTTTTTCTCTTTTTGACGGAAAAGAATATTGGGCGCCGGCGCAATTGGTTTTTTTTGGCAGTGAGATTTTTTCGGGAGAGCCGAAGATTCGTCAAACAACCACCAACGGCGGAGCGGCCGGAACTTCAATAACCATAGCGTTGGTTCACGGATTATTAGAGGCGATTGAGCGCGATGCTTTGATGATACATTGGCTGAACAAGATTACTCCGCCTCGTGTTGACCTGGAAAGTTTGGCAGAGTTTAACAATGAAAATATAAATAAAATTCTCGGCGAATATAAAAAATATGATATTGATTTTACGCTTTTGGACATAACTACTGATTTGGAAGTGCCTGTTTTTCTGACTGTTATCCGCGACCAGATACCAGGCAGGCCGGCTGTTTTTCTCGGGGCCGGAGCAGACCTTGACGCTGAATCGGCGATTATCCATTCTTTGTTGGAAGGTCTTCGCGCCGGATATTGGAGGGATGTTTCGGAAGAGCAAATTGCGGAAGTCAATAAAAAAGCGCCGTTAATTGAAAATCTTGAAGAAAGAAGGGCTTATTGGTGCGATAAGTCGCGAATGCCAGAAGCTGATTTTCTTTTAAACGGCCCGATGAAAAAAATAAAGAGAAACGAATTTTGCGGCGCGGACAATCAAAAAAAACTGGAGCGGCTTAAGCAGATTCTAAGGGCGCGGGGAATGGAGGCCTACGGCGTTGATTGCACCACTAAAGCGGCCGAAGGCGCCGGCCTTAAAATTATAATGACATTGGTTCCGGAGCTTTATTATCTTTACCTTAACGAGCGTTTTAAGTATCTGGGAAGCAAACGATTATATGAAGCGCCGGTAAAAATGGGTGTTTTTAAACAGCCCAAAAAAGAAGAGGAGATGAATTCAATTCCTCATCCCATGCTTTAATTGATTTATTATTATGATCCGCCATCTTAACTTAAGCGAAAAAACCGAAGAACGACTACAACAGGAAATCAAGTGGCTGCTTGATGAAAAATATGACGGGCATCGTACTTCGGAAGCAGAACAGGATATCGAACGGCTCAAGAAGGGTGAGCCGGTGGATTACGTTATCGGGCGTATGGATTTTTGCGGCTGCACTATTGATTTGTCTTTGCGTCCGTTGATTCCCCGGACCTCCACCGAATATTGGGCAGAGAAGACCATTGAATCAATAAAAAAAAGGGGATTAACAAGTCCCCGTTGCCTTGATATGTTTGCCGGCTCCGGCTGTGTCGGCATAGCGATTTTGAAACATATCCCCGGAGCGACGGTTGATTTTGTGGACATCGATCCGGACGCATTGAAGCAGATCGAGATCAATCTGAAGCTGAACGATATATCGCCGAATCGTGCGCGGATCATTCATTCCGATGTTTTTCAAAATGTGACCGGCATGTACGATATTATTGCGTCTAATCCGCCATATTTTCCTCTTGGAGTTACGGGATTAATCGCAAAATTCAGTTTGGCATACGAATCGCATCATTTTTATTTTGCCGGCGAAGACGGTCTTTCCTGCATCCGGCCGTTTTTACAGTCGGCTAGAAAGCACGTGAAGGAGGATGGAGAAATATGGCTTGATTATGCTTCGGGGCAGAAGTCCGACGTTGAGCGATTGCTTAGAGAATATGGCTATGCAAATTTTATTTTTTCTGATGAGGGGATGAAACAGAGGCAGGTCGTCATAATGTCTGACGCCGCATTTCAAGCAGCTGATCCATTTTTTGATTTTTTTGATGCTGATCGGCCGGTCGTTGATCCGCTTTTGCCGGAATGGAAAGAGGTGTCTTATAAGGATTATCCCAGGTCTACTTGTATAACCCTGCCTAAACCGGAATTGCCGCAAGATGTTTTACTGGAAACTGTTTTGGAGAAAAGGAAGAGTGAACGCGATTTTTCTGACAATCCTTTGCCGGAAAAAACAATAAGCTCGCTGCTTTATTGGAGCGTTGGTCTAATTAACAAAAATAAGAACATGGTCGAGTTTCAGTTAAGGCGGCCGTATCCTTCGGGCGGGGCAAGATATCAAGTGGAGATTTACGCGGTTCTTTTCAACGGAAGCGGATTGGAAAACGGTGTTTATCATTATAATACCAAAGAGCACGCGTTGGAATTGATTCAGCGGGCATCTTTTGAAAATATTCGTCAGGCCTTGCATTATGATTTTGCCAAAAAAGCGGCGGCATTGATACTTTTGTCTTTTGTTGGGGGCAGAACTTTGAAAAAATACGGGAACCTCGGCTATAAGCTTGGCCTGCTTGAGGGCGGGCACATAGGTCAAAATATTTATCTCGTAGGAACGGCTTTGGGTTTGGGGGTGTTGGCTTTGGGCGGAATGGATTATGAAGTTGTTCAAAAAGAGCTTGATTTGGGAGAGGATGAAACCGTGTTTTATCAACTGGCCATCGGATGGCCCAAATAGCATTTGAAATGTTGTGGATAAGCAAAACTTGCCCTTTGTTAAGCCAGATGGTATTTTGAGACTGTAGAAAAACTCTTATAAGGAGCCAAAAAGTTATTTCCTGAGCCTGTCGAAGGATAACTTTTTGGCTTCTATATTCAAGGTATGGCTTCGATAAGCTCAGCCAATAACTGTTTTTCTACAGTCTCATTTTACAGATATGGTAAACAAAAAAGTCACAATTGAAGATTTGGCGGTAATGGTTCAAAAGGGTTTTAAGGATACGGCCCGAAAAGAAGAGATGGATAAAAGATTTGACGAGGTGGATAAAAGATTTTTGGGCATAAACCAAGAATTAGTTGATCTTAAATCGGATGTTTCTTATCTTAAATCGCGGGTTGAAGAAATAGGCCGCGTGCTTGAACGTCATGATGAGCTTTTGGAAGAACACTCCGAAGAATTAAAAATTATCCATAAAATATTGGATGATTTAACCGACCCCAAAAATAAAAAACATATTGTAACTTATCAGGAGTTTTTGGCGCTGGAATCGCGGGTAATAGATTTAGAGAAAAAAGTTGGAGTACAAAAAATATAAACGTTGCCACGGCAACGTTTGAATTTCCGTCGCTCGCCCATCGCGAAAGTGAACTTTCGTGCGGGCTCGTTAGGAAATATAAGAAATGCCACGGTATAAAAATAAATTATATTAGCATTAGTAGATTCGCATCTATCTTCATGAAAAAACTTCTAAATTCCGTTAAATTTATTTCTAAAGCGTTGTTGCTGATAATTCTTCTATTGGTCGGCTGGGCTTTTATTAATGTTGCCAACTTTATTAAAGGAAAAAAATCCGTGGAAAATAAATCCGGAGCGGGAGATCTTTTTGGGGCTGATAAGGCAAGCGCGGATATCCCATATATTTACGATTGTAATTGTCCGCATGTCGCGTATTTTGACGGCAAAGAATTTAAAATTGAGAATGATTTTCTTCCGGCAGAATTTAAAGCAATTGAACCCGGCTTCGCCGGTTATCTTTATGAACAAACCGTCCTGTCTCCTGATATGCTTAAGTTTTCTTCCATACCCCAAAAATATAACGGAGAATTGTTCCTGCGCCTTCAGGAAATTGAGCTTGAGGAATCATTTATCCGGTGGATAAAACTTTTAAGAGTTGTTCATTCCGAAAAAGAAGAAATACTCATAGACGCCGTTAAAAAAGTTCCTTATCTGGTGTCAATAAATGAGGTTAAGGAAAAAATTCTGCTTCCGTCGGAGGTGATGCTGAATGAAAAAAGCTCTTTAGCCGGAATTTATCTTGCTAAGCAATTTTTATGGAATGATATTCCGGAAAGTAAAAATGACCTTTTTCAAAAAGGCGATTCCATTGATTTCACTTTTAAAAATCTTCAAAAAGATAAAGACGTTTTATTGGTGGTGCGTTCCGTGTACCGCGATTGGATGGCCGGCGAGGAAGTAAAAAATAAGTATTCCTTTTCGGATTTTACCCGTTTTCCGGTTTTGGCGAAAGTAGCGGCTTTGGCGGGACTTTATTTTCTTTCCGAACATTTGCCAACGGCAGGCGGTCTTGCGCTTTTGCCGTTTGTGGCCGGGGCAGGAAGCCAGTGCAAATCAATTGCTTTTTCCTATCGCAATAAAGAAGGCGGATTCAATCCTCTTGTAATCCAAAAACCAAGAAGTTTTAGGCAAAGTACCGAGGTTATTTCCATACCCAAAGAAGCGGTTGGAGAAGATGACTCTATGGTTATTCGCGCGGATTTTACCAAACGGCATCGTTTGAGTTTTGTCGGGACTCTGCAGGGATTAGAGATGAATGCCGCCGGAGCAGAAGAACTTTCCGTAAAAAATGCCCGGCATTCACGGCTTGGAGATGTAACATTGAAGATTTCCGGTAAAGAAAAAAAAGTAACTCATTTGATTCCCGGGGATACGGTGGATGTAAGTTTTGAAGAACCGAGCCGCCTTCTTTTACAAGGACAGAAAGAAACGTATCTTTTTCAATCAGCCGGGTTTTATTCAGCACTTAGGCCGGAATACAAAAAAGCGGCCGGCAATTGGACGGAAAAACTTTCCTGCGAAGCTAAAGAGCATTATAAAAAACTTGTTGAAATTAACTCATATAGTTAAGAGGGCGTTAAATAACTGCCAAAAAGTTACTTCCTGAGCTTGTCGAAGGATAATGGTTCGATTAACTCACCATAAACTTTTGGGCTTTAAATAAGGTAACCCCTCGACTCCGCTCGGGGAATAAAATAATTATTCAAAGGTCTTGTTAATGATAAGAATGAGCGAAAACAAAAATAAAAAAGTTAAAATTGTTTTAGCGGTTATTGCCGGTCTGGCGGTTATGGTTTTAGTTGCGTTTTTTTGGGGGAAGCAATGGTTTGCTTCCTCATATTTTAATCAAGGGCAGACTGCTTTTTTAAAAGGGGATTATGATGCGGCGGGGCAGTTGTTTGAAAAGTCCTTGAAGTTTAACGCAAAAAATCCGGAGCCGCATTTTTATTTGGGAAAAATCGCTTTAGGTAAGACTGTTTCCAGCGGCCCCCTTTTGTATCCCAATGCCGATTACGAGTCCGCGGTCGAGCATTTTGAACAATCGTTTTCTTTTGGTCTTGTTCAAAAAAACAAAGACGCTTATCTTGTATCACTTAATGATGCCGGTTTTTCTTATTACATGCTGAAACAGTATGAAAAATCCATACCGCTTTTTCTAAAATACATTGAATTGAATCCAACCGGAGCTTTTACGGCGCGATATTTCGTGGCAACGGATTATCTCAATCGTTCCAACAAACCAGAGGAAGCTTTGGATATTTTACTTCCGGCAGTTGATGCCGTTTCCGTCAATTCTCCGATTAACAGGCGGAATCTGTTTCGCGTATATTCGCTTCTTGGCCGGTTATATAGTTATTTCGCGGATGCCGTTAATACGGAAAAGTATGCGCGTCTGTCCATTGAAAGCGGCGTAGCCGGCAATAGAGAGCCGGAAATTCAAGTTGCTCACGTGCTCCTGTCTATTGTTTACGGCAGTAGGGGTGATTTTTCTTCGGCCATGGCGGAAATTAAAACGGCCAATGAATTGGCGGGTTCTGGCAGTGCGTACAATTGTTCTTTGGTCACAGCGTATTTTGCCGGTAAGAATTATTTTGACGCGGTTGAGGCGGCTAAAGCCGTTAAGCCGTCCAATTCTTATGGCTATTCCACCTGTTTGCAGATTTTAGGCGAATCTTATCTGGCAGAGGGCAATAAAATTGAGGCAAAAAAATATATGGAAGATTATCTGACCATGACCGATAAATTTAAAGATAAGAACATTTTTGTTTTCCGCAATCGCGAAAAGTTTGTTGATGAACTGGAGAATTTAAAATAAAGATGTTAAAAAAAGATTTTTTAAAGTTTAGGGTTTTTATAATTTTTCTTGCCGCTTTTGCGGTTTTTGTTTTATTTTTTTATTTTCAGCCGGATATTGGGAATTTTTTATGGAAAGAGGCGGGATTTCCGCGGCTCGCTGTTTTTGTTTATCCGGATGCGAAGTTTGCCGTGAATATTGGCAATTATTATTTTAACGTCGGCGGTAAAGGGGATTATGATTTGGCGAGAGCCGAAAAATTTTTCCGCTACGCTTTGTTTTTGAATTCGCGTGTTCCTGATGCCTGGCACGAGCTCGCGCGTATTGATTTTTTGCGGGGAGATTTTGCCGGAGCTCTTGAAAAAATCAATAAGCAAATTGCGCTTCACGGTGATTTGTTTATGGCTTCGTTTTATATCCGCGGCCTGATTAACGGATATGCCGGAAATTTTGACGAAGCCGAGCGTGATTTTAAAAAATTTCTGGAATGGGATAAAACTAACTGGGCTGTTCACAACGACCTTGCCTGGATTTATTTTCAAAAGGGGGATTATAAAAAAACCGAAGAAATTGCCAGAGCCGGCCTTGAATTTAATCGGGGAAATATCTGGTTGCTTATTTCTTTAGGAGTTGCCTTATTGAATCAGGAAAAAAAGGAAGAGGCGCGGAAAATTTTAGAAGAGGCCGGTATGGCCGCGACCCTGTTATCTGAAACGGATTGGCAGAAGGCCTATCCGGGAAATAATCCTTTGTGGGCCAAAACCGGACTTGAAAAAATGAAAGAAACGATTGAATTTAATTTGGGTCTTGTTCGTTAGCTGTCAGACCGTCCGAAAACTGCGAAAAAAGCGCCTTCGTCATTCTGAGCGAAGCGAAGAATCTCGTGTTTAAGCCAGTTTCGAAAGATAGAGATTCTTCACAAAGTTCAGAATGACATTTTCGGACAATCTGTTCAATTTCGGCTGTTGATAAAAAGGTTTATTTTTCTCGGTTTTTTTTGTATAATTAAAGATATGGCAGGAATGAATAAAAAAAGCATTTATCGGTTTGGCGTTGCTTTGGCTGTTTTGCTTTTTATTTTTGGCCTAAGTTATTTTGCGGGAAATGATGAATCGTTTTTGAATTTTAAGCCATCGGTTGAAGTCGGTATTTTTTCTTTGTCGCCGCGCGGTCCTTCGGGCGGCCTGATTATTCCCGCTTCCTGCCCTTCTTATGAGCATTATCCGGGAGAGTGTACGGCGCCGCCGTCGCCATTTGCCGATATTAGAGCGAATGCCACCGGTGATCCGAACTGGGTAAATGGTTCAGACGGGCCGCTTTCTATTGTAAATAATACGGCGGTTACTGTTACTTGGATATCTAGTGACGCTGGTTCTTGCACTGTTACAAAAAACGGCGGCGCTTGTAGTCTTGGTTCGGATAGTTGTACAGCGTTAAATCTTGACCCCGGTACGCTTAATAATTCCGGTTCGCTTACCGGAGGACCGTTTAGATACAGCATAAATTGTAGTGGAGCAAGTGATGCTGTGAATATAAGTATTCAGACGATTAATGCCTGCACCGACGGTTTGGATAATGACGGTGATGGTTTGCGGGATTGGGATGACGGTATTGCCAACGGCGTTATGCCTCCTGCCGGTTTTTCGGCTGACCCGGGATGCACTAGTTCTTCTGATACAGACGAAGTCAATAGATACGTTTGCAGTCAGGGAGTTTGTTCTTCTGCTGAAGGAGTCGGCATTAATAACGGCGGATGTTCTTATAATAGATTATCTGCCCGTTGCGCCCTAACCCAGTGCAATGACGGTATTGATAATGATGGCGACGGAAAAACGGATTTTCCGGCGGATTTAGGATGCACCAGCGTAAATGACAACAATGAAGGAAATATTCCGGGGATTTTCAAAGAGTGCGACCCGGGACTGTTGACTTGTTAATAAATAGTCGCTAAACAATCGCTAATTTTGTCGCGAATTTTCTCTAAAAGACCGTTGAATAATTATTTTACTCCCCGAGCAGAGTCGAGGGGTTACTTTATTTAAAGCCCAAAAGTTTATGGTGAGTTAATCGAACCATTATCTTTCGATAAACTCAGGGAATAACTTTTGAGCTGTTATGCAACGGTATCTCTAATGCGGGTAGACAATACCCGTATTTTATTGTAAGCTTAAAAAAGTATAAAAATGAAAATGCCGGAGTAGCTCAGTGGCAGAGCAACGCATTCGTAACGCGTAGGTCGTGGGTTCGACTCCCATCTCCGGCTATTTCATTTTTTATGTTTTTATGTTAATATAATAACGATGGAAGAACTGAAGGAAAAACTCGCAGAATTGGAAAATAAAGCCCGCGAATTGGCGGACCGTCTTTGACTTGCCTAAAAAAGAGCTGGAAATTTCGGAAATTGAAAAAGCTATGGGTATTGCCGGATTTTGGGAAGATAAGAAGCGGGCGCGGGAAATGAGTCAGGAATTAGCCGTTCTTAAGAAAGAAAAAGAGCGTTGGGACGTATTTTTTGATGAAATAAAGACGCTCAAGGAATTGTTGGAAATTTTAGTTCACCCCGTTAGAAGTCCGGCAATGGCTTCTTTGAGCGGAAAGGAAGGCGAAGCCGACTTAGGCCTTAGTCCATCTTCCAACAAAAGCGCTTTTCAGACTTCTAATGGGGCAAAAGACGAGCAGATTATTAAGGAAATTGAGGAGAGAATTAAAATCATTGAAAAAAATTTAAAAATAGTTGAAATTGAAACATTATTTGCCGGAAAATACGATAAAGGCAACGCGGTTTTGTCGGTCTATGCCGGAGCCGGAGGAAAGGATTCGGAAGATTGGGCCGCACTTCTTTTGAGAATGTACCGCAGATTTGCCGAAAAAAAAGGATGGAAGTCGCGAACCCTTCACGAGCATTGGGGAGAATCCAGCGGGCCTGCCGGCTGGGGAATAAAAAACGCGACGATTTTAATAGAAGCGCCATTTTCCTACGGATATTTGAAAAATGAATCGGGTGTGCACCGGTTGGTGCGTATTTCGCCTTTTTCCAGTCAGAGTTTGCGCCATACTTCTTTTGCCTTGGTTGATGTCATGCCAGAATTTGTGGCTCCGGAAGAAGTTGAAATAAATCCTGATGATTTAAAAATAGATTTTTTCCGTTCATCCGGTCCGGGAGGGCAGAACGTGAACAAGCGCGAAACCGCGGTGCGCATAACTCATCTTCCGACCGGTTTGCAGGCGGCCTCACAATCCGAAAGAACACAGGAGAGAAATCGCGAAATTGCCATGGAACTTTTGCGTTCGCGCCTTTATGCTTTTAAGTTAAAACAACAGGAACAGGAAAGACAGGGTGTACGCAAAGAAAAAGTCGCCATAGAATGGGGCTCGCAAATCCGTTCTTACGTAATGCATCCGTATCAAATGGTAAAGGACCATAGGACGGAGGTTGAAACATCAAATATTGAAAAAGTTTTGGATGGAGGGCTGGATGAGTTTATTGATGCAGAACTTCATAAATCATGAAACATAAAACTTGAAACATAAATTTTTTATGTTTCAGGTTTCAGGTTTCAGGTTTCAAAAAGTTGATTTTTTTTGATAATGTATCCAAAATTTATACTCCCACATCGGCGGCGTTGAAAAACGTTACTCTTAGAATTATGCCCAAAGAATTCGTTTCCATCGTGGGGGCCTCGGGCGCCGGAAAAACCACGCTTTTAAAAATGCTCATAGCCGAAGAAAAGCCGTCGGAGGGCAGGATTTTTTTGGACGGCATTGAAATAACCGGTTTATCGTATCGGGAATTGCCCAAAGTGCGGCGCAGAATCGGCACGGTTTTTCAGGATTATAAGCTATTGCCTCAAAAAACCTCTTTTGAAAATATTGCCTTTGCCATGGAGGCGGCCGGTTTAGCTGATGAAGAAATTAAAGAAAGCGTCCCCCAAGTTCTTGAACTTGTCGGACTTTTGGATAAATCAGACAGTTTCCCGCATGAACTTTCCGGAGGAGAAAAACAAAGAGTGGCTATTGCCCGTGCTTTGGTGAATCGCCCGGAAGTAATTATGGCTGACGAGCCGACCGGGAATTTAGACCCCATCAACACCTGGGAAATTGTAAAACTTCTTGTTAAGATAAATGAATTGGGAACAACCGTGATTTTGGCAACGCATAACAAGGAAATCGTTGATGACCTCGGCCGAAGGGTGGTAGCATTGGAGAACGGCCAGATTGTGATGGATGAAGAGAAAGGAAAATATGTTATTTAAATCGCCAATCCGTCGCTAATTTTTTCGCGAATGGTTCGACGAGCTCACCACAGGCATTCGCGAATGAAATTCGAGATTGATTAGTGATTATTGTATTTTGAAGTCAACTTTCAACAGAATGCTCAAATCTTCCTGGCTCTCGTTTTCCAGAAACGGCTGGCTTTCCACGGCTACGATTTTGGTAATGACTCTGGCCCTTTTTGTAATCGGCGGCTTGATGCTCGCGGGCGTCCTAAGCCAGGTTGTTTTGGGGGAACTTGAAGATAAGATTGATATTGCCGTTTATTTTTATCCCAATTCATCCGAAGTTGATATTTTTAACATTAAAGACAGTATTGCCGCTCTGCCCGAAGTAAAAGAAGTAACTTATATTTCGCAGGAGCAGGCCCTGCTGGAGTTCAAGGAGCGCCACAAAACAGACCAGGTTATTTTGGGGTCTTTGGAAGAACTTGACGGAAATCCGCTTGAGGCAACTATAAACATAAAAACCAAAGATCCATCCCGTTTTGCTGACATTGCCGGTTTTATAAAAGATAAAAAATATCCGATTGTTGATAAGATAAATTATTTTGAAAATCAGGTTGTCATAGACAAGCTTTCCAATATCATGTCTTCGGTAAGGAATACCGGTCTTGGCATAATTTTGGTTTTGGCCCTTGTTGCGGTTCTGGTAGCTTTTAACACGGTCCGCATTGCCATTTGGTCCGCTAGAGAAGAAATAAATATTATGCGCCTGGTCGGAGCTTCTTCATGGTTTGTTCGCGGGCCGTTTATATTTGAAGGCGTTATTCACGGCGTTACTTCCGGAGGGCTGGCTTCTTTGCTTTTTTATCCAGCTTTGTGGGTTTTGTCGCCGAAACTTTTGGTGGTTGTTCCTTCCATAGACCTTTATGCGTATTTCCAGAATAATTTTCTTCAATTTGCCGGAATTTTAATGGGTACCGGCGTGGTGCTGGGAGTTTTTTCCAGTTTTATCGCTATCCGTAAATATTTGAAAGTATAGGTAGTTGGAATTTTAAATTTTTCCAAAATAATGCTAATATAAAAACGCCTTTTCTTTTAGGGCGTTTTATATTTATAGTGAGTACGCTGAATCGTTGCGGGATCGTCTAATGGTAGAAAAAGTTTTCAGTGCGTGGTAGAGT
Source organism: Parcubacteria group bacterium GW2011_GWA2_42_14 (assembly GCA_000998135.1). Taxonomy (GTDB): domain Bacteria; phylum Patescibacteriota; class Minisyncoccia; order Sungbacterales; family GWA2-42-14; genus GWA2-42-14. Next base: position 99,246 of record LCCV01000004.1, read on the forward strand.
AGATGTATGCCTAGAAATTTGAATAAAGGACTGACTAAACATACGCATCCTTCTCTTTTCAAAATTTCACAAACAATGAAATGGCCACATTGAATCTTTCAAGAACCGAACGGCTTCTCATAGCGGCAAACAGTGATAACAAGGGATTTATAAAAAGATATTCTGGGCTTATTTTGAACGTCATTCAAAAACAACCGACGGTAGCAAAAGTAAAAAATGTGAAGTGTTTCCGAATCAGTGTATATGAAAAATATATTAGTAAGCGGCTTGGTATACCGATTGGTGCTCGTAAAAATAAAAAGATAGAAATTCCTAACCGGATTTTAAAAAGCGAGGTTAACATAATAAGGTATCTCCGAGGGCTATACGAGGCGGAAGGGAGTTTTTGTGTGCATAAGGCCACGAGTACATATAAATTTCTTTTCTTCTAGGAATAAATCTCTTATTAGAAATGTAGAAATGTTATTAAGAAGGTTAAACTTTCATCTTCATATCAGTAGTCATCAAGTACAGATTTCGAAAAAAGAAGAATTCTATAGAGCCATTGATTTGTTAAAATTTCGCTATTATGTATAGAAAGTTTTCTTGCGCCTATGCCTGCCGGGTCGGCTAACGGTAGGCCTCGAGACTCTGAATCTCGCTATCTTGGTTCGAATCCAAGCCCGGCAGGCATAGGCGGAAGTGTTTGAGAGAAAAATAAGTAGTTTAAATTATAATTAGGGATTCCACGAGGGGCGGAATCGAATCCAAGCCCCGCAGTTTTAGGTTTAAACGAATGATATGGCAAAAGTAATTTATAAGTATTATTAAAATAATTATTTAATCTATGAACAATATGTTAAAAAATTTTTTTTCTCGGATACGGTCAAGTTTTTATGACCCAAATTTCTATAATGGCGTGAAAAGCCAGCCGCTTAAGCAGGCACTGTATTTTCTACTTGGGCTTTGTGTTATCGGGGCGCTTGCTATTTCAATCAAGGTAGCGGTGGTTTTTACTCCGATGGTTAAAGATTTTTTGGACGGAAGTTTCCTTAACAGTATTCCCGCAGAACTTGAGGTAGTGATTAAAGACGGGAAGGCGTCAACAAATGTTTTTGAGCCTTACTATATATCCGTTGACGGGAAAGAGGAGTCAACGGAAAAATTTAAAAATATTTTAGTAATTGACAGGAGTGGCGGGGATTCAATTGACCTTCTTGAAAAGCATAGGGCATTCGCCGTTTTGACGGAAACGCGGTTGTTTGTTCAAAAAGAGAGCGGAAGTGAAATCAGAGTTCTGTCTCTTTCAAATTTTCCAAACATGACCATTAGTAGGGAAAGCGTGGCGGGGCTGCTTCAAAAATACCGGGTATATGCGTATCCCGTGATGGCTCTTGGTTTAGTTGGCGCCATTGTCGGAATCACTTTATTTTCGTTCGGGTTTTATGCGTTTATGCTTCTGCTTTTCGCCCTTGCAGTACTTATTATCGCAAAAGTTAAAAAAGTGTCGCTTTCATACGCTGAATGTTACAAAATCGGTGCGTTTGCAATAGGACCCGCCATTGTTGCGGACGTCATTAAGGATATATTAGGAATACACCAATATTCATGGTGGTTGCTTTTCTCCCTCTTCGTTATCGTTGTTTTCCTGAATGTTCAAAAAGAGGAAGAGAGCAAGGAGTAAAATCCGTTGCTATGTTTAAAAAGGATGCTTGACACCAATTAATTCAGACTGTGGCAGTCAGCTATTTTTCGTTAGGGCTAAGAACATTGAATCGTGGTGTAAGAGTGTTACGAAGCTTTAGCGAAGTATATCAAGCTATGCAATTTTGTATGCAAGTTGAACATAAAAATGATAACTGACGCCAATATCCGTTATTCTGATACGGATATGCTAATTAAGTTAAAATGGAAAAACCAGAAACATATATTCCGGTAATAAGACATTTTGAGGATATTGATGATCTTTTAAATTTTGGGCGTGATGGTAATTTAGTTCCCGGACAAGAAAGCAAGGCTGTTCTCATTGCTCAAGACATATATACTGAAGCGAAAAAAGAAGGTAAGGGCGCGGTCATGTTTATTTGCTCAAACAAAAAAAGAGCGATCCAAACAGCAGATTTGATTGTCGGGGAGTTAAGAAAAGTAGATGATAAGCTAAAACTTAGGATAGTTGCAGAAAAAAATTTGGATGCCATACAGCAGGGAAAGCCCATATTGCCGCCCGATTATAAGCCCGGGGATAAATTTATAGGATTTGACCTTGCAAATAAAATATTTACAAAAGAGGTGTTTGCTTTTGATGACGGCAACCATCTTTACAAATTTGGAGACCCCGTTTTGCAAGATGACGGAAGTTATAAATATCCAGAATTAGTTCCTTATTTTGAAAGTTATGGCGAAAGTAATAGAGATTTATTGCTTAGAATTTATGACCTGATTGTCAGAATTTATGAAAAACTTGATAAACTAAATTCGAAAACAGAAGTAGTTGTTGTAACACATGCGCAACTTTATCAGATATTTAGAGATCTGAACATGGTGGCGAATATGGTCAAAAATGAAGAGTTAGAGCTTGTAACCGGTGAATTGCCTAAATTGTGCTGGAATTTATATTCCGAAAGGTTCAAGAACGAAAAGCCGACGTATGGCATTAACTATATTTCAATAGAAAATTTACGTGACCCTGAAATGATCGGCTTATTAAAAAAAGAAATAGAACACTTAAAAAATTTAAAATAATAAAATTATGAGCGATAAATCAACACAAAAGATGAATACTAAATTTGTTGGACACCACGTTTCTTCCGGTGGCTTTATTTTCTATAAAGATAAAAAAAGGGGGGAGCTTTTTGTGCTACTTACTAAAAACAAAAAGAATGAGTACTGGATACCAAAAGGGCATATTGAAGAGAATGAAGATCATGTAGTTGCCGCTTCCAGAGAGATAGAAGAGGAAGTTGGATTAAATAAAAACCAGATGGCATATGTGGGCCTTAGCCATCTTTATAAATTTTCTTTTGCCGACGATAAGGGAAATCCAAATACCAAAGAAATTTATATGAATGTTTTTGAGGCAAGGGAAAAGTATGATTTGAACATGGAACAAGGTGAAACAGATATTAGAGATGCGGAATGGTTTGAGTATTCAAAAGCTCTGGAGACAATCTTGCCCTTTAGTAAGAACGAATTGGTTGGGGCAAGGGAAATGTTCGAAAAATATCTACAAAAATAGTATTCATTTTATGAGTAAAGATTTTGAAAGTATAAAAAAAGTTTTACCAATCCAACCTTTCGCGAAAGACCTGGTTTGTTTCATTGTTTTTGGGTCTAGTGTTGTTAATAATAATATGGGAAAAATGCCTGACGATGCGGATATATGTGTTGTTGTAAATAATCGTGAGGCAGATTTACGTAAGATTTCAGAATTTATATTCGACCATTTTAAAAAACCAGATTTCAGAATATATTTTCAAGATGAAATAGATAGTAATTTACAATTCATGGATGTTGGAGTTGGTGTTTTTGCGATGGAATATTTTGCGAATGGCATCTCATTGTTTGGCGAGAATATTTTTATTAAAAAGTTATTAAAAATAAATAAGTCTAAGCTGAAAGAAAGTTATTTAAACAAAATTTTTGAATATATTATACGAATAAGAGTGGCTTACATTTCAAAAAATTCAACGTATAAATATAAGATGTGGCATATCTATAAATATGTCATACGCCTCTCAATAGACATTTTGCTCTACAATGGTTATATTGTTTATGGTGATTTGAAAGGTTTGACAAAGTATGAAATTTTTAATTTGTGTAAAAAACATAATATCGTTAAAAAAAGTACTGTGATAGATTTTGATAATCTGGAGAAAATGTATGAATTATTTAAAGAAATAAATATATATGTTGTAAATTCTCATACCGGCAAAATTAAAACTAAAATTAATAGCTAGGCCTTACAACAAAAAGTTACAAATGTATGTGCGTGGTCTTAATGCAGGAGGTTCGATACCGGAGCGGTTAGTTATAGCATTTTTTAGACACCATCGGTGTCTAAAAAATGGTTTAAACAACCCCTTGATTTATTTATCGTATGGGAGTAGAATAATGGCATAGATTAGTTATTAATTTTCGTCATTTGGTAGGCCCCTTTAGGGGCTTTTCTCTTGGTTTAAGGGTATTTTATTTTAGTCATATGTTCATAGATGATCTTACAATTAAGGTGGGGGCGGGAAACGGCGGAAAGGGCGCTGTCGCGTTTAATAAAAACCTTAACCAATATGGCCCGACAGGCGGTTCCGGCGGCATGGGCGGAAGCGTTTTTGTCGAAGGTTCGTCTAACATGGGGATTCTTAGTAAATATCGTTATAAAAAAGATTTTTTTGCGGACGACGGGAAAGACGGCAGAGGACAATTTTGCGACGGGTCTGATGCGAAAGATCTTGTATTGCTTATCCCAGTCGGAACGGTTGTTCATAACATTACAATGGGGACCAATCAGGAGGTCATATTGATCGGCCAGCGTATTTTGGTGGCGTCGGGCGGCTCCGGCGGCAAGGGTAATTTTCACTTTCGGTCTTCCATAAATACGCGGCCAAAACAATTTAAGTATGGAGAGACCGGCGAAAAGTTTATTATCCAGCTTGAATTAAAATTAATGGCCGATGTGGGAATAATCGGTCTGCCTAATGTCGGTAAATCAAGCTTGCTTAACGAGTTGACCTCGGCAAAAAGCAGGGTGGGCAATTTTCCTTTCACGACGCTTGAACCGAATTTGGGAGTTTATTTTGAAATGATCCTTGCCGATATTCCCGGTTTAATAGAAGGTGCTTCCGGCGGAAAAGGGCTTGGGATAAAGTTTTTACGCCATATTGAACGGACCGGAGTTCTTTTTCACATTATATCCGCGGAATCGCCAAACTCGTACGTTGATTACAAAGTTATACGGCGCGAGCTCGGAATATATAACCCTGCTCTGCTTAAGAAAAAAGAGCATGTGTTTTTAAGCAAGAGCGATATGGTTTCTTCTGCGGACCTTAAAAAGAAAATTCTTTTGTTGAAAAATAAAGGCATTCGCGCGCTGGCCTTTTCAATACACGATTTTAATTCCATAGAAAAAATAAAAAAAATCCTTAATACGCTGATAAAAAAGAAGTATCAAAAAAAAGCGGGTAAACCCCGTTAGAACGCTTGCTTCGCGGCCGGCTGATGGGTGCCCTTAACTCTTTCAGCTATTTCTTTATTTATTACCGGCAGGAGTCGGTAACGTTCTAACGGGGTAAAAAGAAAAATAACCATGTCAGAAAAAGGAGTTATTATTAGATTTGACGGCGTATCATTTGATTATGGCGTCAAGAGGCCGGATATTCCATAGGGTCAGTTTTGCGTTGCGTCAGGGCTTAAAATTGGCGCTCATGGGTCAAAACGGAACGGAATCGGCAAATCAACGCTTCTTGAATCAATCGCCAGGAAAGAATCGAGGGGCGTTACTATTGCTCCGGAAGTTCGTATTGGGTATTATAGCCAGAATTTTTCAATGCTAAATTTTGATGAAACTCTGTATCTGGCCCTTGTTTCGGCTATGGTTGAGTTTGACGAATAGCGCCTTCGCTCGGTTGCCGCCGGGTTTTTGCTTTCTCATGATATTTTATATACAAAAATAGGCAGTTTGTCAGAAGGACAGAAAGGACTTGTTTCCTTTGCGAGACTTGTTTTGCAAAAACCGGGGCTTCTTCTTTTGGACGAGCCGACCAATCACATTAATTTTCGTCATATACCGGTCATTGCCGAAGCTTTAAATAAGTATGAGGGTGCTTTGATTTTGATAAGTCATGTTCCTGGTTTTGTGCGCAAAATCCGTATTGATACAGTGCTTGATCTCAGTATATAGCGTTAATATTCTAATGCGTCTTTAAAATACATAAAGGGACCGTTGTCGAATAGTCTTTTCCATTTTTGTCATTCTGACCCTTAGCAATGCGAAGGGGAAGAATCTTAATGTTTTTGATGTTTTCGAATAGCCGAGATTCTTCACATTCGTTCAGTTTGGTCGGTTTTTTGTTTATAGTTGCTTTATCGTGTAACGTATATTTTATGACTCAAGAAGAAGCGCTCACAATTCTTAAAACCGGCGCGAATGTTTTTTTAACCGGGGAGCCGGGAAGCGGGAAAACGCATGCTATCAACAGATACGTTGAATATTTGCGCGAACACAATATTGAGCCGGCAATTACCGCTTCAACCGGCATTGCCGCGACGCATATCGGCGGATTTACGATTCATTCGTGGAGCGGCATTGGCATCCGGAAAAATCTTTCAACGTATGACCTTGACATGATTGCCTCGAACGAACGCGTCGCAAGGCGAGTCGGGAGAGCAAGCATACTTATCATTGATGAGGTATCTATGCTTTCTTCCGAAACATTTTCTATGGCGGAGGCCGTCTGCCGCGAGATTCGGCGAAACGCAAAGCCCTTCGGCGGACTGCAGGTTGTTCTCGTTGGTGATTTTTTCCAGTTGCCGCCGATTGTTGCTGCTACGCGTGATGAGGGTAGCGTGGCACGACTTGGTTTTGGCGAAGGGGGAGCGAGCACGGCGACAGCACCCTTTGCTTTCCGTTCGCGCGCGTGGAAAGCATTGAATCCGCTTGTTTGCTATCTCTCGGAACAATATCGACAGGATGATACGGCGTTTCTGAACCTGCTTCAAGCAGTGCGTTCCAGCAAAGTTGATGAAGGGATACATACCATCCTTGCTCTAAGGCGTATTGGTGAAAAGCAGGCGTCTCGCGATTTGCCGCGGCTTTTTAGTCATAATGCTGATGTGGACCGCTTGAATGAAGAGCGGCTGAAAACCGTTAACGGCATAGCGCGGCAATTTAAAATGACCTCACGGGGGTCCGAGGCGCTCGTTCAAGCCCTGAAACGCGGTTGTCTTTCTCCGGAAGTACTCTCGCTCAAAACAAAAGCGCGCGTTATGTTTACAAAAAATAAACCCGATGGGAGTTTTATTAATGGCACTCTTGGCGAAGTAGAAGGATTTGCCGATGACGGAGCGCCCATTGTACGCACTCATGGCGGCCGGCGAATTTATACGGAACCGATGGAATGGACTATCACTGATGGCGCGCGCGTATTAGCCAAGATATCGCAAATTCCTTTACGCCTTGCTTGGGCAATCACCGTGCATAAGAGTCAGGGAATGACGCTTGATGCCGCGGTTATGGATCTTTCGGACGCATTTGAGTACGGGCAGGGATATGTAGCGCTTTCCAGGGTGCGTTCTCTTTCCGGTTTGCATCTTCTGGGGTTCAATGGTCGCGCGCTTGAAGTGCATCCGGAGGTTTTGGCAAAAGACGCCGAATTCATGGAGTTGTCAGATTGTTTGCGCAAAGAATTGCGCGCTATGGATTCGGCAAAAATTGAAAAACTTCACAGAGATTTCATAAGCGCTTGCGGCGGGACTTTTGTTTCCGAACGCCATGCGCCAGCGGAAAAGAAAAACAGTTCCACTTATATTTTAACCAAAGAACTTATAAGCCGGCAACTTTCGCTTGAGCAAATGGCGCTGGAGCGGGGATTAACCGCCGGTACTATAGTAAGCCACTTGGAAAAGCTTGTTTTAGAAAAAAGGATTGAACCAAACCGCGATCTCGGGCACCTCAAGCCGGAACAAAAGCGATTTGAAAAAATAAGTAAAGCGTTTGTGGTAACGCTTAAAAAAGAAGGTAAAATGCTCCTTGCTCCGATACGCGGGATGCTCGGCAAAGATTTCAGTTTTGAGGAACTCCGTTTAGCGAGGATGTTTTTACAGAAGTAGAAGCTGTCTTAGAAATCAATTATGCCATTGAACAATTCTATAGAATTGTCCGGTTGGGTGTGATATGATTGGCTGTTTTTTTTAGAAAATTCTTATTCTAATATTCTTGAGAATATTAGAATAAGAAAAATGGGCAGAAAGTTATTTCTTAAATTTCGTTAAAGCCGCATATCAATTGTGATTAATAATAATACTAAAGATAAAAACAAATCTCTGCGCCTTGCCGCGGAGAATTCAACCACGCGGAAGAATTTAAACGGTCTTGTGATAAAACCCGGCGGCAGAACTGCGTTGTATTCAAGGCGCGGGGTTTTAGTGTGCGTGCTTAAAAATAAACGCGACCTTGATGTGCTTATGGCCGAAAAATGGTATAGGATTCCAGCGGCATATATGCCGGGGCATAAGTTCAAATATCTTGCTTTTTATCAGCCGGTTTCATTTGGTCGGCGAGGAAAGCGGATTTTATATTATGCCGAGGTCCTGAATTGCCGGATTGCCAAAAGAAAAAATCTTTTGCCGAAAGAGGCAAGGCATCCGAGAGCAGAAAATTTTTATCTCAAGATTCGCATAGGTAAAATTAAAAAATTGCCCGAGCAAATCAGAAATGTTATGCCGCGCCGCATCTCTTTTGGATTTACCACCCTGGAGCATTTATTAAAATCAAAAAATATTTTAGAGCTTTATAATATTGCGGAAACGGAAAAGATTATGGAAAAAGGATTAAGGATGGCAAGAATAAAGTCGGTATCCCAATATAATGTGAAATGCGGCAACAAGCGTTTCCGTCTTGATTTTGCGGTATTTTGCAAAAAAGGAGCGATTGCCGTTGAATGCGATAACAAAAAGGCGCATTCCGGCAAAGCGCGTGTCAAGAAAGATAAAATAAAAAATGCCCTTCTTAAGCAATGCGGCTGGACAATTATGCGCTTTTCCGAATCAAAAATAGTTTCTGATTTAGACGGCTGTATTTTGCAAGTTAAAAAAGCAGTAGGGAAACTCGGAGGATTTACGCCTTAAACGGCAAAAGCATAAGTGCTTGCCCCGTTAGAAGTTTAGCAATACGCCAATTACCGCACCACAATGTGAAGCGAAGCGGCTTTCGCCTTACATCTTTTGGAATAAAATACATCTTATTTAGATTCCTAACGGGGCTTGTATTGTTATTCATACTATGATAGTATTATATGGATCAATTCATGGGGGCTGTAAGAGAAGCGTAGTCGGGTTTTATTCTGCAGTATTCCCTTGTTTTGTGGCTTATTGGCTTAAAATTTGAACATTATGCAAGAAGGAACAATTGCTCGGCTTGTTAGCGACCGTGGTTTTGGATTCATTGCCCGTGCCGGAGGGGAAAAGGATATCTTTTTCCATTCGAACGAGCTTAAGAATGTTGAATACAAAGACCTTAAGGAAGGCGACAAAGTTACTTTTGAAGTGACCGAAGGCCCCAAGGGGCTTAGTGCTACAAACGTTAACCGAGTGCAGTAAAAATAAGAAATGCCACGGCATTTCTTGAATTCCGTCGCTCGCCCCAAATGAAAACAAGTTTTCATCTGTGAGCTCGCTAGGAAATATAAAAGCGCTCCGCGATGGCGGGGCGTTTTTATTTTTGGATTAGTTTTGGAAACGGAGCGTTTTTAATTGGCTGGCGCAAATGCTATAATTTATAATGTTTGGGCCGGTTGGTTCGGAGTCGAATTTTGCTAAATTAGGGAAGTCGGACTTCGCTAAATTCACTGTTGCTTATTCGATGACGATATCACGGATCGTTTCAGTATTGAGTCCTTGTAACCAATCAGTCATATCTTTTTTGTAATCGCTTGTTTTCCGGAGCCCATAGATTTTAGTAAGAAAATTTCTCTGGGTGATTGATGGAAAATTTTTAATCCCGATATAGTCTTGATAACTTGACCAGCGATATGATTCTAAAAATTGCAGCGCCTTTCTGACATTTGATATTTTTTTCTCCCGCCATTCTGGAAAAGACGTATCTAGGGGATTGAGATGGATATAGTGGGGGAGATATAACAGGTGTGCCTGGTTAAAGATATGAACTGCCTTAAATTTTCCCTGAAAGAGGGGGCCTACGCGTTGATACTTTGTGTTAAAATAGTTAGTGTATCCGGTTCCTATTTTTCGCATGAATTCGGTAATGCCGTTATCAGCTAATTGTCGGATTATGAAGTGATAGTGATTGGGCATGAGGCAAAAACAAAAGATTTCAACCAGCATTTTTCTCGGCATCTGTAATTTAGCGAAGTCGGACTTCGCTAAATTACCGGCAAATGGCCGTTTTCCATAGGAATCAAAATAATAACCGAGGTTTATGGCCGGATTTTCATCATTAAATTCAAACATATCGTGAATAAAGCGGAAGTAATCAGATTGATTAGAAAATATATGGCGTTTTTCAACACCGCGGTTAAAGATGTGGTAGATTTCTCCTGTTGCAAATTGTGGTCTTTTTGCCATGTTGTAAATGTATCATTAGTGAAGTCGGACTTCAATAGTTTAGCGAAGTCGGACTTCGCTAAAAAGTAAATACCATGCATTGATGAGCATGGTATTTCTTGTTTTTCATAAACTCGCAGTATCAGCTCATCAAATTCAGTCATGTGTTTGTTATACGTATGATAGTAATTGGTCAGTAATTGGTGTCAGGTACCTTTTCTTTTTCTTAGTCCCATGATATCGTCTTATCATGGGACGAGCACTACGAGTTGATGTAGGAGGTGAGGTTTATCATGTAATCAATCGAGCCAATGGCCGCTAGACCATCTTTTATAAAAAAGATGATTATTTGCATTTTGAACAACTTCTTACAGAGGCAAAAGAGCTGAATGGCATGCGCATCCTTGCCTATGTTCTTATGCCGAACCACTGGCATTTATACCATCTCTAACTAACTCATGCTTACCAAGCTACCTAAAAAGCCAGTTATTGTTTGCCGATTCGGTTGTATAATGAGTAGAGGTTAGTTGTGGATGGTATTAGTACTTTACCCGAGATATGATGGCGACCTGTCCGTTTTCATGCAGTGCTTACCTTAACTCATACCCAGCAATACTACTCAAGAACAAAAACAATCGGCTACAGCCACCTTTATCAAGGAAGATACAAGTCATTTCTCGTCCAAAAAGACAATTAACTCTTGCAACTTATTCGCTATGTTGAACATAATCCTTTTCGTGCTAAACTGGTAAAAAAGGCTCAAGAATGGCAATGGGGGAGCGTGTATCGGCGCATTGTGGTACCCCGCAAGAAAAAGCGTTGTTGAGCGATACCATTATTGAGCTTCCGAACGATTATCTAAAATGGCTGAATGCGCCCGAAGATCAAGATACCCTCGCTCGAATCAGGCAATCGGTAGACAAGGGAACGCCATTCGGGGCCATGAAGTGGGTTGATGAAAAAGGTACCTGACACCAATTACCTCACCAATTACATTCGGAGCCATGAAGTGGGTTGATGAAAAAGGTACCTGACACCAATTACCAATTACAACTGACACCAATTACAATTACGATGCCGGCTCTGACACCAATTACATCACCAATTACATAAAAATTCTGGCCGATGCCGGCTCGCATGTGGCCGAGCATTTTGAATATAAATTCATCGGACCCGCTGAAGGAAGCGAGCCGGAAGGCAAAATAATAACGGATATAATAAATTTTTTCATAAGACGAAGGCCTAATTAGCGCTCTTGTTTTAAATTTTTAAAGATATTATACTATAAGTAATGAATTCGTTTGTTACAATCTTGCTTATTTTGAGCATTATCGGCCTGGCGGCATTCGGTTTTTTCGCGGTTTTATGTGAAAACGGAGCCGGGCATAACTGTTGTATCGCGGAAATTATCGCCAAAACCGTAACCAGGCAGGCCTGTCCTCAAAATAACGCTTTGGCCTATATTGATTTTCATTTTGGCGCTCTAAAAAGTCTTTCTACGGCGGTTTTTGACGCACCGTTGTTTTCGTTTTTGGCAATCGTATTACTGGGTTTGATTTCCGTTGTATTATCTTCGCGTATTTTTGAGCATAAAATAAATTCGCGCTTTTCGCTGTTTTTGTATTATTTGTCACAAGATTCCATGGAGGGCGTTTTTCAATTTAAGAAAAGTTATCTTCGCTGGTTAGCGCTTAGAGAAAGGCGCGATGCCTGCTTAAATTTTTGGACTGTCTAAATTAGCTTATTTTAAGCTAACCGATTTGGTTCCGGGCAGTCCAAAGATTTTGGCAGGTTTTTTATTTTTCCAGATTATCAGATGGGACTGTTGCCGAATGTCATCCTGAACACATTCGCTTCGCTCAGTGTAAACTCCGTGAAGGATCTCGGCCACTCGACAATATCGAAAACATTGAGATTCTTCGCGGATGGATTCGATAAACTCACCACAGGGTTTATCCTGAGATTCTTCCCCTTCGCATGGCTCAGGGTCAGAATGACAACCGAAGGGCTCAGAATGACAGGAATAGAAAAGGGTCATTCGGCAACAGTCCCTAGATTCTAATTCATGATTAAAAATGTTCGCGCCATAATCAGCATTGCTTGTTTCGCGGTTCTATTATGGGCTGTATTATTTGTTTAACCTCGAAGAAATTTGATTTCAGCGTCAAATCAGCGTATCCATCAGCGTTTAGTTAGCTTCTAAATTTGCCTAGAAGCAGAAAGTACGCTGATTAGTACGCTGAAAAACGCTGATAGGATTTATGAATAATTATTTAATAAGACAATCTAATAATAAACGTATTGCGAAGCGCGTTATTCTTTGGTTATTGGTTGCTGTCGGCATTGGGCTGGCTTCTTTCGGAATGGTTAAGCTTGTTAAAATTTCACCAACGGCCACTACGGCATCGCTTGTTCTGGCCGTTTCCGACAACGATTGGTTTAAGGGCGCGAAAGACGCCCAAGTCGTTTTGGTGGAATACAGCGACTTTCAATGTCCGGCTTGTAAAGCTTATTATCCGTTTCTTAAAAAACTGAATGCCGATTTTGAGGGAAAAATTAAATTTATTTACAGGCATTTTCCTTTGCCCCAGCATAAAAACGCTAAAATCGCGGCTTTAGTAACGGAGGCCGCCGGCAAGCAGGGAAAATTTTGGGAAATGCATGATTTGATTTTTGAGAATCAGGATAAATGGTCTGGTGAAAACAATGCCGGAGAAATTTTTGCGCAATACGCCCATTTTCTCGGCCTTGATACGGAAAAATTAGGCCAAGATTTGAATTCTTCCGAAGTTAAAGAAAAAGTGGAAAATGATTTGCAAAGCGGAATCCAGTCAAAAGTGAATTCCACCCCGACCTTTTTCCTTAACGGCGTTAAATTGCAAAATCCAAGAAGTTATGATGAATTTAGAAAAATTATTGAAGAATTCCTCAATGCCTCCTAAATGGCTTATTTATTCTTTGCTATTTTTGAGCTTAATCGGTTTTCTTGATGCCGATTATATCACCATCAAGCATTATCTCGGAGTTCCTTTGACCTGCTCCATTTTTGAAGGATGCGAAAAAGTAACGACCAGCCAGTACGCGACAGTCGGAAATATTCCGGTGGCATTGTTCGGCGCGGTTTATTATCTTTCAATTCTGGTTCTTGTGATTTTATATCTGGACACGGGAAGGGTTGGGGCAATTCGTTTGATTTCCCGTTTCAGCGTTGCCGGATTTTTGGCCTCTCTTTGGTTTATTTATCTCCAATTATTTGTGATAGGGGCAATTTGCTTTTATTGCATGGTTTCCGCGGTTACTTCCACAAGTATTTTTATTGTCGGCATGCGGCTGATGATAAAAGAGTATAAGAATAATTAAGAATCTTTTAATTACAAAATGCTTTTTTAGTCATTGCGAGGAGTCCCGAGCGCGTCGAGGGACGACGAAGCAATCTTAATAGTCATTGTGAGGGAGCGAGACGACCGAAGCAATCCCGAGAATTATTTATTTAAGAGATTGCTTCGTGGATGGATTCGATAAACTCACCACAGGGTTTATCCTGAGCGAAGTTGAAGGGCCCGCAATGACAAAAAGAGATTGCTTCCCGCCATGCTCCTTTCGGTTGCTCGCGGTCGCAATGACAGCGGAATGGCATTTTATAATTCAAGGAAAGCTATGAAAAAAAATACGAACATAATTATTATCGGCGTAATTTCTGTTTTGGTTCTGGCCGGACTTATTTGGTTCGCGCGTCCATCGCCCTCAAACAATAATAATTTGGCAAACGTAAGTTCCGGCCCTCCTGCTTCGTTGGGCGCGGAAGAGTCGGATTTTGATTTCGGTCAGGTTTCCATGGCTTCGGGAAAAGTCAGCCATTTATTCAAGATTAAAAATACCGGAGGGCAAGATTTGGCAATAAATAAAATGTACACATCCTGCATGTGTACTATTGCCACTTTAATTAGCGGCGGTAAAAAATTCGGTCCTTTCGGCATGGCCGGACACGGTTTTATTCCGAAGATTAACGCGAGTGTTGTTTCGGGAAGCGAGGCAGATGTTGAAGTTGTTTTTGACCCGGCCGCTCACGGCCCCGCCGGGGTGGGGCTTATTCAGCGCGTAATATACCTTGAAACTTCAGCCGGAGAAAAACAATTCGGGATAAAGGCGGTAGTTATACCTTAACAAATATGCTGTTCTCTAATCAATCTCTAATTTTATTCGCGAATGGTTCGACGAGCTCACCACAGGCATTCGCGAACTAATTCGCGATTGATTAGCGATAACATTTTTGGAAAAATCAAAATTAAAAATAATTATCCTGATTGTTATTGCTGTAATCCTTTCTGGCATGTTTCTTTTTTTCCGTTTCAGCCCAACCGGAACGTCTGTTTTATGGAATTGGTCGGGCGGAGGCAGGATTTTACTGCCGCTGGTTTTGGTGTCGGCTTTGATTGACAGTGTTAACCCCTGCGCGTTTTCCATTTTGCTCCTGACCATAGCTTTCCTTTTCAGCATCGGTTCGTTAAGAGCCAGCATTTTGAAAATAGGCAGTTCCTATATTTTCGGAATTTTCAGCGCTTACATTCTCATAGGTCTTGGAATTTTGGGAACTCTGCATATTTTCAATACTCCGCATTTCATGGGGCGTCTTGGCGCGATTCTTCTTATTATTCTTGGCATAATAAATCTTATAAACGAGTTTTTTCCGTCTTTCCCTGTAAAACTGAAAATTCCGCAGTCAGCTCACCATAAAATGGCAGAACTTGTGAATAAAAGTTCGTTGCCGGCCGCTTATTTTTTGGGAGTACTGGTGGGGCTTTGTGAATTTCCCTGCACCGGCGGGCCGTATCTTATGGTTCTCGGGCTTTTGCATGACACCAAAACCTATTTTTCCGGAGTCGGTTACCTCTTCCTCTATAATGTTATTTTTGTCCTGCCGCTGGTAATAACTCTTTTATTGGCAAGCAATAAACTGCTTTTGCAAAAAGCGCAGATTTTATACGGCAAGGAAAAAAGATTGATGCGATTGGGAGGAGGGATAGCGATGATAATTCTTGGGGTAATTATTCTTTTATTTTGAACTTATGGCCATTGTTTTTGCGACAATCTTATTTCTTGCCATTACCGCCTTTGTTTGGCTACTGAACAAAGTTTTTCCTTTTGAAATTTGCCCGATTTGTGCCGGAGTCAGCGGTTCTTGGCTTTTGCTTTCTGCCGGTATCGTTTTTGGATTGCTGCCGCCCGATTCAATCGGGCGAGCCTCGCCCCTTTGGGGCGGGGAAGCCGGAAGCTGGCAGTTGGCGGTTGCGCTCGCCATGGGCGGTTCGGTTGTTGGCATTGCTTATAAAAGCGAGTATATGTTTTCGTGGGGCCGTAAAAATCCATTGCTTTGGAAATTGACGATAATCGGCATCGGCATGCCGCTTGCTTATTTGGCGGTAAATATTTTGAATTTGAAGGTTTTTATTGCGGAGGTCGTGTTTCTTTTAGTTCTTACATATATATTTTTCGTGAGAACACCTGAAAGAAAAATAGCGGCCGCAAGTAATGGTCAAATTAAAGAATTAGAAGATAAATTAAAAAATTGCTGTTAAGATTTTGTCCAAAATTGTGAAGTTGGACCAAAACAATTTTGGCAATAAAATTTTATGAAAAACTTAGAACAAGAAAAAATATCGGATTCTTCCGCCGGTGAAGCCGTTGGAGAAAATCAAGCGGTTGAAGAAACTAAGGAGGAGAAAAATAAAATATCTCCGCTGGGCTGGATTATCGGTACTTTGGTTATTGTTGTTTTGTTTTCGCAGTTTTTTGAAGTGGATTTTAAATTGCGTACTCCGTCAAAATCAGCCAAAGAACAAGCGGCAGTTGTTCAAAACATTTCTTATGAAGAGCCGGCATCGGCGAATAAATCCGATCTGGAAGAAAAAGTTCTGCCGTCTGAAGGAATTGTTTTGCCGGTACGCTGGGGCGATTTGGGGGTAAAAATGACAAGTGTTGGCGTTATTGACCGGAATAAATTGGAAACGCTTTATGCCGAGCGCGCCGCCTCATCAGGGGCGAGCCTCGCCCCTTCGGGGCGGGGAGGATTGAGTGATGAAGAAAAAAAATTTCTTGACGGAAGCGATAACGGAAACATAAAAATTACCGAAGAAAATTCCGGTTTTGTTTTGAATCTTTTTTGGGCGCTCGGTCTGGGAACAAGAAACAGCATATTGGAAAGCGGCCCCATGCAAAATTACGGCGGTATAGGAAATTTCGCATCCGTCGGCGGTTGGACTCTTGCCGAAGGCAGCGCCATGAACCATTACAGCCGCCATCCTCTGGTTGTTTTAACAAAAGAACAACAGAAATTAGTTGAAGAGGTAAGTAAAAATATTTTCCGGCCTTGTTGCAATAACCCGACTTATTTTCCCGACTGCAATCACGGCATGGCTATGCTCGGGCTTTTGGAACTTATGGCATCCCAAGGAGTTTCCGAAGAGGAAATGTATCGCGTAGCGCTTGAGGTAAATTCATTCTGGTTTCCGGACCAATATTTAACCATTGCTAAATATCTGGAATCAAAAGGTGTTGCTTGGAAAGATGTTGTTCCTAAGGAAATTTTAGGAGCAAAGTATTCAAGCGCTTCCGGGTTTAGCAATATTGCGAGTGAAATTGAGCCGGTGGAAAACGGCGGCGGCTCTGGCTGCGGGGTTGAAAGCGGCGCACCCGCGCCCAGAGAAAACAGGGGTAGTGGCGGATGCGGCGTATAACAAAACTCGGTCTTGTAATTATATGTATATGAGAAGCGTAATATTAAAATCAGCTGGAAAAGGATTTTTGGCCGCTGGCGGATTGGTTGGTATTTATTTTTCTGTCGTTATTTTAATTTCAGGGGCAAGTTTTGCTTTAAGCCAATTTTACGAATTCTGGTATTTTATCATTGCTTTGGCTTTGGGATTTGGCGTTCAGGTCGGTTTATATACTTATCTTAGAAACGCGATTTTAGAGCGGGGTTCGGCCGGAAAAGTTTTGGCAGTTTCCGGCGCTACTTCAACTTTGGCCATGATTTCTTGCTGTTCGCATTATTTGGTAAATATTCTGCCGGTCATTGGAGTTACGGGAATTATCAGCATTATAGGCCAATATCAGATTGAATTTTTCTGGGTTGGTTTGATTTTTAATTTGGTTGGCATTGTTTATATCGCAAGAAAAATATTTAATTTCGTGTATAAGAATTCCGAGACAATCCAAAAACTGTCATCCTGAGCGATAGCGAAGGATCTCCGGCTGGTGAAATTAGCTTAAACTTGAGATTCTTCCCCTTCGCACGGCTCAGGGTCAGAATGACGACAACTTGAGTATGAATAATAAACTTTATATTTTGGGAATAATTTTTGTTTTTGGTCTGATAATTTTAGGGGTTTTTCGCGCGCCCAAGGACAAAAACCCGGAGCCGAAAAAAACGCTTGTTATCAAAGAAACGGCGGTTTGGGAATCCAAGACCAATGCCGAGGGTGCGGTAACTGTTACGGTAACCCCCAAGAGTTTAACCGGCACCGTATGGAATTTTGAAATATCGTTAAGTACTCATTCCGTTGAGTTGGATGAAGATTTAACCAAGGATGTTGTTTTGCTTGACGAAAGCGGAAAAGAATTTAAACCGATTTCCTGGGAAGGGGACGGGCCGGGCGGTCATCACCGGGAAGGGGTTTTAAACTTTATGGCGATTGAACCAAGATCGTCCTCAGTTGAATTGAAAATCAGGGATATCGGTGAAATAAAAGAAAGAATTTTTCAATGGGATATTAAATAATTATGGAACATAATCATAAAATTGAAAAAGAGGTTGAAAAAGAATCTTACTGTGTTTGCGGTAATGGGTGTTTATGTTGGAGCGCTGAAAAGTTAAGCGTAAATTGCGGTTGCGGTATGGAGGCCAAGCAGTTTGAATATAAAATGGATAAAAAGTGCTGTCATACCGAACACGGGCACGGCGGAGAGCCAAAGAATGATGAAAAAATTGTTTACCCCGTTAGAAGTCCGGAAGTGCCTTTGTCTTTAGGGCTGCCTAAGGGCGAAGCCGATTTACATCATGGTTTTTCATCAGACATGAAGCCCTCTTTGACTTCTAACGTGGTTTACACCTGTCCGATGCATCCCGAAGTCGTAAAAAATGAACCCGGGCTTTGTCCCGGCTGCGGCATGGCGCTCGTGCCAAAAAAAAGCGAAGAATACGGTGGAAAAGATTTTTCAAAAATAAGTCATAAAGACCACGAAGCGGCAATGACCAATCCGGAGATGGCTAAAAAGATGGAAGTGGATATGCGGCGCCGGTTTTGGATTTCTTTTCTTCTTTCTATTCCTGTCGTTTTGTATTCTCCTTTGGGGCTCAACTATTTCAAACTTAATCTTCCGACTCCGATTCCGGCAAGCTGGCTTCTTTTTCTTTTAACTACGCCGATTGTTTTTTGGACCGGCTCAATTTTCATTACCGGCACTTATTATTCGTTTAAGGCCAAAAAACTCAATATGGCGGTTTTGATTGCTACGGGAGTTTTGGCGGCATATCTTTTCAGTGTTTTATTTACGTTCATCCGGCCGGAGTCGGAAACATTTTATGAAGCCGCGGCTTTGCTTGTAACTTTCGTTCTTTTCGGCCATTGGATGGAGATGAAATCACGCCGAGGCACCTCGGATGCCCTACGCGCTCTTTTTGACCTTGTACCGCCGAAAGCAAATGTTATTCGCGGGGGAAAAGAAATGAACATACCAAGCGCTGAAATAGTTCATGGCGATATTGTTGTGTTGCGTCCCGGAGATAAGGTGCCGGTTGACGGAGAAATTATTGAGGGCGAGTCCTCCGTTGATGAATCGCTGGTAACCGGAGAATCTATTCCGGTTTCCAAAACTATTGGCGCGAAAGTAATTGGCGGTTCGGTAAATCAAACCGGCATGGTCAAATTTAAAGCCGTTCAAGTCGGTTCAGAAACCGTTTTGGCGCAAATCATCAAACTTGTTGAAACCGCCCAGAACTCCAAAGCTCCGGGACAGCGTATTGCCGATAAAGCGGCCGGGTGGCTCGTTATTGTTGCCATTGGTTCGGGTCTTGCCGCGTTTTTGGGATGGTATTTCGGCGCGGGCGCCGGCTTTCTAACAGCGCTTACTTTTGCAGTTTCCACTATTG
The DNA here is from genome assembly GCA_000998135.1 of Parcubacteria group bacterium GW2011_GWA2_42_14. GTDB lineage: Bacteria > Patescibacteriota > Minisyncoccia > Sungbacterales > GWA2-42-14 > GWA2-42-14. The sequence goes on from LCCV01000004.1 coordinate 118,645, forward strand.
TGATTGCCTGCCCCGATGCTTTAGGCCTGGCAACGCCAACGGCAGTTGCCGTGGGAACCGGAATCGGCGCCAAACATAATATTCTTATTAAGGACGCGGCCACGCTTGAAAACACTTCCCGTCTTAATGCTATCGTGCTTGATAAAACCGGAACGCTTACGGAAGGAAAACCGAAAGTTACCGATGTCGCCGCTTTCAACGGTTTTACGGAACGGGAAATACTTAATTATGAAGCTAGTGTTGAAGTCGGTTCAAACCACCCCCTTGCTAAAGCGATAATGGAAGAAGCAGAAAGGCGGGGCGCTATGCCGCTTGAATCGATTGGTAAATTTGAATCTATTCCCGGGCACGGTCTTAAAGCGGTAATTAACGAAAAAACGGTTTTTGCCGGAAAAGAAAAATTTCTGACTGATAATAGAATAGAGATCGGGAATGGTCGGACAGTACTTGATAAGCTGGCCGGTGAAGGAAAAACTTTAAGCTTGCTCGCGGTTGGCGGGATTTTTGCCGGGATAGTAGCGGCGGCCGATACAATAAAACCAAACGCGAAAAAAGCGGTTGAAGAACTTAAAAAACTCGGCATTGAAACAGCAATGATTACCGGCGACCATAAAAAAGTTGCCGAGGCCGTCGGTAAAGAATTGGGGATTGAGCGAATTTTTGCCGAAGTTTTGCCGGAAGACAAAGCCAAGTATGTTAAAAAATTGCAGGAGGAAGGAAAATTTGTGGCCATGGTGGGCGACGGCATCAATGACGCGCCGGCCCTTGCCCAATCGGATATAGGAATTGCTATCGGAGCCGGCACCGATGTTGCCAAAGAAACCGGAAATATTATTTTGGCCAAATCCGATCCCTTGGATATTGTACGCGCCATTCTTTTGAGCAAGGCCACCGTCCGGAAAATGAAGCAGAATCTTTTTTGGGCCGCGATTTATAATATTTCAGCCATTCCGGTGGCGGCCGGCGTTTTTTACAGTTCGCTTGGCTGGTCTTTGCGGCCGGAAATTTCAGCTCTTCTTATGTCGGCCTCGTCTATTATTGTCGCCACCAACGCGGTATTATTAAAAAGAGTTGAATCTTTCCTTAAGCAGTGATTTTAGTTATAATTATTATTATATTTATCTTTGATTACGAAATATAGTTATTGCCTGAGCTTGTCGAAGGCATACATTTATGGAAACCCTTCTCCGCCAGAGGCGGATCCGCCTCTGACGGAAACTCCATTGTGGCTCGCTCAGGGAATAAAACTCCGGCTATTTCGTAATTCAAGGTATACTTAAATGATTAAAGTAATAAGCAAAAAAACAAAAAAGCAGGTTAAAAAGAGGGGGTTTCTTAAGGGAATAAAGGAAAAGGTTTCCAAGACAAGAAAACTGAACGATGCCATGGCCGCGTTAATTAAATTTGAAGAAAATCCCATAATCTCTCCGATTAGAGAGAATGAATGGGAGTCCTGGCAGACTTTTAATCCGGGGGCGATTCTTTTTGAAGACAGGGTTCACTTTCTTTATCGGGCCATCGGTTCGGACGGCATTTCCAGGCTGGGGTATGCTTCTTCCGGTAACGGATTTAAAGTTGATAAACGTCTTTCCTATCCGGTATATGAACATCGTCTGTCCGGCCTTTCTTATTTCTATTCATCTTCCGGAGGAAGTTTTGGGGGATGCGAGGACCCGCGCCTGACGCGGGTAGGCAATGAAGATATTCTTTATATGACCTATACCGCCTGCGACGGGGGGTTGGGCGTAGCCCTGACTTCCATAGCCCTTGATGATTTTTTGAGCGAGCGGTGGAAATGGAAAACTCCCGTATTAATTTCCCCGCCGGGAGAAATTCATAAAAACTGGGTTATTTTTCCGGAAAAAATTAACGGCCAGTACGCGATTCTTCACAGCGTTTGTCCTGAAATTTCCATAGAGTATCTTGATAATCTGGAGTTTGCCGGGGGACAGTATATTTACAGCCGTTATCAAAACACTGCCCGAAATAAATGCTGGGATAGTTGGATAAGAGGGGCGGGTCCTCCGCCGATTAAAACCAAATACGGCTGGCTTTTGTTCTATCACGCCATTGATAATAGCGACCCCGGCAGATATAAGGTCGGTGCCATGCTTTTGGATTTGGACGACCCGACCAAAATTTTATATCGTTCGCCAGAGCCGATTTTAGAGCCGGAGGAATTTTATGAAAATCAGGGTTTTAAGGCCGGTGTGGTCTATGCCACCGGAGCGGCAGTTAAAAATGGAGAACTTTTTGTCTATTACGGCGGTAGTGACAGTTATGCGTGCGTTGCTTCGGCAAATCTGGAAGAGTTTTTGCAAGAGCTCAAAAAAGAATTGAAGCCGAAACTTCAAAAGAGGGTGTTAAAAAATAAAAAATGATTGCAAAACGCTCAGAAGAAAATCCGATTCTAGTGCCGGATTCCAAGAGCGCCTGGGAGGCCGAGGCGGTTTTTAACGGTTGCCCCGCTAAAGTCGGAAAGAATTTTCATTTGCTTTACCGCGCTCAATCTTTGCCGATTTTTGTGTCCGGAAATACTCTGTCAATGTCGTCAATCGGATGCGCCTCCGGTAATGACGGTGTGCATTTTAAAAATCGAAGGCAGTTTATAAAGCCGGAGCAAGAATGGGAGCGCTTCGGATGCGAGGACCCCCGCGTAACCAGATTCAACGGTAAGTATTACATTTTTTATACCGCTCTTTCCCGATTTCCTTTTTGCGCCGACGGAATAAGGGTGGGATTGGCTATAACCAAAGATTTTAAAAAAATGGAAGCCAAGCACCAGGTTACCCCTTTTAATTCCAAGGCCATGGCTCTTTTTCCGGAAAGAATCAACGGGAAAATGGCTGCCGTTCTTACGGCCAATACCGATAAACCGCCCGCTAAAATCGCTTTGGCGTTTTTTGAGAAAGAAGAGGACATCTGGTCACCTCCATACTGGAAAGCGTGGTATGAAAAACTTGATTCGTATAGTTTGACTTTGGCGCGTTCTGCCCGTGACCATGTTGAGATTGGCGCTCCTCCGATAAAAACAAAATACGGCTGGCTGATTTTTTACTCTTACATTAAAAATTATTTTTCTCCGCCGGCGGTTTTTGGAGTGGAAGCGGCTTTGCTTGATCTTAAAAATCCTTTCAAGATTTTGGGGCGCATCGAAACTTCTCTTTTGATTCCGGAAGAAGAATATGAAAAATACGGCCGCGTTCCCAATATTGTTTTTCCGTCGGGCGCCCTTGTCAAAGGCAAAAAACTGTATCTTTACTATGGCGCCGCCGATACGGTGGTAAGTTTAGCCGAGCTTAATCTGAAAGACGTATTAAGCGAAATGCTTTCGGAAAAATTGAGAAAAATTGAAATGGTTCGTTCTCCGTCCAATCCTATTCTCGAACTTAGAGCCGAACATTCGTGGGAAGCCAAAGCGGTTTTCAATCCCGGAGCAATATATTTGTCCCAAAGGGTCCGCTTGATTTATCGCGCCATGTCTCCGGATAACACTTCTGTTTTTGGATACGCTTCCAGCCGAGATGGCTTTAAATTTGATGAAAGAATTTCAGAACCAATTTATGTTCCGCGGGAAAATTTTGAGAAAAAAAATGTTCAAGGGGCAAATTCCGGCTGCGAAGATCCGCGGCTTACCATAATCGGTAATATTATTTATATGTGTTATACGGCTTTTGACGGACAAGGGCCGGCCCGGGTGGCTTTGACTTCTATTCGCGTCAGCGATTTCCTTGCCCAAAAATGGAATTGGGCGAAACCGGTTTTGATTTCTCTTCCGGACATAGATGATAAAGACGCGGCCATATTTCCGGAAAAAATCAAGGGCAAGTACGCTATTTTGCATCGTTTGGGAAATGATATCTGGCTTGATTACGCGGATAGCCTTGATTTTGACGGCAAGACATGGCTCAAAGGCGATATTATTATGAGACCGAGGCCGGGAGAGTTTGATTCCAGAAAAATCGGAATTGCCGGCCCGCCCATAAAAACTGAGGTCGGCTGGCTTCTTTTGTATCACGGTATATCCAAGAAAGAAAACCGGCATTATCATTTGCGGGCCGCTCTTCTTGGCCTTGACGATCCGTCCAAAGTCATTGCTCGCACAAAATACACGATAATTGAGCCGGAATTTCCTTATGAAAAAGAAGGACAAACTCCGAATGTCATTTTTTCCTGCGGAGCGCTGATTTTAGGCGATAAATTATTTATTTATTACGGCGGCGCTGACCAAACGGTCGGCGTTGCCACATATAATCTTCCGGAATTTCTGGAAAAATTGCTTTGGGAAAAATTGCTGTCAGCGCCCCCAAAATGAATATTGCTAAACGCAATTGCGTATAATTTTGCGTATGAGCGGCGTTTAATTTTGCTTCTATGCTTTAAATAAAATACCGCGCTTGTGTTTGCGCGGCGTCAATAGAACTATTGCAGGCGTTCCTTGGCCCCCAGAATTTGTCCTTCAATCCATAAAGAAATATTTTTGTGGGGAAGGAGGGTTTTGGGATAAAAAGTACAACCGCAGTTTTCCAGGATTTTTTTGAGTTCTTCTTCCCTTCCGCCCGGAGCCAAAAGATAGGGGATAACCAAAACATTTTTTCCGGTTTTTTTTTCTTTTTGTATTGCTTCCCGTATTTTTTCAATTGCCTTATTTCGGATAAATGACGGAGCATCATCTCTGAAAGTAAGGGCAAAAAAATTAGCGCCAGGGAATTCATCGGAAAGGGAAGAAGGATAAATGTTTAAGTGAAGCATCCACATTTTGTTGTCGTCTTCGGTAATGGGGCCGTGCGCCAGAAGAAAAATGCTGGTTTTGGAATAGTCGGATATTTTTAGTTCCTTAATTCTTTCTTCAAGAATTTTCGTTATGCTAATGTCATAATTTATGGCTGAGGCCATAGAATACGGAACAGAAAATTTTACCTGCGTAGTAATATCCATTTTATAATCGGTATGGCCGTCGTGTCCGTTGCCGGATTCGTCTCCGGTTTCTTCGCCACCCATCAAAATCCAGAAAAGTACGTCCGGTTCTTCGCGTAACCCAAGAAGATATTCAATGTTTCTGTACATTTCGCTATGCGATGAAATAAAAAGCGGAATAACAATAATTGCTTTTACCATTGATTTTTCAAGATTGTTTATGCCCTGCTGTATTGAATCATATTCTCCCATGCCGAATACAATTTCCTTTTTGAATCTTCCTTGAACGTTCGCCACAGCTTCTTTAATGGCATTGTTCCATTTAGGACCCGCGCCGTGCGCCAGCACCAAAACCCCTATTTTCGAGTCGTTAAAAGCGTTTAAATCGTTGGCGGATGTTCTGTGCGTAAAAGTAAGGAACATTGATAAAATTAGTGTTATAATAATAATAAAGAGAGGTTTTGACAGGTGAAAATTCATGTATTCATACCCTTTTTTATTTTTCAAGGTTCGAGGATAGCATATATCAAATTTATAAAAGGTCAATTTTTCAATGAGTAATAGTCATTCCGAGCGTAAGCGAGGAATTTTCGGTTTAGCGACACTCAGTATTGCTAAAAAATCGGCCGTAAGAGATTCTTCATTTTATTCAGAATGACACAGCGCAATGAATAAAAATCTAATTTTTTTTCTGATTGTAATCGGTATTTTTGCCGCCGGGCTTGGTTATAGATATTTAAGCGTTTCCGGTGTTGCTCAAAAAATTTATGTGGCTGTTGAGGGCGACGGAAAAATCGCGGTTATTGACCAGAATACCCGGAAAGTTATCCGGAACATTGATTTGTCAACTGACCACGAAGGAGGAAAATTATTTTTCGCGCCCCATAATGTCCAGGTAAGTCCTGACCAAAAAAGCGTATGGGTAACGGCTAATGTTGGCGATCATCAGGATCATGCGGCCTTTTTTGTTGAACAAGTTTTAGCGCACGGAGAAGAAGAGGAGGAAACAATTGGGGAGCCGGATGAAGTCATTGTCATTAACCCGGAAAATGACCGCATCGTAAAACGCATTCAAATTAAAGCAGGAATACATCTTGCCCATGTTGTTTTAACGCCGGACTCAAAATTAGCTTATGCTACGGCGCAGGAGGAAAGCGTTATATACAAGATTGATGCCTTAACTTATGAGATTGTAAAACGGATTGAAGCTGCGGAAAAAAGCGAGCCGCATGGAATAAGGATTTCTTCAGACGGTTTATTTCTTTATGCCGCAATGCTGGCAGGAAAAAGTCTCGGCATTGTTGATTTAAAAACTGATACTTTTTCAGAAATTCCTCTAGGGGGACAAGCAGTACAGACAGGGGTAACACCGGATGGCAAATTTGTTGTTGTTTCGCTTTATGACACAAAACAACTGGCGGTTTACAGTGTTGAAACCAAGTCGTTAAGTTTTGTAAAATTGCCAGAAAGTTCCATGGGCCCGATTCAAATGTATCCTACGCCGGATTCAAAGTTTATTTATCTTGCTGACCAGGGGTATTATTTCGAACAGCCGTCAAGCCAATGGGTTTATAAAATTGAACTTGCTTCGGGCCGTGTTGTGAAAGAAGTCAAAGCCGGCAGCGCTCCCCACGGCGTAGTTGTTTCCAATGACGGAAATTTTGTTTATGTAACCAATCTTTTGAGCGATGATGTTTCGGTGATTGATACGGCCAAGGATGAAGAAGTTGGCCGCATTAAGGTCGGAAAGTTTCCTAATGGAATCAGCACTTGGACAAAAAATAAATAATGCGCCGTCTTTGGTCGAGGGCGGCAAATTCATTATTAAATTAGAGATTGATTAGTGATAAATACAAAAAAATATGAACAATTTAAAAACCATAGAATGGATTTTGCGAATTGCCGTTGCCGGAGAATTTTTAGGACATGGCGTATTCGCGCTTCAGGGTAGAAAGGCGTGGGTCGAATGGTTTTCAATTTTTGGCATCTCCGATGTTCAGACCGCAACAACGCTCTTGTGGCTGCTCGGTTCATTGGATATTCTTATGGCCATTCTTATTTTGGTTAGGCCCGTACGTTTAGTTCTTCTCTGGATGGCTTTTTGGGGATTTTGGACGGCACTTATGCGTCCCATTGCCGGTGACTCAATTTTTGAATTCGTGGAGAGATGGGCCAACTGGGGAGCTCCTTTGGCTTTGTTTTTTCTTTATGGCTGGCCAAAATGCCTTAAGGGCTGGTTTTGGAAACAGAGATGCGAGGAAAATACTGTTTAATCAAAAAGTTAATTAAACCGATTAAGTGAATTAAGCGGGTTAAGCTTAATTCACTTAACTTGCCTAACATGCTTGTTTAGGATTTTTGTGCTTGAAAGCGCTGCAATCATTTTATGAATAAGATTAAATACATAATTGTTTTTATTATCATTATTGGTGCGTGGGTTGCCTGGTATTATTTTTGGGGCAGGGAAAAACCTCTTGATTATGAAACTGTTAGCGCAAAACTCGGCAATATCAGTCAGGAAATAAATGTTACAGGAAAAATTATACCCTTGGACAAGGTGGAACTTGCTTTTGAAAAAGGCGGAAGAATAGTAAAAATAAATGCCGATGTCGGAGATACCGTGTCCCGCGGCTGGATTCTGGCCGAACTTGATAATTCCGAACTTTTGGCAGAAATATCCCAGAAAAAATCGCAGGTTAAGGCCGAAGAAGCGCGTCTGGAAGAATTGAAAAGAGGAAGCCGTCCGGAAGAATTGAAAATATTGGAAGTAAAAGTTGAAAATGCCAAGGCCCTGCTTGAAGACGCTGAAAAAAATATGATTGATAAAATTCAGGATTCTTATACCAAATCCGATGATGCCATAAGAAATAAAATTGACCAGCTTTACTCAAATCCCAGAACCAAATCTCCTACCCTGACTGTTTATGACCCCGGCGCTTATCAAACCCGCCAAGAACTGGAAACCGGCAGGGTTGTTATTGAAGGTATTTTGGTAGAATGGAATTCCGAATTGGCGGGACTCGTATCTTCTCAAGATTTGTCTCCCGCTCTTTTAAATGCCAAAACAAGAATCGGGGAAATAAATAAGTTTCTTGAAAAAATCGCGCTTTTAGTAAACGGTTTGACTCCGAGTTCTTCTCTTTCCCAGACAACTATTAATACTTATCGTTCCGATACGGCAACGGCAAGAGCCAATGTCAATACCGCGTTGGGAAATTTAACATCCGCGGATGAGAAAATGCGTTCGGCCAAATCCGCGGTGGTGCTTGCCGAAAATGAGCTTTTTTTGAAACAGGTCGGCGCTGCCGTTGAAACAATTTCTGCCAAAGAAGCGGAGTTGGAATACGCCCAGGCAAGTGTGGCAAGCGTTTTGGCACAGCTGCAAAAATTAGTTCTTCGCTCACCAATAAATGGGATTGTTTCAGGAACTTTTGCTAAAATCGGAGAAATTATCGCGGCCAATAAAGTCATTTTTTCTCTTATTTCCGACAACGAAGCTGAAGTCGAAGCGAATATTCCTGAAGTGGATATTGCCAAAATAAAAAAAGGGGATACGGCATTGATTACACTGGACGCTTACGGAGTTGATACGGAATTTGAGGCGGAACTTGGCATGATTGACCCGGCAGAAACAATTATTGAAGGCGTCGCGACTTATCGCGCGACATTTCAATTTCTTGTCCCGAGGACTTCGAGTGATCCTCAGTCGAACTCCGGAGTCGAGGGGGTGAAAAAAGACGGGCGCATTAAACCGGGCATGACCGCCAATATTAGCGTTAAGGGGCCGTCCAGAGAGAATGTTTTAGTTCTTCCACAGCGCGCCGTAATTTCTAAAAACGGAAATAGATTTGTCAGGGTTCTTAATGGCAAAGAAATCTTTGAAACGGAGATAAAAACCGGATTAAGGGGTTCGGATGGCAATGTGGAAATAACGGAAGGGTTGAAAGACGGGGACATAGTAATTTTGTTTCAAAAGTAGTTAGAGACTATTTTAAAAGTCATTCTGAGGTAACAACCGAAGAATCTCAATCTGCGAAAATACTAATTTTTGAGATTCTTCACGGAGTTTACACTGAGCGAAGCGAATGTGTTCAGAATGACGAAAAATAATTTTTGAAACTTTTTAGACAGTCTTTTAGGCAACTTTTATGGAATTAATAGAAATCCAGGATTTAAAAAAAATATACGGCGAAGGGGAAATGGAAACATCGGCGCTTGCCGGAATAAGTTTAAAAATAGCTAAAGGAGAATTCGTCGCGGTTATGGGGCCATCCGGCTCCGGCAAATCAACGCTTCTTCACATTCTTGGTTTTCTTGACAGGCCCACTTCCGGCCTTTATTTTTTTGACGGCAAAAACATGCTTGATTACTCGGATGAGGAACTGGCGCGATTGAGAAATAAGAAGATGGGTTTTATATTTCAGGCCTTTAATCTTCTTCCCCGGACATCCGTCTTGGAAAACGTAAAACTTCCGCTTATTTATTCCGATATCGCGTTAACGGAATGGAACGCGCTTGCGGAGTCGGCTATTGAGAAAGTTGGCTTAACTCACCGGATTCATCATCAGCCATCCCAGCTTTCCGGAGGAGAAAAACAAAGAGTTGCCATTGCCAGAGCTTTGGTTTTAAATCCACTGGTAATTTTCGCGGATGAGCCCACCGGCAATCTTGATTCAAAATCCGGCGGACAAGTTATGGAAGCGATTGCAAAGCTTCATGAGGACGGACATACTATTATATTGATTACACATGAGACCTATACCGCCGCCTATGCCCAAAGAATAATAGAACTTAAAGACGGCCTGATTGAAAAAGTTCGGTCTGTTTCGGAGCGTCACCGCACTTTTGACCATCAATTTATTAAATGATTTTGTTTTGCGAAGGCGTCTGCTTAATTGTCATTTGAATACTTTGAGAAATTGGGATAATAATGGATTTCTGAAAGCGATTCGTTTCGGCACGCGAGGCGACCGAAGATATAAAAAAGAAGATATATTAAAATGTTTAAGAAAACGTATTTAACAAAAAAACATGATTCCCAAAGAGAACAACTTTGCATTTATAGACAGCCAAAATGTGTACAAAGGGACACGGCGGGATTTAGGTTGGGAATTGGACTGGGTCCGTTTTCGTGTGTATTTGAAACACAAGTACGACATCACTAACGCTTATTTGTTTATCGGCTTTATGCCGGAACATAACGACATTTATGATGAACTCCAAAAAGCAGGATTTATTTTGAAATTTAAGCCCGTATTGCCCAACGGAAAAGACGGCGTGAAAGGAAACATTGATGCTGACCTGGTATTACAAGCCATGATTGACTATCCAAACTACGACAAAGCAGTAATTGTTTCCAGCGACGGTGATTTCTATTCACTTGCCCGCCACTTGTACGATAACAAAAAACTTTTGGCGGTTTTAAGTCCGCACCGGAAAACATGCTCGTCTCTTTTAAGAAAATCGGCAAAGGACAAAATGGTCTATATGGACAATCTAGAAAACAAGCTATCAAAAAGAAAAAGCACCGCGTAGGGACGGAACCCATACGAAGTGCTTTTTCATAGGAATACTTAAAGTATAGCAAGTACTTGCCAAAAGTCAATAGTTTTATCAACACCTCCAACAAATATCCGATAAAATCCGTATATATATAACCAAAAATATCCGATAATATGGCTAATTTATCCGGGGTTTGGTTTAACAGAAAAAATTAAATTAAAAAGTTAAAACATGAAAGACATAGACAATTTATATTATGACGCCATGGAATTGCTTGACGACGGGCGAAGCGGAGCGAAAAAAGCGGAGAAATTACTTTTGAAAGCGGTTGCAATAGACCCGCATAGCCCGCAAACATATATTGGACTAGTTCAAATTTATGGAGTTATCAAAAATAAAAAGAAAATAGAGGAGTGCGTTAAAAAAGCTTATACTGAAACAGTCAAAAAAATTCCAGTTTGGCCGAAGACAATGTTTTGGGGCGATATGGACAATCGAGCGTATATGAGGGCTGTTCAATATCGGGCTGACCCTTATGCTGATAAAGGAGAAAAGGAGAAAGCCATAGAATTATATAGACTGCTTTTGCGGTTGAATCCGAATGACAATCAAGGCGTCAGATATACTCTTTCCGGGGTATACGCCGGTATTGGCGGTGAAAAAATAAATGAAATGTTTGACGAAGGAAACGCAAAACAAAATTGGGATAAGCTGGAAAATTTAGTAAAAGAGCAAAACACCAAACACAAATTTTGGAAAGAACCAAAATATTAGAATATAAACCCCATTCAGCCGAAATTCTGCAGGAATAAGTCGCGCGGCGGATTGTCAGCCGGGGGTGGAAATAGATTTGCTTTTAAATTTAAATTGCGTTATCGTTAGAATTTTGTATGACGATATTTCTAGATTTAAACTCACAGAAAGTTCTGTGGTTTAATTTCATCATACTTTCCCTGAGTATAATTTAAGTGGTAGCGAACTTGCTGTTGCTTGGACGGCCCATATTTCTGAACAAATGGGATATAATCCTTGGGTTATAATTCATCCTGATGAAAAAAAACTCATAGAATTTTGCACAAACAAGAGGTTGACTTTTACTGTTTAAGCGATCGAAAAAATGGTAATATGCCACAGAATGTGCAAGAAATTATCAGTAGTGTAATTTCCAACAAAAACGGCGTAGAAACTCAGATAATTTCAAGTAGTGATTATTCGTAATTTTCTACCTCAATTTAGCTAAAACCAAGAAACCAGCTCTATGTAGTTGGTTTTTTGAGGTAAAATATGTGATAATAGAATAACTATGCCCTCTTTAAACTGGATAGGAAAAGAGAAAATTGTGAATCACGATAAGGATGTGCCGTTTCGGCTGATGCGAAAGAATAAGAAATACTCGCTTGGGGAAAGCGAGAATTTAATTTTGGAGGGGGATAATTTGGGGGCATTAAAGGCATTGGTGCCTTTTTATTATGGAAAAATAAAATGTATTTATATTGATCCACAGAAGAATAGTACTGATAGCGTTATTAATAAAGTTTCTAAATTATAAAACCCAATCCCTCGAACAGAAAAAGAAACTAAAAGATGGTAATACAGCGAAGAAACGGTGTCAGGTACTCTTTTTGACTCCACAAAAAACCAATAAAACTATATTACACCACGCCAACAACATACTAACAAACTGGAGTTTGTTGGTATGTTGTGAAGTAAAAAAATTAACAAAATAAATTTATGGAAAAATAAGCCGAAGTCCGCGGCTGCGAAAAACAAATTGACCAGCTCGTCTATGGTTTGATAAACTCACCACAGGTAAACTCTACGGCCTCCCGCCTTCAATAAACTTTTGGCGGGCAGGCACCCCGGAGGAAATTAAAATTGTTGAAAATGAAAATAGATAATTTTAATCAGCAAAAATTATGACCGGAAGCAATCAATATTTTTATGAAGATATTGAGACTGCCCATATAAAGTTCTTGCGCTTATTTTGAGTATAGCATATAATTTAAACCAAAGGTACCCAAATATGGGTACCAATATGGCACAAACCATCAATATATCTATGGCGAATGTCATTTAATCATGGAAAAATACTATATTTTAGACTTAATGAGATCCAAAAAGACTGTCTTCACTTTTAAAGACCTTATTTTGTTTTGGGGAAAATCTGACGTGAATTTTGTAAAGAAAAAAATTTACCGCTACGTGAAGGCGGGCAAAATGAATTCTATCCGTAGAGGCATTTACTCCAAGGACAAGGACTATAATAAATACGAACTGGCTACAAAAATATATACACCCTCATATGTCAGCCTGGAGACCGCGCTAGGCGCGTCCGGAGTTACTTTCCAGCTGTATGGTCAGATTTTTGTCGTATCATACACCACAAAGGAAATCGAGTGCGACGGACAGAAATATTCTTACAAAAAAATCAAAGATATCATTCTCACCAATCAAATCGGCATAGAGTCGAGGGAAAATTACAGCATTGCTTCGCCCGAACGCGCCTTTTTAGATGTTATTTATCTTAACAAAGATTATCATTTTGATAATCTATCAGCTTTGAATTGGGAAAAAGTACGCGAAATTTTACCCATTTACGGCGGCAACAAACGAATGGCAAAAATGGTAAAAATGTACCACAAGGCGTTTTCCGCCGAAGTCACCAGTCCTTCGCAGTAGCTCTGCTACGGAGAATGGAGATCCGCCTCCGGCGGAAAGATTGCCAATTAGAAAATAATAACCGCATGACTCTTAACACCGCAAAACATAAAAATATTCTTATAAAAATCCTCAAGGATATCTACACTGATCCTGCCATCAGTCCTCTTTTGGGATTTAAGGGCGGTACAGCCGCTATATTTTTCTATAACCTTGACCGCTTTTCGATGGACTTGGATTTTGATTTGCTCAATTCAGAAAAGGAATACTTTGTGTTTGAACAAGTAAAAGCGGCCCTTGAAAATTACGGAAAATTAAAGCAGGTAAGAAAGAAAAGATTCAATCTTTTTTATATTCTTTCTTATGACGACAAAGACATTAATGCTCAAAATATTAAGGTGGAAATCAACCGCCGGGAATTTGGCTCAAAATATTCGGTGGAATCATTCCTCGGTATTTCTATGCAGGTAATGGTCAAAGAAGATATGGCCGCTCACAAACTTTGCGCCATGTATGAGCGAATCGGCAAAACCAACCGCGATATTTATGACGTACATTTTTTTCTTTCTCACGACTGGCCGGTTAATAAAAAGATTGTTGAGGACCGCATGGGAGTATCGTATGCGGAGTTTTTGAAAAAATGCATTGAGACAATGGAAAAGTTTGATGATAGCAACATTCTCTCCGGTATGGGTGAATTACTGTTGTCCGGGAAGCAAAAAGCGTGGGTAAAAGCAAAACTTAAGTCAGAAGTATTGTTCTTTCTGAAACTTGCTTTGGAAAAAGAAAAATAAACTCGCATACACTTATATATGTCAGAAGACACCGATAAAATTTTTGGGAATACGGAAGCAGAAGAACTTTTGGGGAAAGCGGCTGATTTGTTTTACGAAAATAAATACGAGGCGGCCGAAACCGTGCTCAAGGAAGTTATCGAAAAATTCCCTGAATTTTTTCCCGGGTGGGCCGCCTCCGGAGATTTTTATTTGAATGTCGGCCGGCCGGATAAGGCTCTGGCTCCATTGCGAAAAGCGGTTCGGCTTTCATTCTACGAAGGCATTGGCCATTATCTTTTGGGCGCGGCGTATATTAAAGTCGCTCGATTTCATCTGGCGGAACGGGAACTGGAAGCGGCCGAGAAACTGCTCGAGGAAAAAGCCGACGTAAAAGCGCATTTGGGCCGGGCTAAATTTATGCTGGGAAAAATTGAAGAGGGCCGGAAGCTAATTGCCGAAGCCGTGAATGATGACCCGGACAATTCTTTTATCCGCTGCGATTTAGCTCAAACTTACGTAGCTGAAAAAAATTTTACCGAGGCCTTGCGCTTGGCCGAAAATATTTCTTCTGACGACCCTTTCTTTAAAAAAAATGCCGCTTTTATCCGCAAACTTAAGGAGGACTTTGACCGATTAACTCCGGAAGAACAAGAAAAAAACCGAGAAGAATCGCTTAGCGGTAAAGCAGGGCAGAAGATGAGGATTGAAATGCTTTTGGGGCTGGCGGACGCGGGCGAAGGACTAACCAAAGAAGATATGGCCGAAATCACCGAGGAAATGCGCCTTTTCGGACTTACCGGACAAATAACTATGATGAAGGATGAAAATGACCCCAAAAGCAAAGATGTTTTGGAGTTTATAAAAATGCATGAGGAGTTGGGATTGGGAATGGGAAATAAGGTTAAAAAATTTTCTTCTGCCGAGATTCGCGAATTAACGGATGCGCTTTTGGAAGATACGCCCGTTTTGGAGAAGAAAAAAACGCTGGTTAAGCTCGCGAGTTCCGGCCATAAAAAAGCGCTGGGAACGCTTAAACGTTTTTGCGAAAATCCGCGGCCCGGGGAACTTAAATTTTGGGCTGAACTTGCCTATGACGAATGCCGCCTTATCAATTCCGGCGTTTCCGAAACAGAACCCCCGGTTATTTTCCGAAATTTGGAAGAAAATTAGGAGAATGGTTCGACAAACTTACCGCACGTTAGGAAAATAACATACCAGCAATCTTGCTTGTCCGCCTTTGGAGGGAGAATGTTGGTATGTTGCAGACCGCGTTAACGGCGGGCGGGCAAAACTTAAAAAATCTATGAAATTATTTTATTCATTCAAAACGGCGGCTGGGGGGTTGGGCAGAAATAAATCCCGAAGCGTTTTAACGCTTTTAGGAATTGTTATCGGCATTGCCTCAATTATAACCGTAATGTCTGTTGGAGAAGGCGCTAAAAATTTGATTTTGGGGCAAATTCAGGGGTTGGGTTCCAAAACCATAGCTGTTATTCCTGGACGTCAACCGCGGGGTCCTACTGATATCGCCGCTCTTCTTCTTGATTCGTTAAAGGAGAAGGACTTGAATAGTTTGCGTAAACGGGAGAATGTGCCCTATGCGGCGGACGTTATGCCAGTAGTATTTGGACCAATACGGCTTGCCTATGAAGGGGAAACGTATCAGACGACCATGCTTGGCGGCGGGAGCACCGATACCAATGATATTCTCGGAAAAGTATTTGACGTATATCCTGAAAAAGGTCGTTTCTTTAGCGTTGAGGAGGTAAATTCAAAAGCCAGCGTTGCGACTATAGGTGATAAAATCCGCAGAGAACTTTTTGGTTTTACAGATCCTTTAGGTAAAATACTCAAAGTTAATGGGCTAAATTTTCGAGTCGTGGGTGTATTGGCTCCTAAGGGGCAGGTTTCCTTTTTTAATTTCGACGATACGCTTTTAGTGCCGTATACTACTGCCCAGCAGTATATTTTAGGACGTAAACACTTTGATCGAATAATCGTAGTCGCAAAATCCGACGAAACCGTAGAGACAACGGTAGGAGATATCGCGGTTACTTTGCGCATAAACCACGGAATTACGGACCCGTCTAAAGACGATTTTTTCATCCAGACCCAGGCTGATCTTGCTGATCGCTTAGGAACAGTGACTAGTATTTTGACAATACTTCTTACTTCAGTTGCGGGTATATCGCTTTTGGTCGGAGGCATTGGTATTATGAATATAATGCTCGTATCGGTTACCGAGAGGACGCGTGAAATCGGCTTGAGAAAAGCCATCGGTGCTACTAACCGAAATATATTAACACAGTTTCTTCTGGAAGCGGTCATGCTGACTATCGGAGGAGGGGTTATCGGAATAATTTTGGGACTTTCTTTATCGTTTTCGGCTTCGTTCATACTGGGGCAGTATCTTGGCGTTGATTGGGGTTTTACCATTCCTTTGAACGCGATAATTATCGGGCTCGGCCTTTCGGCGTTTGTCGGAATAGTTTTCGGAACTTATCCGGCCCGCCAAGCTTCATTGAAGAGTCCGATTGAAGCTTTGCGGTATGAATAACCTTGAATTAAAATAGTAAAAGTTTATTCTTCGAGATTGTCGATGTTTCAACAAGCTCACCACAGGGAAGTTATAATTGTAAGGTTCTCGACAAGCTCGAACAATAAATTTTGTAATTGAAAGTGGATAATTTTAAACAGACAACAGAAATATCAGCTTCGTATCTTCGAAATTTTGTTTTCGGGGTTGAAGATAGCTTGGTTTCAACCGCGGGGCTTCTTTCGGGTATTGCTATTACGGGGATGCCGAGAAATAGTATTTTTGTTGCCGGAATTGTTCTTATTTTTGTGGAGGCCTTTTCCATGGCTGTCGGCAGTTTTCTTTCCGAACGCTCGGCCGCCGAATATATTGAAAAGAAAGAGGTTTCTGCTTCTGACTCGGTTCTTGACGGAATAATAATGTTTTTTTCTTATTTTATTTCAGGTTTTATTCCTTTGTTTCCTTATATTATAATGAATACTGAAAACGCCTTTTGGTTTTCAATCGTACTTTCTCTTATTGCCCTCTTTCTTTTAGGCGTTGTGGGAGCAAAAATTTCCGGCCGGAATATTTTTAAAAGCGGTTTTCGCATGGCCATTATCGGCGGAATCGCGATTGGTGTGGGAATAACCGTAGGCCGTATGGTTAATAATTTATGAAGTTTCCGGACCGTTCAGAAACCGTTATTTTGAGTGTTAACAAAGAGTCGGGTTACCACCTAGACCGGATTCTTCGCGAATGGCCGGCTATAGGGAATGGCTGAAATGAGTCCCTTTGCATACAGTATAGTTGATGTAGTATTCTTAAAGTATGAAACCAAATAAATTACAACAGGTCGCGCTGGCGGTTTTTTCGCTAGCCGGTACCGCCCTAATGGGCTATCTTCTCTCGCTCAAGTTCTTTTCTAAAGCCTCGTCGTTTTGCGAGCTGGGCGAAGGTTTTTCGTGCGACCTTGTCAACCAGAGTATCTACTCGGAAATTTTCGGAATTCCCGTATCACTCCTGGGCCTGCTTTATTTTCTCGGGGTGCTGGTTGCGGTTTTGTGGCGGTATAATGAGACTACGCTAAAATCCATTCTCTTTTTTTCCATCGTATTTTTAGGGCCGTCGCTTTACCTAAGTTATATTGAATTTTTTGTGTTAAAGAGTATCTGCGTTTTTTGTGAAGCATCAAAAGTTTTGATACTTGCCGTAATTGCCGTATCCGGATACGCACTAAGAGGGAGGACCGGCAGGCAGTTCGTGATATCGGCTATGGCAGTTGGACTTGTTTTTGCCGGAGTCACTTATTTTATTCATGCTAACGCCGGACCCGGGGAAAAATATAACGCTCTGGCTCAGTGCCTTGATGAGAAAGGGTACAAAGTGTACGGCTCCATAACTTGCGCGTCGTGCGCGAGACAAAGAGCCATGTTCGGCGATGCGTATAAATTCATAGAGGAGATTGAGTGCGATCCGCGAAATCCGCATAATGTCGTGGAACTCTGTATTGCCAAAAACATAAAAAAGACACCTACATGGATTCAGGAGGATGAAGCCGGAGGCGAGCTTTACCGGTTTGAGGCAGGCATAGTGTCTCTGGAGAATCTCTCCCGCGTGTCAGGGTGTTCACTGGAGTAAATTTAAGTTAAGGCGAAGTTGTGAAGACCGGCCCTGAATTTAGGTGCGCCCCTCAATAATTTCAAGGAGTAAAATAAAATCTTATGGCTATAGATAATTTAACCATCCCCATTATCGTCAGCGCGGCACTGGTTGACAGCATCAACCCCTGCGTTTTAGGCGTGCTTATTTTTTTGCTGGCATTCATGACTAGCGCTTTCCGCAGCCGGACGCGGATGCTTCTCGGAGGGCTTTTCTATAGTTTGGTGGTATACGTTACTTATCTTGCGCTCGGTTTAGGAATTTTGAGGATAACCGTGTCCATCGGGGTTTCCACCGCTTTCTACTGGGTGGCCGCCCTGGTGGCTATTGCGGCCGGGCTTTTTGAAATAAAAGATTTTTTCTGGTACGGAAAGGGGTTTTCTTTGCAGATGATTCCCGGAGCGTCAGAACGCATCAAGTATTACACCTCGAGAATCGCGGCAATTCAGGAAAATCGTCCCGGCTTGAGCTTGCTTTTTATCGGTCTCTTGGGGGTTTTTGTCGTTTTGGTGGAATTGCCCTGCACCGGAGCGCCGTATTTTGCGGTTTTGGCCCTGTTGGCCAAAGGAGCGTATGCAGATGCGGTTCCCTTTTTGCTTCTGTATAATT
This sequence comes from Parcubacteria group bacterium GW2011_GWA2_42_14, assembly GCA_000998135.1. Taxonomy (GTDB): domain Bacteria; phylum Patescibacteriota; class Minisyncoccia; order Sungbacterales; family GWA2-42-14; genus GWA2-42-14. The sequence continues at coordinate 137,284 of LCCV01000004.1, forward strand.
TTATTTTTGTGCTTCCGTTGCTCGCGGTGGTCGCGGTCGCTTATTTTGGAACCTCATCCGAACAAATGGAGGAATGGCGTAAGCGCCATCGGGGTCTTATGCGATTGGTTATAGGAACTTTTCTCATTGCTCTGGGTGTTTTCATGCTTTACTCGATTCAAGGGTTTTAATCGGAATATTTTGCGTCTGTTTAGCGTTTGGTTTCGCGTCAGTTTAGCGCTACTGCGCCTTTATCGTGAAACAGACGCGAAACTATACGCGAAAATAGGATAAAATTGATTACCCCAAGGTTAAATGCCAAATGGCACGAACTCCCGATTAAGGATTTGCTGCAGGAATTCGGGTCCAATTTAGAAACCGGACTGGCGGATGACGAGGTCGGGCGAAGGCGGGCAGAGTTCGGACCGAACGAACTTCCGAAAGGAAAAAAGCTCCACTGGTGGGAGTTTTTTTTCCGACAGTTCAAAAATCCACTTATTTTCATTTTGCTCGCGGCCGGAGCGATTACTTGGTGGCTTGCCGAGTATCTGGATACCATTGTCATATTTCTCGCGGTGCTGGTGAATGTTGCTATCGGATTTTGGCAGGAATTCCGGTCCAACCGCATTTTTGAAAAACTTCAGGCGATTGTGGCGGTGCGTTCGCGCGTGCGCAGAGACGGTAAAATGCGGGAGATCAACGCGAAAGACCTTGTTCCCGGCGACATAATTCTCCTTTACGCGGGAGTGAAGGTTCCGGCTGATGCCCGGATTCTTGAAGCGCGGCGATTGGAAGTGAATGAGGCGCTTCTTACCGGAGAATCTCTTCCGGTCAAGAAGACGGTTTTGGATCTTTCCGGTAGAACGGCGCTCGCCGATAGAAAAAATATGGTTCATGCGGGAACTGTGGTGGAGCAGGGTGAGTGTATTGCTCTGGTGGTAGCAATCGGAGAGAATACGGAACTCGGCGAGATCGCTCGCCTTACCGCCTCGGTGGAGGAGGAGTCCACCCCGCTTCAGGAGCGTTTGGCGCGCCTCGGTAAAATCATCGCGGGTTTTGTTCTGGCCGCGGCGTTTTTCGTAATCCTCGTCGGAGTTTGGGAGGGAAGAGCATTTGTGGAGATGTTTACGGTAGGAGTCGCGGTGGCGGTTGCCGCGATCCCCGAAGGGCTTCCTGCCGCACTCTCGGTGGTGCTCGCCGTAGCTTCGCAAAGGATTTTTGGACGAAAGGGACTGGTTAAAACTCTCATTGGTGCCGAAACTCTCGGCTCCACAACCGTAATTTGTACGGATAAGACCGGAACTCTTACCGAAGGAATCATGCAGGTGGAGAAGCTCGTTGAAGCCAAGGACCCTAAACGTAGCGCTTTAGCACTCGCACTCGCGAACGAAGCGGCCGTCATGGACCGGGGAGATATCAGGGGAGAAGCAACCGATTGCGCGAAGCTTAAATATTTTTTGGAAGAGGGCGGGGGTAATCTTGACGAAGCGCTCAAGGAATACCCGCGCCTGGCCATACTCCCGTTTGACGCGGACGAAAAATATATCGCGTCGTTCCACGGAGGAAAAGAGCGCCTGATAAACCTATTTGTCACGGGCGCTCCGGAAATTCTTATTGAACGTTCGACTCTGTCGGAGCGGGAAAAAGGGCGAATGCGGGAGATAGTGGATTCTTTTGCCGCCCGGGGATACCGGATGATTGCTACGGCCGAGCGCGGTATTGTGCGCAGTGCCTCGCGGATAGATCCGGATGACATCGCTGGGCTTCGTCGGGAGGTAGGAGGGCTCTTGCTTTCCGGACTTGCGGCAGTCCGCGATCCGGCGCGCCCCGACGTAAAAGAATCTTTGAAAATCACGCGCCAAGCGGGCATTCGCGTCCTTATGGTAACCGGGGACCATAAGCTTACGGCGCGCGCCATCGGCCAGGATTTGGGATTCAGTGCTGATCCGTCGGCTCTTATTGACGGCCCGGAATTGGATCAATTGTCGGATGAGGAATTCGCCCGACGGATCCGGAGCGTGGAAATATTTTCGCGCGCTTCCCCTAGGCACAAGATGCGGATTATAAACGTCTTAAGGATAGAGGGACATGTGACGGCCATGACCGGGGACGGCGTAAACGACGCTCCGGCTCTTAAGGCGGCGGATGTCGGGGTCTCGGTCGGCGACGGAGCGGACGTTACCAAAGAGGCGGCGGACCTTGTGCTTTTGGATGACTCGTTCTCGACCATTACCTCGGCCATCCGCGAAGGCAGGATCGCTTTTGATAACATGCGCAAAGTCGCCGTTTTCCTGCTGATGGGTTCCTTTACTGAATTTATTCTCGTCGTAACGTCGCTCGTCTTGGGAATCCCGCTTCCCGTAACCGCGGTGCAGATTCTCTGGGCGAATATTATTGAGGACGGGTTTCCTAATTTTGCTTTGGCTTTTGAGCCCGGCGAGAAGGATATCATGGAGCGCCGGCCATTTAAACGTAAAGAGCCGATACTTGATCGGCTCGGAATGGCTTTTGTATTTATTCAGGGGATCCTTACCGACCTTATTTTGGTGGGAGTATTCCTCTGGCTCTTCTATAATTCTTCCTACACCCTCGAACATCTCCGGACTATTATACTTGCCGCTCTTACTACTGATGCGCTTCTTTTGGTCTTTGTCCTTAAAAATCTGCGCGAGCCGCTGTATAAAATCGAGTTTTTCAGCAATTACTATCTTCTTTTGGCTGTTATTTTGGGATTTACCGCGATGTTTGCGGCAATTTACGCTCCGCCTCTTCAGTGGCTTCTCGGCACCGTTCCTTTAAGCGCGGGGGATATAGCGCTCGTCCTCGGCATGGGTCTTTTGGAGGTGGGGCTCGCCGAGGGTATCAAATGGTGGTTCAGACGCGGTGGATATTTTAGGGTGCAAACAGCTTCTTAAACAGATATAATATATATGAATGGCGACCCCGCTCCAATTTTGCGGGATATTCTGGGGCAAGCCGCTTCGCCCGACGAGGGTTGTCCTATGCGGACACGCGGCTTGCGAGAGGATATGGCTATAGGGCGAAGGAAGCCAAGTTAAAATATAGGCAAAATTGGAGCGGGGTGCTCATATTTATACCTAAAATTTGTTCGCCCGCTGCTCCAAATTTTAGACAAATATGGCAGAAGAAAAACTTTTTAAATGCGCCAAGTGCGCGAAAGAAAAAAAGAAAGAAGAGGGGATGTATGTGCTTGAAGGCACGGCTTTTTGTTGCAAAGAATGTTGCGGTGTTCCGTCAAAGAACGAGCGCAAAGAGAAGAAGGCGAACGTTTGCGAATTCTGCTAAGCAGCCAATTTAGCAAAATGACTCATGGAAAAGGTGAAGTATCTAATAATAGGAGGCGGCATTGCCGGCACAACTGCCGCGGAAACAATCCGGCAGAATGACCCTGTCGGAACTATTGCCATTGTGTCTGATGAGCCATATCGGCTGTATTCGCGTATCATGCTTTCTAAGCCGAATTTTTTTCTGGAGAAAATTCCTTTTGAAAATGTGTGGTTGAAAAAAGATTCGTGGTATACGGAAAATAATATAATGCTGCTCGCCCCCAAAAAAGCCATTTCACTTGATACCGTAAAAAAAGAAGTAAAGCTTGATGACGGGCAAGTCATCCGTTATGAAAAATTGCTCCTGGCGGTAGGGGGATGCGCGCGCCAGTGGGGAATTAAGGGCAGTGAAAAAAAAGGAATATTTTATATTCGGACCCTTGACGACGCTAAGGCAATAATTAGCGCGGTAAAATCATCAGAAAACGCCGTGGCCATCGGAGGGGGGTTTATAAGTTTTGAAATGTGCGATATGCTGAAATTGGCGGGAATTAACGTATCACTTATTTTGCGGGAATCATATTTTTGGGAGCCGCTGCTTGATGAACAGTCCGGCAGAATGATTGAGCGGGCCCTGGAAAAAGGCGGTGTTAAAATTTTTTATAATTCGCAGGTTAAGGAAATAATTGGCGCAGATAAGGTAGAGGAAATTGTATTGGATAACGGCGAAAAGATTTCCTGCAATATGCTCATGGTCGGTATCGGGGTGGTTTGCCCTTTTGGATGGGTTCAGGCAGGCGGTATTTCCGTTAATCGCGGAATATTGGCCAACGAGTATCTGGAAACCGATAAACCGGATATTTGGACGGCCGGGGATTCGGCGGAGTTTAACGATATTATTTTGGGGGAGAGGGTGCAGCTCGGCAACTGGGTTAACGCTCAAATGCAGGGAAGAATTGCCGGTTTGAATATGTTAGGAAAGCGCAATCCGTTTAAATTGGTATCGTTTTACACCACCCAGGGGTTCGGTATAACGATTGCTTTTGTTGGCGACGTAAAACCCGGACAGGATCGTTTGGTAATCGGACGCGGTTTACCGGATTCCGGCTCTTATGGAAGAATTCTTGTTAAAGACGGAGAGATCATGGGCGCTACGCTTATCAACCGCACTTCGGAACTGGGCGCGATTTCCAAACTTATTGAAAAAGATATAAAAGTTTCCGGACATGAAAAGGAACTTGGCGACGCTAATTTTGACCTTAAGAAATTAATCAATGGATAATGAACATAAGAAAATTAAAATCGGGTGGTTCACTTTTTCTTGCTGTGAGGACAATACTATTGTGATGACGGAAATTATGAACGACCATTGGCAGGAGTGGAAAAAACTTTTTGATTTCAGGCACGCCAATGTTCTTAAATCTAAAAATATCCTTGATGAGTTGGATATCGCTTTTGTAGAGGGGGCGATAGCTTCGGAAAAGCATGCGGAGAAACTCCGTGAAATAAGGGAAAAATCAAAGAAATTGGTGGCGGTGGGCGCTTGCGCCGTTGTCGGGATGCCGGCGGCCCAGAGAAACTATTTTAACGAACAGCAAAAGCAGGAAATAGAATTTTTAGTCGCGCGTTTTGCGGCACTTCCCAAAGTGCTTAAGGTTTCCGATGTCGTGAAAGTGGACGCCGAAGTGGGAGGATGCCCCATGGACCCTGATAAATTTTTGACGGCCGTTGCCGGTCTCGTTGAAGAGTTAAAAAAGGTTTAGTTTTAAACACTATGCACACAGTTGATTTAGATTTAAATTTGGATCGTCTGACAAAAGTTGAAGGTTCAGCTTCGCTTGAAATAAGGGTGCGCGGTGGAAAAGTTGAATACGCGCGTTTTAAAATTAATGAATACAAGCGTTTTTTTACCAAGGCCTTGGAAGGAAAACCGATTATAGCCCTTCCTCAGCTTTTGTCGCGAATCTGCGGCACTTGTTCCAATGCCCATATTCTTGCTTCTATCGAGGCCTGCGAACACGCTTTGGATATTGAGCCCTCGGAGCAGACAAAAATTTTGCGCGATTTGACCATGGACGGTTTGAATATCCGCGACCATGCGCTTCATTTGTATCTTTTTTCCATGCCCGATATATTCGGGAAAGACGCGTTTCTTGATTTTGATGAGAATAATCCTGTGGAGCACCAGATGCTTCATGACGGTTTTGAAATAAAAGCCGCGGGAAATTTTCTTGCTTCTCTTATTGCCGGAAGAAGCGTTCACGCGACCTATCCCGTGGTGGGAGGATTTACGCATTTTCCGGAAAAAGACGGGATTGAAGAAGCGGTTAAAAAACTTGAAGCCGCGCGTCCGGCGGTGTTGCGGCTGATAGATGTTTTTAAAAATTGTCCTTTCAGTTTTGACCGTCAAACCAAATTTATGGCTCTTGTGCCCAAGGACAAATACGGTTTTATTGACGGATGCATTCAGACCGGCGAAGGGGAGTGCATAGAGGAAAGGGACTATCGCGAGCATCTGGAGCATGTTGTTTTGCCTTATTCACAGGCATCGGCCTATAAGCATTCGCGCGGTTCTTATATGGTAGGGGCTCTGGCGCGAGTTAATCTTGCTAAACATCTTTTACATCCTAAAACCAAAGAAATGCTTGCGGATACTCTGAGTATTTTTCCTTCAACGGACGTATTCCGCAACAATTTGGCGCAAGCCGTGGAAATTCTCCATTGCCTTGATAGCGCGCTGGAAATACTGAAGACCTTTGAGTTCAAGGCGGAGCCGGTAATTAAAAAACCGCCTCGCGAGGCGGTCGGCGTGGGAGTGGTGGAAGCTCCCAGAGGAACGCTCTATCACCAGTATCATTTGGCAAAAAGCGGCATAGTTACCGAGGGCGAAGTAATTGTGCCGACCGGACAAAACCAGATAAATATAGAAGAGGACATATTTGCGCTTGTGCAAAAATTGCTTCCGTCGGCGGAAAAAGAGCAGATTCAATTTGAAGTTGAAAAGCTTATCCGGGCGTATGACCCTTGCATGAGCTGTGCCGCGCATTTTCTTAAAGTAAAGTGGAATTAATGATGGCGGAAATTTTTTCCAGCGCTTCTTTTTCGGGTATGTCGGCGGGAACGCCGATTATTTTTATTTTTTTGAGTTTGCCGAGTTTTTGAAGAAATTTCAGCTGCGACCATAAATCAAAGTCATGAAGTGATATGTGAGGATGATTCGTAAAATTTTTCAGGTCAGAAAAAATTTTGACTTCTTCAATGCCTCGAACGGTATCAATTATAGTCAGCTCTTCCGGTATTTCAAATTCTTCATTCGGGTCTTTTATTTCAAACCGGATTTTGGGAAAAAGCCGCTTGAGTTCAGGAAGAACGCGAAGCGGTAAAGAATCAAATTCAAGCTCTTGATTGCCGAAAATAAGGATGTGTTTTTTATTCTCCATGGCATTTTTGTTACTTATTGACTAGCCCGCAGGGATTATATACTATAATCCGTAGTACCAAACAATAGGAGGTGTTGCATGTCACAGCCATTATTGCCGTGGGATTCTCCTGAAGATGCCAACTATCCCCAACTAGTCTGGCGAAGCAAGCTTGATGACATATATCTCATTGAAGTGCGCCACACTAACGGTTGTGGCGGCAAGTTATTTGTGTTTGACCACAACAATAATGATCAGGAAATTTTTTCTATGGATGTAGATTTATTGTATGGAGCAATATTAGGACCCGATGTGGATGATGTCCAAGAATGGCAGGAAAAAGTACTGGACTTCATCGACAATACCTATAACAAACAGTAACAACCTCTCTCGTCTAGCTGGCAAACGCCGGCTTTTTCTTATCTCTATACCCCATGACACCTTTTATATTCTTGACTATAGTATATTGATATGATAAGTTTTGGTAAGTTCCTGAACACATAGACGGAGGTTCGCCATGTTTATAGGTACTCATTGTGGTAAAAAATCTGTTTATTGGAATGAAGGTGAACGTTCTACTTTACAGCGAATTATTGAGATTGCAAAAGTGGAATTTCCTGATATTCCATATGAACAATTGGTTCTTGAGGCCGATTTAGATAATGACGGTAAGAGTATTTGTGCCGGAACAATACTTCATCAGTTATAGCCCTATATGGGCTTTTTTCTTATATTTCTTCCACCGCGATAGTTATAAGAATGTTGGTGGTTTAAATGGTTTGATTGGCGAGCTCAAGATGGCGCAGGGTGTATTTTTTAAGCATTCCTGCCTGCCTTGGCGTTATTTTTTCGCAAATCACTCCCCAGTGAATGGAAACGAGGTCGCCTGTTTTTAATTCTTCAATGTCTCTGTCCGATTCCAAACTAATGGCGATTTTGGTTGTTTGGGGACTGCCTAAAATAAGTTTTCCGTCCCGATATAATAAAGGTTCGTGTTTTACCATCAGGAATGGTCCGTTTCTGGCTGTAATTTTTCCCCAGCTTATGCGGCAGGAATCCATGGATTCAAGAGTATGTTCCCGCTCAAGATGGCCGGTTCTTTTCCAGATATCCAGTACGTGAAAAGAGTGATTGGGAACTCCGCCTTTTTTTATTTTATTGGCTACTACTTCAAAAGATTTGTTACCTATTTTCTTTTTAATTTCTTGTTCTTCAAGAAGATGGCGCCAGAATTTCTTTTTTTCAACCGTTTCCAACAATTCGTTTCCCAGCCAATAGGCCTCCACTACGCGATTATCAAACGGGTCGCGGATGCTGTTGGCATCAGCAATAAGCCGGAGATACGGATACATTGTTTTAAAGGCCTTAAGCAGGATTTCAAGTCCCGGGTCGCCCGCCCTCTCTTTAATGTATGAAAAAATTTCCCGATTGGCATCGGGACCGCAATAGTGAAGCCGGTTCGGTCCGAAAGCATATCGGCTACACATTAAGAGGCCGTCATAGAGATGCTGTGGAGATTCTGCGGCTGAATTTTGAGTAAATATTTTCAATTGTTTTTGAAATAATCAGGATTCCCGCAATCATTATCACCGCCTGTATTAATGTTTTGCCGGGAAAAATATGCGTAACAAAAATTGAATTAAGAATTGCCGTGATGGGCGCCGCTATGACAAGGACGGAACTAACAACCGTTGCCGGAGCGTATTTAAGAGCGGCATACCAGGTTGTTACGTAACCGAAAAGCAATGCGCCGGTTAAAATCGCCCATCCGGCTTGTTCTGTTGACGCCGGAATAAGGGCGGAAATTTTTCCGGTGATTGCAAGAAACAGAAGAAGAAACAAAGAACCGAAAAACATTCTTGCCCAGCCGGCAATAGACGGCGAAATTTCTTTAAGAACTTTTTTGGCGATTATATTTTCAACTGCCCAAAACAAAGTTGCTAAAAGCGCTAAAACGGATCCGGTTCCGAATTTCCAGTTTGCGGGCGAATCAAACATAAAAATTCCTAAAAATAATATTCCCAGGGCGGCAAACTGAATTGAACTTATCCGTTCTTTAAGAAATGGATAGGAAAATAAAGCGACCCATAAAAACAAGGTTTTGTGGATGAAAGCCGCTTCTGTGGCCGAAATCATGGTAAGCGATTTGAAAAATAGCAGAAAGGGAATGGAGCCGCCTATAATCCCAATGAGGATAAGTTTGAGCCACAGCCTTCGAGAAAGTCCTTTTAGTTCCGGAATTTTTCGCAATAGCATAATCAGGCCGGTAAGAAGAACGGCGGTTGCGATATTTTTTGCCGTAGTATAAGCATAAGCGTCTTTCCAGAACGCTACCCCGAATTTATTGATAAATACGGCAAAACCGCTGATTAGCGCCGTAAGAAAAGCGAGATTAACTCCTTTAGATAATGAATTTTCCATAATTAAGGTTATTATTCTTCGAGTAAGGTCGAGAAGTTAATATTAATGTAAGGTTCTCGACAAGCTCGAACAGTAAAAACATAACTAATTTTTGGGATTTTTCCTGATTTTTCCATATTTATTATAGCAATGCCGCCGGGCTTTAGCAAATAGCCATATCCTACATGGGCGAGCCCATCGGGCCTTAGCCCTTGGTTTTTGGGTAAAATAATTATAGAATATAAGTGGTTCGGGCTGTTTAAAAATTTTGTTATTGTTTCATGTCTGCCTTAATCCTCGCCGCAATTGGCAAGTATTATCGGTATGAAACAATAAATTTTTATGACAAAGTCGCAAAAAGTATCATTGTTTTTGCTTCGCGTGTCTTTGGGCTGGCTTTACTTTTATGCCGGTATTACCAAAGTTATAAATCCCGAATGGTCGGCGGCGGGATACCTTAAGGGGGCAAAAATTTTTGCCGGATTTTATCAGTGGCTGGCAGGTTCCGATATTTTACCGGCAGTTAATTTTATTAATGAGTGGGGGTTGCTACTTCTCGGCGTTTCCCTGATTTTGGGTATTGCTGTGCGTTTGTCGTCTATGCTCGGCGTGATGCTGATGATGCTTTATTATATTCCGATTCTTGATTTCCCGTATCCCAATCCGCATTCTTATTTGGTCGATGAACATATTATTTATGCGTTTGTTTTAATTTTGTTTGCGAGTTTAAGGGCCGGCCGTATCTGGGGTTTGGAAAATTGGTGCTCGGGTCTTCCGATTTGTTCCAGATTTCCGAAACTTCGAGATTGGCTTGGTTAAGTCTTATGAAATTTGGCCTAATTTTGCAATCAAATAAACCTGAACATGTGTGGAACACGTTCCGTTTCGGAATTACTGCGCTTAAGGGCGGCATCGAGTGGAAATTTTTTTGATGAATGAGGGTTCGGAGTTAGATACTATTCCTGGTAGCAAAAATTTTGATATTTCCGCGAAAGTGGCGGAATTCAAAGGGTTGATGGGCGAGATTTATGCCTGCGGCACTTGTCTTGAATTGCGCGGTAAAGGTGAAAGCAATGTATGTCCGGTTTCCACAATGTCCGACCTGCTTAAAATGGTCGAGGGCTCGGATAAAGTTTTAGTTTTTGGTTAATTACATGATTATGAAAAAATATATTTTATTATCGTCAATTTTTGTTTTCATACTTCTTTTTGCGCGAACAGGTAATGGTCAAATGATGACGCAGAGTTTGGACGGAGCTATTGCCGGTGACCACACTAAAAAAGAAGAGGCCGAAGGAAAAGAAATTTGGGAAAAACTTCAGGCCAAAACTTTGACTTGCGCGGATTTATCGGAAGAAGATTATGAAGTTCTCGGCGAATATTTTATGGGTCAAATGCTCGGAGAATCGCACTCCGCCATGAACCAGATGATGATACAGATGATGGGAGAAGAAGGAGAAGAAAAAATGCACGCTGTTTTAGGAAAGCGTTCATCAGGATGTGAAACCGGAGCGGCTCTCCTTCCCAAAGAAATAAGCGGGTTCATGCCCATGATGCAGATGTTGTCGCCGTTGTTGGGCGGAGGTTTTGATGCCGGGAGTTCGCCTTCCGGAAATTTTCCGTTTATGCAGGGAATGATGGGAAAAGGATGGGGGTGGTCGCTTTTGAATTATTTGAGCCCTATGGGATTTTTAACTCCGTTGATGAATTGGGGAATGCCGTTTGGTATCTGGTGGGGGATTGTTTTTATGCTTTTATGGTGGGTTTTGGTTATTGTGGGCTTTATTGTTTTGGTAAGATGGGTGGCAAAAAAGAACCGCACCCAGGAACATCATGTTGAAAAATCAGCTTTGGATATATTGCAGGAAAGATACGCCAAGGGAGAAATAAACAAGCAGGAATTTGAGGAAAAAAGAAAAGATTTATCCTGAATTACTAAGTCGGAGCAACACTGAGTGTTGCTACTGCGAAAGATTGAGTAAATAGAAAAGAGCCCCTCCGCAAGCATGCGGAGGGGGCTTTTTTTATCATGCGTGTTTTAAATAAATGTTTCCGAGGTTGTGAAATACTTTTTCGCAGGCGTCTGTCGCTTCCTCCATTTTTTCCGCGATTTCACGGCGTTGGCGCGTGTGGTTGTATGAGTCAAAGACCGCCTGTAGCTCTTTTTTACTTAGATATTCGCTGGCGCCTTGCGTCAGTATGTCCGATACAGAAATTTCATAACTGTCGGCAATGATGTCTTTTACCAGTTTGTCGGCGTTGTGCTCGCACTTTTTCATTTTGATTTGCAATTCGTCAACATTTTCAAGTTTTCGCAGTTTGAATATGCCGTCATATACCTGGATTATTGACAATCTTATGATTTCCAGGAATTTTTTCAGAGCTTCATCGGGAAGAACTTTATAATCAACTATTTTTATAACAACTTCTTCCACAAAATCCATTACGTCGTCAATTGCTTGGGCCAGTGCGTAAATATCTTCGCGGTCAATCGGGGTTACGAAAGTTTGGCCGGCTTTTACTATTATTTCTTTGGTGATGGAGTCGCAATTTTGTTCAAGTTCCTGAATCTGTTTTTCCCATAAAGGTTCTATATGTCGGTTTGACGCAATTTCCAATAAAATTGGCAGGCATGCTTTAATAGCTTTAGCCTGTTTTTCAAACAGGTCGAAAAACTTTTCTTCCTTGGGAATGATTCTAAACATCATTTTTCCTTTGTTTTTATTAAAGAACTTGTTTGCGCGTCTTTTATATTATACTACGAGGCTAGGAAAATAGCAAGTAGTCCTTTTAATTCTGGCGAAGAACGTAATCTGTAATTAAGAAGTAGCCCATAGATTTATAGAACAATTCTATGGAATTGTCCTATGGCGCGATTTTTTGACGACCTTGAGCGCCCGCATGCCATAAATTATTGAATCGGCGTGAGCCAATTTTTATACTTTTTGATATTTCCTCCGGTAATTTTTTTATATTGATTTTGTAAATCAGTAAAAATGGATTGCGGGATTTGGCGTTGTGAAAAGTATTTGTGAATTTTCGTTACGCGTTCCAACTCAATTCCGGTGCCGGTCAGAAAAATTTCATCCGCTTTACGGAGAAAACCAGGAAGGATATTTTTTTCGCAAACTTTTATGCCCATATCACGCGCAATTCGGATTATGGTATTTCTTGTGATACCGCCTAAGATATTTCCTATTTTTGGAGTATAAAGAATTCCGTTTTTGGCGATAAAAATGTTATTGACCGCTCCTTCGGCGACAAAACCACTGGTATCCAGAAAAAGCGGTTCATCAAATCCGCTTTTGCGCGCCTCTATAAATCCCAAAAGTCCGTTTGAATAATATCCGCTTATTTTTGCTTTCAGATCAGCAGTAGACGGGTCAATCCTTCTTGTCTTTACAATTTTTATTCTTACCGATTTTTCTTTGGCATCGTATTTCCACGGCCATGCAAAAATCACCACGGTCAGTTTCGCGCCGATTATGTTTATGCCCATTTTTGGTTCCGAATAAAAAGCCATCGGCCGGATATATCCCGAAGCCAATTTGTTTATTTTGATGACATTTTTGATTGCTTCCTCCAGTTCTTTTTTTGTTTTTTCGATATTCATATTCAGAACCGAGGCGGAATAGAAGAATCTGTCAAGATGTTCTTTTAACCGGAAAATAGCCGCGCCGTTTGTGGTTTTATAAAAACGAATCCCGTCATAAACACAAGCGCCGTAGTTAAGGCCCTGGTGAAAATTCAAAAATCCAGCCCTAGCCAGGGGAGCTATTCGTCCGTTGAGCCAAATTTTATTAGCCGGTTTCATTTTGTTGCCGTACAATACAATGTTTTAGCCGGGCCGCTGAATTTAACTTTTGAAAAGCCGCAATTTTTTAAAGCGTGTCCAAATTCTTTTTTTGTGAACATATAAAAAGAATTTTCATCGCTTACAAAATTCGGTTTTAGGCCGCCTCCCCAGATAATCGAGTATTGCTTGTGGCGCAGTATTTTGCCGAGTATCTTATTTGTTTCGAGAACAAAGGATTTCTCTTTGCCACTTTCGTAATAATTGGAAACTTCCGGGTATGTTTTTTCGCCCCGATAGTTAGGAGCGTTAAAAACGAATTTGCCGCCTATTTTCAGCGAAACGATAATTTTCTTTAAACCCGATTCCAGGGCTTTTGGCCCCATGAAATAATTAATCGCCTGCCTTATGCAAACGGTATCAAATTTGTCTTTATAGTTTATTTTTCGCATATCCCGGGTTACCGTGTGATAATTTTTAACTCCCAATTTTTTTGCTTTCAGTTTTAATTCTTTAAGCATCCCTTTGCTTGAATCTAAACTAATTACCCCGAAACAGCTTTTTAATAATGGAATAGTTACTTCGCCGGTTCCGGCCGCTAAATCTAAAATCAATCCGCCTTGGGGCGTGTTTTCTTTTACCATAGCAGTAAAATCATGCGCGCTTTTTAAATACCTTTGATACAACAGGTCATAGAATACCGGAAAATTTTTATATGAATTGCCGAAGTACATAATTTACGGTTTCTTTAAGGTCGTTGCCAATTGCAACAAGCCCGTGGTTTTTAAGATTGATAATTCTGATATTTTTTTTGAATAAATTGAGGGTTTTTTTTGCATACTCGAGAGTTCCCGGAGTATAAGGAAATTCAGTAATCGGCGCCTTTTTTGTGAAACTATGGGTGTGTACGACCGCGTTTACCCTTGGAAATTTATCAAAAATAGCCGAAACCAAAACGGCGTTAAAAGAGGCCTTTTTATCTTGAGGAGCTTCGATTAGAATTTTTCTTTTCTTCCAATCAACTTTTCTGACAAGCGTGATATCACCCGGCCGAAGGTTCTTTTTATTGCTTCCGCGCGCGGTTATTAAGAAAGAATTATTATCGGTTCGTAATGCTAAACTGCCGTGTCCTGAAACAGCGCCCTTAAAAAATTCCGGCATCAGCCCCTGTTTGCTTAAGCGCCCGCAAAGTTCCTTGAAAAGCTTCATTTCCTTGTTATATTTTTTGCCGATTGTTTTTGATATAAGGACCGTTTTAAAGCGGTTTGTTCGCGCGCGCTTTTCTGCGAATTCAACGATTTTTTTCGCCAAATTGGGTTCCTTCAGTTTTATAGCTCCTTTTTCCGGGGTAATTAGCATTACTTCGCGCTTCCCCGATTTTATTTCTGAGAAATCACTGGCTATGGTAAGGTCAGACCGGTTTTCCAAGTTGGATTTATAGGCATTTTCAACTAATTCTTTTTTTGTAGCGTTAGACAACAATTTGAATCCGACCTGAAAGAGCGGCGTTTTTGACCATTGTTTGACTGATTTGATGACTTTTGGGAGACGGAAAAGACGGATAGTAAGCAATAATTTTGACGAGGGAATTTTGCCTTTATGCCGTTTTACTCCATAGTCAGAAACTGCCGCGCCCAGAAACGCGATATCTATGCTGTTTTTATTTAAAATTTTCTTTAATTCATTGGCGTAGTCATCATATGTTTCATAGGCAATGAGTTTTAATTTACGGTTTGCGGTTGGAATTTTTGCGTTTTTTGCGTGCAAGTAAATAACCTCATGGCCTTTCAGGAGAGAGGCGTTAGCAATTTTGGCGGGAAATGAACCGGTGCTAAAATTGCCGATGTGCCTGACATCGTCAATTTTTACTATGGTACCGCCGGCAGTAATTAAGATGTTCATAATGGTATTTTATAATAAATTATGCGTATAGTACAGTTCTTTTGGTTATTTTTTTAAAGCTCTTTGAAAGAAATCTTTTAGCCGGGAGTCAAAATCAATCGGAAGTTCTCCATGAAGTCCCGATTCAATGAAATAAAATTCTGCTTGGGGGTTTTCCTTAAGTTTTTCCTTAAGTTTTTCCGCGTGTCCGAATGATATTTGTTCATCTTCCCTGGAGTGTACAATGAAAACGGGAATAGTAAGTTTGGTTGCGGCGTTTTCGGGAGAAATATCAGCAATTGATTCTCCAAAAAGAAGGCGCGACCAAAAAAGCATGAGTTGAACCAAGGGTTTGTTTAATGGCCAAAGATGAGAATAGGTTTCTTCTCCTAAAATTTTTAAATTGGAAAAAGCGGCGTATGAGGCAATCGCGCTTATTCTTTGGTCTTCGGCCGCGGTTATTATTCCGACCGCGCCTCCCAGTGAGAATCCAAAAACGCCGATTTTTTTTCCGCCAGAAGCAGGTTCATCTTTGGCGGAGAATCCGCGTGATTCAAGAAAATCTAAAGCAGATTTTAAATCCAGCCGTTCTTTTACGCCAAGAGTAGTGTAGCGGCCCTCGCTTTTTCCGAAGTATCGCTGGTCGTAAATAAGCAAAGAGAAATCCGGCCAAAGATTTTTGGCGATGGAAAGCATGTCCGATTTTTCAGCCGGGTAGCCGTGGATGAGTACTATGGCAGGTTTTCCAATGCTTAGCATTGAATTTTTCAATGCTAAACCCTGTATAAACCAACCGGAAAGTTTTAGGCCGTCTTGGGTAGTTAATATTATATCTTCGGCAGGAAGGCCATAGTCGGCAGGGGTTCTCTGCAATATGATTTTCGGCGGCCGGATTACCAGATAAAAACTCCACAAAGAAACCAGCAAAAAGCCGATGGCAAAGGTTACTATATATAATATGGCTCGTTGCATGTTCATTGGTGTTGATAATTAAAATATAGCATATAATTACGGAATACTTTATAATATAGTATATGAAAGAAATAATTCTTGAAGAATTATCAGCTCCAGGATGCCAGATTTGCAAGCAATTTGAGGAGTTTTGGCATTCAATTGAAGGCCAATTTCCCAATGTTAAATATAAGAATATAAGTGTTGCCACGCCGGAAGGAATAGAAATGGCCGGCAAATACGAAATTTTCGCCTCGCCCGGGATTGTTATTAATGGCGAACTTTTTTCAACAGGAGGGTTTGACCGCGATAAGTTTGTTAAGAAGTTGGAAGAATTGTCACAATAAGTATCTATTAATATCAGATATTAATTGATACTGATTGATATTGGGATATTAATTGTTTATGAAAAACTTTTTTCAAAAGTTAAAGCCGGAGTGGATATTGCGTCTCGGTCTCGGCTTGATGTATTTATATTCCGGTTTTGATTTGATTATGAACCCCAAAGGATGGACGTGGGCTTTGCCGTGGTGGTATAAGCAGATGGTTATGGTGGTCATGCCTATTGACGGCTATCTTCGTTTTCAGGGAGCTCTAGAACTTTTGATGGCATTTTTGCTTTTATCTTTTTTCTTTCCCAAAAAAGTTGCCATAGCGGTTGCGGCAGTATCCAGCTTGGAGATTTTGTTTATTTTACTTTTTGCTCCGCAGTTTTCCATTACTTTCCGCGATATCGGAGTTTTAGGAGCATCACTGGCGCTTTTTCTAATTTTATTAAAAACTAAAATAGAAGCCGAATCGCGCTGATTGAGTATGCTGAACTACGCTGAAAAAATCAGCGTTAAATCCGCGTACTTATCAGCGACAAATCAGCTTTTAATTATGGAAGAATTAAACAAATCAAAAATAATTCTGGCGTCAGCCGCCATCGGCGTTTTTGTTTTCATTGCCACCGGCCTTTTTTGGTTTTTCTTTGTGGGCTCTTCTTCTCCGGTCGGGTTCGGCTGGTACGTTTTTAGTTTTGCCGCGGGTTTAAGCATGATTGTGTTGCCCTGCACCTTGCCGCTCGCTTTTGTGATTGTTCCTCTTTCTATGGGCAAGGGGCCGGTTAAGGGATTTTCCATCGCGCTTGCGTTCGGAATCGGTATTGCCATTACTTTGAGCATGTACGGAGTTATTGCGGCTCTTGTGGGAGAGGTGGCTATAGGAACCTTAGGGGCGCCCTTGGAAGTAGTTAAAAACTGGCTTTATTTTGTTGCCGGACTTTTTGCTTTTATTTTTGCTTTGGGAGAATTGGGATTGGTTCGTTTTCGCATGCCGACTTATAGCGGAGCGTATCCCATGTTCATTCAAAGGCAAAAAGATGTTTTTAAGGCATTGCTTTTGGGCTTGTTTTTGGGAAATATCGGGGTCGGATGCCCGCATCCGGCAACTCCGGTAATTCTTACGAGGATTGCCTCATCCGGCGATGTTTTTTACGGCTGGTCTTTATTTTTTTTTCACGCTGTGGGCAGGGTTCTTCCGCTTTTGTTTTTGGCTATTCTTTTTTAGTTTTAGGGCTTTTTACGCATGATTGGTGGGTTAATTCCGGACAGCATACGCTTCTTGAAGAAATTACGCAGGAGGAAAGATTTTTGGGAATAATCGTCAATCGGTTTAATCTGGCGGAACCCCCCCATGCTCATGGTCCGGAAGATGGCCTGGGGCTTTTCGGCCTGCCTTTGTGGCTGGGAAATTGGGTATTGGTTATTTTATGGGCAATTCCTTTTTGGTGGTATTATTTTCAAAGAAGAAAAAACCTGAAAACAATTACGGACGCGGAAGAAAATAAAGATGAAAGAGTAAAATTATCCTCTTATTTTTTGAATATTATTTTACTTTCAGTTCTTTTGGGAATTGTGTTTATTTATATTTTGCCGAACAGATTTTTATCGCGGTTACAGGGCAGGGAATTACCGGGAAGCAGCGGCATGGTTATAGATGAGCATGAAGAAACCATGCCGGGGTCCCTTTATCATGAAGAAACCCAAGTTAAAGAAGGCGTTGCTGTTAATCTTAATGTAACGCCGGTTCCGTTTAAAATCGGGCAAATCCAAAAGTTTGATTTTTTTGTGAACAGAAAGCCCGGAAATGTCCCCATTCTGTTTTCCGAATTGGAAATTGAACACGCGAAGTTAATGCATGTTATAGGGGTTAGAAGCGATATGAACGAGTTTTTGCATATTCACCCCGACACTACTTCATCCGCAGGCATTCTTTCGGTTAATTATACATTCGGAAAACCAGGCCTTTATAAACTCTGGTCCGAAATAAAAACCGGAGGAATCAATCATTCCTTCGGACATCCTGAAATTTCCGTGCAAGGAGACGGAGAGAAAGAAAAAAAGCAAGTTTCTTTTGCAAGAAATATCGTCATTGATAATTACCAGGTTTCGCTAATTATGGATGAGCCCGTGGCAAGGGGGCATGAACATGATTTAACTTTTGATATTCACACGCTTACCGGAAAAGAGGTTGATACCGAAAATTATCTGGATGCCAAGATGCATTTAACCGTTATCAAAGACGATTGGAAACAATTTATTCACACGCACCCAGGCAGTGGCGGCGTTGGCCATGGCCATACTCTTAATTTTATCAAAGAGGCAAGAGCGAACGGTGGCGGTCATGAAGAGGATAGTGACGTAATTCACGGTATTAATTTTCGTGTGGTTTTTCCCGAAGCCGGACTTTATAAGGCATTCGCGCAATTTCGTCCGCAGGGCAGTGATTTGCCGCAGGACGAAGCTTTAACCGTTGCGTTTTGGATAGAAGTAAAAGAAAAAGCCCCGGGAGCAATTTCCGCCTGGTGGTGGCTTTTGATTTCTTCTTTGGCTGCGATTGCGATTTTGAGTTGGGGAGTGAGAAAGTATTTGCAGGTGAAAGTTTAAGCGAAAATCAATAATAATATCGAATATGAAAAATATCATACAATTCAACTTTGCTATTAATAATACTAAAAATTTTTATCTTTTTGTTGTAAATATCAAATTTCTTTTTTTTCTCACACTCTTTACTTTGGGCGCATATTTCCTGACAGCTTCTGCGGTAGGACCAACTTTTGTTTCAGGAATAATCTCTGCTGATACCACTTGGACTGTTGCCGATAGTCCTTTTGTGGTTCAGGGAACATTAACGATAGCTTCGGGTGTAACCCTCACAATTGATTCCGGTGTGACTGTAAAATTTGATTCTCCCGCCTCCAGCATCTTTGTCTACGGCAATCTCCACTCCAACGGCACCCTGTCCCAGCCCGTTACTTTCACTTCCATAAATGACGATTCTGTCGGAGGCGAT
>LCCV01000005.1 GCA_000998135.1 Parcubacteria group bacterium GW2011_GWA2_42_14
ATTGTGAGATTTCAGTATGTGCTCTACCATTCTTTCATACTACCACCCTTCCTATTCGGTTCCTACCGATGCAAGCATCGGGGTAAAGTTAGAATTTATGCCCAAGATTAGTCAACGACTTCTTAACCAAAAATGTCCAACCGACAGTGGTATCGCTATTTTTTCGCCCAGCCTGTCTAATCACTCCGATTATTTTATTTTCTAAAGGAAGAAGGTCCATTTTTGGAGGATGAAATAATCAATCAGTAATTTCTTCTGTAATATTTTTATATTTATTAATTAATTTTTTAATTTCGCTTACTGATAAACTAGGAATTATTTTATATCCACCTTCATAATTTAACCTTCTCATCAAGAAACGTATACGTGCTTCCTTATGAGATTCAAACAAATGGGGATTTTCTATAACATATTCAAGTAAGGCACGCACAAAATTATTACTGCGTCCTAACATACCGAAAATAGTTCTTGTGTAATCTTGCATAGAAAAAAGTTCCTTTGTCAGCTCAAACGGATAATCGCTTTCAGAATTATATGTCATATACGCACCCCACCACAACATTGCTATCCCGTGGCGCATATATGACGAGCTTGTCTGAGTTTTCACAAACCAGTGATTAACGATATATGCCGCACGTTTTTCCTCATGCTGATCAGCTACTGGCCAACGCTTTGCCATATACTCCATGAAGGGCACATGAGCCAACCAAGCCCACAAGCGCTGATCAGAGGCCATCGTACGATCTATGTCCCTCATTGACTCATAAAGAATTTGAGCATTTTCAAACTCTTCTTTATCGGCAGCGAGTTTAGGAAAAACGTCTATTTCAATAAGCGTATCCTTGGTGTCGGAGTTGGAATAATTCGGCGCCCTACCCTCAACATAACCGTTGATAATCTCCTTACTCTGAAGTCGTTGACCCAGCTGATCAAGAAATGTTGTTGTAAATACTTTTATTCTTTCCATACACTATTCTGCTGAATCAATTATTTCTTTTAATCCGGTTAACATACGACTGACCGGTCCTTTTAATATTTCTTGTGCGATTTCAGAAATATTTTCTTTTTCCCACTCTAATTTTGCTTTTTCGGTACGCTCTTTTAATATATTAAACCACATTAAATGTCCGAATGATTCCGGTATTTCAAAAGCGTTATAAAGAGCAGTGGTAATTGCCGGAAATGCCACACTGGACTGCAAAATCGAATTAATCTTTTCTGTTCTTGAACCCGCGAAAATCGCGAGTTTATCAAAATCAAGACTTGGCAACCTTACCACTATTTTGTCTTGATGAGGATCAATGCTCATCGAGCCAAAAAGTCTCGGGTCGCGGACAACTTCAAGAATATCGGAAACCGATTTTGCTCCTGCATATTTTTTCCTGGCATCGAATTTTTCAGACTCTGCTTCCGCCAAAATATCACCCGGCAAAAGAGAAACATTTGCTTCCACCCCTTCATAGTCCGGATGCGCCGTACCATTTATATAGCTGGCGATGTCGGTCGCGGCGAGCACCAGATAATCAAGCTGTACGATACTTCGAAGTTCCGATGCGGGCACGAAAACTTCAAACTGATTATTTATAAAAAGGTAACATTTTCGAAAGTGAGTCGCTTTACACATAATCTGTAAAACATAATTAGCCTGTCCGTTATTGATTAGATCCTGAATAGATTTGTTGTCTAAATTAAAATTACCTCGGATTTTTATTTCATCCTTACCTCTAACAATTTCGACTATCGGAGCAAATGTTCCCGATACAGCATCACCATCGCCAAGTACCGGCCAAGGATATCGTGAAATTATATTCATGGTTGTATTTGTAAATTAGGATTTATTGCAATGACCCATGGGTCTTTTAATTCTATGGAGAGATATGCTTTTCCTGAGTCATCCAAAGAAAAATCGCAATATCCGGTATCTATCTTAATTATTTTAGTCCCACGTTCACCGACAGCATCCGCAAGACCAAGTAATTCGCCCTCTCCCTCTTCCGCACGACCAAATAACTTCATTCGTACGACAGGATTCCCCTGAATTTTATCAGCGTGTATTAAAAAACGATACATTCGACCACTTGCAGTTGTACCCCCCACGACATAGCGCACAACCGCGTTTTCTAATTCTTTAGGCCTAATAACCGTACCTTCCGTATCAGGTATAGTGGGAATTTCAACGGACTCATGCGGTCCTGAGGGTACCAGAGTAGGAACATCATCGGGAATTATCGGTCGCACAGGAACATAACGCTTCACTCTAATTGGTTTTATGGTGTGAGTAGGCACAATGTTATCGTCCGGATCTTCCGAACCTATTTCAATTCCCGTTTCTTCCTCGACCGGTTCTTTCACGGGATTGCTAGCAACTCCCGTCTGAGGTAAAATTCCGTCTGATTTCGGTACTCCAATATAGTCTGTAAGACCCGGGATAGTTGTTGATTGCTGAATTGGTGAATATAAAAGACCGCTTAATCCCTCGGCAATGAAAAGCTCAAGTTCCTGAGAAGCAGTTTTTCCATCCTCAACATAATGTCCGTGTTCATCTTTCCAATTGTGCCAATCCCATTCATTATGAGCGGGGTTTTCCAGCTTCCGGAGTATCTCACTTCCTTTTTTATTCCTACACTCAAAAACAGCAGCATACTTTGCTAAATGAAACGCCCTCCCCCTGAAATCAACAATCATTCCGGTATTTCTAATAAGCGCTGTCTTATTAGGGTATGGTAGTTCATCTGAGGTTCTACCGTAAAAAGAAATTTCTCTAAGCATATCGGGGGTTTCCGATAATTTTTTTTCAGAATTAGTGTATGTATCAAAAAAATGTAGAGGATTATAAGGTTTATGAGATCTCTTTTCGTCTACTGCAAAAAATTCACTCATACGTTCACGAAGATTAGCGGCATCAAATTCTTTATCATCTACTCTTACCGTAAGTATTCCCCAATGTATTGCGGGCCAAAACCACCCCAAAACCGCCCGGCAGATTTCCTCTTTCCAATCAGTGCTTCCCTGATAATTAACAACCCAAATATCAGTTCCCTTTTCTTGCCTCTTTTTAAATATTTCCGGAATTTCTTTTTTATTCTTGATAGGTAACTGCCTTGGAAGACCGTATGTACCATTACCTTGCATTAATTCACCGTCCTGGTTAAAGGATAGCAGCCGCAATTTTCCGGCAAACTTAATCCCTTCATCGGTAACCGTAGAAACGAATATAGTTCTAAAAAGCGAATTTGCAAAAAAAGCTCCCTTCCCTAATCCAAAAGCACCACCTGCCCAGGCTTCACCGGCATTAAATCCAACACCACGCATAAACATAAACCAACGCCCATCTTCAGTATCGCCGGTTAAACCGCAAGTATTGTAATCCGAAATCCGTAATAACGAAACGGAAATACCGCTTTTTAAAATATCTGCCTGAGCACGATAATGCTTTGCCGCATGAAGTACTCCTCTTTTCTCGGCATAATCGGCACATTTTCTGAATATTTTTTCTAACCGTTCCGGATTGGGTAATTCCCTTATAGGAAAATTTTCTAGATCAAATTCTGCTCTGACCGGATTTTTACCGGGCAATTTTGCGTCAATAATATTTTGGATAGCTTCCCTTATTAGACTATCGGTTAAATTTTCTTCATATGCAAAATTTGCCGCAACCGGGTCATTAAACCCCGCGACGTCTCCACCATCTGTTTTGCCAAAATGATAATCGGTTGTCATGGTTTATAATTTAAATTCTTTATCCCTTGGTAAGTGAAATTTCCCTCTGGCCTCTTTTACTGCCTGATCAATCTCTAAAAATATTCGTCGAACTTGATCAGGTGAATATGAATAATTTCCCTTATTCCCACAGTTACCGAGAATGCGCATATCTCGTAAAACTGCCCTGGTTCGGCGCTCAGCAACCCTTTTAAACCTATCATTTTTTGATTCATTTTCCATATTAATAAGTATTTATTGAGCTTTTTAAGTATTTTAGTTATAGAGTTCAGATATCTAGTACTATATGTCCCCCATTATACTCGTAGTGGATTTTTTGTCAATAGCTACAAGAATATAAGAATGATAGTAAAAAAACAAATACTTTTTCGTTAACGAACCAACAGACGAACACAAAAACCGCCGATACCGGCAATTTTTTTGTTTATTAATTGAGGGCCTTTTTAATTTTCTTAATAACGTCTTCCGGATACTTTTTTATCCCGTGTTCCCAAACAATAAGAGGTTTCCATCCGAAGTGCTTAATTTTTCGCAAAACGGCTATATCCCTCTTTTTATTCCCGTTTATTTTCTCTCGCCAAAATTTTACATTGGTTTTAGGAATTGATCTATGTAGCTTACATCCGTGCCAAAAACACCCATGAACAAAAATCACAACCCGCTGCTTCGGAAAAATAAAATCGGGACGAACATTGAATATTTTTTGATGACGCCGCCAATGAGAAATCCCTTCTTTGCGAAAAAATCTTACGAGATTTAATTCGGTTGTTACATTACCGCTGCTATGTATAGCCGCCATATTCCGTGAACGTTGTTTGATATTTATTCGATCAACCATGAATAGTTTTGATAATATTTTTTGCAATTGCCTCGATTACGGACACCGCAACACTGTTACCAAGCTGTTTCATTTTCTGAGAATAAGATAGATTGCCGGGAAAAATAAAATTTGACGGAAAACCCATCATTGTTTTTGCTTCTTCAACCGTTAATACATGCGGTTTATTGTTAACCAAATACGTATCCCAATTTCGTCTGTCCCTAAACCAAGACCCATCAGGATTCTTTCTGAAAGGCGATTTTCTTCCCCCGACGCGTATCGTTGACCCTATTATAGCAGGCCATCTTTTTCCAAAAATCTGTCTTAGGGTTACACCCCGCGGAGTCGTCGAGGATGGAAACCTAAAACTATTGGCCTTTCTTAAATCCTTTCTAAATGCGACAAGATAAAATCTTGGTCGATGAGTGGGCAGTCCGAAAGCGCTTGCCCTCAAAATTTCCCAATTAAAACCCCTTTCAGGCCTTACATCGTAACCGGCACCATCCAACTTATCCAGGATTACAACGAGCGTTTTATTGTCGTTGTGACTGACGATATTTCTTACGTTTTCCAAAAAAATAACCTTTGGTTTTCGCGCCCTAACTATTCTTTCTATATCATTAAACATTGTCCCTCTTACATCATCAAACCCCTTTTGTTTTCCAACCTGACTAAACGGCTGACATGGAAAACCGGCGCAAAGAATATCGAAGTTCGGAATAATTTCCCCAATATTTCTTTTCCAAATATATTTAGGTTCGTTTGTATCGGTGCGAGTTATTTGCTTAATATCCTTCCAAAAGAACGATTCTCTCTCGTCATCTATAAATAAGGTCGGGTCGACTTTTTTGAAATAATTTTTATAAGTTTCTTTGGCACATTTATTAAATTCATTCACAAAAACACACTTTCCGCCAAGCCTATGAAGAGCTAAATGAAAACCGCCTATTCCGGCAAATAAGTCGATAAAAGTGAATTTTGATTTTTTAGCACCCATTTCTCTATGTATGTTTAACCTTAACATTTATAAAATAACATAAAACCGCTTAATCTTAAAGCCGCTGATCATCAGCGGTTTTAAGAAGGTTTGATAGTAATTTTACTATTCCCGGCTATTTAATGGCCTGCTTAAACCCAAGAATCGCCGATTTAAAGAGTTCAATAGATTTTTTATCCGGAAAGGCCTCTTGAAACGTCATGTTCTTTCCGGGGAAATCGCTGATACGAGACCCTCTCTTCCCTTCTCTAATTTCCTTGTCTGTACGTGCATACCATTTTTTTATTGCCGGCAGCTTCAATAATTTTTCACGCAATAATTGGGATAATCGTTCGCCATCTTTTCCTGGAATTTCGTTTGTAATCCTCCAAAAACCTATTTTAAAACGGCCGTCGCTTTTCAAACTAACAATGCGTAAAAACCCGCTTTTTGCTTTGGGGTATTCGAGTCTAAGATAAGTGCGACCCAAATCGTGACCCGTTCCGTAACCCGGCTCCGCCAGTTCCGTGCGGCCGAATTCATAAAGATCAAGGATTGCATTCGAAAGTTCCTTGTCCTTAACCTCTTTTATTTTCTGGCGGAAAAAATCGTCATTTTGTTTATTGGGCCGGTATCCGCCCGCGATGTCTTTTTTTACCTCAGCACCGTATAGCTTGGGAATCAATATTTCATAGTCCTCGTGCTTATAATATTCAAATTCAACTGCAAAAAGATCAAAACGGCTGTTTTCATTGATGAAAAGAATAAGGTTTTTCAATTGGTCATCAACTTTATCGAGAAGCACCACGAACCGATAATTTCCCTTGCTTAAGTTTTGCCGAACGTTTTCCAAAAGCAATGCGGCATCTTCGTCCTCAATACCGAAGAATTCTTTAACCAGTTGAACGGTATTCTGCTTAAATTTTTCCTGAACTTTTGCATCAAGTTCCCGCATGAATTCGGTAAAATCCCCGTATGAGCGCCATAACGACGCACCATAATCAAGAACTTGTGCCACAATAGAACGCTTGTCCGAATTCCGGTAAAGCTTTGTTTCAATTAAGTAAACTTCACCATCTTTATCAATACCGAGGGCGTCGATTGGTCCGTGTTCTGTATAAAATTCTCTTGCAAGAATAAGAAGCTGGATATCCTTTTTAATATCGTAAACAGGGATGCTTTCAGGATTGTCATAAATATATTTCTGCAAATTTCCTTCTCGCTCAAATGTTGACTCGGGTACTGGTTTGGCATTTTTGCCGTTTTTTGAGATGATGATTGTCATAGGTTTTTATGACGACGGGAAACACAAAGCCCCGCGCCAGCTAGGTCTTGCGACCCCATACCGGTTTCCCGATATGGCCCATCAAAGAGTTGCTGAACGCGGGGTTCAGTATCTTCATCGGGTCTTTATGCCATGCCCGGCGGTATGAACCGAAGGGTTTAGGACAATTAAATTGTTATCGTTATAACGACTATATCAAAAATGCCCGTTTCAATCAATTTTCTGTCCATTTCATAGCATAAATACTTGCTTTTGCGAAGGATCGAGTTATCAACAGCGGCTATTTGCAAACTCTTGATTTATTCAAAATAATTTGCTATTATGAAAATAATTGAATAGAAATCTTAGCGGCTGTCTCTAGTCTATAAAGATTATCAGATAGCTGTGTCGGCTAGACCGCCTAAGGTTTTATCAGCAATGCTATTTTGTATTGCTGTTGAAACTTTGGGCGGTTTTTATTTTTCGCCCCTTCGCCGCCACGGTCAACGGCGAAATGTAACCAAAGGAGAATATTGCTTATGAAATAAAACGCGTGCCATGAGTACGCAAAACGAAAATACTAAAAAACTCAGATATTAATAACGGAAACGGCTTATCCTAGAAAGGTTCAGTATAGAAACTTTCTTTGGTGAGCCGTTCCCTAAATTAAGATGTTAGAAATTGATAGTGAAAAACAGCTTAAAATTACTTATGTTCCGGTGGATTCCCTCCAGCCTTCCGAGTACAATCCGCGCTCATGGAGCAAAGATGCCGCCGGGCAATTGAAAGAGAGTATAACCAGATATGGAATGGTGGACCCCATTTTGGTAAACTCCGCACCCGAAAGGAACGGCGTACTTATCGGAGGGCATTTCCGATGGGCAATGGCAAAGGAACTTGGGATAACAGAAGTACCAGTTGTCTATCTTAATATTCCTGACCTTGAAAAAGAGAAGGAACTTAATTTAAGGCTGAACCGCAATCAAGGCGAATGGAATCTTGAACTTCTCGCTGAATTTGATGAAAAATTGCTCGCCGATATAGGTTTTAGTTCCGAAGAGATTGATGAAATATTTGGAATTGAGGAGAATCCGGAAATGTTTGATCTGGAAAAGGAATTAAAAAAACTGTCGATTGATAAAGTTGACGTGCAGAAAGGCGACGTCTATAAAATCGGAGAACATCGCGTCATGTGCGGAGATTCCACGATTGAAACGGATATGCTCAAACTCATGGCTGGAGAAAAAGCCGATATGTGCTTCACAGACCCGCCATATTTACTCTCATATTTGACCGGAAAGAAGCGACATGGAAAAGCAACTGAAGGATTCGGGTTAAAACGCGACCGCCGGTATCTAGAAACAGATGTTTTGCCGGATAACTTCACGGAACTCTGGATGACAAATATTGCCAAGATTCAAAAACCGGATTTTTCAATCATCGTGTTTGAGAATCCTAAGAATTTGCGGACTATCTGGAACGAACTTGAAAAGTATTGGCGCTGGCGCAATACAATCATCTGGCACTTACCAAATCGCGTCTCCGGTTTCTCAGCAAAATACAAGTTCTTTAACAAACACGATATTGCCCTCGTCGGCACCGACGGGAATCCATCATTAAATTTGGAACCGGAATCGGATGAATTATTTCAAAACGAGTATGAGAACGCATTATACGCAACTTCCGGAAAACCGCACTGGGAGGGCTATGAGAAAGGAAAAAAGATCTGCCCTACGGATTTTATTGAGCACATTGCGGCTGATGAAAAATCCAGCGGCCAAGGAATAATATTCGGCACGAAGCCGATTGAACTCCTTATCCCATACATCAAGGTTCTCACGAAACGCGGAGATCTTATAGTAGAACCTTTCGGCGGATCGGGATCTATGCTGGTTGCGGCAGAAAAGTTGAAACGACGGTGCTTTCTGATGGAAAAAAGTCCGATCTACACAGCCGTCATATTAAACCGAGTTGAAAAAATTATTGGCATAAAAGGAGAAAAAATCAATGAGGGATAAAATAGAGGAAAAGCTAAAAATACTTGAAACGCTGAAAACAACGCCGGTGATTAGTGTGGCGTGCGCTAAGGCGGGCTTGGCGCGCGCCACAATCTATCGCTGGCTTAACGACGATATTGACTTCGAAAAACAAGTTCAACAGGCCATGAGATCCGGCGCTAAGAATATTAACGACTTGGCGTATGCAAAACTGATCCAGAAAATCAACGAAGGCAGTCTGGGAGCCACTACTTTTTACCTCTCACACCGGCATCCTTTATTCAAAAAGAAAGAAAAATTTAAAGTGGAAGTGACACAGAAAAATTCTCCGATCTATGACATTCCCGAAAGTGCGTTTAACGAAGTTTTAATCAGTAAACTCCCGAAAAAACTCAGAAAGCAAGTAGTAAGAAAAGCAATAAGGATACACGAGATAGTGCGACAAGCCATCGAGAAAGCGCGCAAGGAGCGCCCGTACTTGGGACCCAAAAACCCGTCATCAAAGTATTGTCTACAAGATACGCTGCCGTGGGGGTTAATTCTTAAGAGCGTTCTTGAAGAAGAAAAGGGGAAGAAATAGTTATCAACTGCTTGGTTTGAGGGGGTCTGGACTCACAGGAGGGGTTGCGTCATCAATGTCCTTGTCGAAAGGTTATTAAATAACTAAGTAAAACAAGGGCTTATGAAACAATCAACAACAACCCCTCCTGACGCCTTGGGGAAAATGACGGCAGAAATAACTGTCATGGCGCCGCAGATGCGCTACTGTCTTTATGCGCGGAAGAGTACCGCCGAGGAGGACCGGCAGGCTCTTTCCATAGAATCGCAGGTAAAAGAAATGCTTGCGATGGCGGAACGCGAACGACTTCACGTGGTCGAAGTGAAGCGCGAATCGCACTCATCTAAAGAAGCTGGCCAGCGGCCAATCTTCAATCAGATGATCGCCGAGATCAAAGAGGAAAAGTACAACGGGGTGCTCGCGTGGGCACCAGACCGGCTTTCGAGAAATGCAGGAGACCTGGGTTCGGTGGTCGATCTGATGGACCAGAAGTTACTGGTTGAGATCAGAACTTACGGCCAGCGATTTACAAATAACCCGAACGAGAAATTTCTTTTGATGATTCTCGGCTCGCAGGCAAAATTGGAAAACGATCAAAAGGGCGTGAACGTAAAACGCGGGCTAAGAGCCAGATGCGAGATGGGTCTATGGCCTGCTCCGGCACCAACCGGATACCTCAACGACAAGAGCCGGGACAAAAAATGCCATATCATTATAGATCCAAAACGCGGACCGGTTATAAAGCAAATGTATGAAAAAGTTGCGAATGAAAGTTGGAGCGGTAAACGGCTGTATCACTGGCTAAAAGATACAAAATTTACATCCGTCTACGGCAAACCACTAACATTGAGTAATGTATATTTGATATTAAAAAATACCTTATATTATGGAGTGTTCGAATATCCGAAAAAAAGCGGAAACTTGTACACCGGCATCCATCAGCCGCTTATAACAAAAGAGATTTTTGAAAAAGTGCAAACGCAGATCAAGAGAAGCAAGATCTTAAGCCCTTATGGTGGCAAGGAATTCGCCTTCACGCGGCTTATCTCATGCGGAAATTGCGGAACGACGCTGGGCGCGGATGAGAAATTGAAGAAACTCAAAAACGGGCACATAAATAGACATGTGTATTATAGCTGTACGAAACGATGGTCAAGAGATTGCAAAAGCGGATTCATCAACGAGCCCGAATTAATTGGACAGCTTATGGCCATCATCGACACGGTTAAACTCGACAAAACCGGCATTAGGGAAAAACTTGATGGCGAGATCAGTCGCTATCGAAAATTCCAATCTGGTGTTCTCGGCATCAAAGAGATACACGACCAAAAATCCAAGGACTTGGACATCCGGAATTATGCGAAATACATCTTCAAAGAAGGAGCAATCTATGAAAAACGCGAACTGCTATCGTGCTTGAGAAGCAAACTGATATTCAAAGATAAAAAACTTTCGCTCGAAGCATAACCAATCCAAACGAAAAGCCGCCGAATGAGGGGAGTTTTTATCCGAATCTACTTTTTATGAGGGGGCAAAACATTAGTATAAGTTTTTCCAACCAATTTGCCATCTACTTTCATCCTAAACGCACCACCCATTTCCAATCTCCCAAGGAAACCTTCTCCACTACCCATAGTTCCTAGTAAGAGTTTTTCTCCAATAACCGCCCAAATTATCTCGTAGCCATTCTTTTTTAGAAACTCAATCAAGGGTTTCTTTTTGATAATCAACGCTCCCGAACCTGCATCAGCCACTGAAGGGTCTTGTGCCACCACCTCACCTTTTTTATTGATGAATTTACCAGACTCTTTGCTCTGGTGAATATTCATCCCCTTAATTAACTCCTTTGCTGGTATGTGAATGGCTAACCCCTCTTCTAGTGAGCAATCAAAGCCGCTTCCTTCCCAATGGTATTCTTCTGTAGTCTTAATTACATTAAATGGCGTAATCTTTCGTTCCTTATCCTCAACTTTTATCCAACGCTTTTTATTGGAGACATTGTACTCGTTTTGGTATGCAATAGAGTTTGGAATTTCTCTTAGAAAGAGACTACGCAACTCCAGCGGGTCAGGCATCCATCTACCCATAAAATCTTGTTTCTTTGCCCAGGCGAACATCCTATTAACTTCTTTTTTCTTAACAATGTAACTACGCAATATATACCAAACATCACGCCTGATTTTATCGAATTTCTCCTCACCAGGAACGGGAGGCTGTTCCCACCGTACATAACCGTCCAAAAGCAACCATCCGCCTTTCGATTTAATTTCTATTAGATTTTTTTGAGTTGGTAAATCATTTTTAACTTTTGTCCATTGAGTATGGTTAAGTGAGGGACGCCAATGCTTATAAACAGCACTAATCCACCAGGGTTTTTTTGCCGATGAATCAATCGGGGTCTTATGCAAAAGACAAGATGGGTCAATGTCCCGCTCACACATTTGCCAAGTCCCCTGGTAGGGTTCAAAGGTGTCTCTCCAAGCACCTCTATAGACAAAGTTATCAGCAATTCTTCCCAATACCTCGTGGAAAGCTATCCATTGATACTTTTTACCAATACGCTCGCTTTTATGAGCATCTCTACCCATTTCTCTAACTGTTGAATCATATTTGGCAAATAGCTTCGGTCTCCAACCTAATTGGACGATTCTTTGAAATATGAGTCGTTGAATCTCTGCATCATTCAAGTCATCACTACCTTTAGGATTTTCACGATAAGGGAGAACACCTTTCTTGTATAGTTTTTGTTGCACATCGCTTAAAGTCTCAATAAAAACTTTCTCAAGATTTTTAACAAAAGTTTCCGCTTCTTTCAGCTGCTCTTTCATGAACTTATTTTCTGGTAATTGGTCTCCTTCTCTTCTTGGAAAATCTGTCATCCTTAATTGCCAGTCAGTGGATTGACGCATACTTTCAATTTTTTTCCACCTCTTTTTTTCTATTCGATTTAGACTGGTATTAAATTCCGCATCTATTTCCTTAATGGTTTTCTTTCTTTTTCCATTTTTTGATAATCTCAAGTTGCACCAATGGTTTAGAGTTGAACCCACAACATAATTCCCGAAGTCAGCAATACCTCCTTCATTGTTATACATCAATGAATACCAGATAGCGCCGTAGTCTCCATTTTTCCTTTTGCGACCACTTCCTTTTGGATACTTTTTCTTTAAATCGGCTAGAGTTGGCACTACTGTTGGAAATGAACTCCCGTATGGTGGTCTGATTCTTCGTATATCAATCTTATTTTTTAGTGTAGCATCCTGGGAAATCGCAAGCTCCATAATGCCGCGCGCATAGTCTCGTAATAAAATATGAGTGGGCGGCTTTCTGTCTTTGAAAATATTATTGTATGTGTAAAGTGCAAGCGTAGAAACATCCTCTCTTTTGTTTTCAGGCTGCAAAACACAACCGTAAGCTGCTGCATAAAGTCGTTCTTGTATGTAGGGGTCATCAACTCCTTTAAAGTCCTCTAACACCTTCAAAAGCACGGGGATTCTCCCGTTCAGCATTGATACCAACGCTTTCGTTGCTCTATCCCTCAAGAATCTATTTGAACTCGCTAAAAACCAAGCCAAAGTAACGCCAGCTAATCTCAACGAATCATTTTGTATCGTGCTTTTGTCTCCTCCGTCCCACGACCAAGTAAGAAGACGATTTATTGCGCCCTCATCACCATATCGGCTATTTATAAAAGGCAACCAAAACGCATCGCGTTGCGGCATTTTCTTTTTTGCCAAATGCCTATGAAGTAACTTTGCATTTAACGGGTGGCTGGGTATGGCAGAAACAGTGATTAAGGTCTCCAAAATTTTTTCGTTGCCACCGTAATAAGGCAAGATGTATTTATTCAAATAATTTAAAATCCGTCTCTGGTTGATGTATTTTGTTTTCCCTTTTTTTAGCGATAAATCTCTCCAAATGAGGCTTTCTAAAAAACTATCTTTCGCAATCTCTTGATAACGAAACTTATTTGGAGCCACATAAACTAATTCTCTACCGCGCAATCTCTCTGGCACTTGGATGGATAAAGCCTCAATAAGTCCGCGGTTCCATTGTTCGCCGATAATATTGCCCAACCTTGTTCCTTTTTTTAACGACTGTTTTGGAAGAGTTGTGTTTAAATGTTTTGTTAAAAGATTCCTTACAATTAGATGGTCGCTGAATTTCTGATATGGAAATCTATAATCAAAGCCGATAATCTTATACTTTTTATAACGAGGAACTTTAGTTATTAACCAATATTTCTCTAAAAACCACAACACCTTTTTTCCTTTAGATGGGAACTGTTTTGCGGCAATTGATACCGCTTGCTTTTCTGGTATCCTGTCAGTTCCATTTTCGCCCATATAAAGTGCGAGTTCTTTTATAGTTCCGTTCCAAATTCTTCTAACGCTTTCTCCTGATTCTCCTAATTTTTTTAGAACTGCATCGCCTTGAGTAATAACATATTTCTCGAAGATGTGAGTAAATCCTCGATGCCCCTTTATTGGCTCTGGTGATTTGGCAGATGCCTCACAAAAAATTTTCAAAAATAGAGGTATACGAAATTCTGGAAATAGGATAGGTACTTCGGGAAGGGGCAGTTTATATTCTGTAAAAAATTTTGTTAAAGCCTCCCATTCGTGAGTGGCAAAACCCTCGTGTTCGACTCTTACATAACTTTTTAGTACAGATAGCGGGAGTTCACTCTGCTCAAAACCAGAACGAATACTCAAAATTACACCAAGATTTTTGTACCTACTAATTAAATTAAATTGTTCCCAATGAACACCGAATACCTGGCTTTCATTTACGGCATCAACCACAATAATTGCCCTCGTGCGT
The DNA here is from genome assembly GCA_000998135.1 of Parcubacteria group bacterium GW2011_GWA2_42_14. Lineage (GTDB taxonomy): Bacteria > Patescibacteriota > Minisyncoccia > Sungbacterales > GWA2-42-14 > GWA2-42-14. Next base: position 14,161 of record LCCV01000005.1, read on the forward strand.
TTTGCACCAGCGTAATCATTTAGAGCTTGGATGAATGTTTTATTTGATGTATTTATTGCTAACAGATTTTTAGCCGTACCCCACGGATTTTTAGAGTTATTAAATTCTTCACCAAGAAATATGAAAGTGGGTAACCCGTGGCTTATCCTGTATTTTGATAGGTCGCATAGAAAATGAGTCTTTCCTGAACCAGCTATGCCGTTTAAAAGAACGCGGGGATTATTGGCAGCCAAAGCTGTATTACTTTTTGAGAAATCTATTAAGGAACTTAAAACACTGCCAATTTTGTATAAGTGATGTTTTTCGTTTCTAAACTTTTCGTCCTCAATATATGTTATTCTCTCTCCCTTTTTCGGCTTGTTAATCGGATTTTCTTGTTCTTTTTTCTTTCTATTCTCCTCTTCGTTTTCTCGTAATAAGTGTGTACATTTATAGGCGGCTTCTTTTGCATTGTTGCTTATCGAATATATTTTCTTAAAATCTATTTTCGCTACGCCGCTATGCGGAATTTTCAATAAAAAGTTCACCACTTCTAGAAAGTGGCGTTTTACTTTTTCAAATTCTTTTGGAGCTACCTTGCTCACTTCTTCGTCTTTGATGCTCCTAAGATTTTTGATTATCTCATTAGCTGGGCTTTTTAATTCCTCATAAAACTTCGCTGTTCTTCCGAGACCATCGAATACTGAAGCAATGCTTACCTCGACATTGAGTTTTGGAGTATATCTAGCTCCAGCAAGAGAGATAGCAACAGAAAGTCGTTTCTCTTGTGTGCTTTTATAGAGTTTTTTTTGTGAGATTTTTTTCATAGTTTTATTATACAGCGCGCTCGACAAATATCCAATAAACCTTATTCACAAAAACGAAAAGCCGCTGATTTCTCAGCGGACTTTTCGTTCTTGAATACGGCGCTCCCTCCTTCGCTAAAGCTACGGCGGGCACAGCAGCCGGTACTGCAGCTTTATCGGGGTTATTCACTAAATACTCAATTTTTAAAGGGTTACTTTTTGACCGATCTTTTTGATTTGACTTTTAAATCGCAATCTCATATAATCTAATATATCAACTATATAAGATTCGATAAGCTAAATTATGAACCGGCTTAATACACGTATCAAAAAACTCCCCTACTCTATACTTGATCTTATCAATAAGATCGATGAACTGAAAGGCCAATGGGTGGGAGGTGCTAAATTAAATCCACAAGCGCTCGGGCGGCTCAAGCATTCAACCTTGATTACATCAACGGGTGCTTCGACACGCATCGAGGGCGCACAGCTTTCCGATGAGGATGTGGAAAAACTGATGCGAGGACTTTCCATGCAAAAATTCGCCGACCGCGACAAGCAGGAGGCGAAAGGATATTACGAGTTGCTTGAAAATGTTTTTGCCGCATGGCAGAAGATACCGTTTTCTGAAAGTACCATCAAGCATCTGCACCGTGAACTGCTGAAATACGTAAAAAAAGATGATACCCATCGCGGAGAATATAAAAAGATGGAAAACAAGGTAGTAATGCTCGATGAGGCCGGTAAACCGACTGCAACCCTTTTTGAGACAACGCCGACATATCTTACGCCAAAGGAAATGTTGGAACTTAGCGAATGGACCCGCGATGCACTGGCTATACGCGAATTCCATCCTCTGCTTGTCATCGGAAATTTTATCGTAGAGTTTCTGAACATCCACCCATTTCAGGATGGCAACGGGCGGCTTTCCCGAATTCTGACAAATCTTCTCTTGCTCCAGCACGGATACACATATATGCCGTATGTCTCTCATGAAAAACTTATTGAAGATAATAAGGCAGACTACTATGTAGTACTACGCAGAAGCCAGAAAACGTTTAAGACCGATTCCGAAAATGTGTCTCCCTGGATGGAGTTCTTCTTGAACATTCTTTTGTCACAGTCAAAACTCGCGATTGAGCTGCTTTCGCAAGAAAACATAGAACGCCTTCTTTCGCCGAAACAGCTTGCTGTATGGCAATACGTTGAAGGCGTTATTGAGGCAACACCGGGAAAAATCTCTAAAGCCACAAAGGTCGCCCGCCCAACGGTTTCCCAAGCGCTTGACGCACTCCTGCGCCTTAAAAAAGTGGAACGGATCGGGCAGGGGCGGACAACGAGATATAGAAAGATCTGAAGTCTTTCCCGGCAGATGCGGAAACAAAAATTCACCCGGAAATGGGTGAATTTTTGCTCTTGAATACGGCGCTCCTCCGCACAAGGCTGCGGACGGGCACAGCAGCCGGTATGACGTGGACTGTAACGAGTTTTCTTTGTAACTCCCCTGAGGCCCGAAACACTAGCTTTTTTAATGAGCGGTTCGAATCCGTGACGGGTCGAACTTTGACTCATTCAAAAAAGTGACGTGTTATGGGTCTCGGTAGGGGGTCGCAAGGACACTGGGGGACAGGGATTCGAACCCCGATACCTGCCTCCAAAGGGCAGTGTCCTACCGTTAGACGATCCCCCAATAACTTATTTTTTTAACCGTGCGGCAAGTGCGAATTGAAAAAAATATTTATCCAGGTCTTCAAATGTGCTTCCGTATTCTTTGCCACCATACATTGCGTCAACCACCATTTCTTTAGCGCGAAGAATTTCTTTAAGACGCCCTTTCCACCGAGGATCTTTGATGGTTAAATCCATAAGTTCGAGGGCGCGTTCCAGCGATTTTTCATATGCTCTTTTGTTCTCTTTTCGGATAAGCGCACGATGAATTTCACTCCCAACATTGCCTAACTGTTCTAAAAGTGAAAAATTTTGCCATCCGTCTTCAGCAATTGTTTTATGTTGAATTTCCGCAGTCATTTTTTATCAAGATTGATTTTGTGTATAAATTAGACCGTTTACAATATCCCTTATCTTCTGTCTTATTTCCTGGTTTTCAACGCTTCTTGAACGATTTCCCCGCGATGGACGAACATTTATCATGGAATCAAATTCAATCCAAGCGTCATGCGCTGTGTCTAAACGCAAATTAATGCCCCAAATATTTTCTTGTTCAGAACCGTTTTCCAAAAGAACTTTTTCTTCGTCAGCATGCAATTCCCCTCCTATGGCCATAAGATTGTTTTCAATATCCACAGCCGCTTTTACCATGTCGCCAAACTGATTTCTTGCAATTTCTTCTATTGTTTTTTTTGAAATCGGCTCTTTTATAATCTGTATTGCCATAACGTTAAAGTTTAAAAATTACGTCTTTACGCTCAACAATTATTTCCCATTTATGTTTTTTGGCGTGATTATAAAGTTTTATATTAGGATTAAAGGCGATGGGGCGCCGAACCATTTTTAAAAACGGAATATCGGAATCCGTATCCCCCACTCCGACGGACTCTTTAAGGGTCAGGCGTTCCTTATCTATGGCTCGCTTTAAAATTTTACCTTTGCGGTCAATTAAATCCTTATATAAAATTCCGCCGGTAAAACATTCTTTTTTGTCAATTTCAAACAAACGGCCGTAAACCTTATGAAAACCGAAAGCGCGGGCAAACGGGTCAACAATGTCAAAAGGAGAGCCGGAAATCGCGAGCATATAATAATTTTTTACTTCAAGCTCGCGCGCCAAATCGCGGGTAAATTTATAAACGCGGTTTTGATGAAAATCCATCACATGACGCGCCATATCCCAAACCACATGCTGTTTTACCCCCTTTATATATTTTTCGTAAGCGGCTATAACCCCCGAAAGATATTCCTCATAAGACCCCCTGCGGTCAAGCCAGTTTAAGTAAGCGTGCGCGTAATACTCTTTGGCTTTCCGGGGAAATACTCCGGAGGAAATCAAATTTTCCAGAAGTTCACGGAGTAAACTGGAACGGAATATGGTGCCGTCGATGTCAAATACTGCTACTTTTCTTAATGGCTTATTCTTCATGCAAAAACAATAAATTTCTATAAATTTCCATCAATTTCAATGAGTTTCAGAAATTAATAGAAACTGATAGAAACTTTTTGAAATTAGTTGTTGGTTGTTGGTTGTTGGTTGTTGGTAAGCTCATATACCGCCATCTCGAGCGGTAATTGCGGAATCGGAGATTTTTTGAGCAATTCCCGTGTTTCCAAAAACATTCTGATGCCGTTGGTTAATCGTTCATTGGAAAACAAAGCAAGGCGGGATTTTAAAAAATTCAAATCATCCTGTGTTTCTTCTTCAAGAAGAATCGTTTCAAGTTCCATGTCGGTTTTTAACAGCATGGAATTTCTAAAATATCTGAGCAAAATTTTGACGATATACTGCGTATCATATCCTTCTTTTGTCATTTCGGAAATCAAAGAAAGGGCCCTGCCTTTTTCATTGGAAGCCAAGCATGAAAAAAAATCGCGGATATATTCTTTTTTAGGAAGGCCGAGCGTTTTATAAATCGCTTCGGCCGTAATGTTTTCGTCAGCCACGGCCAAAATTCTTCCGAGAACGCTTTCGGCATCTCTCATTGAACCCTCGGCAATAAGCGCTATGGTTTCCAGCGCCCCATCTTCAAAATTAATTCTTTCCATGCCGCAAATTTTGACAAGCTTGTTTTTGATGTCTTTGCCGGATGGCCGTCTGAAATCAAATTGCTGGGTTCGGGAAGTAATCGTAGCAGGAACCTTATCAAGCTCGGTTGTGGCCAAAATAAAGATAGCATGCTCCGGCGGCTCTTCCAGGGTTTTTAAAAGGGCGTTGAAGGCGTCTTTGGTTAATTGATGGCATTCGTCAATTACATAAACCTTGTATTTTCCCCTGGATGGAACGAATCTTATTGACTCTCTTAATTCGCGAACTTCATCTATGCCTCGGTTGGAAGCGGCGTCAATTTCAATAAGGTTGAAAGAAGAGCCGGCATTAAACTCACTGCAGGATTCACAAATGTTGCATGGTATTTTTCCCTCAAAAACGCCGCTTGCCAATGGATTCTCTTTTAAAATACTTGTCAACGATTTACCCGTACTATTATTTGCCTCACAATTAACGGATTTGGCGACTAATCTGGCAATGGTTGTTTTTCCTACCCCCCTCGGCCCGGAAAATAAATAAGCATGGGCAATACGCCCCTGTTTTAGAGAATTATTCAGAACCCTAACAACTTGTTCTTGCCCTATTATTTCTTCAAAGCTTTGAGGACGGTATTTGCGATATAAAACCTGATGATGTTTAGCCATAACAATAACTACTCTATCACAAAACTAAAAATAAAAAAAGGCTAAAAAGCCTTTTAGGTCAGCGATTTTATATAATGACCGCTATACTCATCAAACTTAAACCCCATTCTTTTCGCGGTAACATCATAGCGCAATTTAAATTTTTTTTGCTCCCGCTCAACCCATAAGTCATCTCCAACCTTAGGACACCACTTATTCAAACGAGATGATTGCACCCAAATTTCTTTAAACCTATTACGATGCGCCCATTGAGTAGCATAATCAAGAAGAAATTTTTCCCATCGTAAACGGGAGAGAAATATTTCTGTTCCTTTTTTGCCCTGAATTTGCCGCACACAAACACGGGATAACTCGGGATAAATATCAAAGGCAATACACGCACAGGCCCCCCATAAGGTTCTTAAAACAAAAGCTTCATGGGCATCATAATAAAATCCCTGCGGTCCATAATTGCTTTTTTCTGTTTTCCATCTGGTAACAAACAAAAAGGCAGTTTTATTTAAAGAATTGTTATCTTTTACAAACCGGGCAAGTTGATTTTTATTTATTTTCTTTAGGCCGCGAAAACGGGTAATCGGTCCAAAAATCTGGCAGAGAAACCATAAGATAAAGACAGGGGCGGGTATACCCAGCCAGATACCCAGGATACAGTACCACCACGGCATTTAAACACCCCTTTTAAAATTTCAAGGAAACGCTGAAATAAATTATATCATAAAACAATCAAGAAAGCAAGAGGTTTGGGGGCGAGTTCAAAAAAATGAGAAATTAGCAAATATTCATCTTAAAAACATTCCAACATTAAAAGAATTTAAACTAGGCCGAGCCATTAATCATGATGTCCCGGCAGTACGGCTGCAGTTTTTTTAAATACAAAAAATTTGTAGCCGGTGAAATTCCAGGCTAAAGAAATCGGTATTCCGATTACCACGGCGACATTCATCCACGCTTCCGGGCCCATGCCCCCCTTGGGGCCGATGACATTTACGATTACATGAAACAGGCTGACATTTATAAAAGCTCCCGATAGGCTCACCACAAAAAATTCAATATATTCTCTTACGGTTTTTTGATTACTGCCGGCTCCAAAAGTCCAATACTTATTCCAAAAGAAACTATTGGTAACAACCAAAGCAAAAGTAATGGCCGCAAAAATATCGGCCTGAAATCCGCTGGAAACCCCTGTCCAAAAAATAAAAATGTTTATGATGCCGAGATTGGCAATCGTATTGAAAACGCCGATAAGACCATAACGGGCGAGCTGAAGCATAATCGGAATTTTTTTGCCGAGTTCAAAAAGCAGCCAATAACCGGTAGCGGTAGCGAAAGGAAGAACGATAGCGGCAAAATATTTAAATTTCTCAATCCCGAGTTTGGCAAAAATTCCGATAACCCAATCAATAGGCAATAAAAAAATAAAAATCAGCTCCCCTAAAATTAAACTATTTATAATGTCATTTTTTTTAAGCATAAGGGTTTGTTTTTTTTAATTTATTGTTTGAGCGCTATTTTTTCATTTCTCTCGCCTTCAATTAGCGCCATAAATGAACGCATCACATAAATAAATCTTAATTGTCCTTCAATTTCCTCTTTTTCTTCGCTTCTTAACCCTTGAATATAAACCTTAAGCAATATGGTTATTTCTTCGCGGGCATATAAAATTTTATCATCAAGGATAGATAGTATAGTATCATAATCCCCTTTTGCCTCTCTCCCGTCAATAAAATTGTTAATAGCGGGAACTTCCGCTTTCAAACGCGATTCGTAACGTTTTTGTTCGTTTTCAAGTTCAGCGTTCTTCGCCGTTTCTTCAATATGGCGTTTTTCATCCTTAAACCATTCAATAATATCGGCTCGGTCCGGCATGGCGTCAAAAAGTTCCGAATGAGAAAAAAAGAAATCTTCTGCTTCCTGATACCCTTTTTTATAAAGCCGCGCCATTTCAGAGTTATCCATATCGGTTTCATCCGGCATATCGCCGCTTTCTTTTTTTTCTTCAACACGGTTTCCGATTTTTTCAAGCGCCAACTGAACCGCTTCAATAAGCGCCAGAGGAATTAATATGTCTTTTTTCTTTAAATCTTCCTTAAGCGTTTTTGAAATATCCTCAATATAGACCTTACTGGGCAATTCGTGTTTTTCGGCAAGATAGGCCATAAACTCTCCAAGGGCGTCTTCAAGCATAAGGCCAAATCCCTGAAATTTTATCTCAATTTCTTTTGGCGATTCGTTTATCAAGGGCTGGCCAAGTTCAATATCCTGCCCTTCCTCAAGAAGGTGGGGACGTCCTAAATTTTTTTCCTGGGAGTGGGACATGACGATTTCCGGAAGAACCGGAATTATTTTAAGAATGCTTTTTAATAATTTCCTCCTCCACTTCTTCTCTTGGCTTGCCGTATTTAAGACGCGACAGTTCTTTGATTTTTTCCACGTTTTCGCGGAAAATCTGTCCAGACGGATATGTTTTCATGCTGAATGGCTCCGAAGTTTTGCCGTTTATAAGAAGTTTAGCATAACAGTTAAAATTATCAATGTTCAATAAGTCATGACCGCTGAATACCGGTTGAAATTGTTTTTCCATAAATTCAGCGTCATCCGAACCGATGCGGAAAGCAATCATGGAGCCGACATTGCCGAAAACGGCTTTTTTAATATTTTCTTCAAGTTGCCCGATAAATTGATGCGAAATAACCAAATCCAAGCGATATTTTCTGGCTTCGGAAAGAATGGTGGCGATGGAAGGGGTCGTAACATTCTGAAATTCATCAAGATATAAATAAAAATCGCTGCGAGATTCTTCCGGAACATCGGTCCTGGACAAAGAAGCGATAAGCAATTTTCCAACAAGAATCAGGCCCAAAAGCGATGAGTTTAATTCTCCCAATCTGCCCTTGGAAAGATTAATCAAAAGTATTTTTTTAGAATCCATTACTTCCCTGAAATTGAATGCGGATTTTTCCTGGACAATTATCGGACGCATAATTTCATTTGCCAGAAATGTGTCAAACTTGGAAGTAACATAAGGAACAATATTGGCCAGAGCCGATTCTCCTCCGGCTTTTTCCGCGATCTGCTCCCAAAAAGTTTTTACGATTATATTGGAGGTGCGCGATAATTTAAGTTCCCTGAAACTTGAATCGGACAAAACGCGTGATATTTCCATAAGCGTGTTTCCGCTTTCAGGATTATCCATTACCAAAAGGGTTGAATTCCTGAAATACTGCTCAAACATCGGACCCATGGATTCAGGAATGGCGCCGTATAATTTCTGAAAAATGCTGAAAAGTTCATTTACCACCATTGTTTTTTGTTCGGGGAATCGCTGGTCATACTCAAGCATGTTCAATCCAAGAGGCCGGGCAGTATCGGCAGGGTTAAAATAAATAACGTCGTCCAGACGATTTTCCGGGATATAGCCCAAAATTTCTTCAACCGTATCGCCGTGCGGGTCAATAAAGCAAGTTCCTTCACCTGATTCAATATCCTGCCTAATCATATTTTTCAGAAGGACCGATTTTCCGGTGCCTGTCTGGCCTACTGTATAAATATGACGCCGGCGGTCTTCTTTTTGCAATTTTATTTCCGAAGAAATTCCTCTAAAGAAGTTAAATCCGAGAACCATGCCGGAAGAAGGCAAATTGGCCGGTGCAGACGCTTCTTTGGCCTTAAGAAATTCCACCTTGGGGGTCTCCAGCATAATATTGGGGAAATGAAAAAGACCGGTCATTTCTTCGCTGTTTAAAATCATTTTTTTTGATTCGTCAAAAACCCGGAAAGAGAATTTGTATATTAATTCCTTAAGGGATGAGCCGCTAACACGGTTTATGGCAAATTCGTTTGATGTCGGGTCGGCAAATTGAGCCAGGGCGGATTCCAGATTGCGCAAAATTTCCGACGCCCTTTTTTCATCCTTGGCCGACGCAAGCAAACGGATATTGGCCTCAAAAAGGTTTTTTTGCGTTTTCGCTTCCACCTTTTTTAGCAGTTCTTCTTCTCCCTGGGTCAATTTTTTCATTTTTTTTGCTTCCTCTTGCTGGGGAGAAGGGGGGGAAATTGTTTCCCGCATCATTTCAAAAAAACCGATGATTTTATTCCTGGGGCCTGACCTTATTTTTGCCCGCCCCTCCTGGACTTCTTTGGCAAAAGAATGGATTTTTAATTTAAGGCCTCCGGGAGCGGGCCTGGCAACTATCTGGAAAGAGGCGCCTTCTCCCTCGCGGGCTAATTTGGAAAAAACATTGGTAACGGAGCGAAGGGGGTCGGTCGATATTTCCCTGTAGGTTTTTACCGGAAAAAAGAATTTACGCATCAGCTTAACTTCCGAAGCCGCCGTAACGCCTTCGGGATTGAAAATATTATAATCTTTTACCTGTTCAATGGAAGCGGAAGAAAAATTAGCGTGAATTATTTTTTCAAGGGATTCCGCGAACCTTTTGGGAACGGCCGCGTAAAAAGAAATTTCTTCTCCGATATGAGGCGTGGTAATTTCCAAAGCAAATGCCGGTTTGCCGTAAGCAAACGTATTCCACCAGGAATCATGAACGGACATAAGATTGGCGTAAACATTTTCCATTACCGATATTTTTTCGCGGGCATGTTCTTGAGACATCTCTTCTTTTCTTATATCCTTGGGCAGGCGCACCAAAAAAAGGCGCAAATTTAAAGAGCGCCAGATTTCATCGCGTCTCGTGATTTTTTTAAGCATCCAAAAAAAACCAAAAGCCAGAATTCCGAGTATGATAAAAAAAATTGTAATAAAAGTCATGAGCTTTTGCTGTTTACGCGGTTTTTTAGATTATTTGCTATTTTCCGTAACAGGATTAAGAATATAAAAATCGTTACCATTTTTATCTTTTTTTATCCCGCCAACCCGTACGGCAACGTTCTTTTGTCCTATTTTCGGCTTCCAGCCCTTAGGAAAAATTGAAAAAACGTCGGCAAGATAACTTATGTATGAATCCCCCTGTTGTTTCAGAGACACCTGAAAAATTCCCCGCCGCTCAACTTCATCCATGGTAAAAAGGGCTTTTAATTTAGGAGACGGCGTATCATGATAACCGAGTTTACCGAGTATCTCTTTTAAAGATAAGGTGAGACGCAAGCCGTCCCACGATGGTTTAATATGGATTTGCTTACGAACCGTAACGCCTTCTTCAAAATCAACATTCAATTCTTTCTCCTTCATTGAAAGAACGAAGTTATTCATCTCAGGCGACCACGCCAAATACCCGTCGGCTCCCGCGGCATACGCGGCGGCATACCCGCCTTTTAATTTATTTTCCGGACTTACCAGTATCACGCCCATATCGGTTTTGACGAAAAATCCGTCTTTTTCCAATTCGGGCAGAATATTTTTTGTCTGATTGATATTCTCTTCCTGGTCCTTTTGGTAATTTTTCATCGTTTGAATGGGTTTGCCTTCCTGTTTTCGCTTTAAAAATGATGGCGGAAGAAATTCATCCGCTGACCATTTCTCAATGTCCGCGTCAGTTACTTCGTCGTCAAAACTTCTTCCCGAAAGAAAGAAATCATAGACCTGTTTGAAATTCATAAAACGGTTCAGGCCGATAAGGGTCTTATGCGACTGCCAATATTCTTTTTGCCAATCAAAATCGCCGGATTCAACTTTTTTATTGAACTCGACGATTTTGTCCAACACTGGATTTTTTTTTATAAATTTCAACTCTACCAACGCCTGATACATGAACTCTGCGGAAGAAGAAAGGCGTTTACTTTCTTTGCCGTGGTTATCGCACCAGGCCGTTATTCGCGCCAGTTCATCTTTCATGAAATCTCCTTCCACCGAAAAGCCATGATGGTTGCCTGTATCAATATTCAAAAAACCAAGTTCACTTTTGCCCGGAAGAATATATTTTGTCTTGGAAGTATCGAACCCGCCGACCTCAAGAAGCCCCAGTGAGACTTTTCCGTCCAGATCGGTAAAGGATTTAACAATGCGCCGATCTCGGTCCCAGATGCCTGAAACCGCAAAATCTTGCAGGAGTTTTGGAGCAAGATTTCTGAACTCCTCACTGTTGATGATTTCATGAAATGCTTTCGAATCTTCAAACATCAATTCACCCGGCTTTAGCCTGGAAAAAATAAAATAGCCGAGTTGTTCGCCGGGAGTAAATTCTTTTTTTTCTATTTTTTCAGTCATAGATCAAAATTCTTTTAATTTCTGACTCTGCACGAGTTTTTGATAATATTCATCAACCAAACGGTCATGCAATTCATCCAAAAGCCACGGAGTCATGTTTTCGGCCAGGGTTACGGCATCCAGCAGCCCTTTTTCAAAAGAAATGCCTATCAGATGTTCCAGTTGTTCATGGCGTTCTTTTTGCTTGAGCTCGTCGGCTTGGCGTTTTTGTTCATCGGAAACTGCCGCCGGCAATTGGACTGCCGGTGGCGGCAATAACGGTTTTTTGGCTCCAACATATTCCTTAAATACCTCCCGAAACACCTCTTTGGGCTCTTTTTCAATACCCTTTTCCTCCATCGTCTTTCGTTTTTCAGCCAAAAGCCATTCTAATTCGCGGATTTCCTCTTCCGGCGTTTTTTCAGTTTTTTGGCTTGGTTCCTGCATACCGATAATTATACCAAAAATACGATAAAATTAAAAAACAGCTTAGAGTTTTCTAAGCCGTTCAAGAAGGATTTTATATGTTTTTTTCCAGATTTTGCCGTGTTCATCTTTCTCATCCCAAGTAATAACATGGGAAAATTCATGCGCGAGAAGATTGTCTAAATATTCATTATTGCGGTTAATACTGTTTTTGTTAATAACAATACAGGAAGTTTCCGTCAGCGCGTCATAATAAGAAATATTTTCTACAACCCCGATCCTTACCGAAAACATTGATTCTTTTAGAAAACCCAGGCGCCGACTAACATTGATAAGAAATTCCACGCGCTCTTTTATATACGGCGCTTTTCCGAGCCATGCCGGATCATCTGACCCGAGAATAATTACCTCATCACCAGGAGAAGAATCTAGAAGATATAATTTATGAAAGACCTTATTGACTTCATAATTGCTCTTTTTCAGTCTTAGGTTTATTTTTAAAAACCAAATAAGTAATAAAATCAAACCGGCCAGCCACGCAAGAAAAACCGTAAAAAATAAAATCAAGAGCCGCCTCTTCTTTCCGGGCCTCAACAGTAGTTAACCGGATTTTATATTAAATATTCAATAGTGTCAAGGAATAAAGTTTTGACAAACAAGCTGGTCGGTATTCATCAAGGGAGAATGAAGATTTATTCTTTCGGACGAAATTAAAAATTTTGGAACACGTAAAATTCCGCCTCCGGCGGGAGAATTTTAAATTCCGGAAATTTTTCTCTTATTTCTTGGACGAGATCCTTGTCAAAAGGGTTAAGAAGTATAATGATAGACTGCTTTTTTTTATCTATTAATCCCAAAACGCCCGGAAGAATATAAAAAATATTTTTTTCTTTTCTTGACGTCTCGCGGTATGAATCGGTAAGAAACATTACGGTTTGGGCGGGCATGGGGACTCCGTTAACATTAACACCGTCCATGTTTACAATAATATATTTATTAATTTCCCGGGGTGATGAAGCCATGTACTCGCCTATCCGGTATAATCCGGTGGAAAATTCAAAATAAGTTTTGGCGTGTCCCGAGAATTTTTTAAAATATGTATCGTAGGTATTTACGACGGCAAAAATTATAAAAAATGCAATAAATATTACTGCTCCCCGGCGAACTCGCCAATGTTCATGATTAAGGCGTTCTTTCCCGTCATAAAACAAATGGAAGCGATAAAAGAGCTGATGCAAAAGAAAACTTGAACCGAGCCCCGCAAAAATAAAAACCGGAACAATAAGACCGATAGAACGAATGGCGTGAGGGATGCCTTCTTTGGTTAAAGTTGACGGAAGCATCATTACCAAAAACCAAACCATAATAAACAGATGCGGAAATACGGATATGCCGTTTGGAGTTTTGCTAAAAGAATTTTTCATCCAGCGCCATATTCGGGAAAAAGAGTAATAAACACCGGCAAGAAACAATATTCCAACCGGCCAGAAAAGTTCCGGCTCGCAGTTAAAATTATGGCGCTGGTTGCAATCGCCTCTTACATTAAACATTCCCAAAGTTTTAATATTGGAAATTGCGAATTCTTTCAAAGGGTTTTCCGAAGAAAAAATTGAAACTTGCGATTGCCTTCCCATAAAATCTTCGGGATGATTCAAGAAGTACCAGCCGATGGGCAAGGCAACAACAAAAGTTATGAGCAGGAATAAAACAATAATGCACGAAACACAGGTTTTTGTTGTAGGTTGCAGGTTGTGGGTTGTAGGTTGTGCTTTATGCCATTGCCACAGCTTCCACCCCGACACAAAAATCAATATCAACGGAACTAAACGAAAGGCGATATAGGTATGAAATCCCAAACCAATAAAAATTCCGGTCAAGACAGCAGTTAAAATTTTTCCGGTTCTAAAAACTTTTAAAAGAAAATAAAATCCGAAAGCCAGAAAAAACGGCACCATTATCGCCCGAAATCCTATTCGCGAAAAATTAATATGCCAATAGCTTGTTGCCAGAAAAAAGGACGACAATGTTGCTACCCAAAGGCCGTGCGGAAGAAAAGTATCAAAGGTGACAGATTCTTTCGTTTCTTTTTCAACCGTATGATTATAATTCCGGAATAATTCATAAACCAATAAAAAGAAACCGAGTATGGTGAGAGTTCCAAAAAAACCGGAAACAACTCGTAGGGCCCAGGCATTATTGCCAAAAAACCAAAGGGAAACTGCCTGTAAATTTATAAAAAGCCCTTCTCTGCCGTTATTTTCCGGATAAAAAATCTTAAACTCTCCGGTTTTTAACGCTTCCAGCGCGTTATTCCCATTTATGGCTTCATCCGGATAAAGCCCGGGCGGAATTTCGGTAATTTTATAAAAACGAAAAAAAACTCCTACCACGAGGATTAAAATTATAATAATTATTTTTTTATTGCGATTAATAATATTTGTTATTGATATCATATATTCTTTATCCAAAATATCCCTAGACCGTCCAAAAATGCCAAAAAGTTACTCCCTAAGCCTGTCGAAGGGTAACTTTTTGGCTTATGTCATGTAGGCCTTCGACAAGCTCAGGCAATATATTAAAGTTTTCGGACGGTCCGGCAAAGCTCCATATTTATTATACCGCGAATAATGATTTAACGAAAACGAATAGGAATACGAAGTTCATCGTAATTTTCCGGCAATCCCGACGGATTATCTTTTTCCAGAATCAGTTCGCCCGACGCCGTATCCGGCATTTTAAATTCTAGGGTCGCGCGAAACGGAACAAAATCCGTTGTCATCCATTCGGATAACGCCTCGGCGTGTCCCCGAAAAATCTCCTTGCTATTGCCGTCAACAAGCCGCACCGGAAACGAAGCTTCAAAAAACCAATTGCCTCTCGCCTCGCCTTCAATAACCAGCGGGCTTTTTACAATTTTTCCCGGCAATGGTGTCTTAACTTTAATTAGATTTGATTTATCGCCTACTCGGGGCTTGCCGCTTTGATAAATTATCTTATATATTACTCCGGCTTTGTCGTCGGAAAGAAACATCTCGCCCTTGGAATTAAAAATAATGTCAACCGGCCTCCCCAAAGCGCCTTCTTGGACAAGCCAACCGGTTATAAAATCTTCAACTCCCTGATAATTTCCATTTGCGTCAAATTTATGCCGGACGACTTTATAGCCGATTGGATCAGAACGATTCCATGAACCGTGGTAAGCAACCAAAAGATCATACCAATAATCTTCCGGCCAAGCTTGCCCTGAGCCTATCGAATGGGTGCCATTAGATACAAAAGCAAGGCCGAGAGGGGCAGAATGCGCCGGAATATCAATAAAGCTTGGTAATTCAAACGGCTCCATGCATGGGTTTCTAATATAGGTATTTTTATCAAAATCAGTGTCGTGAATATTTTTTCCGTAACAAATCGGCCAACCAAAATTCGGAATCGAATTTTGTTCTGAGTTTATTGAAGAATCTCTGATAATATTAATTTCATCCGGCGGCAAATTATCTCCCAGCCAATCGCGTCCCATTTCCGTTACCCACATTTCATTTTGAGCTTTATACCCATTATTTGCGGTGAGCCGGGTTAAACCATCTTGTGGTGAGCTTGTCGAACCATTCCAAACAAAAAATATGGCATTACGAAGGCCTTTCGCAAAAATCTTTGAAATTTTGGTCTGTATATCATACTGAATTATACTTGCTCTTCTTTCAATCTCTTCGTTACAGACATTACAGCTTGAACCGACGGAAATATACAATTTATTATCAGGGCCAAATCCAATAGTGCGGGTAAAATGCCCTTCTCCCAACGGCAAAGACAAAACGTCTTCGCCCAAGTCGTCAGAATAAACGGTTATTCTGCGAACACGATTTTCCTCGGCTATATACAGCAAAAAGGGATTATTCGGGTCAAACGCCAAGCCGTGCGGTTTACGCAAACCATTAAAAATATCATCCTGATGCAAAACTTTTCCTGTACCGCGGTCTATTTCAAGAAGCGTTATTGCCCCCTTGCCGGTGCGGCTCACCCACATATTGCCGAAAGTATCAAAACGCATAACCCTTGCTCCGGCAAGATTTTTGGCAAAAATTGATATGGTGAAACCATCCGGAAGCTTAAGCGGAAAATTAGTTTCATTGATTGCTTCAGACGGTACTGTGTCTTCCGGAAGATATTCGGCAATATCCTTTGGAGGCGCGAAAATCGCCGGAGAAATACCTCTGAAATATTTTTTATAAATTCCAGAGCCGGCTAAAACAAAAAACAATGCTGCGAATAAAAAAATTATAAAAACTTTTCGCGATATATTTCGCGCCATAAAAATGTCTTTAAAAACATTCTCATATTCTTAAGAATATGAGAATGTTTTTAAAAAACCATAAATAATCTTGCCGTATGGAGAAAGACCGTGAAGAACCTCCTGGCCGCGGTATTTTTTATTTACCAAGCCCGCCTGAACCAGCCGCCTGATATGTTCGGATATGGTCTTCATATTGCAGTTTAAACGTTCGGCAATTTGCCACAAGGTAAGTCCGTCCTCGCCGGCAATCAAAAACACAATTTCGATGCGGCGATGATTAGCCACCCCCTTCATATGCCCTTCAAGGTCTTTGGCTGTTTTCTTTAATTTTTTCATAATATTCATATCCTAACATATCCTAAAAGATATTCCAATATTCTCAATATTAGAATATCTTTAATTAAAATTTTAATAACAAAACAGAAATAATTCTAGGACGCGGAAATAATTTTTTTGATTAACTCCTCATTCTTATGAATAATTTTTTCTTTATCTTTTTCCTCTCCGCGCCATAAATCAGTGTAGGGAATATCAAACCAAGAAAGAATATAGTAAAGCCAAAAAAGGCTGCGGAGGGAATAATAAGACGAATCTATTGCCTTGCTCTTTTGATATGCTTCCCAAAATACCCGGGGGACTTCTCTGCCGTTGTACACTGATTGTAATTCGTATCCAGCCAGCACAAATCGCTGGTCGTGAAATCTGTGATCTTCAATATCAACCACGCCGGTAAATATCCAGCGATTATTTTCAAACTTCACCATCCCCTGAAGCCCGTCGGTGTGAGTCAATACGAATTCTTTCGGGTCTTGCCAACCAGATTCAGCACTTGAAATAAAACTTTCAATTATGTCTTTTTTGCTCCTTAAAAATTCATTTGGACGCTTAATAGCATTATTAAGACGAGAATGAAGCGAGAAAAAGAAAGCATCTTTCCAGTTCATTAAATATGGCTCTTTTTGAATTGTTACGCCGTCATAAGCCCTTGTAATTCCGTGGAGCTTGCCAAATATCTCTCCGGCAAGCGCGTGCGCCTCATCCCCTTGTTCGGGACCCCATCCAAGATACTCTTGAATTGATTCTCCTTCAATCCACGACATAATTTGGTAGATGTAAGAAATATCTTTTGCGGGGAATCCGAATGAATAGAGTTTAAAAATCGGAATGCCGGCTTTTACAATAAGGCCATAAGTATTCCGGACACTTTTGAAATCTTCATACGCGGTGCCGTAAACCCTATTGTTAATTCGTTCTTCTTCAGTTTGGTCAATAAAAACATCATTTAGCTTTACTGCAAGAGTTTCTCTTTTATCCCGTAAAACTGCTTCAACCTTGTACACATAGCCAAAATAGCCTAAAAGAACCCTCTCGCAGGTTATTAGTTTCCCATTTAGTTTGACGGCAATAAGACGTTCAATTATTTGTTGTGGATTTTGTGGTTCCGACATTATACGCAAGCCCCAACACATCCTTAAAGATATTCTAATATTCTTAAGAATATTAGAATATCTTTAATTAAGGAATTATCATTTCTTGGTTTTAACATAATATTCAAGAAAAATCTTTAACGTGCTTTTGAAACCGCCTGTATATTTTTCGGGCTGTATTGCCATATCCCGATATACTTCTTTAGGGTCAGCCCAGAACACCCTTCTTACTTCGTCCTCTTTTAATTTCTCCGGCGCCGATTTACAAATAAATATTTTAAACATATGCCGGTTGTCAAAAGTATCGCCCTTATCCCGTGCCCGCGACGAACCAATTTCTTGAAGCTTAATTCCAAAAATACCCAGCTCTTCTTCCAATTCCCTTTTCGCCGCCTCCGGATAACTTTCTCCGATATTAACGTGCCCCGCCGATGAATGGTCAAGATGCCCGTCTTTTGCCCTCTCGTTTACCAAGAGCTCGTTTTTATCATTAACAACATAAATAACGGCTACTCTATGAAGCAGGCCTTCTTGGTGCGCTTTCTCCCGGGTTATTTCACCAAGCACATTGTCATTATCATCAACCC
Source organism: Parcubacteria group bacterium GW2011_GWA2_42_14 (assembly GCA_000998135.1). Lineage (GTDB taxonomy): Bacteria > Patescibacteriota > Minisyncoccia > Sungbacterales > GWA2-42-14 > GWA2-42-14. Next base: position 32,178 of record LCCV01000005.1, read on the forward strand.
AAATAACATTATTCATAGATTCTTATTTTAATAATTTAAAACTGACTATTTTTACTACTGTATCTCCATTCACTGCCTCTCCATAATATTCCCGATAATGCTGATACATATCTTCTTCACTTTCAAATTTTTCATGTCTTTCAAAATCAGCATCCGTTAATTTACCGAGTTTCTTTTCTCTTACTTCAACAATTTCAGTTTCAGCAAAATTCTCGCCGGTATTCCAATTCTGAAAAACAAGTTTATCTCCGACCCGCAAATCTTTATCATCAAATAGCCGCCAAGTAACTGTTTTTTCCCCGCTTAAAATTTTTAAAGCAAGGTGATTTCTAAATTTCAAAATTTTCATTGATTTTAAAGCTAAATTTCATATTCCCAATAAAGCCGCCACTTAAAAGGAATGTTTAACAACTCTTTCAAGGTTTTCCCCGTAAGCGCGTCAAGCCCGTATTGGGTAGCTCTATGGCCAACAATAAGAATTATTTTATCAGGATACCTTTCTTTAAGTTCTTTATAAAATCCCTGAACCCGCGCTATGGCCTGCTCGTAACTTTCCCCGCCGGAAAACGGTTCTTTAATATGCCGCATTTTCATCGGCTCAACAACGACGGATGGTTTGCCGTTAAAATCTCCGTAATTGAGTTCTCGCAGCCGCTTGTCGGCAATAACCGGATATTTGTTTGCAAAAGCAATTTTAACCGTATCAACAGCTCTCCTTAAATCAGAACAACAGACCAAATCCAATTTGATGTCTTTGAATGTTTCTCCCAGTTCTTTTGCTTGTTTTTTGCCCAAATCCGAAAGCTCCGAATCGTTCCACCCGGAAGCAAATTTCGCTTCATTATCTTTAGTTGTCGCGTGAGCGGCAAAATAAATTTTCATGATTATTTTAAGGATATCAAAATTTACTGAAATAATAACTTTTTTCCAAGAACCTGTTTTTTTACTTAAAACTTATATATTCTAAAAACCTCAATCCCCTTTTTGTTGTAAAGAAATACTGAGGAATAGCCCCTGGATAAAAGCTCTTTTTCAAAAAGACCGCCGGTTTCGGTCAGACGTTCCGGTTTCTTCAGCGGAACATTTTGGGTCATGGCAATAAAATAAAAATAATTAAAACCGGCTTTGGTGAAATAATCCTGCCCATTTTGCGCTAAAAACGACTGGTAATCTTCGGTTTTAAGAACAGGCCAACCGTGATAAATTTGCAGACGGTCTAAATACCAAATCTGGGGCCCGTTCAGCATGTTGCCGTCATATATTATTAATGCCGGATACGGTTCCGCTCCTTTTTGTTTGCGCAGGGCAACCGTTTTTGCCTGAAGGGCTTCAATAAATTTATAGCGCGCGTCAAAAACAAAAGCCGGCATTTTTCCGGATAATTCCCTGTCAAGATATTTGCCTAACTCCGCAAAACCCCAATTATAATTTTCATAACGGAGTTTTTGCGAATAAAACCACGGACTCGGCCCCTTCGAAGCATAAATAAGCTGGCTATTTACGGAATAAACAATTTCAAAAATTATAAATGCCGCAAAAAAATAAATTATCGTTGTTTTTAATTTTGGGAATTGCTGATAAACGCTGTATATAAGGAAACCTATTCCCAAAGCCAAAAACGGGACAAGCATGGAAAGAAATCTCATTTGCGGTCCGATAAATCCCGCTATCAAAAATACCAAAAACACCAATGAAACCAGCAGGAACCGGCTCTTGAATAATGCGGATAGTCCCAAAAATGACATTAAAAGAAATAACCAGGAATTACTTTGAATAAGATTGGGCAAAAAGTTGCGGATGCGGTCGAGTATCGTTCCCGCTTCTTCTTTGCCCGGAGCGGTTTTCCAAACTTCAGGATGTTGCCCGAAGATATAAGAAAATTGAAAATCAAAATGGCCGACCGCGCGGTAAAGTCCGAAATTATAAATCAGAACGGGACTGAAAATCAAAATGGCTAAAATAATATTCATCCAAAATTTCTTATTCCAAAAATACTCGCGGCGAAAAATAATAAAATAAATAAAAAGAACAGGAACGGTTATAAAAATTAAAGTGTATTTGGTTAAAAAACCCAAACCCATGGATAATCCGACCAGCCAAAGAAAATTGTCATTTTTCAAAGACCTGACCAAGGCGTAAGAAAACAAAAGCAGGAAAAAAATCACGTATGGCTCCTGCAGGCCCACGCGGGAAATTAAAATATGGTTGGAGGAAACCGCCAGAATCAGGGCAGAAATGATTCCCACCAAAGGAGAAAAAAGTAGCGCGCCTAATTTATAAATAAGATAAACCGAAGCAATGCCGAATAAGGCCGCCGAAAACCGGAAAGCAAAAATATTTTCACCAAAAATTTTGATAAAAAAATGCTGGATTAAAAAAACCAGCGGCGGATGGTCATGAAACGATAATTTTGTCCACCACGGAATATTTCCGTCAAACCACTGAAGGGGCGTTGTTTGAAATTCGGCAACATCATAATCAAGCAATCCTACGGCACGAAAGGCGTATAAAACTTCGTCTCCGACAGGGTCCCCCGCCCCGATGCCCCACAAACGCAAAACCGCCGCCAAAAAAATAATGGCGGCAAGAATATATATCGTATTCCGGTTACGTTTTATTTCCATAGCACTTCTGTTGCTTATTGACTACCCCGCACGGATTATATCAAACAATAGGAAGTATTGCATGTCACAGCCATTGTTGCCGTGGGATTCTCTCAAAAGTACCAACCACCCCCAACTAGTCTGGCGAAGCCAGCTCAATGACAGATATATCATTGAAATGCAACGTACTGGCGGTTATAGCGGCAAGCTCTTTGTATTCGATCACAACCAGAGTGATCAGGAAATTTTTTCTGTGGATGTCGGTCTGTCCTATTTAGCAATGTTCGGACCTGATATGGCCGATGTCCAAGAATGGCATGGCACTTTTGAATATGCGGTATCAATGGGAAACACTTTGCATTAAAAGGTTTAATACTCTGTCTCGATATTTTTCGGTTTCCTCGTCTCCGCCAGTTACTGGTATTTCTTTCTTCAAAATCTTCAAACAACCCAATACCAAGCGAATACGGAAATCTTCTTTAGTAAAACCTCGCCTCTCTAGAAAAACATCTACAATATCGGTTCTTGAAAGGGGCAATAAATCATAAATAGGATATTTTACAAAGCCCATCATGGGATCTTGAAACGACGCGGATTCAAAATCTAAGTACCCTGTGATTTTGCCATTCTGTGCTAAAAAGTTTCCTGGTTGATAATCGCCATTAGAAATTACCAATGGCGTGTTGATATTTTTAAGGATATCTTGTAAATATATTACCGCCAACCGGTAGCCATCCTCACTAAGCCACAAATTATTCTCATCATTCAGTAATTCTAATTCTTTCGTTAAAGTAAAACGCGGCATCAATTTTACCACCTCGTGACCTTCAATAAATGGTGTCGCATCCATTAACTTAATGACTCCTTCAACCAGCAGCTCTTTTGCTTTTTGCAAGCTCTCTTCAGAACGCATGCTAACCCTCTGAAGGTTCTCTCCGGGAAGCAACGAGTATACTGCTTCACTTTCTCCTGATTCGTTTAAAAATGGTTTTACCAAAACCTTAGGGACAGGTAAACCAAATTCTTCCAGAGCACTAAATATTTGTATTTCTTTCTCTACATCGCCATGGCGATTTTTTCTTAACACAACAGCCGCATAATCTCCATTTCTTGTTTGAATAGTAACGCGAATGGGGCACGGCAAGTCATAATTATCAAAATACTCCGCTTTCACAATCGAATGAAAATCAGGACTAATACCAAGAAGGGCCTTACGTTCAGCAACAGTTAATTCAACTTTTCTTTCTTCTTCACTATGAAATTGATTCATTGGTTCGTTTTCCATTATTGTAACTTGCCGCCTAGATTTACTGATTGTTTTGCGGGAGTAATCAACACCCAACCATCTCCGGCATTGTTTTTAAAGCCGAGCGTAAGAACTTCCGAAGAAAAATTTCCAATGCGTTTTGGAGGAAAATTAACGACGCAACAAACAAACATCCCAAAAAGTTCTTCTTTGGTATGCGCTCCAACCGCTTGCACACTTGATACCTTGATACCAATTTCTGCACCAAAATCTATTTTCAGCTTAAAAGCGGGCTTCCGCGCTTCGGGAAAATCTTCAATTTCAACAACTTTCCCCACCCGAACATCAACCTTATCAAAATCTTCGTATATAATCATATATTTATAAATCTTACTATTCGCACGACACATCACGAATTGCTATTCATATGGCACTTTTTGCCTGCCCTGAGACCGCCGAAGAGATACGCGATATGAATTGGAAGTTATTAAAGCAATTCCAAAAACATATCAACGCTCAAACCCGCTTGTTTGATAATTGATTTAATGGTCTTGGGTGTAAGTTCCTTACGGTGAAAAGGAACAGTAACCCGCAACTCCGGTTTAACTAAGTGGCGCAGCTGGATATGACTTCCCGCCTGATGAAATTCATAAAACCGAGCTCGTTTAAGGGCTCGGATTACTAAAATCGAAGGTATGCGTGGTAGTTTCGGCATACATTACACGGAAACCTTTATCCTCTCACGATGCGGCTCTGAAAAAGAAATTCTCCGGTCTTTAAGGAGGGCTTCCAGATAACAGCGAATAGCGTCCTTGGCCATTTCTCTTGCTTCTTTTAAATTATCTCCCTCGGTAACTAAACCGGGAAGTTTTGGAACAGTAACAGTGTATCCTGCTCCATTCGGGTCAAAAACTACCTCGTATTGATAGATTATTTCTTTATGTTTCTTCATAGTTACATTATACCTTGTCTTAAATAAAAATACAATTATTTACTCAGAAAAATTAAATCCCGCATGCGAATAAACTTGCCCTCGTAATCTCCAACATTTATTTCGCTCTCAAGCGTTTTTATGGCATCTTCTAATTTCATCCATTCTGGTTGAAACCCATCGTCAATTTCGTCACCAACAAAATTAGGTAAACCTTTATCGCCAACAACGTCTGCAATATAGCAATAAGAAATCTGGTGTATTTTTAAATTGTTTCGATACTTCTCAATAATCCCAAGCTCTCGAATATTTTCGATAGAACAACCAATCTCCTCTAATACTTCTCTTCGTAACGCAGTTTCTATATCTTCGCCCTCTTCTATGCCGCCACCGGGGAGTTTGTGATAATTCTTTTTGGTAACATTCAACAATGCAACATTCCCATCTTTATCAAAAACAATCGCACGAGCCGCTTCGCGCTTGTCATAGTTGGGCGACGCTTGAGAATCAACTCCAATATCTGCATCCCGAATTGTTTTTAACAAATTCATTTTTTTCCTATCTCCCGTGACATCGCTTGATTTATAACATCAATGGTGTTAGAGATTTACAATACCTTCGCTTTTTGTAAAACTCGACGAACAGAATGGGGATAATTATGTACTTTCGCGAGAGCAGAAGATGCCTGTTCCTTGCTAATGAAACCCACAGTAACTTCTCGTGCCAATCGTGTCGTATCTGGATGAAACCCGAGCATACGTTTTGCCTTACTTTCCGCGGCTCGCGCAAAAAGGCAAGAATTTGCGTTGGATTCAATTAATCTCTCGCCTCGCGGAATTTTCCAGCCTAATTTTCTTAAAATTCTTTCCGTATCTTCTATTTTACGCTGAAGCAAAAATGGCAAATGAACAATATATACGGGTGGCTTATTCTTAAACGGCTGCAATTTCCTTATAGCAGAGAAAATAAACTTTTTCGACTCACTATCTTGGCTTAATCCAGCCCATTCGTTTATACCAAGAATAACCACTTTTACTCCTCGCTTCAATGCTTCACCATAATATGCGCGGACGACGAGCCGTCTGCATAACTGACATGTTCGCACAAAAGGAATTTTATGCTGGCATTTAACTGAATAATGCCTACGTCCTTCCACATACCATTTCCGAAACTTCTCTTTCAGCTCTTGGGAATCACGCTCATTGTATAAATCTGATGTCTTTCGGAAACATATTCGATCAACTGAGCGCATGTATATTCTGGCATCTATCTTTTCATAATCTACTTTTAGCTTTTTAGCCACTGTTTTTGCCCGCTGGAAAATATGTTTCGGATAGTATCCAGTATCTAATGAAAAAGTAAGCGGTATAAAACCCATTTGCTTTGCAGTGTACAAAGTTGCAGTGCTGTCCTTGCCGCCAGAAATTCCGACCATGGCATCATGTTTCTCTTTTCCAGAACCCCTGAGTGAGAGTAAAAATCTTAATTCTTTTTGCAAAACAGCACCGCTGAAATTTTTCTCGTATTTCTCGCAAACATCGCATAATCCATATTTACCAATAACACTGGATAAATTTGAACTTGTGTTAACGCATTTTTTGCATTCTGCCGCCCCAATCAATGCTTTGATTTGAGCAGCAATCTCTTTCTTCGACGTAACAGCCGTATTGAAAGTAAGGTGCGCAATACGCTCCACCTTATTCGTAGAAAACAGTCGTTCCTCAATTTGTCTTTCTTTCTCCGCATCTTTCTTTGAAAAACTCTCTCTCCTCGAAATCCTACCTGTTAAATATTTATCGGGCGTTTTAAGATATACGACCAAATATCCATTTTTCTTAAAATACATTGAATTTCTGAAACCGCGAATGCCCGCAATAATTAACGACTTATGAAAAAACTTTTTCCTGTGCAGATAAATAAGCGTTTTTGCAATAACAGCTGATGAATATTTGTTCTTAAGATAAACAAACATCTGCTGCGCTTCATCCCTCGAGAATTTCCGTTTATGGCGTAATTTCAATATTGCCCGAATAAAATCCGTCTCTCGCGGCGGCAGTTCTTCTTTTATTGAGATAGCTGGATATATTACGGAGCTGGATGCTTCAACATATTTCGCTTCAGGAAAAATTTTAAGAAAAGATTTGGCAACCGTAGTTTTTCCGCTTCCTGGCGCTCCGAAAACAACAATGCCGTGAAATTTATTTATTTTCCTATTCATATGACACTTCGGAGATATTTACTACGCTAAAAAATCCAATAAATACGCGACTTATCCATTTCCATGACATCGCTGCTTTTTTAATAACCAACCGCAGGAGTTTTCTTTATTTTAAGCCATTTTTTCGTCTGTGCCACATCCTGATTTGCCTAAATATAGAAAATGTCATGCGGACATAAAAACTTGACAAATACCATACTACCATGCTATACTTATAGCAAAGTTCCGAATCCCACAATCAATCTTTTAAGGAGGAACCGAAATGGAGACCCACACTCTCACGACCAAGCAGTTGCGGAAGCTCGTCAACGCGATCGGCAGCGGAAGCGACTGGCCGAAGCATACGGACGATCTGAAGGTGAACTACGCTGTCGACTGCATCGTGCAGGACGATGGCGATGTGCCCCCCTACGACGAACGGCTGTATGTCGAGGAAATCGAGGCCTTCAAGGCACTCGAAGCCAAGACCGGCTAGTCAACCAAGTGCTTAGCATCACTTAAAACTGCTCTTTTTTATTTGTTTTATCTCCCGTGACATCTCTTGATGTGCGGTACTAATGGGAAATTGACTAATTAAATAAGTGAACGAACTTGTTTCCTTAAATAATTCTGATATTCATGCTGAAGCTTAGATAAATTAGGGATTAACTTTCCGACCATCTTATGCATTTGAAATATAAATTTTGGTTTTCCATTACTGAATTCCTTAATCGGAAGATTCAATAAAATATTCATGATTTGTTCAAATCCTTAATATTTTCTTGGAGAACATTTCTTATCGGCTGTTCGTATTCTTCGGGAACAATATATGATATCGCGTTATATACCTCCTCGACTCGTTTTTTGGTCGGTATAAACTCTATTTTGATATTTGATACCTGAATACCTCTTGGATCAAAACCGCCGTCTTCCGCAATAATAGTATAAATTTTTTCCTCAATGGGCTTTTTAAATAAAGCTAATAATAAATCCAGTACCCCCTTGGCGGCATTACCACTGCCAATTTCATCATCTACAAACAATATATCTTTTATATTCAGTAAGGATATATTTTGAAAATCTCCGGCTAATGTCGAATTGTCAAATAAAATTGCTTCCTTTTCATCTGCGTGACGATAAATTGGCGCCACCACAGTCTGCGGACAATCAACTTTTAACAATTCATAAACCAATCTGGTTAAATAAATCATTATCTGGCCTGAATCCCCTGCGCCAATAATAATATCAAACTTTCTTTTATCGTTTACCAACAAACGCTTAAAAGTTTTTATAAATTGCGATAGAGAATCTTCTCCTAGTTTTCCGAGGTCCATGTAAAATTTAATTTATTTTTTACTTATAAGTCTTTGGGGTTCTTCGCTATTAACCCTTCAATAAATTCGGGGCAAATTCCTTGATAAACTCCCTCGATAAAACTCGGGACAAATCAGAGCAAGCAAGTCCCCAGCATTTTATCCTGAGCCCGCCGAAGGGTTGGTGCGCGGATACGGATGGAAAAATCTACAACGACAAACCCTGTTGGAATTGTAAAACTTCCAAGTTACGAATTAAAATTGTCCGCTTCGTTGTCGCCGTAAGCCCTTTGTTCGGCATCATTTCAAAACCAAGATAAATACTTTCAACATTTCTTTTATTCAATTCGCGAATAGCCGGCTGTAAATCAGAATCAGAACTTCCCACAATCGCAGTTTTTATAATTTTATCACAAGCGGCAACAACCATATCAACCGCGATACTAATATCTACGCCTTTTTCTTTAAACACCAACACATCTTTTCCTCTCCCGTCTCTCCTGTAATTGCCTCTTACTGCGCCGGAAAGAATTACCCTGAAACCCTGATTCTCCAAGTGAACTTTAAGAAGACGGCGTTGTAAAATAAGTTTCTGGGATTTTTCTTTGGTGTCCGGATGCTCTTTGATTTTAGCAAAATAAAAAATTCTTTCATCAACCTTTATCCCCTTAAGGACATGACCTAACAACCCGCGAAAATTGTAAGTTGCCCAAACCGGAAATGACTTCTTTTCCACCTCAAATGTATCTTCCAGTTTGCCCAAAAAATTTCTTCCGTCTATAAAAAGTATTGTTTTCATAGCATAATTAGCAATAAAATGAAACCCCAGCGGACCTTTCGGCTGGCTGGGGCGTTTGTAATTCTATTATACCAAACCGAACATTTTTGTAAAGAGCTTATCCACAGGCATGTTTATGCCTCTTTCCATGACTCTTTTTTTACCTTCGGCAGCCGCTTAAAATTTTCCATAACATTTTTTGATGTGCTGTATAAATGGAAACATTCTTTTACAAAGTATTGATCTTTGAACCACGAAGTAATTCAAATCCTCTTTTTATAGCCTTTATTTCAGGATCTTGTTCGCCTTTCTCTTTAGTCAATATCTGACTGAGTTCGTTTTCGGCTATCCAAAGAAGTTGTGAATGAACGGCTGGGTCGAGATTGATTTTTTCGATTGCATCTTCAAATGCGGCAAAATAAATTACTTCAATCGAGTGAGATCCTTTTACATCATTGATATAAGTAAAAACGTAAAATGGATCGCCAATGATAACATGAATCCCAAATTCCTCAAAGATTTCTCTTTTCAAACCATCAATGGTGGTTTCTCCGAAATCAATATGTCCGCCAGGCAATTCAAAGACTCCTGGCAAGAACTTTTTAGTACCTGCACGTTTCGGTACAAACAATTTTTCGACGCCATCGAAATTATGATGGATAAAAGCGTAAGCAGTTATCACTTGCTGGCCTTTGGCTGGTTTTTCGCTTTCGTGAGATGTTGTATTCATATTTTCCTATTTTCCATGACATCGCTTATACTTTTTCCCTGAACCGCACGGGCAGGGGTCGTTTCTTCCCACCTCACTAGTGAGACGCGGATTTGACGCTGATCCGCTATCCGCCTGCGAGCTCAAACCGCTGATTTTACGCTGATCAAATCCGGAAGAATTAATATCAGGCCGCCGCTCTTCAACTTTTCGAAACTGCGGTTGAGCCGCAACGCCGACCTTATATATAGTATTTACCACCTGCGAACGAATGGCGGCCCGCAGTTCCTTGAAAAGGCGCGAGCCCTCGTTTTTGTATTCAACCAACGGGTCGCGCTGGCCATAGGCGCGAAGGCGCACCGAATCCCGAAGATGCTCCATAATATCCAAATGATCCATCCAGAGCATATCAATAGTTTGTAATAAAACAACTTTTTCCAGATTTCTCATGCCTTCCTCGCCTATCAATTTTTCTCGTTCGTCATAAAAATTATTCAAAAATTCAACCGCGTGTTCCTTGATTTTTTCCCGGCCGTCTTCTTCGTTTGATTCCTGCGCCAACTCTTCAAATTTTTTATGCAATCCATCCGCCAAACCACCTGTGGTGAGCGAAGCCGAACCAGAAATTGCCCTTATAGTTTCAGAAATTTCTTCAAGATTCCAATCGGAACGATATCCGGCAGTATGAAAATCAACAACCATAGAAACTTCCTCCTGAACAAACTCCATGATTTTTTCTTTATGAGGATGGACGCCGCTTGCGGTGAGCGAAGTCGAACCGCGCAAAATTTCGTTTCTCAACTTATACACAAAATTCCTTTGTTTATTCATCACGTCATCAAACTCCAAAATGTGCTTGCGGGAATCAAAATGAAAGCCCTCGATTTTGGCTTGTGCCGCTTCAATGGCTTTGGAAACCATTTTATTTTCAATGGGCTGGTCTTCGGGAATTCCGAACGACTCCATCATACTTTTTATCCTCTCCGACCCGAAAATTCTCATAACTTCATCCTCCAGAGATAAGAAAAACTGCGTTGAACCGGGGTCGCCCTGACGACCGGCACGACCACGCAACTGATTATCAATACGTCTGGCTTCATGCCGCTCGGTGCCTATGACATGGAGACCGCCTGCCCCCTTAACCTTTTGGGCCTCTTCAATGCTCGGCGGATTCCCCCCCAAAATAATATCAACACCGCGACCGGCCATATTGGTGGCAATAGTAACGGCCCCCAAACGTCCTGCTTGCGAAATAATATTTGCTTCCCTTTCATGATTCTTGGCGTTCAAAATTTCATGCGGGACCCCATCACGTTTAAGAAGCGCGCCCAATCGTTCGTTCTTTTCAATGGATACTGTTCCCACAAGAACCGGCTGACCCAGCTTATGCCTTTCTTTAATTTCATTAACTACGGCTCTCATCTTTCCTGTTTCTGTTCTGAATATAAGGTCCGGGGAATCGCGCCGTATCAGCTGTTTATTCGTCGGAATTATAATCACATCAAGCTTATAAACCTTATGGAATTCCTCTCCATTGGTTGCCGCGGTTCCGGTCATGCCAGCGAGCTTGGCATACATCCTGAAATAATTTTGAAAAGTGATGGTAGCGAGCGTTCGTGACTCCCTTTGAACCTGCACATTTTCTTTGGCTTCAATTGCTTGATGAAGCCCTTCGGACCATCTCCTACCAGGCATAAGACGCCCGGTAAATTCATCAACAATAATTACTTCGCCGTCTTTCACAACATAATCTTTATCCAGATGAAAAAGCGCTTGCGCCCTCAATGCCTGCTCCAGATACCGGACATATCTGAATCCTTTTTCCTCGTATAAATTTTTAATGCCAAGGATTTTTTCAACTTTTTCAATTCCAGGTTCGGTTATGGAAACTGCTTTTAATTTATGGTCAACGTTATAATCATTGTTTTCTTCAAGACGCGGAGTTATGCGTGAAAAAGTTTTATATAAATCCGCTGATTCTTCGTCGGGAGCGGAAATTATCAAGGGGGTTCGCGCTTCATCAATCAAAATAGAATCAACTTCATCAACAATCGCGAAATTATGCTCTCGCTGGGATAAATTATTGATGTCATAGGCCAAATTATCCCGAAGATAATCAAAACCGAATTCGTTGTTAGTGCCATAAGTGATATCCGCTCCGTAGGCTTCGTGCCGGGAGCAAGGCCTCCAATGGTCAAGCCGCGGGTCGCCATGCGACGGCTCTGCCTGAAAATCCGGGTCATAAATTCCCGAAAAATCATGAGCGATAACACCTACTGAAACACCAAGAGCATAGTAAACCGGACCCATCCACCCGCCACCCACGCGAGACAAATAATCATTGGGAGTAACCAAATGACATCCCTTGCCGGTTAAAGAGTTTAAATATAAAGGAAGAGTGGCCACCAGTGTTTTTCCCTCGCCGGTTCTCATTTCAGCGATTTTGCCCTGATGCAAAACAATTCCGCCGATAAGCTGAACGTCAAAATGCCGCTGATTTAATGTTCTTCGCGCGGCCTCGCGAACAGCCGCAAATGCTTCGGGCAAAATGTCATCAAGCGTTTCTCCGCCCCCCAACGGTTCGGCTTCGCTCACCGCAAGCAATCTTTTCTTAAACTCAACGGTTTTTTGCTTAAGTTCATCCGCCGACAACTTCTGAAATTCCGGCTCAAGCGAATTGATTTGGTCAACCAAGGGCTGAACGGATTTTATATACCGCTCATTGGAATCTCCTAAAATTTTAGACAGGATAGAAGACATAATAACAGGTTTAAGTATATATCATTTGGCACCTTTTTTAAAGCCAACTAAAAACTGCTGTTACAGCAGTTTTTCCTATCTTCTCCTTTTTATCCTTGCCAAAGGGTCAACCTTTAATTCTTCCATGACAATTCTTTGCCGCCGCCTATTTTTGTCGGCGCGCTTTTCTTTATATTTTCTAAGTTCGGCAGATAATTCCGCTTGAACCATATCAATAGCAGAACGAATATCCTCCGCCTCGGCTTCAGCCCTTAAAAATACCTTCGGGAGAACCAAATTAACTTCCGCCCGCCAAATCCTGCCTTTTTGGTGATGCCTGGTTTCTCTTTCAATCTCAATATCAAGAGAGGCGGGCTTAACCAAATTTTCGTCCTTTAATAGCTTGGCAACAATCCTTACTATTTTTAAATCAACATAAACGCGCAAAGGGGCGTCAATGCTAAATCCGGTTGTTTTTAAATTGAATTTCATACTTATCTTAAGTATAACAGTATAATTTATTACAAGCAAGCAAACCGGTTTGCAAACCGGTTTGCTGATATAAGATTTATTCAAAACATGGCGCTCAATTTTATATTTATGCTCGTTTCGCCTTCAGCGAAACTGCGCGTAAACAAAATTGGCACTTATCCACAGTTGACGCAAAAAATTATTTATCATAAACTTAAAATAGTTACTCTTTTTTATTGATCGCCGGGGAGGACCCTCGCACACGCTTGCGGGGGTTTTTACAACAATGAACGGAAATCAAACAGCATTGGAAAAGAAAAAATTTCTTTTTGTATCGCTTGAATCCCTAAGCGGCGATTTGGCGTGGACGCTTAAAAAAGAAGGGCATGAAGTTAAAATTTTTATAAAATCAAAGAGCGATGCTGATGTATATGACGGTTTTCTTGAAAAGGTTTCCGACTGGGAGGAGCACACCGACTGGGCGGACGTAATAATTTTCGATGACGTAGAATTCGGCCCGGTAGCGGAAAAACTGAAAAAAAAGGGCAAACTTGTAATAGGGGGCAACAAGTATACGGATGAACTGGAAATGAACCGGGAATTCGGACAAACGGAACTTAAAAAGTACGGGGTAAACATTCTTCCCCAATGGCACTTTGCGAATTATGACGAAGCAATAGAATTCATCAAAAAAAACCCGGACCGCTATGTTTTTAAACCATCGGGCAATATGCCATCGGGAGAAAAGGGACTGCTTTTTATCGGCCAGGAAGAAGACGGGAAAGACCTTCTGGAGCTCCTTGAACAAAATAAAACCGTATGGACAAAAAAAGCGCCGACGTTTCAGCTCCAAAAATTCATATCGGGAGTGGAAATCGCCGTAGGCGCTTTTTTCAACGGGAAAGATTTTATTTATCCCATTAACGTCAATTTCGAGCATAAACGCATCTTTCCGGGAGATATCGGCCCGTTTGCCGGTGAAATGGGGACATTGATGTTCTGGAGCGAACCAAACCGACTTTTTAAACATACTCTTGAAAAAATGAAAGCGCCGCTGGCAGAATCGGGCTATAGCGGCTATGTGGACATCAACTGCATCGTAAACGGAAAAGGCATCTACCCGCTTGAATGGACATGCAGGTTCGGATACCCCACTATTGAAATTCAACTTGAGGGCATTCTCATGCCGGCCGGAGAATTTCTTTATAAACTCGCGGGAGGAGAAACATTTGAACTGAAAACAAAAAAGGGATTCCAAATCGGCGTACGAATAATGGTGCCCACCTATCTTGTCCGTTCAAGCGATAAAGAGACAACGGAACTTTACCGAGACCTTCCGATTCTTTTCAAAAAAAACGACAGCCTTGAGGGCATACACATAGAAGACATTAAATTAGCCGACGGGGTTTGGAGAATTGCCGGCGAATCCGGGGTACTCATGGTAGTAACCGGTTCCGGCACTACGGTTGAAGAGGCGCGCCGCCAAGTTTACTCCCGCATCAAAAACATCATGGTTCCAAACATGTTTTACCGCGTAGATATAGGACATAGGTGGCTTGAAGATTCGGATAAGCTTCAGACATGGGGGTATTTGGATACCTTTATTTAAATCGCAAATCTTTCGCGAATTTTTATCACTAATTATCGCGAATCCTGCTTAAACGAATCGTTATTAGAGATTATTAGAGAATAAATTGGAGATTGATTAGTGATAATCAAAAGCCGACTAACTGTATCTCCTCCTCCAAAAAAATATTGTATTTTGTATGAACACGCTCTTTTATGAGCGCAATCAACATCCTAACTTCTTCCGCAGTACCTCCCCTCTCATTAATAATATAATTAGCATGTTTCGGCGAGACATAAACCTTGCCTATTTTTTTATTTTTGAGTCCGGCCTGGTCAATAAGGTAAGAAGCGGGCAGAGTCGAACGATTTAAAAATTGTTGAAGGTCGATAAATTCTTTAAGCACGACCTGTTTATTTTTAACATCCTCCCAGGGGATGTTTTTAAATATACAGCCGGCTGATTTTGTTCCGATGTCCTGCGTTTCACTTCTATGAGTCGTATATTCAAGGATTTTTTTTCGCGACGCCCAAAGGTCTCCCGGCGGAAGAGTTAAAACCGCGGAAACAATTACAAAACTTGAAGAATGTTTAAAATAGGAATCGCGATAGTGAAAATCACATTCGGTATTGGTAAAAATTGATTTTTGAAAATCCTTGGTATTAATCGCCCAAACCGTATCAACCACATCTTTCATTTCGTTTCCAAAACACCCGGCGTTACCGCGGACAGAACCGCCGATTGTTCCCGGAATGCCAATTCCCCATTCAAATCCGCCAAGGCCGGCTTTTATTGATTCGTTAACAACTCGGGCCATGGAAACGCCGGAACTTGAATAAACTTTCTTATCCTCAATCCTCAAATCCTGCAAATCCATTTTTATAACCAATCCGTCAAATCCTTTGTCCGAAACAAGAATATTGGAACCGGAGCCCAGAATAAAAATGGGCAATTTTTTATCCTTGGCCAAGTTCAAAACTTCTGACAAATCATCCTCCGATTTAACCACAACGAAAAACCTTGCCGGCCCCCCAATTTTAAATACGGAAAAGTCAGAAAGATTTATATTTTCCTTTATTTCTACAGTCATATTTCCAATATACTGATACGCGATAATTAAAATACCCTTCCTGAACATGGCGAAAAGGGGGTTTAACTCTCCACCGCCGCTTCGCTTTAGCGGATTGCTATTTGTTCCTTAAATTTTACCGTATGTACACGATAAAATTTCAGACAAACAGGGAACAATACTATTGTCTTTACCCCGTTACTTTCCTCCAAAAAGACCGTGATAAGGTTTAACTCCAATTCTATTGTCTTTATGTGAGTGCCTGTTATCACTGCCTATCTAGAGAAAGTAACGGGGTTTATGTGAATGCCGGCCATTATCACCCAATTCAAAAGGGGTATATATTAAATATAAAGCAAAAAATACAAACTCTGCAAATGAAAAAGCGGCATTTCTGCCGCCGTTTAAATTTCCGCGTTTATCCGCATTGCTATCCCCCGGATTGCAATACTATCCGCGTTTACCCGCTTCTACAATTATCATATGCATCTTAATCGGACGCGCTCCGAGAATCAAAGAACTAAGCGATATATAATGAACTCCGGTTTCGGCGACTTCTTTTAAATCTTCGCCGCCGATGCCTGACGCCTCAAGCGTAACCAGGCAACCCGCCCTGTGAACCGCTTTCTTCATTTCATCAATTGACATATTATCCAGAAGAATATAACGAATCCTTCCGTCTCTTACAACTTCTTCCAATTGTTCCGAATTTTCCACTTCAACTTCAATCTCGACAAGATGAGATTTTTCTTCCGAGGCCTTATCAATCGCCTTTTTAATACCGCCGTAAATTTTGATATCCTCTTTTTTAATCAAAATTCCGGCATATCTTCCCGGGCGGTGATTATGAGCTCCGCCGACCTTAACGGCGTATTTTTCAAACGCCCTAAGTCCGGGCAAAGTTTTTCTCGTATCCAATAGTTTGCAATTTGTGCCACTAACTTCATTTACTTTCATTCTGGTATTGGTCGCGATACCGCTTAAATGGCCAAGAAGATTCAAAACAATTCTGATGCCGTTTCGCAAAATTTCTTTCTCCACCCTGAATTCCGCCAAAACATCACCGGACGAGAATAATGTACCATCGTCCAAAAGCTGAACCATGTCTAAAAGATGAACGTCATACTGGGCCAAAAGGTCAAAAGCCGGCTTAATCAATCTTCCGCCGCAAAAAATTCCGACGTCTTGGACGACAATTCGGACGGTAACATATTCAGGATTCGGTCCGGGATTAACTTCCAGCGACCCCAAATCTTCCGACAAAAACTCTTCAAGCTTTCTTCGGATATAAATTTCGTTCATGGCTTTTTCTCCTTTCCCTATACGATTGACAGCATGCGCTCAATCGGTTTTCTGGCACGTTCCGCAAGATCGCGGTCAACGGTAATTTCATACTTAAGGTCGCGAAGCGACTCATACACTCCGCGAAGCGTATTTTGTTTCATAAAAGCGCATACTGCTTCGGGATTTGCCGGAATAAGCTTTTTTTCCGGAGCGGCTTTTGACATCGGATGGATATTACCGATTTCGGTTGCCACGATTACCGTTTGTTCAGGGGTTTCCCTGACAAACTTAATCATGCCCTGGGTTGAACGAAACTGCATCATCTCTTCCGGCACCATGCCGCTCGCAATCTGGCGCATGCACGCGGACGTGCATCCGCACTCGGGATGAATAACCGCGGCGGCCCCGGGATGAAGCCTACGCTGTTCCTCAACATGATGCGGCTTGATGCGGTCGTGCACATGGCAGGCCCCCATCATAAGAAACAAGCGGTCAAGCGGCTCGCCCATTTTCTCAAGAAGTTTTGCGGCATAAAACCCGAGATACACATCCGGCAGAAAAAGAATCGGACGGCCGGGTTCATGTTCAATCACGTATTTTATGACCTTCGCGGAATTTGCCGAAGCGCAGCAATAATCGCTTTCCGCTTTCACGTCAACATAGGTATTAACATAACTTATCACAACCCCATCGCTGTGTTCACGCTTCCAGGCGCGGATTTTATTGACATCCGCATGCGCGGCAAGAGAACAAAGCGCTTCCAAACTCGGCGCAAGAACTTTCTGGTGCGGCCGCGCCATTATCGCCAAAATCTGATTCATGAAAAGCACTGCGGCTTCGCACAATACATCGGCATCCGAAGCCGTGCCCTGCTGGGCAAGATACAATGAATCGCCGATTGCATCGGCAACATCCTGCACGTCAGGCGGCATGTAATTATGAGCAAGAATCAGGGCATTTCGTTCTTTCTTAAGCCGCGCTATTTCGGCCCGCAAAAATTCACGCTCTTCCCGGGAAATATTTTCGGGAAACGCGCTCGCGGGAATCAACGGAACTTCAATAGGAGGGCTTAAATCAACCTCATCCATTAACGCGATTGCTTCACGCGCGGGAAAAATATCGCCGGCCATCACGTCTTTCATTATTTTTCCTCCTTTTTCCGGGTTCCGAGGTCTTTTTCAAACGTTTCGTAATCGAAATAATATTTTCCCCGGAAAAACTTTACTATTTGTTCCGCATCGCGCTTGCCGTTTCTAATGCATACCGAAGCTCCCGGAGAAGGGGTGGTGTTAAAAATACAATTTTCTCCCACAATCGTCTTATCACCCATCTCGAGTTCCCCCGTATCAAGATTGACAATCTGCGGACGGATTCCGCCAACGCCCTTGCGGATTTTAAGGTCAGCGTAACGGATAGTCGGAATAATGACCCGCGCTTCCCGCAAAAAGAAGAATTTCCCGACAACCGGCAAACTATAAACCATATTCCTGAATACATAGCCAAAGAGATTATTCTTACAGATAATTTTCGCAAGGCACCATGCCCCGCGCAAAGAAACAATCGGCAATCTTATAAAATCAAAAAATGTCTCATAGTGATGGCGCTCCATCAGCGGAAGCGGTTTGGTGGTGGGGCCGAATCTTGTAACTCTTTGATTCAAAACATCCGGGTCGGCGTGAATTTCGGCAAACGGCCTTCCTTCAACCTGCACCCGGTAAACTTTCCCGTTAACCAATTCGGGTGCGGAAAAGAAATCTCCGGCAACCAACAAAAGGCCCAAATTCAATCCATATCCGAGTTCTTGCGCAAAAAGCAGACTGTAGGAACCGGCGGCAAAAACAATCGCCTCCGCAACGAATACTCCATCATTTGTTTCAAGAACATAAACGCCGCCTTCTCTTCGAACGGATTGCACTTTCACATTAAAGAAAACATCAAGATTTTTGTTAACCATTTTTGCGTCGTCAAGAAGAGACTCGGAAAGTTTCTTATAATCTACGGCATAACCTTCACTCGAAACCATGGCGCATACCGGCTCGTCCGGGTTGCGTCCTTTCATGACCATCGGCTCTAGAGTAGCAAGTTCTTCCGGGCCGATAAGACGAATGTCTTCATAATACGGGCTGAATTTTTCAAACCTGTTTTTAACTCTTTTGACTTCACCCGCTCCGACAGCCAGCACCATCCGGTGTGTTTTTTTAAAAAGGCCTTTGTCCTTTCGCGCCTCCACATAACATCTTAAGGCAACAGCTCCGACTTTAACCTCAAGCGCGTGGGCAAGACCGTAATTTGTTTCAGTTCCGCCGTCATGTGATGTTTGAGCATTGTTGAGCGGATGAGAATTAACTTCGGCCGCGCCGGAATTCTTCTCGAGAAGAGCTATCTTTTTTCCGGTGGAGTGGTCCGCCGAAGATTTAACATAAGCGCTTAAAACATAAGCTAACGCCGTACCTGTTACCCCGCCACCCACGATAATAACATCAAAAACTTTGGATTCTTCCGCTTTTTTCATTTTTCAAAGACCTCCTGCCGTACCCGATCACGCTATAAGCGCGATTTAGGGCCGACTTAGTGTATATCTTACACTAATTATATTATACTCCCGCCCCATATCCGTGTCAAGTAGAAGTAGATAGATAAAAACAAAAAACCGCCCCTAGACCGACTCCGCTATATGTGGAGTCTATGTCGGGCGGTTCAATTGTAAAAATTTATTCTCCTTCGCCGAATACCGACCGGCTTGCTGGTCGGAGCTTCATCTTAAATCGGCAAATACGAAAGGCCATTTTCACTCGCCATCCGGCAAATCCCTGACCGCATCAACTAATTTATCCGCCAAAGATACAATATTTTCATAATCTTCAAGCTCCCGCTTCCACTCATCGGGAATTCCGCTTAAACCTACTCTGGTTCCGACCAAAGCTCCGGTCATAGCCGCGATGGTATCGGTATCGCCTCCGGCATTGGCTCCGGCAAGGACCGCCGAACGAAAATCATCCTGATATTTAATGGCATAAGCCAACGCAGTCGGAAAACTTTCATAAACTGCTCCGCCAGTCTTTAAAACATCCGCAATTAATTCATCTGTGGCTCCAAGCAATGGGGGAATTTTTGCAAGAATTTCTGAAATTTTTGGCGTGCCGTCCTTAACGTAAGGTATTTTAATAACCAAATCTTCATAATATTTTGCCTGCTCATATATCCAGGAAAAATTATCTTCGTTTCTTAAATCCCAGCCAAATAAAAACAAACCGGCAATATGCGCTTGCAACATCGCTCCGACAACGGAACGCGAATCATTGTGCGTAAGCATGGAAACCATGATTACTAATTCTTCTTCATCGTATTCGCCAAAATCTTTATTAAAGAGCGCGCCAAGATCGGAAAATATCCCAAGTATGGCGCTTTTCATGGCGCAGCCGTTGCCAGGACGCGTTGGAAATCTTCCATCAAAAGGATTATTACCTTCCATACGCGCAGTTAATGATTCGCGCGTAGTTTTCCCAAATCCGCGTTTTTGATGTTCCTCGAGCGCTTGGATATAATTTACAAACATTGCCAAGCCAACTACGTATAAATTCCCAAAAGCATTGCTTTTTACCGACTCAATCAATCCGCCGACAGTAGCAATAGTTAATTTCGTATCATCGGTCCACTGGCCCTTGGCAAGTCCTCGTGAAAAACGCGATTGCGAATCGCAAAAACCGATAATTCTGCCAAAATTCTTCAGAATATCCTGGCGGGTCATTCCTTCGGAAGGCATGCCTAATGCATCACCAACAGCAATGCCAACCAGGCATCCTCTTACCGAATCACGAATTCCGACAAGATTGTCTTTTTCCGCATTTTTTGCCATTTTCAAAGACCAGTTTGGTTTATATCTTACACTAATTAAATTATACTCTTCAACATTTTTTGTCAACCCATTGCAATTTTGATAAAAGAATGATAAAATAGTAATATGCCTTACGCTATAAAGGAAACGAGGACTGCTGTGTCTAAAACCGAATCACTTCTCTATCAGACGTTCAGTCGCTTAAATATCGGAATGCCTGAACAAACTTCGATTCTCTTGTATCTTGACATCATTAAACGCAGAGACCCCGCAACATATTTTCACTCACTTCGCGTCGGAATTCTGGGTTCAAGTATGGCAAACCACCTCTCACTCAATCCTAAGCCCCTTTTCTATGCAGGACTTCTCCATGATATCGGAAAAGCGCTAATAGACCCACATATATTAAGAAAAACAAAGGGATTTAATAAAAAAGATTTTGAAGAAATTAAACCTCACCCGCTATATGGTTATTTTATGCTTCGCGACATCCACGATTTTTCTGCAGAAATTTTACTTCGTCATCACCGATTTGGCCATCACCCCTATCCTAAAAAATTACCAAAGTCTTCAGCGCCATATGGTAAAAAAACGAAAAAACTTATTGAAAAATATGCCCGTCTCCTGGCCCTGGCCGACTTTTATGACGCTCTAACAACAAGAAAAAACGATAAATTCGGGAAACAGCATATTCGTCCAGGAGAAATAAAAAATATTCTTATTTTTTACAATAGGGACGTGCAGGGAATCATTGAAGAATTATTCCGGAAAGGTATATTTACGGAAATACCCTCTTCCGTTTTTGCAAAAAAGGAAATTCTTCCTTATCTTTCTCTCAACGAAGAGATTAAAAATATTCTTTTGTCTGCAGAACATTCTTTGAATTTATCGGAAAGAATTGCTCGTAACGTTGCTTTAGCAGCCGCACTTGAACCAATCCCCGATAAACCGGGTGCTACCACCCGCCTTCAAGACATAAAGGAATCAAAAACTTTAGAAATGTTTGTAAGCGGGGGTGTCAATATCGGCTTGGCATTCTCCCACCTTGCCGACTACATTCAAAAACACAGAACAGCCGAGAGTTCATATCAATTTTGCTATCAAGCAATGGCGCTTAGCAAAATACGAAGGGCCGGCGGAAAAATAAATCAAGGAATCATTGAATTTTTATTTCCCATCGCAATCGCACAATCAATGCATGATCCAGATTCCAGAAAAAACATTTTATGGATTCTTGAAAAAACGAAAGATGTACTTAAAGATACAACACCAGCAGACGTTGCCTGGCTAATCAAAATGAAAAGGTTGGGAAATCGGCTAAGCGCAGTTGAACATAAGTATCCGGTAAAAGTGCGCAATACTAGTAATGTCTTTAACTATTATTACCAGGAGCTTCGAGATGAGGAAAAGAAAAGAAATACTGCCGGCATAATACACAATCGCCAATTTGTCCTCGTCTATCCTGACGTAAAACGAGGGCTCGATGCTTTTCTAAAAAGCAAAGAGCCGAAATTCGCAAAAAGGGTTATTGAGGCTTACGAAGCCATAAGAAACAACCCGAACAACATGCGCATTGGGCCGGGACTTGCTTCAGACTTTATTGCCATTATTCTTTATCTTGTATTTTCTTACTCCGCATCACCAATTGAGGAAATCATAAATTAAAAATGCTACAGGTAATATGCAGCGTTTTATATTTGGATAATTAATGCTATATCCGTACAAAAAAACCTATGCTATAATTTTTGTATATGTCTAAAACACCTTTTAAAAAAATATCCTTTTATTACCGCGGCTCCAACCCGAGAGCGCCCGTCTGGGAAAAACGCATAAAATCATGGATTAAAAAGCGCTATCCGGAAACTATTTTTCTTGAAACCGGCATTTTCCCCAAACAAAAAAAAGATGCTCCCAATCTACTTATCGTTCTTGGCGGAGACGGCACCATTCTTGAGGCCAGCCAAAAATATCAAAAATGGAATTCTCTTATTTTCGGCCTTAATTTAGGCCATGTCGGTTTTTTAGCTTCAGTCCGGGAACCGAAAAATTTTCTTTCCGGAATTTCCAAAATTTTCAAAAAAAAGTACCGCGCTCTTCCCCGCATGCTTATCAAAGCCGTTATTTACCGGAAAAATAAAAAAATATTTTCGGCTTATGCCTTAAATGACGTTGCCGTGCAAAACCTTCTAGGAATGGTTGACATAGAAGTTTTTGTTGATAACCATCCGGTGCAGTATATTCACGGCACGGGAGTATTAATTGCCACCGCTACCGGAACAACCGCTTACAATCTTTCAGCCCACGGCCCCATTGTCATGCCGGATATAAAGTGTCTTATTATTACGGAGCTTTTGGACCATAATATCCCGACTCCAAGCTTAATTATAAAAAGAAACAGGAATATAATTTTAAAAATAAAGGATTTCAGAAAACAAAATCGTTTCATTATTAAAAAAACCGGCGAAACGGCAGATGTCGTCCTAACCACGGATACGGAAAATATAATCTCCCTGCAAAAAGGAGATAAAATAATCATCAGGCGCTCGGAAAGACTGGTGCGATTCGCCGAACTTGAAAAAAACTACTTTTTCAAAAGCTTGCAGGAAAAATTCGCTTTCCGCTAGAGTAATCGCGAATATACGAATTTCTTTTCAATATACAAATATACGAATACATAAAAATAGGCCCTGCGGCCTGTTTTTAAAAATTATTTACTGAATTGCATGGAATAAAGTTTTTGATACGTCGGGCTTTTTTTAAGCAATTCCTCATGCTTGCCCATTGCTTCCAATTCTCCTCCGCGAAAAACCAAAATCATATCCGCCCCAAGAATAGTAGAAAGACGATGAGCGACAATAAATGTCGTCCTGTCTTTAATAAGGGCATCAGTTGCTTTAGCAATCAATCGTTCGCTTTCCGTATCCAGATGGCTCGTGGCTTCATCCAAAATCAAAATAGAAGGGTCGCGAAGGATTGCGCGGGCAATGCCGATTCTCTGGCGTTCTCCTCCGGATAATTTAATTCCCCGTTCTCCGACAAGCGTATCATATCCATGTTCCGTATTGACGATAAAATCATGGGATAAAGCTGTTTTGGCCGCCCTAATAACGTCTTCTTTATCAACTTCCCGTTTGCCGTAAGCGATATTCTCAAAAATCGTCCTGGAAAAAAGGTCAACTTCCTGCGGCACTACGGCAATCTGGCTCAAAAGGCTTTCTCTGGTAACGTTTCTCAAGTCGTTTCCGTCTATTAAGACCGAGCCGATTTCCGGGTCAAAAGAACGCAATAAAAGATTTACGAAAGTGGTTTTTCCGGAGCCGCTCCTCCCCACCAACGCCACCGTGCTTCCGGCGGGTATCGTCGCGTTCACGTTGTTCAATGCCCAGCGCCTTTTTTCCGAATAACGGAATGAAACATTTTTGAATTCAACCGAATCCTTATGCGCTGTCAGATTTTTTGCTCCCGGCCTGTCAACAATCAAAACCGGCTCATCAAGAACGGTAAAAAGCCTTTCCACGCGGGCGGTATTCCTGCGAAGCCGCGGAAAAACATGGGAAAGCTGGGCCATGGGCGCGTAAGCCATTCCATGCAAGGTAATATAAAGCACGAATTCACCGATACTGCTTTTTCCCCAAACCACCAAAAAACCGCCGACAAGTATTATCCCAATCCTTGAAAGCGTGGAAATAAACGTCTGAATATTGCCCATAACACTCCATAATCTTTCGGCGCTGTACTGAACCTCGCGAAATTCACGAAGCAGGCGGGATTGGTTTATTGCTTCCTCTTCTTCCTGAAAAAATTTCTTTACCGTAAAAATATTGGCGGCCACGTCATAGGATTCTTTGGTTACCGCTTCATATTTGTCGTTGGCCTGTTTTTCAATTTCATAAATCTTCTCGGTAATTCTTTTGACACTCAAGATATATACGGGCAAGGGCAAAAACACCACTAACGCGATCCACGCGTTTTTATACAAAAGCACTGTCATAACTCCGACAAAAACAATAAGCGGCGGCAAAAGATTATGGCCGAAAATATCATGCAGAATAGCGTAAACGGCAGTAGCGCCCCTTTCAAGCCTTCCGATAATCTGGCCGCTGGATGACCCGTGATGGAATAGAACATGAAGCTTCACATATTTCTCAAAAACCCTGCGCCGCAAATCATCTTCAATCTGAGTAACATTTTTAAACAGATTATAATCGTATAAAGAACGCATAATACTGCTCATAAGTGTTGCTACCAGGATGCCCAAGGCGGAAAAAATCAACATTTTTATCGGCGGAACTCCCCCGTCCTTAAAAAATTCAATCAGCTTATCAATAAGCTTTTGGGAAATAAACGGCACGGTAATATCAAAACCGGAAGAAACCATGACCAGCAAAAACAAAAAACCGACCTCCTTTTTTCTGGCCTTAAGCAATTTTATAACTCTTATTATTGGGTTTTTTTTAGCCATACGCCTTTTAACTAAAAACTGTAAAAGTACTTGCTATTTTATATTTGCACTAATCGGCGAACTTGTCAATACTTTATATTTATGTTATATTAATAACTACTTGCGCTTGATAAACGCGCTGGTAAGAACTTTGAAAATTCAAACTTTCAGCATTATCGCGGGAAGCGAGGCCTGCAATGCCCGTTGTCCTTTCTGTATTTCCAAAATGACTCCTGCTTTGAGCGTTGAACTATCTGAACCCAAAGTTAACTGGAAAAAATTCAAGACCGCCTGCCGCGTTGCTAAAAATTACGGGACTCATACCGCCATGTTTACCGGCAAAGGAGAACCGACGCTATTCCCCAAACAAATAACAAAATTTCTTGATGAAATGGCGGAATTTAATTTCGCGCCGATTGAACTCCAAACCAACGGAATTTTGATTGCGGAAAAACCGGAAATTTATTCCTCCCACCTTAAAGAATGGTATGCTCGCGGCCTGACCACCATTGCCATATCAATAACGCACTACGAACCGGGAAAAAACCGGAAAGTTTACCTGCCGCATAAAAAACAATACATTGACCTGCCCGCCTTGATTAAAACGCTTCACGAACATGAATTTTCGGTACGCCTTACCTGCATCCTTGCCAATGATTTCATTGACAGCAAAGAAAAAATTGAAAACCTCATGGCTTTCGCCAAAGAAAACGAGGTTGAACAGCTGACCTTAACACCGGTAAACAAGCCCGAAGAAAGCGAAAATTACGCGGTATGGAATTGGACCAACCAGCACCACCTTTCCGAAAAGCAGAAAAAAGAAATTTTTGATTATATCGAAGAAAACGGCAACCGCGTACTGCGTCTTTCACACGGAGCAATTGTTTTTGACGTTAAAGGCCAAAATGTCTGCCTTAATAACTGCCTTTCTGTAAATCCGAATTCCGAAGAATTGCGAAACTTAATTTTCTTTCCGGACGGCCATCTGCGATATTACTGGCAATATCCGGGAGCAATAATTATGTAACATTGAATTACGAAATACAATTTCAGAAGATATCAGCGTTCTAAATTAAAAAAGGCCGAGTAATCGGCCGATTTTTTTATTCTTCGCCTTTTTCTAATTCAACGGGCAACATACATTCTTCCGGTCTCTTGTCTTCGCGAGGCCGCATGAACACGGGATGGCGAAGCGAGCCCGACGCAAAACGCTCTTCAAATTTTACCTGAACAACAAGCGGATAATTTTTTCGAGTAAAATCTTCTCGCTCATCATCGGTAAATCCGATACCCACCTCGCCGCAATTAATTTCTTTTTCGGTTTTGGAATCAATCTGCAAAAGATAAAGCTTGCCCATACGGTTCTTATTCTTTCCGCTTCCTTTTTCCCATTTCCTCACAATAAAATCATCTTCCTTAAACGGCTTCCATTTCCAGCATCCTTCAGGACGAGGCGGCTGATTGGATTTTCCGTCAAGGCGGAAAGCCGACGGCTTTGTCTTGTCATACAAAACCAAACCTTCCCATTTCTTTTCCTTAACAAGATTTTTTGCTTTTTCAAATGAACATCCGAGAATTTCCACCGGCTGTATATAATAAGTCCTGAAATCAAGCTTGGCAAATAAATTCTTAATCAAATCAAAACGTTTCTGGTGGGTTTCTAAAGATACAACTTTCCCGCCAAAAACCACAACCCCAAAAACCATAGCAACCGCAAATCCGATTTCTTCCTGAAGTTTAACTGCCGCCGAATTGCCCGATTTGGCAATTCTTGTAAATTTCTCAAATTCATCCTTACCGCAGTTGTCAAAAAGCATCTCTACGCACAAAAGAAACGGAGAAGGAATTTCCATTAAAGAAATTTCCTGAACTATATGGGGGTATTTTGCCGTAACATCTTTAATGCCGCGAGTATAAATTTTTATTGAAGAATTTCGCCCCGCAATAAGATGGCAATAGCCGTTGCGCTTCCTCGTGACAATAAGGTTTCCGGATGTTTCCAGATTTAAAACCTTGGATTCCTCAACACTATTTTTCGGCTTAGCCGGAACAAAATTCGGGTCAAGAGGGGCAAGCGAAAATGGCAAACCAGAAGCTTTTTCGGACAATTATCCTCTCCTTTTTTCAATTTTCAAAAATCAAAAAACTTTCCCTAATTATACTCTTAAAATCACAAAAGTCAAGTTTTGTTTGCGTCTGACACAATAGTATGCTATAAAATTAAAACAGTCCTCTGACAAATCACGGATAAATAATAATGCAAATCGTTTATACAGGAGAGCCGTTTCCGGAAAAAACCGTAAAATCAATTTTTCTGGCCGGACCCACTCCAAGAACCCCTGATGTTAAATCATGGAGGCCGGAAGCCCTTGAAATACTTAAAAAACTTGATTATAACGGACATGTGTTTGACCCCGAATACAAAGAAGGTCCGCGGGAAGTTAAAGAATACGAATATGAAGGACAAACTGATTGGGAAACAAAAGGGCTGAATCAGGCCGATATTATTGTTTTTTGGGTACCAAGAAATCTTGAAACCATGCCTGCTTTTACCACCAACGTTGAATGGGGCACTTGGGCTGACTCCGGAAAAGTTGTTTTCGGCGCGCCCCCCGAAGCTCCAAAAAATAAATACCTGAAACTCATGGCCGAAAAATATTCTGTTCCGCAGTTTGAGACCCTTGAGGAAACCCTTGCCTGTGCCGTTAATTATCTTGGCAAAGGAGCGGAAAGAACCGGCGGAGAATGCAAAGTTCCGCTTTATATTTGGGAAACAGAGTCATTTCAGGCGTGGTATAAAAATCTTCTTAAAGCAGGCAATCAACTGAAAGACGCAGGGGTTTTATGGACTGACAGGCGCGGCCCCAAAAAAGATTCTATTTTTGCCTGGGGCATGGAAGCTAAAATTTATATTGCCTCTGAAAATCGGTACAAAACCAATGACATCGTTATAACTCGCCGCGATATTTCTTCGGCAGTTCTCTGGAAAAAAGACAGATTTAACCTGCTGAATTCAGGAATTGTTCTAGTAAAAGAATTCCGTTCTCCCGGAAGGACTTCTGACGGTTTTATTCACGAATTGCCTGGAGGTTCCGCGTTCAAAAATAACGTTGAACCGATAATTCTTGCCGCCGAAGAAATATTTGAAGAAACCGGGCTTCATTTTGAACCGAGCCGCTTAAAACCCCATGGCTCGCGGCAACTCACCGGAACTTTTTCAACGCATCACGCGCATTTGTTTTCCATAAATCTGACCGAACTGGAACTTGCATGGTATAAAAAACTGGTTGAACTCAAAGAACCCCTCGGCAACCAAAACGATTCCGAAAGAACTTATATAGAAGTAAAAACCTTGAAAGAAATTTTATCGGAAAAACTCGCTGACTGGTCAACTCTCGGCATGATTATGCAGGTTATTTCGGAAAATTAAAAAGGTCTGAACATTTCAGACCTTATTTTTTATTCAAAAAGCGAGCTTACCGACTGATTTTTGTGGATTCTGAAAATTGCTTCGCCCAGAAGTCCGGCAACGGAAACAATTCTTAATTTTCCGGTTTTAGATGAAACGGCGGAAGGAAGATGAATTGAATCAGTAACAAACAAAAATTTAATCGGAGAATTTTCTACGCGCTCCAGGGCATCGCCGGAAAAAACTCCGTGCGCGGCCAGCGCAAAAATATTCCTTGCGCCGCGGTCCCTAAGCGCTTCGGCGGCATTAGAGGTAGTTTTGGCGCTATCAATCATGTCATCAACAATCAGCGCGTCTTTACCGCCAACATCGCCCACCACATTCAAAACCCGCGCCTCTCCCGGATTCGGCCTTGTCTTTTCTATGACCGCAATCCCTTCAGCTTCAAGATTTTTCGCGTAAGCTCTGGCAAGCCGGCCGGCATGAATATCGGGCGCAACAATTACCAAAGGATTTGACGAACACCACTCGCTTTGACGCGCCTCAAGATATTTCACAAAAACAGGACGGACCCAAAGATGGTCGGATGAAACATTCAAAGCGGCAAAAGCGCCGACAACAACGTTTGAATGCGCGTCAAGAAGAACCACCCTATCAACTCCCGATGCCCAAAGAAGGCGCGCGATAACCGAAACCGTGACCGGAGCGCGCGACTTATCTTTCCAATCCTGACGCGAATAACCAAGATACGGAATAACAGCCGTAATACGTTCGGCCGAAGCCAGACGCGCGGTATGAATCATCATCTCAAGTTCCCACAAATGAGTATCCGGCTGATTCGTCGGTTGAACTATAAATACGTCTTTTCCGCGAATATTTTCTCCGTATCTTACGTAAATCTCGCCGTCATTAAAATTTCTTCGGTCATCCAAGACACCTAAAACAGTTTTCCTCTCAAATGTATCGTGCCATATCTTATCTTCAACATAGGCGGCAATCGCTTTTGCCAACGGTTCATTTGCTCTTCCGGCAAAAATTTTGATGTCACTCATCTTAACCCTCCTTGGGTTCTTTAAGTCCGACAGGAATTGCTATATTGGAATATTCATTTTCATCTTTATTCATAAAACCGCTTAACATCTCAATAGCAGTTTTAAGACCGCGCCCGATATAAACCGGATAATTATACAAATCGCGAAAGCGTTTTAACTGCCGCATTACGAATTCGCGCTGTTTTTGCATGGAGGGAACGGGAACAGCGCTACCGTTAATCCAAAAATCGCAAAGAAGCGGCTCGGAAGCATAAGCGTTTGCCCACGGACAAGAAAAATCAAAATCATCAGTTGTAATCATATCACCGATAAAATAGCCGTCCTTATCGCTATAGCGCCAAACCTGAAGTTTTCCCGGAAGAGTCGCTTTTGACATGGAAGAACATTTCAAAGTCGGGTGTCCTCCGATAAGACATTCCTTAAAAATGACTCCGGCCACATTTTCAACTTCGGACAAAATTTTCGTGCCGACCCCGAATCCATACGATTTGGGGTGCATGCGCACGACTTCCGAAATTGATTCTTTATCATGGTCTCCGCTCGTAATAATTTTTACGTCTGAAAAATCGTTAGCGTCAAGAATAGACTGCACATAAACGCTCCAATCGCCAAGCGGCTTAGTATCAATGCGGCACGCTTTAAAGGCGACCCTGCGAATAGAACTGCTTTTGGCGGCCGCAATGGCATGAATAATTCCCAGAGGAACTGAAATAGTATCAAGCAAAAGCGTTGTGCCGTTGGGATGAGCGTCAAGCCACCGTTCAAAACAAATCTGCTCAAAATGTTTTTGGCGGCCGGTAACGGAATCAATTTCCTGAACACCAATAAAAGACTGTACAAGATAATGGGCCATGGTGCCTACCGGAAACTGGTCAAGCAGAAATCCCGCTTCCATGTTAGAAGTATCATTAAATCCTCCGATATAGGCATAACGGGCAACATCAACCGCTCTGTCAACTTCTCCGTTTCTCCTCAAAGAAAAATCAGTCAGCCATCTGTCCCCGGCGGCAAGACGCATTTCAAGGGCGCGGGAGGCAACAGTCATGGGAATATCAAAAGCATGCTCAAATTTAACTTCGCTAAGCTGGGCCAGGGCAAACGGGCCGGTAATATCGGCAAACGGCTCTCTCGGAAACATTATGGTTCCGGGTTTTACCGCGCGCACAATGCCTTCAAAACGGGTATTCTCAAGAAGCTCGGCAACACGCTCAAGCCCGGCCCGGTCATTTTTAAGAAAACGGATGCGCGGGGCATCAATGCCAATATGCGTCAAATACTCAACCAAACGTTCATGGCCCACGCAGGGAGCAAAAGGCAGTTTCCTGAATGCCGAATAAAATGTGGCTTCAACATCTGCAAGATTAACGCCTTCACCCAAATCCGCATAGCCGGACAAAGCAAAATTTCCCATAGTCATGTGGTAGCGGTCTGCCTGAAACATGGATTTAGGCATTGTTTTTCTCCATTATTATTGATATTTCAACGAACAAAATCTTTTGAAATTATATCAAAATATTTCCTAAAAGTCAAATGTTTGACTGGCGACTTCAAGAAACTAACACAACGATTCCGGTATCAATTATTATCCAGGAAAAACTGGTAAAAAATTTATCTTAACAATTGTTGGCCGATTGTTCAACAATTGTTAAGATAAACTAAAATTGAATTTAATATCTAGCGAAGTCCGACTTCACTAAATTTAGTGAAGTCGGACTTCAATAATTGATTAAAAAGAAAAAGCGTAAAATTTTTACGCTTACTAAACTATTACTTCTGTTGCATTAACTTATTCATAGGGAGGAGTATAAAAACCCAAAATAATGTCGGTAGTGGTAAATTTTGCTCCTGCCTGTTTCATTTCGCTTATGGCGCGTTCACAATCCCCGGGATTAATTTCAACCCCACGAATAGCATCTTCAATAACCGTAACTTCAAAGCCAAGCCGCAAGGCGTCAAGAACTGTTTCCTTAACACAATAGTCGGTGGCAAGGCCGCCGATATATAATTTCTGAAAACCATTTTTCCTTAAAAACTCGTCCACTGAAAATCTAAGAAAACGTCCATTATTATCAAGAAAACCCTGAAAGGCTGAATACGCATCTTCATTTTTTTCCGTGCCCTTGGAAATGACTATAACATTACTTGGCAACAGCAAATTCGGATGAAATTTTGCTCCCCAAGTGTTGTGAACGCAATGAACCGGCCATTTTCCGCCATAGGCATTAAAGTGGCTGGTAACAGGGGGATGCCAGTCGCGAGACGCAACAACCAACATTTGGACATCTTTCGCGAGTTGAATCATATTATTTAGCGGCTGAACCACCATATCCCCATCAGGAACAGCCAAAGTCCCGCCCGGGCAAAAATCGTTCTGCACATCCACAATCAAAAGCGCTTCTTTAGGCATATCTTTCCTCCTCTCTATTTAAAAAGATCTGCGCATCATTCGTATCACACAAGCATAAAATTTTCAATCAAAAAATCGGCTCTCATTGAAAAGCCGATTTTTTAAAACAAATTATGATATGAGATAATCGGTCTTTTTTAAAGCTTGAGCCGCCATCTCATATATGCCGCTCATCGTACCCATACCGCCATTCGCCGGCCCGCCGGATTCCCCGTCTTCGTATTGAATATGGTTACGGCTTTCGGCTACAGCAACAAGAAAACTTCCTCCACCACGAACAAGTTCAAGCCCCATTCTCGGCTGGAGATGTGTTACGGCATAAGCGTTCAGAAGCCGCGTTGTTGACTGCAGGTTTAACGGAGTATACGCGGGCTCGAGAAAAATTTGCGGACGGAAACCCCTGGTTTCCCTCACTATTTTCGTAAGGCGGCGCCCTACCATCGCGGTTAAAAAAGCAAACGTATGATTCTGAAAAATTTTAAGTTTTTTCTCATTTGTTTCCGCCTCTTCAAGTTCTTTTTTGATATCTTCGGGAAGCTTATTGATATCCACAAGCATGCACATTTTTGTGGAAGCGTCTGCCATGTATGAACCAAGAGCCGAACTCCCATTCGTATATTTTTGGCAGGATTCGGCCCCGGATGGAAAACGGCCGACTGTTAAAAGCGCCAACGGATTATCCGTAAAAATCACCGCGAGACGGTCTTTATCAACCGGCCGGCTCTCTTCGGCAATGATACTCTGGATGCGTTCAACCGCCCCCCGAAGCTCCTGATCTTCGCGAAAAACATGTTTTACATACTCAATCCCTTTTTGAAGAGTTGCTTTTTTCTTGCCGGGAACAAGACGGTTATACGCGATAAGCTGGGGCGTAAGGTTCCCGAGGCGCAAAAATGTCTGCACCGCTTTCAGTTCAGCGAGAAGCGCTTGCCATTCAGCCGGATTAATATTTTCAGATCGGCCAAAACTTTCTTCAGAAAATTTTATATATGGTTCTGATGAAACCTCCTCTTCCCAATGTCGTTTAATATCTTCCGAAAATTTATTCAATTCATACGTTGATGCGGATGCTGGCACCCCATACCGGCCAAGAAAATTCTGGATTTTTTCGGGGAGCTCTCCCGGTTTTAATTTCGCAAGCTTGGAAAGAAGCCCCTGATTTTTTTCGTTTTTTGCCGCGACTAGAGCATCCTCTATTTCCTTTCGCGTCTCATCCCCGCGAAATCCCAGAGTACGGAGCGCTTCGCGTTTTTCAACTTCGGAATCCTGCCATTTTTTAAGCTGTTCCGGAAGTTTTTCGGCAATTGTCCGGTCATCCGCAAGCGTTAACCATTGTTCAGCCGACTGCATCTTACGTTCAATTTCCTGAAGGTTCTTCTCCAAAACCGATTCCGCGTCAAACGCGCCCGACCGAAGAGCCGAACGAAAACTTTTTGCAAACCGAAGAGGCGACCGGCTTTCTCTATCCTCCCCTTCCGGGTTTTCATGCGAAAACGCGTGAATAATTTCTTCGCGAACCCTCCGCGGTTTATCGCTCGGAAGAAGCCCGACAAGAACATCGCCCAGATCCGTAAATTCGTCTTCCGCGTACGCTTCAATTTGGTCCTCTGAAAGATTTTTCAATTGTTCTTTGGCAAACGGGTCCTCGGAAAAATACCTCCATTGTTTCCAATCCTGAAAATCAGGCGGGTCCATATGGGAAAGCATTTCGCCGACAAGGTTTAATGTTTTTTTCTCTTGCTCTCCAAAACGCGAAACAGATTGCCGCGCCAACTCCGCCGTATAAAGAAATATCGGCTCCGGATCATCCCAGGCCTTGAACAAGCTCTGAATCTTATCGCTGGTCAGGTCTTCCCGGCCCGTTAACTCATACAAACCCGTAACCATCTGCTGGTCAATAGAGGATTCCAACAAAGAAGGCACTTTTGACTCTTCAAGAAGTTTTTGGATATCAAGCGCCTGCAAACCTTGCCGGGAATCGGATGAACGCGATAAGCGCGTCATCTGGTCCTTAAGCACAATCATAAAATGTATTTTTTTCAGAAGGCGATCAGCCAAAAACGCATGTTCCTTTGTAGGCTGTTTTGAAGAAATAATCTTTTCGGTAACAAGCTCGCTCATCTCACTGTCAAACGGGATCATGTTTGAAAGATTATACAAAAACGATTCCTGAAGCTTGTTTGACTTGATGGAACTTATCAGTGTTTCCCAGTCCCGAAGAAGTTCCGGATTGTCTCTTAAAATTATCTGAAGCGGCAGGAAAAACTCGGGCGGAAGCTTTTCCGCGCGTTCCCGATTCGCCTGAACAATTCCTTTTCCCGATTGCCGGATGTCCGAGGCGGCCCGGTAGGACAGAGGCCGCAAACGGTCACGAATCGTGGTGCTTGCGATTGCCTCAACCCTTTGAAGCGCGCCATAATCATCCCATTCTACTTTCCTCGGCTGTTTCTCCGCGTCCTCCCGGACAAAAGAGTTATTCGGAAAAAATCTTTTTTGATTGACAAGATTTCTCAGACACGCCTGCTTCAACCGGGGGTCAACTTCAGAATGCGCAATCAGATTAAAAATCGCTTTATTGCCGTCGGTATAATTCGTTTCAAAAAGCGCTCTTAACATCAGCATGCCTTCTTCACTCAAAATCCGCTTCTTTTCTTTTTTCTCGCCTTTCATCATGATACTTTCTTTTCGTATAAGCTCCGCAAAATCAGTAATAATCGTATAATCACATTTATTATTCGCAAACGAAACAAGCTTTTTAACGAGAAACGCTCGGACCTTTTTATTTTTTTCTTTTGTAAAATAATCTTTTATTTCTTCTTTTTCCGCCTGGTACCGTTTCTGACCCTCAAGTTCGGATTCATGCTGATACGACCCATACGCGTTAAACAAAACAGAATACGCTCGTATCCGGGACCCGGCATCTTTGTTTTCCGGCCGCAATGAATGTTCAACCCTTGGCTTCATGAGCCGTTTTAGTATATCTGACGTACTCATTTCAAGAAACGGGGCCTCGGAATTAAGAGCGCTGTATGACTCAAAGAAATCTTTCGGGCCGGAAAAAAGTTTCATTTGCGTGCTATAGCTGCTCCAGATATTATATGCCCGCTCCTGTTCTTCTTCCGGCAACGAGTACCCGGCCAAAGATGGGTCATTAAGATTAAAATACTGGCGCTTCAGATAAAAATCTCCGTATTCTTTGGCAATAAATTCTTTTAGGCCGCCGGCATCTTTAATCCTTTTTACAATGCCGGCAAGATTTGAATACCGTTTTTCCATAAGAGCAAGAACTCCCGGTTTATTTACGGCAACATTATAAAAAGCAAGATCAAGGGCATCGGATTGCTCAACCTGAAATAAAGGAAATGTAGATTTTTCCTTTATCGCGCCAAAATATGCGTCTGATTCTTCATTTTCCTCTTTATCTTCCTCTTCAAACGGATTAACGTTTGCCCGAAGAACTTCTTTTGATGTTCCACTGTCATCATTCGTCCTCGGCACCGCGATACGAAGAGTTCCATCAAGCGCCGCGTAGTCCTTAGTTTGTAAAATATAATCGTCAACCGGAATTCCAAAACGCTCCCCCAAATCAACCAAACGCAGGGATACTGCCAAACGTTTACTTGCCGGCCGCAAATAGTCCGGAACTTTGCCCCGCATAAGCCGGCCCTCTTTGTAAAGACGAACTGATGCCGCGTCAAAATCTTCAACGCTACCCCCTCCTCCAGCCGCTGTCTTTTGTTCACTCAACCCTGCATCTGCTTTTTTGCCTCTTGCTTCAAACACGGGGTCCCAGACAACCACCTCCGGTTCATCCTCAAAAAGGCCCACCTCGTCAAGCACCTTTTTTGAAGCGCGCACAACCTGTATTTCCATTTTTTCAATACCGGCGTTTTCCATAAAACGCGATAGTGCGTCGTATTCCTGAGGCAAGAGCTTTTCCCTCGCCTTGTTTAAATCAGCAAACGTTTCAATGACAACCTCATCAGTAGAGTCATCACGGACAAAATAAAAATCAACATCCCGGGCAAGCGACATCTCTCTTCCTTTATGGAAGGCATAGGCAACCGATCCTTTGACTACGACTTTTCTCACGCCGGGAAAACGTTCGCGTTCTTTCTTAACCTCCGGAGTTTCCAGCTCTTTCAATTCAATCTCTTTTTGACGGCGTTTTTCCGGTAATACATAATTATCATCTGACAGTTCATCATAATTATCATCATAATTATCATCATAATTATCATCAAATTTTTCAAGTTTTTCCGGTAACACATCTATATCAATTTCTAATTGCCGCAGACGCTCCTCTTCTTTCTTCTCGTCAAATTCATCAAATGTCTTTTTTTTCGGCTCCACAAGCGATTTCTCGCTCAATAGCCCAAGTTTTTTCTTTTCAAACCAACCGGCAAATGTTTTATCCTTTTCCGCAAGTTCTTCAAAAACATCTTTAGCGGATTCGCCAAGAACGTCTTTTAAAGCATACGCGGCGCCCGTAAGGTCATTCGATAAAAAATCTTTTCTGTTATAATCTTCAGAAAGCGCGTGTTCAATATACCGGATAATCGCGTCTTTTGCTTTTGGGTCTTGCGACGCGCGAAAAAAGCTTAAAATTTCATGTATCATACTTCCATCCCCGTCTGCCCAAACCCGTTTCTGGTCAAGAATTTCACTAGAAAAGTCCACAGAATTTTTATAATCCAATCCCTCATAAACCAAAAACAGCCGATACGTCGAGTAACCGGAGTCATCGCTTGTTTGATTATTTAGCAATTCGCGAATTTTATCTTCCAAAAACTTCTCAAAAGCATTGCCGCCCTTTTTCATTTCAAACCAATCCTGTCTCGTTTTAAGCAATTCCATCTTATATTCAAAGTTCACGTTATCAAATAACGACTTAAAACTTTTCCATATCCTCATTCTATTAAAACTACTAAAACTAAACATTGAATATGTGGTTTTAGGAAGAATTTTTTCAAATCGTTCGATTTCTTCCGGTGTCAATTCAACCGCATCCTCGCGCCCTTGCGCCGATTCAAGCGGCATTTCCTTATCTTTTATTATATTTTGTTCGTTTGATTCTTTCATACTTTTTATAATACACCGCGCAAATAAAAAATCCAATACAAAAATAAAGGTCCGATGCTAATGCCTAAAGTATCCTTAAAAAAATAAACTATTTTAAGTCATCAAGCCATATTTTGACTTCGGCGTCAGACGGCATGCGCCAATCGCCTCTGGGAGATAACGCAACCGAGCCGACTTTTGGTCCATCGGGCATTACGGAGCGCTTCCATTGATTGGCGAAAAATCTTTTGAGAAAAACGCGAAACCATTTTGTGATTTCTGTTTCTGAATAGGTTGTCCGGGAATCGTCATTGCGAGGAGCGGAGCGACGAAGCAATCTCTTGTCTAATCCATAAATAGATTGCTTCGCTTCGCCCGCAATGACGTTTCCGTATGGTCTATTCTTATTGAAGGCGAGTCCGGCCAAATATAATATTTTTCTGGGAGAAGAGCCCCAGCGCAAAAAATGATACAAAAAGAAATCATGAAGTTCATAGGGCCCGATAATTTCCTCGGTTTTTTGCATAAGGCCTGATTCCGTCAATGTCCGGCTTTTTTTTGCGTCAAGGCCGGACCCCAACTGAACTCTAACTAATTCCGGAGAAATTGGCGTAGCTAAAATATCTTTCAAAACTTTTCTCGCTTTAGAATCAACTTGCGTTTCCGCCACCCAATCAACCAAGTATCTAACAAGTGTTTTCGGCACTCCGGCATTCACATTATAGTGCGAAATGTGGTCTCCGGAAAAAGTATTCCAGCCAAGCGCCAATTCCGAAAGGTCTCCGGTTCCGACAACCAATCCCTTTAGTTGATTAGCCTTATCCATCAAAATCATGGTGCGATAACGCGCCTGCGCGTTTTCATAAGTTTTATCATGATTTTTTGGGTCGTGTTTAATATCTTTAAAGTGTTCTAAAACAGTTTTGGCAATCGGTATTTCTTCAATACCAACTCCAAACGATTCACAAAGCTTATATGCGTTTGACTTGGTGCGCTTCGACGTGCCAAATCCCGGCATTGTATAAGCGTGAATGCCCCTTAAGTTATGGCCAAGAGCTGCAAAAACTTTTACCGACACCAAAAGCGCCAATGTTGAATCAAGCCCTCCGGAAATACCGATTACCAGATTTTTTATACCTGCCTGTTCAATTCGTTTAGCAAGACCTGCTACCTGAATTGAAAAAATTTCTTCAGAGCGCTGATTACGCAATAACGGATTCTGTGGAACAAACGGACACGAGTCAATAACTCGTTTTAAAGAATTAACGGAGCGGGGTTTCAGCGGCAAATCTATAAATCTAAAATCTTTTTTCGGAGAATCATGAACGGATTCGCCGAAACTCGTGGTTTTTTCTCTATCATGCAAAAGATGCTCAATATCAATATCGGAAACTAGCATTTCGCCGTTTCTAAAAAATCTTTTTGATTCGGCAATAATATGGCCATTTTCAGCGATTACCGAATGCCCGCCATACACCAAATCAGTAGTTGACTCATGAACTCCGGAAGAAGCATACACATAAGCAGAAATGGTTCTGGCGGATTGCTGGGAAATAAGGTCTTTTCGATATTCGGCCTTAGCTACCAATTCAGGAGAGGCCGACGGATTAAAAATCATCAAAGCGCCGTAAACGGCCTGAAAAGAACTCGGCGGCAAAGGAGTCCAAAGGTCTTCGCAAATTTCAATGCCAAAAACTAATTCAGAATGTTTTTTTGATTGAAAAAGCAAATCTGCGCCAATGGGAATTGCCGCGCCAAAAAGTTTTATTTCTCTTGTTTGAAGGTCATGCGAAGAAGCAAACCATCTCTCCTCGTAAAATTCTTTGTACCCGGGAATATAAGTTTTAGGCACGACACCAAAAATTTTGCCGCCGGCAACTACCGCCGCGGCATTAAAAAGTTTTCCTTCAAGTTCAATAGGAAAACCGACTATTAAAACGCAATTTATTCCTTTGGAAAATTTGCGTATTTTTTCCAAACCGTTTTTCGCGCTTTCCAGCAAAATTCTTTGGTGAAAAAGGTCGCCGGCCGTATAGCCGGTAACACATAATTCAGGGAATAAAACAACGGAAGCGCCTTCTTTTTCCGCTTTTTTGGCAAATTCTAAAATGCGGCTGATATTATAGCCAATATCTCCCACTTTAAGAGGCGGGGAAATAGCGGCTATTCGTAAAAATCCAAAATTGTTCATAAATGTGATGCAAATGAAATGCTAGTTTAGCGAATTGCGAATAATTATTCTTCGAGCATAGTCGAGAAGTTCACCTTAATGTAAAGTTCTCGACAAGCTCGAACAGTATTCGCAATTTGTAAATTAGCATTTCATTCGTAGATTCGCATCATTGCGCTAAAAGAAACGCTTCAACTCCACATACTTCTTCGTCTTGAACGCGTATAACTTGGCCGGGCGCTGACGAAATCCTTTTTTCATTTTTCCGGCGGGCTTCAGCAATCCCAGAGACAATATTTTTTTCCGGAAGTTCCGCTTATCCGTTTTTCTGCCCCAGATTATTTCATATACATTCTGAATTTCTCCCAAAGTGAAATTTTCCGGCAGAATGCTCCAGACCGCGTTGGTGTACTGAATTTTATTTCTAATACGCATCAGCGCGTACTCAAGAATATCCTCATGGTCAAAAGCGAGTTTTGGCAACGACGATACTGAAAACAAATTTGCCTCGGAAGCATCTGACGATGCTTCTATTTTAAATTTTTTCCTGTGCATCAAAGCAAAATACGCAACGGTTATAACCCGGCCTCTCGGGTCGCGAGAAGGAGCGCCAAAAGTATAAAGCTGTTCAAGATACGCGCCATAAACCCCGGTTTCTTCTTTTAATTCTCTGGCGGCGGCTTCGGCTAAATTCTCACCTTTTTTAACAAACCCTCCCGGCAGGGCCCAAGCGCCCTTAAACGGTTCTAATCCTCGTTTAACCAGCAATATCTTTAAAACCGCTCCTTCTATCGTAAAAATAACAACATCAACAGTTACTTTTGGGTTTTCAGTTTCTTTTAGATATTTCATAATTTGTCTAAATTTTGAGGTCCAATTAGCCAAGACCGAAAAAATTTAGGTATAAATTATGAACCCAGCTCTAATTCTTTAACAATACTAAAGAATTGATTAAATGTAAGCCGATAGGCGATACCGAGCGAATAATCATTGAAGAATTCAGCAAAACTTTGGAATTAGAGCTGGGTCATATACAATTTATACTTTTTTATAAATCCATAAACTTTCCGGTCAATATATTTTAATGAGCTTTTCTTTTTTTTAAACATATCTCTTATTTTGGTGCTGGAAATTTCTTCTAAATTTCTGGTAATCGGTTTTAAAACAATCACTTTTTTCAAAATATTTTTGGGAACTTTTTTCAGCGAATAACCCAAACGGGGGAAAACAACAAACTTGCATAAATCCAGAATTCCCCATCCCCCTTTCCATTTCCAGGGCATGGAGACAATGGCATCGGACCCGACTATCCAAAAAATTTTATCTTTGGGATAAAATTTTTTAAGATCGTGAATGGTATCACGGGTATACGATTTGCCTTTTCGTTTGAGTTCCATATCCGAAACAATCCAATTTTTTCTTCCACCAACAGCCAACTTAGCCATTTTTAAACGCATCCCTTGGGGTACTAAGGGCAAGTCCTTATGAGGAGGAACTTTTGTCGGAATAATAATTACCCTATCCAGCTTAAGCTCTTTTTGGGCAACTTCCGCCATTTTTATATGAGCTTTATGCGGCGGGTCGCAGGCGCTCCCTAATATTCCTACACGCATATTTAACGCATTATTTAGTGTAAATTATACACTTATTATAGCGACCGTAGAATAATAGTCAAGGGCTTCAACTTTAAGACTTACGCGTTTCGTCATCCTGAGCGAAGCGAAGGATCTCTCGGAAACCACATCAGAAGTCTAAAATCTTGAGATTCTTCGGGGTTGCGGAGCAACGGGTTCTGCGGGGCAGAACCCGGGGCTTTTGTGAGAAAACAAAAGACACCCTCAGAATGACAAGGAAATATAACAAAAACTTAAAATTTTGGACATAGTAAAAAGCCCGCGGATTGCTCCTTGGGCTTTCTACCGACAATAAGTAGTACTCCGGGCTCATATAATGCTGCCCAAAATCACTCACATAACTAAAATATAGCAAACGGCGTTATAAAAGTCAAGTAACAATTATTCACAATCATTACTGAGCTTGCTGGGATTTCAACTGATTCAACAATTGCATAAGCGAATTTATTTGCGCTTGCAATTCTTGAACTTTATTTAAATCTGCCGATGAGGCGGCGGGAGACACAGGCGCGCTCGGGGCAGCTGGCGGCGATACGGGCGGAACGGAAACGTTCATCAATTCATTCAGCTTAGCGAGCGTTTTCGGCCCCACAATTCCCAACTGGTCAATTCCGTATTTGGCCTGAAAACGCTTTACTGCCGACACGGTTAATCTTCCGAAAAATCCCGTAACAAGCCCTTCCGGATAGACCGACTTGTCCGATGCAAGAAATAACTGCAATTGAGTTACATCACCCCCCTCAAGACCTAAAGAAAGTCCTCGCGTT
Organism: Parcubacteria group bacterium GW2011_GWA2_42_14; assembly: GCA_000998135.1. Classification (GTDB taxonomy): domain Bacteria; phylum Patescibacteriota; class Minisyncoccia; order Sungbacterales; family GWA2-42-14; genus GWA2-42-14. Next base: position 73,861 of record LCCV01000005.1, read on the forward strand.
AACGCAAACTTCACTGGAACCAAGTCGGGAGCCGGCAAAGTAACAGGCGCTGATGGTTGTTGAGTAAAACCAAAGACTTCTGACAATTTCTGACGAGTCTGCGGACCGACTCGCCCAACCTGAGGAAGTCCGTGCCGCGCCTGAAAACGCTGAACAGCAACTTGAGTAAGACGGCCAAAGTAACCGGAAACAAGTCCTTCAGGATAAATTTCTTTATCCTTGGCAAGAAACTTCTGAAGCTCTGATACTTCATTTCCGCCTGAACCAAGCGATAAATCAGAAGTAATTGAAAAAACAGGAACAGCAACTGGCACAGGAACTGGAATCAGTACGGGAGCGGGCGAAGGAGCAGAAACGGGTACAGGTGCGGGTGCCGGAGCGGGAGCGGGCGCTGACACGGACACTGAACCGCCCGAAGTTCCGCCTCCTCCACCGACTATACCCGTACCGCTACCGGTAGTGCATGTTCCGGATGGAGTAACGGTTATACTAGTAGTCGTTCCCGGAGTAAGAAAAACTTCAGAATAATCGGTCTTGCACTCGGTAGCCGCGTTAAAATTATTGGTAAGATTTTTTTTGTCAGTAGAGCGAAGACGGATGGTCTGGCCTCCGGACATTGAAAAATCAAATGAACTTGTGTTAATCGTAAGCGAATTAAACGCCCCGCCCAAAGCAACGGTATACTGGGATGAATCAGAAGGCAAAACCAATATAACGGACTGGTCAACAGTTACGGCAAGAGCCGAAACCGGCAAAAACAACAGCGCCACAAAAATATAATGAATAAGTTTATTTTTCATAAAATGGTTGTTTAAAAAATTATCAATTTATTATTTGCAACTGCCAAGTTCGAACTTTAATGACGGGGTTGTTCCATCAATCGTTATATACATTCTTACCGGCCCTTGAGTTGATTTCATTTGAATACAAGCGCCATTTTCAGCGGTAGTTGAATCCATAAATAAGGTAGTAGTTCCGCTATTGGCTACAAATTGGTCACCGGTTACATTAAATTCCTGCGAAGGAGTTGAGGTGGCAGTTCCTACGGATGATGTTGCCGCTGTAGTTATTGCTCCTGTTCCATTCCCAACCAAAACCGCGTTAGTTGTAAAAGTGGATGCGCCGGTGCCGCCGTTAGCTACCGTTAAATCAGTTGCTAATGACAAAGCGTTTAGATAAGAAGTTCCTGAAGTCGCGGTTAATGTTCCGGTATTAAGCGAACCAAGCACTGATGTTGAGGCCATTGTCGGGGTTGCCGTAAAAACGGGAGCTCCAGCGTTTGCAGTAAGAATACTATTGTCCGGTCCCTGAGCAGTTACCAAAATATTACCGGTATCATTTCCATAAAGAACGCCGTTAGCGGTAAAACTTGCCACGCCGGTTCCGCCCTTGCTTGCGGTAAGGGTTGAGGTGGCGGTAAACGCCGAAGTTCCATTTCCCAAAACTATGTCTGTTAAGGTGACTACTCCCGTACCGCCATTGGCCACGGTTAAAGCCGTCTCAAGAGTAACAGCTCCGCTAACTCTTAAAGTTCCGGTAGCGTGAATGCCTGTAACAGTAAGATTGGAA